>CAKQEA010000006.1 GCA_934229785.1 uncultured Anaeroplasmataceae bacterium
CTTGGACCCCTCTTGTATGGAAGCAAGAAAATCCTTGATATTACTGAACAATCTGGCGCGCCCAAGAGGACTCGAACGGTTAGAATTGATAACTGTACTATATACTATTTGCATTTTCTAACAAGAACATAGCGTTTATTAAGAGCATCATATTTTAAGTCTAAATAATAAATTTGATACTCACTAAAAAAATACCTTATATTTGATATATACCGTATTCTCATATCATCACTTATATCTAATATATCAGGATCAAAATATCCATATTCTATTAATTGATGATATATAAATAATAATCTTAAAGCCATAGAACTTATATAATGATTATTCATTTTTATACCTCCTGAACAATTACAATTATATAAAGTTGGTACTTTACTATATCCAGTTGTTGTGTATTTTATTAATTTTTTATTATTTTTTTTAAGTGTTAAAAACCGTTTGACTAATTTAAAATCAAACACTATTGATATTTTTTGTCTTTTAGCATATAATGATAGTGTCGAAAGACAATGGAGACAGATCAATGAAAAAAGAAAAGGGAAGAGTGGCATCTTCCCTTTTCGGCATTTTAAAGGAGATAAATCAACGAAATATAAGGATAATTCTACTTTCTAGAATTATCTTTAATGATAATAATTAATACTAATATTATCACTAAAGAAACTAAATAATCCATTTAGTTCCTCCTTATTTCTTGAATATTGTCTCCTTTTGGATAAATATATTCATACTATTGCTCCTTCCAAATGCCGCCATAAATGGCACTTATTATATTATCACTATTTAATACTAAAGTAAACAATTTATAATTCATTTTAAAATGCTCATAAATAGAGCTTAAATTTTTTTATTTTTCCTGTTTACATTATCAAAAATTAGTGCTAAACTAATATTGAAGTTAATAATCTTTTTAATTAATGTCAACATAAAGAGGTTTCTTATTGTAGGTAAGAATTTACCCCCCTATGTTGACATTTTTGTGTTATTTTTGCCATATGAAAAAATGTTAATTTTTGGCTTCATAAGGCTATTTTTTAATGATTAAATGTCAATATAGGGGGGCTATTAGTGAAGCCCCTCGTTTTTTCAGCGAAAAAACGGCTTACTTCATCACTAAAAACAACACTTTTTCATGTGTTTTTTCTTCTAAAAACCATCTTTTTTCTAATAAGCTTCTTTTCCTCTTCGGTTTGCCCTTTGGATGATCCTTTTGTTTTGAAAGGATCTTTTTCTTTTTGTTTCTGTGTGTTCTTTGAAGTGTCCCTGAAAAGCATGGCTTTTCTTGTGCTGCTCTTCTCTTTTTAGTTTTTTCATTGAGACTTGGGGGATATTTCAAAAAGGAACAGTCCACTGGACTATTCCTTTTTGGCTGACTTTTGTTTCTCTATTAACGTACCTGGCTTATGTAAATTATGGTTTTCTACGGTTATTCCCTCTATTGGGGGATTTACATTTTTTCTTCAGAAAACCCTTTCTGCACAAAAAGCGTAGAGCAAACAAATTTCATAATGCAAATGCAAAAAAAACTTTTGCATAATAAATCTTCTTTTCTAAAGGTTCTGTGGATGATTTATTATGCAAAACTTTTTTTTGTTTTTTTTCTTTGAAAAAAAATCTTCGACATTTGCATTATGAAATTTTTTGCTCAATAAAAGAAGGTGCAGAAAGGGCCTTCCGAAGAAAAAAAGTAAATCAAATAAATAAAAGATGTTGTTTATCCTAAAACCATTTAATTTAATAAGCGTTGCAGAGAAGGTACGCTAACCGATAAAAAAAGTAAATGGTGAAAAGGATAAAAAAGATTGAGCTTTCTTCTCTTGAGTTCAGATAATATGGAACTCAAAGAAGTTCGAAAGGTCTTTCATAGAAAGGGGGTGTTAAATGAGGTTTAAGAAGCTTGTTAGATTATTTCATAAAAGGAGGTGAAAAAATTATGTTAAACATTAAAAAGCTTTTAGAAGAAAAAAAAGCCTATAAGACTGCCACCACTTCCGAAAAGTGGCAAATCTTATTAGACTTTTGTAAGTTCCTTCAAATCGACATTTATAAAAGGGAACTTAGAAATAAGCTTGAAACTTACTTATTAAAGTAAGTAAGTTAATTATAAAGCTTATTTAAAAAGAAATCAAGAGGGGTTTTATATAAACCTCTCAAGATTTCACTAAAAATTTTAATTTAAAGGGGTTAATATTATGAAAATCAATTATTTTACAGGAACAGCAAGAACACTTGAAGAACTAAAAAAGGAATACAAACAACTTGCAAAAAAATATCATCCAGATATTACAGGAAGAGACACCAATAAAGAAATGGCTGAAATAAATAATGAATATCAATATTTATTTGATTTCTTAAAAAATATGAAATTTAATCATCAAACAAATGATTTTTACGAATCTGATACAGAGACCAAAGAACAAGCGAACGAATTTATTAATATTATAAATGCGTTCATTAAATATCAAGATATTGATATTATGGTTTGTGGCTCTTGGCTTTGGATCACTGGCAAAACTTATCCATTAAGAAATGAGCTTAAAAAATACAATTTAAGATTCTCAAGTAATAAAAAAGCTTGGTACATCCATTATGACGAATTTAAAAAAAGATCTAAAACTGTTTTATCACTTGATGAAATTAAAAATATTTATGGTGCTGAATATTTCAAAGACACTAACAAAAAAACACTATTAATTAAATAAGGGCTGCAGCTTTGCAGCTCTTAGATAAAAATATAAATTAAGTCAGTTAACTGACTAGAAACGAGGATAATTATATGGATTTTAACAATAAGGAAATAAACAGATTATTAATAACTATTTCAGAAAGAATTATAACATTAAGAAAAGAAGCAACAACTTTTAAAGATTTAAAAGAAACTGCTTTAAAAGGTGAACCTAATGATGACATGGTTACTTTAATTAATTCATGTGATAATTTAATTAAGTCTCATCAACAAGAATATTCTGATTTAATATCAATAAGAACTAAACTATATAAAGCTCTTAATGATGAAAATTAAAAGAGGTGGCATTATGAAAAATTTTGAAAAAATGAGCAATGACGAAGTTTTACAAAAAAATAAAGAGTATTGGATTTTCTTTAAAACTTTAAAATGTATTATTGATGATGATTCTAAAAAAATTAAAATCAATCAATACATGGACGTTTTAAAAAGTTCTATTCTAAGTATTAAAAATAATGATGCTAAATCAATAAAATACTTAGAGGCTATCCAATTAGCAAAAATTAATTTTAATGTTTATGAATCTTTTATAAAAAATAATATTTTAAAGTAAAAAAATTGCTGTAGTCATTAAGCTACAGCATTTTTTTATCATAATATCATTTGAAATTGCCTATCCATCAATCTCTTCCTTTTCATTCGCTCAGCTGCTTTATAAGTTAAAAATATATCTTGCTCCATTGCATTTAAATCAAATTCCATATCATCATGATATGAGTAACACATATTTTTAACTGTTGGTGCACAAATTAAAGTTATTATGATATTATTATTAAATTCAATTTTTGATATTTTAATATCACATACTTTAAAAACAAAAATCTTATAATCATATAACCAAAATATTTCCTGGTCAATTAATTGGACAATATTTTTAGTTTTATAAAGTGGATCTGTATAATCATCAAGCCTTTTTATTTCAAACATAATTAAGCACCTCACATCTATTATAATTTAATATAGCTTTTACATCAAAAGCAAATACAATAATTTTATTCATTATTTCTTTCCCCTTTCATTTTTCTATTATTAGAAAGGAAGCATTTTTGATTTAAAAAAATCTAAACGTTCCTTTAATTCCTTTCGATAATTCTCTACATCTTCCATACTTATTAATTGAGAGGCTTCAACATATTCGCCTGTTTCATCATCATAAATTGATTTTATATTATTTTTATCAACAATATAATTATTGATTAATGCTAAATCTCTTTGAGTTACTTTATTAGAGTTAAACCAATCTAATTGAGATTGTAATTTATCACAAAGTTCAGCATAAGCAACATCATCCCATTCATCACCACGATTAGAATAAGCATTAGCAAGCTCCATTAATATATTTTGTCTTGTTAATGAATAAGAACGCCATTCTTTTTTTCTTAAAATAGTTACTTCCATTCGTGGAAGTAAGCAAAAATTAACACCCTGAAAGCCCTGTAACAACATTTCCCATTTAGGGTTAATATCCCAACGATATATTTTATCATCATTACTCTTCTTACCATCAATGATATGATCAGCTTTAAGCTGCAATACTTTTCTTAATTGACCTGTTGCAAATTCGCCCAAATCTTGCATGTTGTTTTGTGCCATAAAATAAGCTAGTTCTAAGGCCTTATCACCACGAAAACGTAATTCATATCGTGTCCAATAATCACCGCTCCAGGAATCGTTATTAAAAGCTCTTTCGGCTTTTTTATTATAGATACAAAGCTCTAAATCATTTTTATGTTTACCATTTGATTTTCCAAAATATAATGACATTCCATCATCATCAGATACATCTTTACCAATGCTGGCATTAATTACAGGTAAGCTTCTAAATGATGAAGTATATAAGCCTTTGGCTACATTTTTAACTACTTCATTTATTGTTATAATATCACCTTTTGTATCATCAAGTGCTATATCAAGTCTTGTTATTTTGCCACCATTTCTAAAGCAAAAATCAATTAACTTAACGTAATCCATCTTACCATCTGATTTTGTTTCTACTTCTCTACAACCTTGACCTTTTAATTCAATGTTACAAGATTCAAACTTTTCAACGGATTTAATACCATCTTCAAGTGAAACAATTTCTTTCATTGATGTTAAGCGTCCACCAAAACGGATTGTTATATACTCACCCAAAGATAATTGATAATCATAATTATTTTGAGCAAAATTATTTATTTCACCATAATCATCCATGAACAGCAATGAACTAAGCTCACTTTTAAAACTTTCAAACGCATGTAATATATCTGAACCCTCATCAATCTTTAATGGAAATGTAAAAGAAAAATAGTCTATATGAATTTGCATGTTATTTTTATTAATATCATCATTATTCATATAATATTACTCCCCTTTCTTTTTTTCCTCCTTATCAGGATATTGAGCTAATACTATATTAGCCAATAATCGTTGATGAGTCTTTGCATATTCCATAAAAGATGGATCTAGGCTTGACCATTTTTCAAGCAACAATAAATTTTGTTTAAGGTTTGTTGTTGCTGCTAAATCTTCTTTTAACTGATTATAAAAGTTTTTAAAATAAGTTGAATCATAGATTTTACTTTCATTGTGTTCAAAATCCATTACGTTAAGACAATACTTTATTTTTTTACAATCACTCATATCTTCATGATATGATCTTAATGCAGTGATTTTAAAATATTCAAATTTTAAAAAATAATTGTTAATGTAATAACATCCCTGGCCAATATATTTTAATATTGCATACAGTAACGATACATTATTTCTTTTATATTTGATTTGTTTACGTCTTAAAGTCCATTTCTTTTCAGTTTTTGGACGTTCACCAAGATATTTAATTGAGATTGTAATTAGCTTATTATAAAAGAGTGTAAAGAAAAAATATACTACTCTTAAACCTACAGGCAAACATACTCTTTTTGATTCTAGGTGATAGAACTCTCCAAAAGTACCTCTAATTCTTTTTATTAATTGGTCTCCATCTTGAGCATCAAAAGCATTATGACCTGCTCTATCCATTAAATGAGATACAACAGCAACCCATGCAAATGTTCCATCATCACCAACTGTTTTTTTATCGTCATGTGAATTGAACTCCTTATCAGCTTCTGGATATATTAAACACATATCAGCTTCATAAGGCATATCACTTAACTTTTTAAAAAATCTCATTGTTTGAACATCCCCACGTCTTGCCATTCCATCCCAATATGGATCAACAAGTGGTGTCATTGATACTACTGAACTATCTCTATAATAAAGGTTAAAAAATTGTCTTGTATAATCTGAATTTATATATTGAGTTAATTTAAGTAAATCAAACAATATTTTTTTATTATCCTTAAATATTTGTTTTATTTCATCATCATTTTTAAAATCTAAAAAGAAAACTTTTAATAATAATCTTAAATAGCTCATGTTAAAATCAGCATGGATAAACTCATAATCAATCCATTGTCGTTCGTAACTATCTATCATATTTTCAGTTACGGCACAACTAAATTGAGATAATGTTAAGGTCTTGCCACTTCCTGGCTCACCTGTAAAAAGATTATTTGTTGATGATTCATCAACCATACTTTTAAAATGATACCAATTATGCTCAAGTTTTTTCCAAGCTAATTTAAATGATATAAATATAAATAATACAATAAATACAAACACTACTAAAAAGCGATTTCCATTTAATATAAAATCAATTATTTTAACAACTAAAAATTTAAATATATCAAAAAGTAATACATGGCTTTTCATCTGAACAAGATTCATTACATAATCAATAAAAAATAATACAAACTCAAATATTATTAGAAAACCAATACCAGTTAAAAATATCCATATTAATTTAAACAATCTACTTTTTTCTTTTGTATAGCTAATACAAATTTTAATTGTTTCTTTTATATATTCCATCATTTTTATAAATCCTAAAGCTAGCTTTGAAGTTTTATAATGCAGATTAGAACCATCTACCCAAATATCTATAAGAATATAAGAAAAAACATAAAACTGAACTATATATAGTATTATTAGCCATAATGTTTGAGATGTTAACAGGTTTAACAACCATTTAAAAAATGAGGTTAAATTATGCCATATATCTTTAAAAAATCCTAAGAATGATGAAGCTATTTGATAATATTCTTCATCTACATTAACCAATCTATAAAACGGAAGTAATGTATGTTTTTGTATCATTAATGAAACACGACCATACATGTATTTAAAGCAAAAATAGAAAATAAAAAGGGAAAGAATAATTGTCAATATTAGATATATTTTCTTTCGCATTTCTTTCCCTTTCTTTAATTAATTTTTTTTATTATCTTCTTTTCTTTTTAAAGATTAATCTAACAATACCAAAGATTAAAACAATTGATAAAACTGCAGCAATAACTGAAATAATTATTTCTTTTGTTGACATTTGATTAAATTTAGAATCATCATTTGAATCAGTTACAAGTAAGCACATTTCTTGTACAGTTCCATCAGCTTTTGTAATAGTTAAATTATATTCTCCTGCTACAGGATTTTCTTCATCAAAATAATCAGATTCAACACTTGCTGTTGCAGCTTCTTCGTCAGTCAACTGACCTGTTTGTTTTAAGAAGTTAATAATATCACTTCTCTTATATACTTGTCCTGCTGCTGCAGTTATAGTATATTGAGATACTGAAATTACTGGAACATCTTTATCCTCAACTAATAATGTTAATGTTTCTTTTGCAACATTTCCTGCTTTATCAGTTGCGGTAACCTCAAATGTATATGTTCCTGGCTTATTTGTTTTAGATAAATAGCCATTAACATCCTTAATTGTTGGTGTAATTGTTCCATCAATTACATCTGTTGCCTTAACATACTCTAAGATTTTTTCAAGTGTTAATGGTAACTGAGTTGTTGTCTTAATTTGCTTTGTTAAAACAATAACTGGCTTAATATCATCAATTACTTTAATTGTTACTGATGCTGATGCATTATTTCCTGCTGCATCTGTTGCCTTAACAATTACTGTATATGTTCCTGGCTTATTATAGCTTGCAGTATATGTATCACTTGTTATTGCAAGTGTTGGCGAAGCTGTTACATCATCTGATACTTTAAATAATGCTTTTAACTGAGCTTCAGTAAGCTTTGTTGTATATGTTTGACTTACTACAGCATTAATTGCGCTAATGGTTGGTGCTGTTGTATCTGTAACAGTTATTGTTACTGTTGCTTGTGCTGTATTTCCTGCTGCATCTGTTGCCTTTGCTGTAACTTGATAATTACCAGGCTTCTTATAATTTGCCGTATAATTATCACTAACAATTGTAATTGTTGGTGATGTTGTTACATCATCAGTTGCAGTAAACAATGCTTTTAACTCTGCTTGAGATAAGCATGCACTATTTCCTGTTGTTTTATTTGTTCCACTAATTACTGGATTTGTAGTATCTTTAACTGTTACTACAAATGTTGTTTGTCCAATATTTCCTGATGGATCAGTTACATTTGCAGTAATTGTATAATTACCAGGCTTTTTATAATTAGCTTTATAATCATCATATTCAAATTCAACATTTAAATTTGCTTTATTATAATAATTATCACTATATGTTAATTGCTTCAATAAATCAGCTTCAGTTAACATTGTACTATTTCCTGTAGTTAAAGATTTACCACTTACACTAGGTGCTACTACATCAACTACATGAATAGTCTTTGTTACTGTTGCACTATTGCCAGATGTATCAGCAACCGTTGCCGTAATTGAATACTTTCCTACTGCAATTTTTCCATTTGTATCTAACTTATAAGTTATATCACTAAATTTAATCTTATCTGTTAAATCACCTTCAGTAGGGTCATTTGCTTTAAAGCATGACTTAATCTGATCTAGTGTTAATGGATTATCAACATTTACAACAATATCACCTGCTGAGATTGTTGGATAATCTCTATCATTCACTTTAACTCCATTAAAACATAATTTTGTTTGACTTGAAGATGGAGTAAATAATGTTGTTAAAACTTCTTTCAAAGGATTTACATTATAACTAGATAATGCACCATCAGCAGTCCATTGAGGATAATCTTCTATTGAACTAGTAGCATTATTACCTAAAGCATTTGTGAATGATATACCAACTAATAATTCATCAAAATAATCAATACAATATGCCTTATATGTTGTTGAATAACTATACTTAAATGCTGATACTAAATTACCATCACCTTCAAAATAAATATAACCATATGAACAATTATTAGCTTTATCATCTGCAACTAGCAAGCATAGACAATCATTATCACCTCCTGCTAAATAAATCATCTCACCAGTTAAATCTTTATTTAAACCAATTGCTTCCCTTTGAGAATCACTAATATTTCCAGCATCAATATCACCGGTACCAAGAATCATTTCACCCAAACCTAAACTATTTTTTCTATTAGCCCAAGTAATGTACTCATATAATAAACTTGGTGCATCATAAGTACCACATAAATCACGAATAGAACTAGATTGTGTAAGAATAGAAAAAGCAGGAATTTTAGAATAAGTTAGATATTTTTTTCCAATGCTGCTCATTGCAAATACTAAATTATCTACTGACTTAATTTGGTAATCACCTGTAGAGGTTGTTTGTGTATCAGCCAAATCTAATGTAACAATTCCAGCATCTATATTATCTACATTTGCTAGTTTTGTTTGTTCAGCTTTAAAGTCTTTTACTTCCTTATAATCCTTTTCATCTACTATTGCAGCTGTTCCTACAATTCCACCAAGCATTAATGAACTTACTGCACCAACCTTTAATGCTCTACTTAATTTTTTATTTTTCATTCTATATTTTTTTACCATCCTTTTTTAATAATATCCTAAAATTAACTCAGGAACTTCTTTTAAATAGTCAACAGCAACACAAGTTAATTCAAAACCATATGTACTAACTTTTCCTGACTGATAAAAATTCTTTATTTTTTTACCAACAACAAAATCAGTATAATCAAATGAAGTAATACCATATAAATGCTTTGTTGTATCATACTCTTTACATCTTGTTTTTAAAGAACTAGGATAACGCTCACTAATACTATCTTTAATATGATATCCATCATCAGATACAACAGAGACATAACTATAATCAAATACTGGTTTCTTCATTTTCTTACCATTTATATCTGTAATATATTCATATTTAAATCGTGAGGATAATGCAGTTAATGATGATGGATTATATATATCTTTTTCATTAAATGTAATTTCATCACATGTTGCTGTAAATACTTCAGCATATACATTTTTATTATTTAATATATATAATGACAATTCTTCTAACTCGGTATCAGCATTACCTATTTCACTAATTTTTAATTTATAAATTAGCATAAATTCTAATACTTCATTTGTTTCAGTTCCTTTAATTCCAAATGATTGAACTAAGTAATAATTTTTAAAATCATAAATTGGATAATTGTTATCATCATAGCTTGTTACATCACCAAAAGATAAATAATTAGGTGTAATACTATTTTGCCTAAAATATCTATACAATTTTATAATTGGATTATCACTTATATATGTTCCATTGGTAGATAATCCATATGTTTTACCAACTGTATATTCAAGATCATTATTAACAAGTCTTAATACATTTGTTTCACGATTTGTATAATAATCTTTATCATAATAAAATTTTGTTGTTTCAGGCTTTATTACATCAATTGCAGTTTCATCAAAAAATGAATTATAACATAATGCTGGATATATATCATTTTTTACATATGATCTTCGTTCAACATAGTCATCATACATACCAGTAGTTTTTACATATGCATCATTTAATATAAAATAGGATTCACCTTTATCAATGTCATCATCTAACCCATCAATGTTAAATGGTATAGAATCATTTTTTATATCAACTACTGCTGACATACCACTTGATGTAATATCGAATAAATCAATATATTTATTATTTTTTAAATCAGTCATTAAATCAACATCAATGCTTGTTATTGTTACTACAGGCTTAAATGTTGATGTTCTTTCTGCAGTAGTTTTTGTATAAACATAAAATTCAAATGATTCAGTTGACTGAGCTACACTTGTTTTAAAACTATATCTTAATGGAACATACGAATTATTATTTTCAGTTGTTTTTCTATAAGAGTAAACATCAAACGATTTTAAATCATATCTTGATAACGTTGCCAGGTCATAAGCTCCAAATGTTATAAAATCCGATATTGTTTTAAAATTAGATGAATACATAAATGAATTGACATTATCAGTATTTACTTTTAATTTAAATGTTCCACTATCATTTGACTTAGCTATATTTGTATTATCATTTTCAAATATATTTTTTAAAAATTCTAATGGTTTAAAATTATAATCAGTTTTATCATTAGGTTTATCATTAGGTTTATCAGGATCATCTGAATTATTTATTAAAGCTAATACAAATGCAATTCCACCTAATAAGACTACAAGAAGCAATAATAGTTTTACTAATTTTTTAGTTTTCATTTTATTGCCCCCTTAATTAATCTATATAACCATTTAAAGAACTTAACCAAATACAATAATACAATTAATCCAGCAACAACCTCAGCAACAATTACTAATGTTTTTAATACTGTATTTAATTTATCAATACCTGTATTAATATCACCAATTCCAGGAATATCAGGCAATGGAACTATTTTATCAACATGTTCACCACCATTTTGATCATCTGGAGTAATTATTGGAGTTGTTGTTATTTTACCATCATCTGATTTTGTAATAGTTGATGGAATACCATTTTCATTTAAAGTACAATTATCTAATAAATTACCATCAACATCAAAAATACCTATTAAATTACCATTATCGTCATACATAGGATGCTCACCATCTGGAAAAAATGAAATTGCTGCATCTTTACCAGTAACAGGATCTTTATAATATGCATACAATATAACTGAATCACTTACATAAAAATTAAAAAACCATACATAATCAATTGTTACATCTTCATATTTACTATCAGTAAATTTCTTATGAAAAAGAACATTGTCACCATTAACAGCTTTACTTAGCTGTCCTTCTTTTGAAAACATATTTGAAAAGCTAATATGATAATTATTTGTATATTTTTCAACATCCTTTATTACATGATAATTCTCACCACCAATAAAATAGGTCATTTCAATTTTTGTAACATTATCCAAATGTTTACCATTTTCATCAACCAATGATATATATAAATATGTTTTATCAACACCCATACCCAAAAACTTTTTTTGTCTATTAATATAATATTTTACTTTACCAATTGACCAATTAGTATTATATATACCTTTGTCAGTATCACTTACAGATGCTGCACTTACATTTACTTGGCCTGCAAAACATATAAATGTTACAAGTGCAAGCAATAGAACTGACAACATTACTATCAGCTTCTTACTTAACATTTTTATTTTTAGAACCATATTTTTCCCCCTTTCTAAAAATAATTATTGAATATATTTTTTATTATGATAAAATATTTGTGAGATGATTTTAGGGTTGTTGGAAACAGCGTACTCGTTGGCTAAGAACGAATTAAGTTTCGGGTCGCCGATCACCTCTTTTTTTATAGTCAGTCAACTGACTATTTTTTTATTTTATTTTTATCACTATCAATCATAAACCATCCTTTAAGCTTTGCGCCAAATCTACTTCTATTTGATTTTTCTGTATATGGTCTAATATAAGCTTTTGATTTATCTTTAGGATTAGGATTATGATCTAAAGGAATATTTTTCTTACCATCCGTAATATCTGAATGAGTTAAACCAACAAAAAAATAATCTTCCTTTTCTTTAGCATAGATATATGCAGGATGACCTCTATGCTCTTTATCATTTAGTTTCCTAAATTCACTTGTTTTCTTTCCTATATTTATTCCCTCTTCCTTTTTAATTTCTTTCTATATTCTTTAATATCATCAACAAGGAAGTCGAAATTGCCAGTATAAATATTAATTAAAGTTGAACCTATTAAATTTATTTCTTCTTGTGTAAAATCATAACAATTTATAAATTTAACTAATTCTTCTTTGGTATGATGTTCTATGCTATTGTTTGCCATCTTGAACATCTTCCTTTTGACTTTTTAATATATCAATTATTACTTCAGGTTTAATTTTTAAATAACATTTAGATAATATATCATTTGTTAATTGATAAACATTACTAAATAAAAATGTAACATCATTGTAATTAGTTAGTCTTATAAAATACCCATATATCATTACATAAACAGATGAATTTTGATATGAATAATCATTATATTTTGGATAAGGCTCAACATAAAATACTGTTGAATCTTCAACCTTTTTTAATTCAAAAATTTTTTTATAAATTTTAATTTTTTCTTTAAAAAAATCGAATTGATTAAAAATATCTTTAACATCACGATAACAATATACTCCAGGTTCTTTAAATGATTGATAAAATAGATCAGACAATTCTTTATTTTTTTCATCAATCTTTTTATTTTTTTCCTTAGAAGCTATTTCATCTTTATCATACTTATTACAATATTCAATATGATAAACATATTTATTAAAGAAAGCATACATTGATTTATAATCATAAAAATCAGTAAATGCTGCTCTTGTATATTGATAATATGGTGATTTATATGGAGCTTCTAAAACAAATGATGTTTTTAACTCATTATCACTTGCAAATGATAATTCAGCAGTAAATGTTATTGGAAATTTCTTAAACTCTTTAAATTTAATGATATATTCCAAATGAAATTTAAATGGATTTAATATTGTTGATTCATCAACTCTATTAAATGTTACATCACTACCCATAAACATATTAAATATCTTAGATGAATCATTATTAGATTTTGTTTCATAATTATCTTCATCAACATCATCATCATCTTCTTCATCATCAGGAACTAGATTATATGGATCAGTTAGATAATTTTTTAATAATGATTCACATTTATTAATAAATTCAGTTTCATTTTGACCTAGCCATTCATCTAAACTAAGTTGTTTTTTTGATTCTCTAATTTCTTTAATTGTCATGTCTTTTGTAAAGATTGCTAGTTGTTCATTTGCTACTGGTACTAATTCAACAAGTTGAGTGTATTTAAAATCCTTAAACTCTTCTTTTAAAGCTGGATAACCATATTTATCAGGTTCTTCACAAAACTTAGTTACAACACCAATCATATTTTTTACTGATGTTGAACCTAAGCCAAAATGCTCAGATGCAAATTCATATACATCTTTATAACCAATATCAGCAAAGCTTATATCTTGTTTCATTTTATATAAATAAAAGCCTACTTTGATATAGCTCATGCTTACACTATTTAATTCTTCAGCTAAAGAACTACAATATGTTTCTAATTTTGATTTTTGATTAATTAATTCAAACGCTTCTTGATTTGTTATTACATTCATAATTTATTATCCCCTTTTCTTTATTTAAGAAATATAGGGAAGCTTGTAACTTCCCTATATACTAAGCTTATAAAATCTCTATTTCTGAAATTGATTCTTCATCAAGATTTAATTTCTTTTCCAAAATGATATTGAAGCATTTTGCTTCATCACTCATAGCATCAAAGAAAATTCTTGTATATGAATATGGTAAGAATAAAGATTTAACCACTTTGTCAGCGATAATAATTCTAACTAGAACATAAGGATTATCATTTTTATTAAGACCATAACTAAATTGAGTCTTAACATAAACCTTATTAGACACATTTGGAGTAAGGCTATCAAAGAAATTACCTTTGAAATAATTTATTTGCTGAACATCTTCATCAGATAGATTTATTGTTAATGTTAATGATCTACCTAATGCATTTTTTAATACTAATGCTAAAGAAAAATAAAAATTATTTCTTCCTTTAGTCTTAGTTACTAACCATGGTAATACCTGGTATTTATAAGTAGTTACTTCTCCTGATTTAAAATCAGTAAACTTTACTTCTTCAATTTTTGCTGTTTTTTCAACTTTTGAGTTGTTGGCAACAACTACCTCATCAATTTTATTAAAATCTAACACGACACAACACACTTATCCTTTTCTTAATTATTTTTTTACTTACATTTTTTTAGTCAGTTAACTGACTCAATTAAATTTTAAAATCTCTTGCTTTTGCAGCTCTATTTGTTGGTAACTTGCTTTTAGTTTTTGCTGCTGCAGTTGATTCGCTTACGCCATCTACATATCCACTACGATATGACAACTGAGTATTGCTAAGATTTTTATAGCACATTTCTCCAGTATATGGATCTTGCTGATATACAGGGTTTCCATGTTTATCAAGTGCTACTTTTCTATGCAATTCTTTTGCATATTTCTTACGCTTATTGTTTACAGCTCCACCATAAACAGGATTACCCTTTTTAATATGGTTCTTTAGTCTTGACATATTTTCTTTTCTCCTTTCATCAATATTAGATTAGACATAAATAACATAACTAACTTTTATTAATTTGTTAGCCAGGATCTCTCCATACCTTAAACAATTTAAATCACCTACTTTATATTGATTTTTTTGTTAAACTAGCATATAATACAAGTAACAGAGATACATTTTATATCTCGCCCATCCTTCTCTATGGATTGGAGAAAAAGTCCGATAAATACTTTTTTGTAAGCACTCGTTTGAGTGCTATTTTTTATTTTATTTTTCTCCAAATTGAATTACCCCTTTAGTCAGTCAACTGACTATTTTTTGTTTTTATTAGGAACATTAATATCATTAATATCATTAATATCCTTTTTATAAAATGGACATTCTTCTTTAAAGTTAGTATCACCTAGGCATTTACAAAGACCACTTTCATTAGCAAAGCAATCTCTATGCTTCTTTTTACATGTTGGATAATATCCCATTACTGATTTACCCCCTTTCGATATATTGCAAAATATGGAACTAATACTTCACCATATTTCTCATCATGCAATGTTAGTTTTTTATGATAATCAATTTCTTTTAATTCGATTTTTTTAAAATCATTCATAAATACTATTAGGTCAACAATATCTCTTGCGGTTAAATCATCAAACGAATCAGAGATTTCTATATTATCAAGTTTTAATTTATCTAATATTTTTAAAACTTTCTTTTCAATTTCTATCATAGCTCTACAACCTCTTCATCATCTTTCTTTACTTCTTCTGATGCTGGTTCTTTAGCCTCTACATTTTCTTTACCTGGTTTCTTTTTTGCTTCATAAAGCCTATTACATTCTTTTATAATGTCTTTTCTTGAAGCCAGGTGTTCATCATACCTAGAAAAGCCAAGCATAGAAATAATGTTCATTAAATCGTATTTAATATTTAAATCATTTAATATATCATCCTTTTCACAATCATCCTCTAATTCACTTACTACATCATAAATTGCATTATCTAAGGTTGCTATTAAGGTTGTTATTTCATGATTACTTAATTTAATACAGTATTTTGTTTTAATTTCTTTTTTTCTTTTTTTAATCATTGTCATCACCTCACTCAATTAAGGTTTTTCTTTCAACGTATAATTGTTGATAGAATCTTTTGACTCCATCAATTAATTTATAATAAGTAATTGAGGTAGGAGATGTTTGTTCTCTTATTAAATCTTTTGAATAAAAATGATCTAACATATCAAATGTTTGATTTGCTTTCTCAATTGATTTAATTACAGACTTTACTATTGTTCTTTGTCCATCATTGGACATGATTAAATAAACACTACACATTACACAACACCACACTTTCATTTAATTGGATAAAAGGAAGCCTTCAAGAAAGGAGATATATTTTTTAATTTAGCTTCCTTTTATCTTTTGGAGGGAAAAGTTTTTTAATGAAAAAACTAATAAAAAATTTAATAACAATTTTATTGTGATATAATTATGTTGCCACACATTTTAATATCAGTATTTTCGTAAAGGCTAATGTTTTAAAATTAATTTTTTTTATTGAGGCTTTTACGCTTTTATTGTTATTAGCTGGTACTCAATTCGAGTACGCAATATTATTGTACTCGAATTGAGTACGCATTTCAATAGGGAGGAACAAAAAAATGTTAAAAAATTTTAAAAGTAATATTAAATATTTAAATAAAAAATTTAATATTGCAAAAATATTAAACATTAATGAACAATCATTAAAAAATAAACTAAGTGATGAAAAAAGACAATTTAGTTTAATTGATGCAATTTTAATATCTCAAGCAACTGGATATAAAATTGATGACCTAGTATTTAAAGACTTAGATAAAAAACAAAAGGAGGAAAAATAATGACTACAAAATCATTCATGAAAGAATACGATTTGACTAAAACAAATTTAAGTGAAATAGAAAAAGAAATTGAATCAAAATGTAATGATTATTTGTTTTCACAAAATACGATTAAATGCATGTCAAATACACAATGTGAAAATAAATATATTGTTAATGTTGTTTATGAAAAAAGAATAAAGTGGATAGAGGTTTTAATTGCTCTTATAATATTTGGTTACTTGATTTATTATTTAGTTAAAATAGCTCAAATGTAAATTAGATATTCTAATGTACAATGACTTAGAAAATGAAAATAATTAGAACAATTTAATAACTGGATATAGTAAAGTGCCATCTTTATATAATCAATTTAAATGACAAGAAAGGAACTTTACTATATGATGAATGAAAATGATATTTTAAAAGCATTAACTAATCTTGTTAATAGTGAAACTAAACATATCACTATGGAACAAGCTTATGAAAATTTTTGTACTAATGTTATTAATACAGTTAGACCAGCTACTTTAAAAATTTACAAAAACAAATATGAGAAGATTCTTAGACCTTTATTTGATAGGCTTGGTATTGTTTATACTAATGAAGTTACAAAGGCAAGATACAATCAAATGATTGCTATTCAACAAAATCAAGGTTATAAAAACTCATCTATCAATAAGGTTATGGATACCTTGAAATTTATTTTTAATATCAATGTTGAACTTGAATATATTTCAACCAACCCTATTAAAGGTATTAAGAAGCTTAAAGAACAGGAAGTTAAAATTGAAATAATCACTAATAATACTAAGGATATTATTTATGACTATCTTTATAAGTTAGAGCTTAATCCATTTAATTTAAGAAATATTACTGCTATTATGTTACTTAATGATACTGGATTAAGAATTAATGAACTTGTTAATTTAAAACTTAAGAATGTTTATATTGAAAAGAATATCATTTACGTTGATTTTACTAAGACAGGTAAACCTAGATATGTTTTCTTTACTGATGAAACAAAATTCTATTTAAGTAAATATATTACTTCTATTGAATGTGAAACAGAGTATTTATTTATTTCTATCAATGGAACAAAAATGAGAGTTGACTCTGTTTATGATTTTCTTTATAAAATAAAAAAAGAATGTAGCATTACTCAAAGCATATCACCACATAAATGGAGACATACTTTTGCTACATCCTTAATTGAGAAAAATGTTAATCTTCATGAAGTTATGTCAGTATTAGGTCATACTGAATACTCAACTACTAAAAGATATTTACATCAAAAAATAGAAAATCAAAGAAATGATATTCTTAATGCAATTAGTAAAAAATAAAAAGGCGAACTGATAACTCCACTTATCAATTCACCCAAAAAATACCTTGGACCCCTCTTGTATGGAAGCAAGAAAATCCTTGATATTACTGAACAATCTGGCGCGCCCAAGAGGACTCGAACCCCTAACCTTTTGATCCGTAGTCAAACGATCTATCCAATTGATCTATGAGCGCATCTATATCAAGTTGACGGTTTAAGATTGGCGGTCCGGACGAGACTCGAACTCGCGACCTCCGCAGTGACAGTGCGGCATTCTAACCAACTGAACTACCGGACCATTATTAACAATCCGTCAACGCTTGTTCATTATAACAAATTGAATACTATAAATCAAGTGTTTTTTATGTTTTTTTTATATTTTTAACTCGTTTCAAGTTAAAATCATAATTTCTAAAAAGCATTATAGCCTAGAATTGGTATTAAAATACCAATTCTATATTATAAAGCTATAGTTTTCTTATTGCCGGATGAGTACCATTTAATTTTTTTATGCCATATGGGACCTTAAATGCTACTGTGATTAAATCACCCTCAACAGAAACTACCATTCCATCACCAAAGGCCTTATGATTAACCTTATCTCCAACCTCATATTGTGTTTTAGTAATTTTTTTGGTAGGTTTATCCATTACCTTTAATGTTGATTTTTTTATTGTTGATGTATCATACTTATGATAACCCTTTGAAATATTTTTAAATAATTCTTTATTCATTTCACTAATAAATCTTGAAGGTTTCATGTAAGACTGTTGACCAAACAAAAATCTTGAGGAAGCACTTGTTAAATAAAGTTTTTCTTTAGCTCTAGTAATTCCAACATAGCAAATTCTTCTTTCCTCTTCTATTTCTGATGGTAGTGTACAATTCATAGACGGGAATATTCCCTCCTCCATTGCTACCATAAAAACATTTGTAAACTCTAATCCCTTTACTTGATGATATGTTGATAGTCTAACGCAATCAACCTTATCAACATCATCATTTTCATTATCAGTTCTTAAAGCTAAATCAGATAACATTAATTCTAGTTTTTCTAAATTAGTACCTTCATAAAATTCATCAGCTTCTTTTAAAACTGATTTTAATTCTTTGATATTCCCAATTCTATCCTCATAAGAATCCTCATCTTTTTTTAACTCAGCCTCATATCCTGTATTTTCTAAAATTATATCAACTAAATCCTTAAGCTTAACATTTTCAAGTTGTGCCTTAATATCATTTATAACAGATTTAAAATTATTTAAAGCATCTACGGCAATTCCTTTACCATAATACTTTTCAATTGAATCAAATAATGAAAGGTTATTTTCATTGGCAATATTAGTTAGATTTTCAAGCATTTTTGGTCCAATTTTTCTTTTAGGCTCATTAATTATTCTTCTAAATGAAATATCATCATCCTTATAAACAATAACTCTTAAATAAGCAATAATATCCTTTATTTCTTTTCTTGCGAAGAAAGATAACCCACCATATATTTTATATGGAATTTGATATCTAACAAGCATATCCTCAAAATTTCTTGAAATATAGTTTGAACGATATAGTATTGCAAAATCACTATAGCTTGCACCACAAGCTACAAGCTCCTTTATCTTATCAATAACAAACATAACCTCATCATATGAAGAATCAGCATTATAATAAAATGGCATTTGACCTTCTTTATTTTTAGAAAACATCACTTTTTTAATTTGATTTGGATTATGCTCAATAATGCAGTTAGCTAATGACAATATCTCCTTTGTAGAACGATAATTTTCTTCTAATAAAATTAGTTTTGTTTCTAAAAAATCACGTCTAAATCGATTAATATTTTCAATTTTAGCCCCACGAAATGAATAAATTGATTGAAAATCATCACCAACAACAAAAATATTATGATATCTAGCTGAAAGCATAAAAATTAAATTATATTGAAGTGTATTAGTATCCTGAAATTCATCGACTAATATATATTGAAATTTATTCTGATATTTTTGTAAAATGCTAGGATTCTTTTGAAATAATAGAATTGTTTTAATAATTAAATCATCAAAATCTAAAGCATTATTTTCTTTCATAAATTCTTCATATTTTTCTAATACAATCGTAAAAATATTATTTAATCTTGGGTCATCAATCCTAAAATCAGTAAAGTTTTTACTCTTAGAGATTAAACCGCGAATTTCCTTAGGCTTAAATTCATCAAGCTCAGCCTGCTTCATTATATCCTTAACTATTTTTAACGAATCTTCTTCATCTAATATTTGAAAAGAAGATGTATATGGTGGTAAAGCCTTTATCTCTAATCTTAATAAACGACAACAAAATGAGTGAAATGTTGAAACCCACATATACTTTGTTTCAATGGAAAGCATTCCTTCAATTCTCTGCTTCATTTCATTTGCTGCTTTATTTGTGAATGTAACAGCTAAAATGTTAGTTGATGGAATTCCAAGCTCTGAAATTAAATAGGCAATTCTAGTTGTTAAAACCTTCGTCTTACCACTACCAGCACCAGCCATTACCATTACAGGTCCTTCAGTTGTAGTAACAGCCTCTAGCTGGCGTTCATTTAATCCATTTAATAGGTTCATTTAAATCACTCCTAATCTAAATCCAAAAACTCCTCATAGCTCATCATTCTATCAACAATAGAGCCATCCTCCTTAAAGGCAATAATTCTATTAGCAACTGTTTGTAAAAGTTCTGCATCATGTGAAGAAAATAAAATATTTCCTTTATAATTCGTCATACCTTCATTTAAAGCAGTAATTGATTCCAAGTCTAAATGGTTTGTTGGATCCTCTAAAACTAAAATATTAGGTGCTTCAAGCATTAGTTTAGCAAACATACATCTAACCTTTTCTCCACCTGATAATACATTACACTTTTTCATAGACTCTTCACCAGAAAACAACATTCTGCCTAACCAGCCACGAATAAATGTTTCAGTTTGATCATTAGGTGAGTATTGTCTTAACCAATCAATTAATGATAAATTCTTATCAAAATACTCCTTATTGTCCTGTAATAGTGCACCGACTGATGTTGTTATACCCCATTTAAACTTTCCAGTATAATTTTCATCCTTACCTGTCAAAATATCAAATAATGCTGTTATTTGATGAGTATTTTCTGATAAGAAGGCAATCTTATCATTTTTATTTACCGTAAATGTTAAGTTTTCAAATACACCTGGTTTTGATAGCTTTTCAACAGTTAGAATATCATTTCCAACCTCACGATTTGGCTTAAAGCCAATGTATGGATAACGACGTGATGAAGGTTCAATATCATCAAGAGTAATTTTATCAAGAAGCTTTTTACGGCTTGTTGCCTGTTTTGATTTAGACTTATTAGCAGAGAATCTTGCGATAAATTCTTGTAGTTCCTTAATTTTCTGCTCTGCCTTTTTATTTTGATCCTTAGCCTGCTGTAATGCTAATTGACTTGATTCATACCAGAATTCATAATTACCAACATAAAGCTTAATTTTACCAAAATCAACATCACATATATGAGTACATACATTATTTAAAAAATGACGATCATGGGAAACAATAATGACTGTATTTTCAAAATTTAATAAAAAATTTTCAAGCCATCGTGTTGATTTATAATCCAAGTTATTAGTAGGCTCATCTAAAAGGAGAATATCAGGATTACCAAATAAAGCCTGAGCAAGTAAAACCTTTATTTTAAGCTTTGCATCTAATTCACCCATTAGCATATAATGATAATCACTAGGTACACCAATTCCATTTAAAAGAGTTTCAGCATCACTTTCAGCGTCCCAGCCACCAAGCTCAGCAAATTCACCCTCAAGCTCTGCAGCACGAACCCCATCCTCATCAGTGAAATCCTCTTTAGCATATAATTCATCCTTTTCCTTCATTATTTCAATCAATCTCTTGTGACCTAATAAAACAGTATTTAAAACAGTTTCATTATTAAAAGCATTTTGGTCCTGACGTAAAATACTCATTCTTTCATTTTTATCTAAGATAACCTCACCACTTGTAGATTCGATTTCACCAGATAAAAGCTTTAAAAAAGTAGATTTACCAGCACCATTTGCACCAATAATACCATAACAATTTCCTTTAGTAAATGTTATGTTGACATCCTTAAATAAAACTCTTGAGCCATATTGCAATCCTAAATTAACAGTCTTTAACATTATTTTTTCCTCCTATTCCCATAACAAATCATTTTTAGCTTTTTTCATTTTATCAATTATATTTTCACATTCAATTCTATCTATACCATAAGCAACACAAAGTTTTTTTTCTTTTATCAACAATTTCACCATTAAGCTTATATTCACTAAGCCAAATAAACAACATATATCCATTAAATCCCCTTAAAATTCTTGTTTTTGAAATATCACTAAATGAAAAATCAATATGAATAAAATTACTATTTTTCCCCTCTAACTCATAATGCATAGTTCCATGCTCAATATATAGCTTACAGCATGGTTTCTTCATTCTAATCATCATCAGAACAAAAGTAAAAAATGAAGAAAATAAAAATAGAAATATAAACAATACTAAAAAAACATAGCTAAAATTTTCAAAAACAAAAATTATTATCATAAATGTTGCTACAAAAAATATCCCAAAGGGAGCTATAAATTTAGTTAAGTTTTGATTTTTATCATTATGACTTTCAAATAAGACATCACGCATAAAATCACCTCTAAATTTCTATATTACATAATAAAGGGCTGTTCAATAAAGAACAGTCCTTCTTTAATTATTTTTTAAATGAAGATTTTAAACCACATGTACGATTAAACACAAGTCTATCTGATGTTGAATCCTTATCAGTTACATAATAACCATTTCTAATAAATTGATAATGATCTAATGGCTTAGTATCCTTAAGGAAGCTTTCAACAAAACCATTTGTAACCTTTAACGAATTTGGATTCAATCTTTCCATAAAATCCAAATCCTTGTTCTCCTCTGTTTCGTCAACCATCAAAGGCTCAAATAACCTAAATTCAGCTGGAATAGCCGTAGCAGCATCAACATAATGAATATTACCATTTGGCTTTCTTTCGTTAAAATCACCACTCTTAGTTACTGGATCATAAGTAGCATGAACGCAAGTAATGTTGCCATTCTCATCCTTTTCAACTGAAGTAGCCTTAATAAAGTAAGCTCTCATTAATCTTACCTCAACACCCAAAGCAAGTCTTTTCCAATTTTTATTTGGCTTATTCTCAATAAAATCCTCACGTTCAATATAAACCTCTCGCGAAAAAGATAACTTTCTTGAACCTAAATCTGGATTTTCAGTATTATTAGGTGCTTCATTCCATTCAACAACACCCTCAGGATAATTATCAATAATAACCTTTAGAGGATTAATAACCGCATTAGGTCTTAAAGCCTTAAGCTTTAAATCATTACGTAATTCTTCATCTAATTGATCTGATTCAACAGTTGAATTAACTCTTGAAAGACCTGTTGAAAGAATAAAACTACGAATTGAATCTGGAGTAAAGCCACGTCTACGTAATCCACATAATGTTGGCATTCTTGGATCATCATAGCCTGATACCTTTTTAGCATCAACTAATGCTCTTAAATAACGCTTAGACATAATTGTATTAGTAATATTTAATCTACCAAATTCATATTGATGAGGCTTCTTTTCAATCTCACAATTATCAACAACCCAATCATATAAAACCCTATGGTTATCATACTCTAATGAGCACAACGAGTGAGTAATTCCTTCAAAAGAGTCCTGAAGTGGATGAGCAAAATCATACATTGGGAAAATACACCATTTAGTTCCTTGACGATGATGATTAATATGTAAAATACGATACATTACTGGATCACGCATATTGATATTAGGACTAGCCATATCAATCTTTGCACGTAATGTCTTTTCTCCATCTTTATATTTTCCTTCTCTCATTTCCTCAAATAATTTTAAATTCTCTTCAACACTTCTATTTCTATATAAAGAATTTTTACCAGGCTCATTTAAGGTACCACGATACTTAGAAATTTCTTCTTGAGATAAATCATCAACATAGGCTAACCCTTTTTTAATAAGCATGATTGCCTTTTCGTATGTTTTTTCAAAATAATCAGAACCATAAAAAATATTAGTTGGAGTATACCCTAACCACGCTAAATCCTCAATAATACCTTCAACAAATTCCTGATCCTCTTTGGCTGGATTTGTATCATCAAAACGAAGATTTGTTGTACCATTAAAGGCCTTCGCTAACTCAAAGTTAGTAATAATAGCTCTTGCATGACCAATATGTAAATATGCATTAGGCTCTGGAGGGAAACGGGTTGCGATTGCATCAACCTTGCCACTATCTAAGTCATTCTGCATAATTGTCTTAATAAAATTATTTATCTCTGCCATAAAATCACCTTTTCTTAAAATAATTAAAACTTTTTAAAACACCTATTAGAAGAAATGTTTTAAATTATAAAATTATTATATAACAAAATCAACTAAAACTCTATAAAAATATATCTTAATTAAAATTTAGTTTAAATTAAATCTAAATTATTTAGACTCCAATTCCAAAGAGGCATCAGCATTTAAAGTTAAATCTGACAAAGTTGGATTTTTTTGATATTGATAATATCCTGCAACCGCAATCATTGCAGCATTATCTGTACAATATCTTATAGATGGAATACATACCTCAAATTCATCATTAGCACGTTCAAAGAATCTTTCCTTTAAGCCTTTATTTGCTGAAACACCTCCAGCAACAATAATTTGTTTAACATTCTTTTCTCTTGCAAGACGTAATGTTTTATTAACTAAAACCTCACTAACACTTGCTTGAAATGAAGCACATAAATCAGCCACATTAATTTCCTCACCTCTTTGATGAGCATTATGAGCTAAATTAATTACTGCACTCTTCAATCCGGAAAACGAGAAATTATAGCTGCCATCCTCTAAATAAACTCTAGGTAAATGATAAGTATCATTACCTTCATGAGCAAGCTTATCAACCATTGGTCCACCAGGATAATTAAGTCCAACAACACGGGCAACCTTGTCATAAGCTTCACCAACTGCATCGTCTAATGTTTCACCGATTATTTCAAAGCTAAAATGCTCACGCATATAAATAAGCTCAGTATTACCACCAGATACAAGAAGAGCTATTGCTGGAAATTTCATATCATGCTCAATTGCATTAGCATAAATATGACCAGCCAGATGATGAACACCAATTAAAGGCTTATTAAACATCATGGCAAATGTTTTAGCTGCATTAACACCTACAAGTAAAGAACCAATAAGTCCAGGTCCTTGCGTAACTGCAACTAAATCAATATCCTCTGGTTTAACACCTGCAACCTTAAATGCCTCTTCAAATACCATTGAAACCTGATAAACATGATGACGTGAAGCTACCTCTGGTACAACACCACCAAATTTTTCATGAATTTTAATTTGTGAATTAATCACATTTGACAAAACCTCATGTCCATCTCTAACGATGGCAACTGATGTTTCATCACAGCTTGACTCAACTCCTAAAACTAACATACAATCACTCCTCATGAACCTTACAAGAAATTTTATCTACCTCAATAACCCAAATAACCGTCATATCAAAAGCCTTTGGATTGTAATCATACTCATCCTTATGAGTGTAATGTCGCATAATTAAATCCATTGCATTGATTTTATCTTTCATAGATTCTAAAATACCAGCTTCACCTGTACCAATTACGCTTTTATAGCCACAAGTATAAGAACAATCATCTTCACCTTTTTTAAAAACATCACTCATAAAATCAAGTTCAAAGCCAACATGAGGATATTTTTTTAATAAATCTATTTTTCTGCCACTTGCTGCACCATGAATATAAAAAGCACGCTTTCCCTCTTTTGTATAACCAAAGCCAAAATTAAAAGGAACAATGTAAACCTCATTACAATCGACAAAGCCAACTCTAATTACCTTACACTCTTCAATTATTTCATCTATTTTATCATCATCAAGTATTTCACGTTCGCTTCTACGCATTTACATCCCTCACAATATTTTTAAAATCTATTCTAATAACTTTCTTTAAATCATTAGGATTCATATCAATTTGAAGACCTATTTTCCCACCAGAAAAAATAACATTACTATAGTTTAAGGCACTATCATCCATTATAGTTTTAAAGCTCTTCTTCATCCCAATTAAAGAACATCCTCCTCTAATATAGCCTGTAAGTGGTAGTAGTTCTTTTACTGCTACCATTTCTAATGATTTGACATTAAAAGCCTTAGCTGCTTTTTTTAAATCCAATTCCTTTGAAACGGGAATAGCACAAACAAAATGCTCATTATTAGATACACAAACCAATGTTTTAAAAACCTGAAGTGGATTTTGATTTAACAATTTTGCGACCTCACATCCATCAACACATACCCCTTCTTCATGAGGATATTCATAAACAGCATATTTAATCTTTTTTTGATCTAAAATTCTCATCACATTTGTTTTATCCATACAACTACACCTTCTTTAAATATCTAAAATATTGACTGACCTGATTAAATCCCATTTTTCTATACATTCCCATTAAATTAACATCAGTATCAATAATCAAATCACTACATCCATACTTAATTAAATCAACTATTGCTGCTTTAAGCAAAGCTTGACCAATGCCATTATGTTGATATTCATCTAAAACAAAAAAATCATCAATCTTAGCATAATTATCAAGCTTAAATGTATGCAAATAACCAACAATTTTATCATTATAATAAGCAAGATAAACATTTAATCTATGATAAATATAATCCATATCAATAAGGCTTCTTAAACTACCTAAAGCATATTTCTCACCAAAAATCTTTTCTTCATTGAAAATGAAATTCTTAGCTGAGATTACATTGCTTGAATCCAATCTCTTTACATTGACATTATCATTTTTTAAAAATTTGATTGAATAAAGATTAGCATGCATAATAGCATTACAAGAAATTTCATAATCTAAAAATTTATAGTTTAAATCCTCATTTGATACAAAATGAATAAAACCATCAAATTTATTTTTAAGTAATTCGTCAATATTTGTTTTAGAATCAATTTTATAATAATTATGATAATACTTAAGTGGTTCTTTTTCGTCAATAACCCTTATGGAATCAAAAAGATATTCTCTTTCAACAAATAAATCATAATAAGCATCATTAACATCATCAAAGGGAATAAAAACCTTTTGCATAACAATAGCATTTTCTTCGTTTTGATAATAATTTTTTCTAACATTTATCTTTTTAAACCCAAAAAGTTCATAGACATGAACAGCTCTTTTATTTGACTCTCTAACCTCTAATATTGCTGAAATAGCCATTTTTGAATAAAAATAACTTAAAGTATAGTTAAGTAACTCCCTACCAATACCTTTATTTTGATAATCACTAGAAACACAAAAATTTAATATTTCAACATCATATCCATCAAAGTTACAAGATATATAACCTTTAACACCCATATCATCATAAACAAAGGCATAGCTAAATTCACTTTCAATAAAAGATTTAAGCATATCAGAACCTAATGTGGTATTTAATACATCATTTTCTAAAAAAACAACTTTATCAATATCGTCACTTTTAAGTCTTCTTATCATTTTAAATTTCTCTCAGCTTCAGTTTCTCTTAAATAATTAGGCACAAGTAAATGGGGCTCTAACACCTTATTTGCATGATTAATAACATAATTTACATCAACCTTAAAATTGTCCTCTGTAACCTCACAATCATGACTGACACCTTTTATTTCCTCATAAGAATACATACCTTCTTTTAATATTTCTTTATCATTATCCATATCAAAAACACCGCCAAAGGCATTACCACGACGTGCATCAATCATTGAAGCAGCAATTCCTAATTTTGAAGATGCCATAAGCTTTAAAGTAGAAATAGTATATAAATCAATATGCTTAAATACCGCAAGCATCTTAGCAACAGTCACAGCCATTCTAACACCAGTATAAGATCCTGGTCCATAGCCAACAATAACCCTATTTAAATCATCACAACTTAAATTATTGCTCTTTAAAGCCTCATCAACAACAAAGACAATATTTTTTGCATGATCATTTCTACCTTCGATGTATTTTTCATATAAAATGTTACCATCATCAACTAAAGAAATATATAAAGTTTTTGTTGCTGAATCTAAAATTAATGATTTCATTTTAAATCACCTACAATTTCCTCGTAGTGCCTACCTACACCACTAATCTCTATATCACGTTCAAATTCTGATATACGTGTTAAACAAATATTTAAATAATTTTTTGGTAAAATTTCATCAACTTGATGAGGCCATTCAATTACACATACACCATCTGACTCAATATATTCCTCTAAATCAAAATCCTGATTTAATCCATTAAGCCTATATAAATCTAAATGGTATAGTGGGCATTTCCCCTTGTAGCACTTAACTATAGTAAATGTTGGGGAATTAATAATTTTAGTTACACCTAAAGCTTGTCCAATTCCCTTAGTTATTGTAGTCTTACCACATGATAAATCACCAGTAAGTAAAACAACGTCGCCAGGATTTAAAAGGGTACCTATTTTTTTACCAATTTCAATCGTTTCATTTGCATTTTTTGTAATATATTTTTTCATACACTTCACCATCTATCATTATATCACAAAATAGGAAAAGAAAAACTGGAAAATTAACAACTCAAAGTTAAAAAGCTTAAGAGTTATTCTTTCCAGTTAAAAATAAAATATTATTTTTTTATAGTTCGCTTATAAATAAATGTTTTTATTGTTCTATCATACAAATTAATAAAATAAGTTTCTACAAGTTCAAAATTTAACTTTTCATAATATTTATAATTACATGTTTCATCCGTCCACAAATAAATATTACCAAGCCCACTTGCTTTGACATCAGAAATCAATTTATTTATTAAATCCATACCACCATGATGAATTTTACTAGCAATAAGCCCTAAATATACTGAATCATTATTCATATGTGCTAAAACCCTATTGTGATTATCTTCAATATATTTTAAATACTCATAAGCTTTTTTTTGATTTTCATTTGATAAAGTTAAAACACTTTTATTAAAAAACTCAATACTATTATTTTTCTCATTTTTCAAACATGATAATAAAAAAGCTCTAACATTACCATCATCAATTACATAAGAATACTTATTATCATACAAATAGTATCTTACCAAAAAATGATAAATAAAATGTTGAAGTTCTAAATCCATTTCAACTTCATTTTTCCAATAATCCTCTGTGATATACTCAACCATATCATAATCTGATTCATTATAATTTCTTATCAACTATCTCACCTCCAAATTAAAGTAAGAGACTATCAAAAAGATAGTCTACATACCTAATACCTTTTCCTCCTCAGGTGGAAGAATACTTATTTTTTTAGCATGGAGCATAACAACATCCTCCTTAGCTAAATCAGAATAATTAATCTCAACACTACATTCAATATAAATACAATCATCTATATGAACCTCTGTATGAGTTTCATTAATAACCTCATAGCCTAAAAATTGAATATCCTCAGCACAACAAGTCATAACCTTTCTTCCTAGTACAAATGTTTTAGGAGTAATATCACGAACAAAAGCCTTAAACTTGAAAATTTTATTCATATATTTTTCATGATTATCAAATACCTCTATATACCAAGTAGGATAAACATCCTCTTCAAAAGCAATAACATCCTTTGATAAATCATAAGGTAAATCCTCATCAAGCATAGCACTTAATCTACCATTTGCACCTTCAAAGGCAATTTGAGCTTGCTGATTTAAAGCTCTTATCCACCTTCTAAATTGTGACAATTCCTTAACACCATCGCAACGATTAAAAATAACAAGTGAAGAATCTTTAACTAGCATCTGAAATATTTTCTTCATATCGTTATTATTAAACATAACCTTAAAAGATGACGAATCAATCAAAGTAATTTGTTGATAAATTACCATTCCTCTTGGAAATTCCTGCTCATCCCAATTAAAAAAGCTATTATATTCAATAACATATTGATTAGCATGATACTTCTTATGTAACTGACGCATATAATCAGGATTTAAATCTAATTGATCTTCAATATATTCGACATGAACCTTATATTTTTCACACCAATCATCATCATACTCAACTTCGCCCTGTTCACAAGCAATAACAACAGTTGAATTATTTTGATAATTATCATTATTTTCAATAATTTCCTTAATAATTGTAGTTTTTCCACTTTCGAGGAAACCATTTAAAACAAATAGTGGAATTTCTTTCACAACAAAATCCTCCTATTAAAATAATTTCTTTATTTCATCCTCATTAATATGAGAACCAATCACAACAATTTTACCCATAGGAATTGGTTTATTTTCTTCAAATTCAACCTCTTCTGGAGTTAAATTAAATACATACCACTTTAAATCAGTTCCTTGAATAATTCCCTTAGAACGAACAATCATACCATACTTACCATCAGCCATATCATTAAGTAAAGATTTTAAAACATCAATATCATATTTCTTTACAGTTTCAATACCAACTGAAGTAAATATTTCATCTGCGTGATGATGATGCTCATGGTCATGACATCCACATTCACATTCTTCATCGTGATGGTGATGATGCTCATGGTCATGACATCCACATTCACATTCCTCATCGTGATGGTGATGATGCTCATGGTCGTGACATCCACATTCACATTCTTCATCGTGGCTATGATGCTCATGGTCGTGACATCCACATTCACATTCCTCATCATGATGGTGATGATGCTCATGCTCTAATTCCTCTAACAAATTTAAATCAACACCTTCATAAGCATTTAATAATTCATCATCTGAAAGTGTAGCAATTGGAGTTGTAACAACAACACAATGATCATTATGCTTACGAATAATCTCTAAAGCATTTTTAGCATTTTCTTCCTTGCAAATATCCATTCTACTTAAAATTACTGTATGAGCATTTTCTATTTGATCTTCAAAAAATTCACCAAAATTTCTATCATACATCTTAGCTTTTTTAGCATCTACCATACAAACAAGTGAATGAATATAATCCTTCAATCCAGCAGACTGAATTGCCTTAACAACATCAGATAGCTTACCAACTCCTGATGGTTCAATTAAAATACGATCAGGATTAAATTTTTCAATAACTTCATTCAATGATTTAGAAAAATCACCAACAAGTGAGCAACAAATACAGCCCTGTGATAATTCCTTTATTTCAATTTTACTATCAGTAAGGATATCTGTATCTACAGAAACCTCTCCATATTCATTTTCAATTAATACGACATTTTCATTTTTTAATTTAGTTTCAAGTAATCTTTTAATAAATGTAGTCTTACCTGCACCTAAGAAACCAGAAATAACATCAATTTTCAACATAATTTTATCCTTCCTTCAAGTATATATTATAACTCATTTTAAGGCTTTTAACAACTGAAAAACCAGAACAATATGTTCTGGTCATTTCCTATTCTACCTTTGTTTTAGTAGATAATCTCTTTTTTCTTTCTTCATATGCCTGACGAAGCATCTTAATATTTCTTAAGCATTCTGCAACCTTAGATCCATCGCCAATAGATTTATAATATGTCATTGCAACAGCATAGTTTCTTCTTTGAAGTAATTTATCAGCCTGTGCCTTTAGCTTCTCCTTTGCCAAAGCCTTAGATTGCTCAGATGTTGTTGGACTATCTAAAACTTTGCAATAAATATCATATGCTTCCTTTGTTCTTCTCATCTTTGAGTCATAAGCCCAAGATGTTTCATAAAGATAACCAAGATTATATAAAGCATCAGGACTTCCAAGCTCAATCGCTTTTTTTAAATATCTTTCAGCAAATTCAAGATTTTTAGTTTGTGTATATAACCAACCCAAATTATTACAAATTTGGCTTTGAGAATCAACATCTTGAATTGGTAGACAAATAGAATAATAATTAATTGCTTTGTCACAATTCATAAGTTGAGTATATGCGGCAGCAATTTTTTCCTTAACCTGTAAATCCTTAATAGTAAATACCTTTAATAAATAACATAAAGCCCAAACATAATTGCCTGTAGCATATAAATGCATAGCCTCTTCTCTAAGCTTTTTCTTGTTGAAAAAATTAACATTAAGCTTATATCCACCAACCATTATGCAACAAATATCATTAGCTAAAGCCTCTAATGGGTATCCCTCTTTAACTTCGATTTCATTCATATTGAATTTATTTTGATATGTGCTTTTTAATATATATGCAGCAACAATTTGGCATTTATTATCAGCCTTTACAATTTCTCTTAAATAATCTCTATAATCAAAATCCTCAGAAATATGAAGCAAAATTAAACAAGAGCTATGCTTTATATCATTTAAAACATTTTTATCCTTATCTGATACCTTTTCAAAAAGATGAACATCGACATGCTTATCATTTAAAATGTCAGCTAACTGATTGGCAATTTCTACATCCTGGGGTAGATATTCTAATGTTACGTAGTTTTCCATACCCTACATCTCCTTTATCGCACTAAAACTTATTATATATTTGAATTATAGCACATATGACAAAAAATATGCAATCGTTTTCATTCCTTTTTGTTCTAATTTTATATTATTTTTGCTTAATTTCATAATTATTATGAAAAAAAATACTTTTTAATGCAATAATTAAAGGAATAGTTCCTTCTAAAATAAGAACTAAGATAACCATATATAGACTATAGGCATATATAGAGGTATAGTCAAAAGAGGCCCATGAACTATTAATGCATTCGCCAATTGTATTTTTAACACCTGATAAATATTCTGTAGTTATTAATATCTTTATCCCCATACCTACGGCATTAATTAAGCTAACCTTGCAATATGAAGTAATAAGTGGGATATACACCTTAAACAATACTTTAAGATTAAAATCTGATTCTAGCTTATATACATCAAGATATGCTTTATCAATTGAAATTATACCTTGGTAAAAAGCCTCATAAAATAAAGGAATTAAAGCAAGTGTTGAGGCAACTACTGCTGAAGATGAAAAATCAAAAATAATAAGAGTAATTAAAATTAAAACTATTATTGGTAAACTACGTAAAATAGTATTTATAGGCTTTAATAAAAGATAAATTCTTTCATTAAAACTCGAAATAATAGCAAAAGTCCCTCCTATGATAAGAGAAAAAACTACCGCAAGTAAAAGATGAAATATCGTATTTAAAGTTGATAAATATAGTTTTTTATCTAAAAATAACAAGAAAAATTTTTTTAAAATATCATAAACATTGGGAAAAACATATTCATTTTTAATAATTATAGAAATAAGTTCAATTACAATTGTTAATAATATAACACCTAAAAATAAATATGCAATTTTTTTACTTCTATTCATAATAAAACTCTCTAGTAGGATTTGTACCACCAAATAGCTTTGAATTAATCGAAACAACAAATTCAATTGCTGATTGTGATGACTTAGCACTAACATAAGTAATATTCAAATTAGGTATTGCATTAATTAAAATATTTTTCTTACCCAAAGACAATTCTTCAGCCCTTGAAGAAACATCTTCAATACTATTTTGACACTTATCACAAGAATTCTTAATATCAATCAAAAATGAATCAACAATTTTTTTATTATTATTAATTAAATCATTTTTAATAAAGCAGGCAGCTTGTGGATAAGAGCTTGACTTAGATATTTTTTTATATTCCTCCTGAATAGAAATAGAGTAAACATCACATTTAGTTTTTATTGAAGATAATGCAGGTTCTGCCACCAAATATATACCATCTTCACTTGTTAAAAGCTTGGCCTGAGTATCATTTGTAGAACCTAAATATGTTGTATTTTCTCCTAAGGTAAGGTTATTTTCTTTAAAAATATACTGAACAATTGAATCATTAATTGTATTTTGACCAAATAAAACTAAATCCTTATTATTTAAATCATCCAAAGTAAAGCTTGTTTTTGAGGCTAAATATAAATTCCCCCACGTTAAGATAGCACCTAATCTATAATTTTGATTTTTACTATACATTGTAGAACCTAAGTTTATTGGGGCAACAATAATATCTGCCTCCTTATTAATAAAAGCTGTCTGTAAAGTAACTGGCTCATATCCAAAGGAAATATCGTATTTTTCTTCATCTAAGCTACATATAGCAATAGCTGGGGCACCATTTGGACAAACAACTGATAACTTACCTTCCTTCTTACTACATGCTGATAAGCTTGTAAACATAAATAAAATAATTAATAAACTAAAAATTTTTTTCATAACTAATCACCTATATCAGTATATCACATTCTTATAAAATAAAAATGTAATAATTCTTACACAATTTGTTATTTAAAAGAAATATGATATAATATCAAAAGATAACAAAATTAAAACAAATATAAATTTAATAAATATAATATACGAGGAATAAAATATGATTAAAATTTCAAAATCACATGACATGGTTAAAAAAATGAAGGATATAATTAAAACCAACTTATATCCCGACCTAACAATTGCAGATGACATCCAAATACTTAAAATCGTAAACGATAATAATATTGAAATAGAACTACTATTATATTCATATGAAGAAAATTATCAAGAAAGCACAAAAATACTATTAAACCAATTAATAAAAAAATCAAAGGAAACATATGAAATATCAAGCTCAACCTATGAATCATTATCATTAAAGGATAATCACGCAGGAATTATAGCAGCAATCAAATATCCAAAATATAACCTGAATAGCCTAAAAGATAAAGAATTTTTATTTGTATTAGACTCATTAGAAATCCCAGGAAACATAGGAACAATCTATCGAACACTTAATTCTGTTAAAGCTGATGCGGTTATTCTTGTAAATCCTGTATCAAAGCAAAATAATCCTAAGCTAACAGCTGCAGCAAGAGGCTGTAATCTAATAATTCCAACTGTTGTAGCAAGCTACGATGATGCTTTAAAATACTTATTAGATAATAATTATGATATATTTTTAGGCGAGCCTAAACTAGGCTTAAACTACCAAGAATATGATTATAAAGGTAAAATAGCTATAGTTGTTGGCAATGAAAGATTTGGTATAAATCCTAAGTGGTACGAAAATCAAAATAAAAAAGTATATATACCAATGGAAGGAAATCAAAATAGTCTAAATGTTGGTGTAGCTGCATCAATTCTTGCTTATGAAGCATACATGAAAAGAAAAAATAAAAATTTCTAAAAAATTTTCAAAAATCAATATTTAATAACAATAATTTTATAACTTTTAAAAGCCAAAATTTTAGTATGAAAATACATGAATTTTGGCTTTTTTATATATAATTGTTATATAATGAGCTCGAAATTAATAAGTGATAGTACTACTTTAGACCACATAAACACTGTGATATTTATGATAAAACGAATAATTCATCCACTAAATCATGGAGGATTAATTTAACTGTTAAGCATAATATGAGGAATTCTCCTATCTTTATTTTAAATCAAGATTACAATTTCCTAATAAACGAAAAAAGAACTAGATTAATCTCTAGTTCTTCTAAAACAATTTACTTAACGCAAGCCTTGCATAATTCAATAAAGCTATCTGCTTTTAATGATGCTCCACCTACTAGACCACCATCAATATTAGGTTGACTTATTAATTCATCAACAGTCTTTGTAGAAACAGATCCACCATATAAAATACGAACTTCATCTGCAACTTTCTTTGAATATAACTTCTCAATTAATGAGCGGATATATCCACAAGCCTCATCTGCAGTCTTTGCATCTGCAACCTTACCAGTACCAATTGCCCAAATTGGCTCATAAGCAATAATTACATCACTTATTTGTTTTGCGTTAACATTTTCTAACGCCTTTGTTACCTGAATATCTAATACGTTGTGAGTTGTTCCATTTTCTCTTTGCTCTAATGTCTCTCCAACACAAATAATTGGCTTCAAATCAGTTTCAAGCGCCTTCAAAACCTTAGCATTAACAGATTCATCTGTCTCATTGAAATATTGTCTTCTCTCACTGTGACCAATAATAACATAATCAACTCCTGTACTCTTTAGCATGATAGCAGAAATCTCACCAGTGTAAGCACCATTATCCTTTTCATGCATATTTTGAGCACCAATTCTTAGGTTATCTCCTTGTCTTTTAACTAAGTCACGTAAGATAATAGCAGGGGCGCAAATAATAGATTCAACCTTATCCTTAGAAGGTAGGGCATCACTTACGGCATAAACGAACTGTAAAGCTTCATCTCTTGTTTTATTCATCTTCCAGTTTCCAGCCATTATTGGTTTTCTCATATTAAAATTTTCCTTTCAACTTTTCTTAATTAGCAAATAATTATAACAAATTATTTGTTCATTAAAAATTACTTGCTTAAAATAGATTCAATATCTGCAATTGCAGCCTCAGCTTGTGCTCCATTTGCAGAAATAATTACATTTTCTCCGCTTGGAATTGCTAAAGACATTAGACCTAAAATTGATTTAACATCTATTGTTTTGTCATGGTAAATTAAGTTGATATCAACAGAATACTTATTTGCCGCTTGAACAACCTTTGCAGCTAAGCTTGCATGTAACCCAACTGTACTTTTTACAACTATTTGTTTTTCCATAATAAATTTCCTCCAAGTTATTTTTAACATCAATGGTTTATTTACCATTAATTTTTTATAACACCATTAATGATATTATATTACTTTTCATCAACACAAGCAATACCTGGTAAAGTCTTACCTTCAAGATATTCAAGTGAAGCTCCACCACCAGTAGAAATATGACTTACCTTTGAAGCATAGCCTAACTGTTCAGCTGCAGCAGCACTATCACCACCACCGATGATTGTAGAAGCACCCTCTTTAGTTAGCTTAGCAAGTAATTCACATACACCAATTGTACCAGCAGCATAATTTTTCATTTCAAACACACCCATAGGTCCATTCCATACAACAGTCTTAGCACCAGCTAATTCTTTAGCAAATAACTCTAATGTCTTAGGTCCGATATCTAAGCCCATATCGTCATTATCAAATGCATCAACAGACTTTGCAACACCCTTTGTATCTTCAAATGCCTTATTTACAACAGCATCAACTGGTAATACAATCTTACCATTTGCCTTCTTTAATAAATCAGCTGCTAAATCAACAAATTCTTGATCCTCACATCTTGATGCACCAACATTCTTTCCTTCTGCACGTAAGAATGTAAACATCATTGCTCCACCAACTAAAACCTTATCAGCCTTGTCTAGTAACGCATTAATTACACCAATCTTATCTGAAACCTTAGATCCACCAAGAATTGCAACATATGGACGAACTGGATTATCAACAGCGCCACCAATAAATTTAATTTCCTTTTCTAATAAGAATCCAGCTGCAGTTTCCTTAACATTTGCAGCAATTCCAACATTAGATGCTGCTGCACGGTGAGCAGTACCAAAGGCATCATTAACAAATACATCACCAAGTGATGCCCAATATGCACCTAACTCTGGATTATTCTTAGATTCAAGCTTAACTTCCTTGTTGTTTACAACATCAAAATCTTCATTTCTAGTGTTGGCAAACATTAAGATTTCGCCTTCCTTAAGATTAGCTGCTGCCTCTTCTAACTCCTTACCGCGAGTTTGATTAACAAACTTAACTGGTTTCTTAATTAATTCTTCTAATCTCTTAGCAACAGCAGTGATATCATTCTTTTGAATATCAGCTGCTTCCTTAACACGTCCTAAATGTGAGAAAACAATTACCTTTCCACCATGGTTAACTACATACTCAATTGTAGGTAATGCAGCACGAATACGAGTATCATCAGTGATAACTCCATTCTTCATAGGTACGTTAAAATCACAACGGATTAAAACTCTTTTTCCTTTTACTTCTAAATCTGAAACAATCTTCTTAGCCATTATTAATAAACCTCCATAAAAATTATAGCTATTTTGTACTTTAATTATAGCACAATTATAGTTTTTTAATATAATAAAACGCTTTCTTAACTTTTCAAAAATAGTTTAACCTACTAATTTATAAATAAACAATAGCCAAAACAGCTAAAATCAGACAAATTAACGCAAATATTTGATTAAATATATATATAATATATTTTCTTCTAAATCCATAATCTGTATTTAATCTCTTCACACTACTCTTATTACACAAATATTTAATGAACAAAAATAAATTATAAAAACAAATTAAAATAAACAAAATAAATAAAAAATACCCCTTCATTATGTTGTTTCCCCCGATGCTTTATTTTAACTAAAAATATAATTCATTTATCAAGAATACTTCTTTACAAAATAATCATTATAAAAAAGTGGATTACTATAATGCTCATATAAAAGCTTTTTAGCCTTAATTGAGCCTAGATGATAGCTTATTTCTAGATATCTTAAATATGGCCTATCATTACCCTGAAGAACAAAAAATTCATAAAGAAAAACGCCTGAATCACTATCACATTTTAAAGTTAAAAATGAATAATAAAGTTTTTCTATAATACAATTATTTTTAGGTTTTAAATATTTTAACATAGCCTTATTTTTAAAATAGTAAATTCCCATATCAACATATTCATCATGAATATTTGAAGACGTATATGAAATATTTTTTTTAATTTTTTTATAAATACTTCTTTTATCCTCATATTCTAAAACCTTTTTCATTTGGACATAAACGTAATAAGCTCTTTTAAAATATAATTGTCTATATTCACTAGGTAAATACTCAATAGTTCTACCATAGCTATGGACAAAGCTATTATAATCATCACTAAATGGAAAATTAAAAAGATAAACATTTTTATTAACCGCAGAAATTATTGATATAAAATCATGCCTAAACATTTTATTTCGGTAACGAAAAATAAAAACACGCTCTAAAATAACCGTTAATAAATAATGCTTTAAATCCTTAAGTGGTGAAATATCAATATTATGCCTAACGCCAACTAAATTATGCTTAATTAAAATATTTTTTAATAATTTCTCTTTTAGCAACTTAATAAAAAGCTTTTGATTCTTTTCAATCTTCTTTTCATCTGTTAAAGCGCCGCAATCTGATAAAACTAAATCATCCTTTAATAAACCATTTTTTATAAAATCTAAATCAGGACAAGACATTTTAACATCAACATAACCATTTATTTCCTTTGTATCACTTTTAAAAAAATAATCATGATTATTAACTTCACATTCAAAAAAGGTATATGGAATATATTTTTCTTCTATAGTTAAATTTTCTTCATCAAGCTTACAATCAATTCTAATATCATTTAATATTTCTTTTTTATAAAGTTCTAAAGCCTCTATGTTAGATATAGTGTTTTTATATTGATAATATAATAAATCCATATTCCTCACCAAAAAAATATATGTAGAAAAAGAAAAATAAATGACTAAAAAATTAGCCATTTATTTCAAAAAATTATTTTATTTTTTCTAAACTAATCTAAAATTTCAATTTTAGCAATACGATTAATAGATATAGAATCCTCATCACGATTATCCTTATCTAAAACACCTAATATTAAATACATATTATTTTTTTCAATTTGCAAATCTAAAGTCCTATATATCTTAGGAAAGATAACAAATCTCTTAACAATACTATCATCTTCTAAAGAGCCAATAAGCATTTTATCATTTTTCTTTGTTGTTATTTCTCTTACATCACTAATATAGACAACACATCTTGAAACTTGCTTATATATCAAAGTAGACAAAGCCTGTGCTTTATATTTTTTTAGTAATAAATCATAGTCTTTAAAAGGAGAATATTCTATATTCATTCCTAAATATTTAGCCTCCATATCCTTCAAATACAAAAAGCTATATTCCTTAACATTTTCTATTACATTATCCATATGCTTAAAAAATAACTCATCTTCCTGTGAAGATACCTCAATCATACTTTTTTTAGTTTGTCCAAAGATATCTAAAGCACCGGCATAAACTAAAGCCTCAATATTACTAGAGGTTAAAAATCTACATCTTTGTTTAAAATCATTATAATTTTTAAATAAACCATTTTTTTCTCTTTCCTCAACTATTTTAGCTGATACATTACTACCAATAGAAAAAATTGAAATTAATGGCATAAATAAACCAAGTGGAGTTGAAACAAAAATTGATTTTGAAATATTAATATTCGGCTTAAAAGTATTTAGTCCTCTTTCCTTTGCATATTTTAAATACTTAGACAAAACCTCCTTATTTGAAGCTACATTATTTAAAATTTCCGACATAAACACAGCAAAATAATTAGCCTTTAAATAAGCCATTTGATAAGCTAAAATACCATAGGCCACACTATGTGAGCGATTAAATCCATAATCAGCAAACTTATAAATTAAATCATATATTTTTTTAGCTATCTCCTCACTATTACCCAAAGACTTAGATCTAGAAATGAATTCTCTCTCTTTGTTTTTTAAAACATCAGCCTTTTTTTTAGAAATAGCTCTTCTAAGCATATCAGCCTCGCCTAAGCTATAGCCAGCAAAAACCTGAGCAATTTTCATTATTTGCTCCTGATAAACAATTATACCATAGGTCGACTTTAAAATAGGCTCCAACGAAGGATGAAGATAGGTCACTCCACCTTCATGCTTACGTCTAATAAATTCATCAATATTATCCATAGGTCCAGGACGATACAAGGCATTTACCGCAACTAAATCTTCAAATACCGTAGGCTTCAATTTTCTTAAAACATTACTTATTCCCTGAGATTCTAATTGGAAAATACCTAATGTGTCAGCATTTGATAGCATCTTATAAACCTTAGGATCATCAAGAGGAATTTTTCTAAATTTTTGAATATCAAAATTTGGGATTTGCTTTAGCATTGAATCAATCATTGTTAAATTTCTAATTCCTAAAAAATCCATTTTTAATAAACCTATTTTTTCTAAATCAGATGCCTCAAGCTGAGATTGATATAAATCATGTATACCCTTTTGAAGAGGTATAATATCAAACAAATTAACATTTGATAAAATAATACCAGCTGCATGAGTTGAAACATGTTTAGGAAAGCCAATTAATCCTTTAGCTATATATAAAAATTCATACATATCTGTATTTTTATAAGATTCTAAAAGCTTATCAATTCCCAAATTATCATCATTAATCATATCAAGAAGCTTATCAACCCTACTTGTTTCCATCTTTTTGATTCTAGCTAAATCTCTAACTGCTAAATTAATCTTAAACGTATCAAAGGCTGATATATTACAAATATGACCTTCACCATATAAATTTTTAACATACTCTATAACCTTATCTCTATCAACATCAGGAAAATCTGTATCGATATCTGGCATAGATACACGCTCTGGATTTAAAAATCTTTCAAATAATAATTCATATTGTAATGGATCAACCTCAGTAATACCTAAGGAGTATGCAACTAAGCTACCACAGGCACTTCCTCTTCCTGGCCCAACTAAAATATCATTTTTTTTAGAATATCTTATAAAGTCCCAAACAATTAAAAAATAATCATTATAACCCATTTGATTAATGATATTAAGCTCATAATCAAGTCTATCATAATATTTTTTAAAGTTCTTATTTCTTTTTTGTAAGCCCTTATAGCATAAAGCCTCTAAATATAGTTTTGATGAGTTCCCCTTAGTATTAGGAAATTTAGGAAGTGAAATCTTACTTTTAAACAAATCTAAATCAATATTATTTATAAAGTCATCTATTCTCCTATCATCTTCAGGCTCACTATAAAAGCTATAATCCTCAAAATCGGAAATAGAATGCTTATCCCCGGCAATTTCAGTTAATGCTTCATAAATAATAGAATCCTTTGAAGTTAAATAACGGCAGTTATGAATAGGTAATACCCTAATGTTATAACTATTAGCATAATCCTCCATCATTTTATTACTTTCAAATTTATCAAGTCTATTAGTATAGCTAATTCCAATATAAGAGTCAAATTTCTTTATTTCATTAAAAAAATCATTAACAAGATTATACTCTCTACTACAAAGTATTTTTTCAAGATAATCTGAAAAAACAAAAATAAATGAAATACCATTTTTATAATCAAGCAAATCTTTAAGCTCATCTATCTTATCTATTTGAACCATTGATGAAATATGAAGTAAGTTTTTATAGCCCTCATTATTTTTAGCATATAATAAAACCTTCATAGTTGAAAAATCAATGGCCTTAAACCTATATTCTAAACCAATTACTGGCTTAATATCATTTTCAATACATTTATTATAAAATTTAAAGTGTCCATACATATTACAATCTGTAATAGTTAAAAAGTCAAATGCTGAAGCTTTAGCTAAGGCAACATACTCATCTAAATGATTAGCATTTTCTAATAAATTATATTCAGTTTGTCCATACAAAAAGCCCTTCATTTAACTCACATCCTTATGAACATTTTACATCATAAAGATTTATTTTTAAACACTTTTATCTTTTTTTCTTTTGATTAACAAATAAACTAAAACAGCAATCACTAAAACTAGTACAATAGTTATTATCTTATCGCTATTATCTAAAAATGAATTAGATGTAGAAACAATTTCATTAACAAATTCACTGTTACTAATAATCTCAACCTTAAATCTTTTAGTAGCTGATAAGCCAGATGAATTTATTGCATAGACCTCAGCATAATATGTTCCTGCATTTTGATAGTCAACCTCTTCATCATAAATAATTAAGGAATTTGAAACATTGCTATCAGACTCATCAGTTACTGTAATAAAATCCTTAAGCTCAGCCTTAACATTTTCCTTAAGCTCAATATCAGAAACACTTATTATTGGTTTTTCGCTAGATAAGAGCTTAACCTCCAAAACATTATCACATTTAAATGTTAAATTATCATAGGTATAAAACACATGATAACTACCAACCTCATTTTTCAAATCATTTCTAATAGTTAAAAAATTATAATCAACCTTATAATCCTCGATATTAGCAATATATTTTTTAAAATCAATTGAAGAAATATCAACCTTATAATCTAAGGTAATACTTTTACTTGTCAAATTAATAACAGGGGCCTTATCATTAATAATTGAAACTATAACATCTATACTAGCTTCTAAATTTGCACTATTAATAACATAAAATCTACAATCATAGCTTTTAACAATAGATGTATCAATTACCTCACTACATTTAATTTTTGCAGTTAAATCTCCATCAACACTATCATCTGCCTTAAAATAATCACTAATATTAAATTCCGAATTTAATGGAAGTCTTATATTAGCTCCCTCTCTTAAATAAGTAATTTTAGGTGGATCATAATCATAAACCTCTAGGTTATAGCTAGCTTGTGATTTATTATTTGAAGAGTCTGTTACATAAATATTTATAGTGTAATTACCAATACTCATTAAATCATAATCCTTTGAGTTTGTGATGGTTAACTCATCATCATAATTATCAATAGCCTTAATGTTTTCTAAAGGATTAAATGAATCACCACGCCTAATTCTTATTATATCTGAATTAACTGTAATTGTAGGAGCTATATCATCATAAACAATAAATGTAACCTTGCACTTATACCCTGGGCAAGTACCTGGCTTATACTTACTATTTTCATATGCTTTGTACCAAACATAATAGTTACCCTTTTTACTAGTATCAACATTTGCAAGATAATATAACCAATCACCATCTCTTAAATAGGTAATATCGGCATCAGTCAATAACACATTATCCTTATATAATGATGCCACAGGCTTACTTTTATAATCCTCAATTGAAGAATTAACAGGGACATATACTGTAGAATTTTCCCATTCAAACCTCCAACTTGAAGCCTTAACATTAAGTATAGAGAGTGAAAATAAAATAATAAATACACCTATTATTTTTTTCATATGCATTCCTCATCAAACATTCTATACATCATTACAAAATCTTTATATCTAGAAAGCTCAATAGACATCTTAGATAATTCATCTAAGAAGAACTTAAATAAATACATTTCATGCGTTTTCTTAAGTTCCTCTTTACAAGCATATAAAATATAATTATATCTTTCAGTAGAGCTTGGAATCATTAAATAATTAATAATCAAATAATTATATTCAATTATACCTATACTATCTTTATGACTTAGATTTAAAAGCTTATCAAAATTATTATTTCTAATCATGGCTAGATTATAAAAATAAGGACTAGTCCCTTCATACCATTGGCTTTTAATCTTCATATTTTTATTTAGAAGAAGCTTTGAATATAAAGATAAATTTTTCTTATAAGTAGAATTTCTAATCGACTTATAAATAGGAATATACTCACAAAGACAATTATTTCTTAAAAGATAAATTCCAATAATATAATTATTTTCCTCAAGTTCTGTAAAACAGCCAATATCAACTAGATAATCTCTTAAATTTCTATATAACAATAAGGTATTTCTATCATTAAGCTTAAAGCTACAATAAAACTCATATTTAAACTTTAAAATATTTAAGCCCTCATCTTTAAAATCAAAATTCATCTTTTCGAAAATAGTCTTGCCTTCAATATAATTTTCAGTATAATAGCACAAAATTCCATAAAATATAGAATATACTGTAAAATCATATTCATTCATATTAGCAATAAGCTTGCCAATTTCATCACAAAGGCTTGAAGCTTCACCATATTTTTTATTATCAATTAAATAAATGAGCTCAATAATCTTAAAACGGTAATTGATAAAGCCCAATCCCTCTTGATAAATTTTACTAACAACATCATGCTCGCCATGAGCAAAGGCTAAAACAACACGCTTTAGCTTTTGAGTAATAGCCAAAAGATAATCAATCTTTTCTTCATCAATATTTAGTTTTCTACAAATCTCACGCATAACTACTCGATTAGGTCTAATTTTACCATTTTCAATTTTAGACATATATGATGTAGAACATATATTATGAGCTAAAGACTCCAACGTTTTCGAAACCTTTAATCTTCTATCCTTAATTTCAAGGCCAACAATTGAATAATAGTATTCAACTCTCCTTTTTCTCTGAATAAAATCAGCATATATATTTAAAAAATTTTTTCTCATATTTTTTATCTCCTCAATTATTATTTTAATTTGGATATGGAGAAAGTCTAGTAAAAACCATATTGAGAAAAAAAACTTTTTGCAGCCACTTTATTTAATTTTTTTGCAAGAAATTGAAAAATTAAAAACTATTTAGTTAAAATCATACATGAAAACGAAAATATTTGCTCTCCACCAATGCAAAAATGGCTAGTTTGATATTGAATACTTTCAACATTTTTATGCTCCTTTAAATAATCATTAACTGCATTTTCTAAATCTTTTTCATGTTCAAAATCAAAAATTTTTACCTTCATAATTATTCCTCCATATCCAAATTACAACAAACATGCAAAAAAAAATAGAGAATTTTCTCTATTTTTTATATTTACATTTACTTTTTAGCTTACACCCATCGCATATTGGATTTAAAGCCTTACAATAATATCTACCAAACAATAAAAACAAATGATGAGCTTCAATCCAATCTTCTTTATCTATATACTTTTTGTATGCCTCTTCTGCCTCTAAAACTGAAGCCCCAATTCTAACATACCCAAAACGAATTGCCATTCTATGTAAATGAGTATCTACTGGCATAGCTGGAATATTAAAGCCTACTGCTAAAACAACACTTGCTGTTTTTCTTCCAACTCCTGGAAGCTTAATTAATTCACATAAGGTATTTGGAACTAAATCATTATAATTTGTATGAATTGCCCTAGCTAAATTAATTAAATTGTTGGCCTTATTTTTAGCTAGTCCAACTGGTTTAATAATTTCATAAACATCATCATAGCTTGCATTCATTAATGATAATGGTGTTTTATATTTATCAAACAGAGAAAGTGTGACAATATTAACTCTCTTATCAGTAGTTTGGGCTGATAACATAACTGCACATAAAAGCTCAAATGGATTGCTATAATTTAACTCACATACAGGATTTTTAATTATTTCTCTTAGTGTAGAAATAATTTCATTTGATGTACTTTTATTCATTACTTAATACTATTAAAGAAATCCTTAAACACCTTAGGTGCCTTAGGCTTCTTAACTTCCTCTTTTTCTGCAAGCCCTTGTGCAATAGTACGAATATTAATTTGCCTACTATTTTCCTTTAATTTTTCACAAACCCTCTTAAAATCACTAAGTGTATATCTATCATTATAAACTAAACTTGATATTATAGCAATTTCATTCGATGTCAAAATTCTATTTAACTGAGTTGTTATAAATTGATTAACCAAAAACAACTCATCATTTTTAGATTCAGGCTTAACATTTAAAATATCCATAGTTTTTTTAAAAAAAGGATCAAGTGATATACGTTCTATACAAACATTGTTTTCACGTTCAATATACAATTCATAAAATCCACGTCCCATTAGGGAAGAAAGTGATGCTTCAATTCTATCCTTAGTAAGAGAAATATTTTGAAAATATTTATCAGATATAGTTTTATCATTAGGATAATTATCTAAAATAGCAATTAAAACAATAAGCTCATCTGAATTTAAAGAGTAGCTCTTCATATGATCTAATATAAATTTATGATAATCAAAACATCCACATTCATATAATTTCCTTATCATTTTTTATTTCCTCTAATACTTCCTTTAATTTTTCATCAACACCATCTATAAAGGCCTCAGTACTAATAACCTCATGTCTTAAAATAATACGCTCATTTTCTGATGAAAAAACAAGCTCGTGAATAGGTGGAGCATATGGTAATCTAACAGATTGAATTTTACTTTGTTCAATTCCTAAATCCTTAGCTAATGTTTTAGCAGTGCCGCTTGGCATATCCTTCTTAGTAGAGGCATGAATTTCCACAAAATCTAATAATTTAAAATCATTCTTACAAATTTTTGATATCCTATAAAAAAGTTGAATCCCTTTGGCATAATTTGGTGACCAAAAAAATTTATTTTCATTTATTTTTTTAAATTCTAAAATATCTGAATCAGTATAACCTGTTGTACCACTAATAACAAAAATATCATTTTCTAAAGCATAAATAAGTTCTTTTTTTAAAAGTGGTGAAGAAAAATCAATAACTAAATCAAAGCTTGGTATATCACGCAATGATTTATATGTTAAAGCTTTATCAAAATTTATTCTATCAACACCAACTATTTCATATTTATCCTTATAAAAATTAAACAACTTGCTTCCCATTCTTCCACTAATGCCAATAATAGCTATAATCATAGTAATCACCATTATAGCATATGAAAAAAAGTAATAGTTTGTTAATTTTTTGCCTCATGGTTTAAAGCATCCTTAGCAGCATTTTGCTGAGCTTCTTTTTTAGATTTACCAATACCTCTACCCATTTGAATATCATCCATAAAAACCACAGCCTCAAATGTTTTATTATTAGCTGGTCCTTCATCACGAACAATTTCATAACGAATATTTCTTTTTTCACTTTGAAGTTTTTCCTGTAATATTGATTTATAATCCTTAAACTTTAAAATTGAATTGTAATAAGGAATTATACACTTTTCAACAATGTGATAGGCACTATCAAAGCCAGAATCTAAAAACGCAGCACCTAAAACAGCCTCAAATGCATCAGCAATAATGGCAGGACGCTCTCTTCCACCACTAAGCTCCTCTCCATGACCTAAAAACAAAAATTTAGGTAAATCAATCTTAGATGCATATAAATCTAAAGCCTCCTCACAAACAGCCTTAGCTCTAGTTTTAGTCAAAACACCCTCATCAAGAGAAATAATTGAATATAGATGCTTACTCATAGCAAGCTCTAAAACCGCATCGCCTAAAAACTCCATACGTTCATTGCTTTCTAAATTATGCTCATTAGCATATGATGAATGAGTAAGAGCCTCCTCTAAAAGCTTAATATTATTAAATTTATAACCAATAAGCTCCTCTAACTCACATAAATTAGTCATTTTTTTCAACCTCTTTTTTGGGCAAAGCATCAACTACATGATTAATTATATCATTAACAACCATTTCTCTAACCTGTCTAATTGCACAACAAAATGCATAGGGATTAGAATTACCATGAGCTTTAACAAGTGGTTTAGAAACGCCTAATACCATTGCACCACCAACACTTGATGAATCCATACGGCTAGCAAATCGCTTTAAATTCTTTCTCATAAATAAGTACCCAAGCTTACCACCAAAGCTTGATTTAATCTCCTGCTTAAGCATGCGACCCATAGTTTTAGCAGTACCCTCTAAGGTTTTAATACAAATATTACCCTCATAGCCATCACAAACTACAATATTTGTTGGACAATCAATAACCTCATTTGGTTCAACATTACCATAGAAATTAATACCCTCTAAGTTCTTTAAGTAATCATAAGTATCACATTCAAATTTTCTTCCCTTTCCAGGCTCTGAACCAATATTAAGCATACCAACAGTTGGGTTTTCAATATGAAAAACCTCACGAGCAGCAACAGATGCAAAAATTGCAAATTGTCCCATATGCTCTGGCTTTAATTCAACATTAGCACCAATATCTAGGATTAAACGAGGATTTCCATCAAAATTTGGAATAATTGGACATAAAGCAACTCTTTCCATTTGTGGTAATCTCCTAATAATCAAATGAGCTCCCATAACAACACATTGAGTTGGACCATTAGTTACAACTGCATCCACAAGACCATTTTTAGCTGCATACATAGCCATACATAATGATGCATCCTTATTCTTTCTGATTGCATTTATAGGATCATGCTCTCCCATGTCTAGAGTTTTCTCTGTATGAACAATAGTAATTCTTTCACTATTTTTTAATAGTGGTTTAATCTTGTTTTCATCACCATATAAAACAATTTCAATATCCTTAAATAATCTAACAGCCTCCATAGCTGCAGGAACTGTTGTATTTACACCAAAATCTCCGCCATTAGCATCAACACCAATTTTAATCATAAAATACCTCCATATTTTGTATCTTTATAAACTAGTCGTTTAGTTAATTTTACCTTTTTGCTGATTATTTGTCGATAGAATTTCTCTAAATTTTTTATTTTTAGACTTTGTTTCTAAAAATTTATGAGCATAAATAGAGCCATCCTCTTTAGCATAAGACCAAATTTTAAAATCAGCTTGAAAATCAGCATAATCAAGTCCTAAAAAACCACTTTGATCATCACCTAAAAAATCACCTGGCCCCCTTAGCTTTAGATCTGCCTCTGAAATTTCAAAACCATCATCTAAAGTTTCTAATAGCTTTAGTCTTTCATTATCGACCCTACTTACTAAAATGCAAAATGATTCAATGCTACCTCTTCCAACTCTACCTCTAAGCTGATGGATTTGTGCTAGTCCATATCTATTAGCATCTAGTATAACCATAACACTAGCCTTACTAACATCAACTCCAACCTCAATGACTGTAGTTGAAATTAAAACACTTAATCTACCAGACTTAAAATCATTCATAACCTTATTTTTTTCAGCCGACTTCATTTTTCCATGAACAACACCAATACTAATTTCTTTAAGACTTTTAGAAAAATATTCATAAGCAGAATTAATATCCATTGCATCAATATTTTCATTTTCAATAACTAGTGGTACAACAATGTATGCCTGTTCCCCCTTTAAAACATGTTTTTTTATCGATGCACTAATTTTATCTAAGGAATCATAGTTAAATAGCTTTGTTGTTATTTTTTTACGATTTGACGGCTTAGTATGAATAGATGAAATATCTAAATCACCAAAAGCTGAAAGACCCAAGGTTCTAGGAATTGGAGTAGCACTTAAATAAAGACAATCAACATTATTATATTTAGAAATTAGCTTTTTCCTTTGCATAACACCAAAACGATGCTGTTCATCTATAACGATAAGCCCAAGCCTATAAAATTTCACATTATCCTCAATTAGTGCATGCGTACCTATAATGAGATTAACTCTATTATTATGCAGTCTATATAAAATATCATCCTTCTCCTTAGACTTTGTTGATGACGTTAAAAGCTCGACAATATATCCCATACTTGAAAACAAGCTATAGGCAATATCATATTGCTGTTTTGCTAAAATTTCAGTTGGAACCATAATTGCAGCTTGGAATCCACAAGACATAAGCATTAATGCTGAAATATAGGCAACTATACTTTTACCACTACCAACATCACCCTGAACTAACCTATTCATTGGATAGCCATTTAAAATATCATTTTTAACTACTTCAATTGTTTTTTCCTGATCTGATGTTAATTTATATGGAAGATTAGAAATAAAGGTATCAATAACCTTATCATCGATATTTCTTTTTTCCTTTATTAAATCCCTTCTTGTAATTTTAAGAACCTCTAGTGATACAGAATACCAAAAAAATTCTTCATACTTTCTTCTTCTTTGAATTTGAATATAATCATCCTTATTTTCAGGAAAATGTGACTTTAAAATTAAATCATTAAATGAAATTAACTTATATTTATTAATAAGCTCAGCTGGTAAAAAATCTGAAAAGCTTTCACCTGCTAATAAACAATTCTTTACAGCTCTTTTCATAACTGAATCAGAAATATTTTTTAAATGATAATTAGTTTCAATATTAATCTTAAACTCATCAAAAAATATATTTTGACCTACAAATTCTTTATTAATAGACTTATATCTACCATATAAAACAACACTAACTCCCTTAAAAAGCTTATATCTTAAATAATCAGAGGCATATAATATGCATTTAACCTTTTTATCATCTATCAATAAATAAAAGATAACTGCATTAACATTTCTTCTATATTTTATAAAAAAAGGATTTGCACAAACTACGCCCTTAATGCAAGTGTATAATGAGGAGTAAACCTTAGAATTATCAACTTCAAAAATAGAATAAGATCTTGGAAAATAAGTTACTAAATCATAAACAGTATTTATATTTTCTTTATTCAAAAGCTCTAAAGTTTTCACACCAATGCCTCTTATTTCATTTAATTCCACAATTAGAACCTCCTATTAGAAAAATAAAAGGTTGGATGTTCCAACCTAATATATTTTATTCAACTGCAATAATGTAAGAATAGATATCCTGCTTACCATCAATTATTTCAACTTCAACACTAGAATTAATTGAAGCAACAAGCTCTTCTAATGTATCAACCTCATCCTTCTTAACATCATTACCATAGAAGAATGTAACCATTTGTGATTCATCATTTATGCACTTTTCAAGCAATACCTTCAATGCGTCACATTTTTCTTTAGTAGATACAACAATTTCGCCATCAGCAATTCCCATATAATCATTAGCTGTTATTTTAACACCGCCAATTTCTGTATCACGGATAGAATACGTAATTTCACCAGAAGTTACATTTTCTATTGCCTCGCTCATATTATTAACATTAGTTTCCATATCAGCCTCAGGATCATAATACATTAAAGATGCATAACCTTGGGCAATAGTTTTAGCCTTAATAACCTCAACATTAATATTCTTAACTAAACCAACTGCTTGCTTAGCAGCCATAATAACATTTGAATTATTTGGAATAATTATAACATTTTCTGCATTAACACTCTTTATTGCTTCAACAAAAGCCTCTGTAGATGGATTCATTGTTTGACCACCCTCGATCACATAATCAACACCTAAATCCTTAAATGTTGAAACAATACCCTCGCCAAAGCAAACTGTAATTAAAGCAAACTTCTTTTTAGGCTTAACTTCTGATGCTCCATCCTTTAAATTAGAGTGCTGTAATCTCATATTTTCAATTTTTAAAGAAATAAATTCTCCTTGCTTTTGAGCAATTTCAAGTGCACGACCAGGACGATTAGTATGAACGTGAACCTTAACAATATTTTCATCACGAACAACAACCATTGAGTCACCAAGAAGTGATAGAGCACTCTTTAATTCTTGTTCATCAAAGCTTTGAGGCTTCTTTAAATCAAGAATAAACTCAGTACAATAACCATACTTAATATCGGCGCCAACAGATGCTGCTGCATTCTTCTTTTCTTCCTTTTTCTCATCATTAGCTTCTAATATAATGCCCTTTAAAGCAAGTAGCATTCCTTCAACAATCTTGCAAAAGCCTGCTCCACCTGAATCTACAACACCAGCCTCCTTTAAAACTGGTAACAACTCTGGAGTTTTGCTTAAAGAAATTTTAGCTTCTTCTAAATAGCATTCAACTAAAGATTTGATATCCTTAAATGTATCAAACTTCTTTCTAGTATTAGTGGCAGCCTCGCGTACTACAGTTAAAATTGTACCCTCAACTGGCTCCATAACTGCCTTATAGGCAATCTTACAACCTGATTCAAAGCACTTCATAGTGTCCTCTAATGATAACACATCTGTTTGAATCTCCTTTATAGAAACATATAGGCCTCTAAAATACTGAGATAAAATAACACCAGAATTTCCTCTGGCACCCATTAATGCTCCTCTTGACAATGCCTTTGCGACATCAATAATAGAACTAGATTCACAATTATTTAATTCCCTAACACCAGACATAACTGTCATTGACATATTAGTTCCAGTATCTCCATCAGGAACTGGGAAAACGTTAAGTTCGTCTACCTCTTTGTGGTTATTCTGTAAATTTATCGCTCCATTTATTACCATCTTTTTGAAAAGTGCGACATTTATACAACTTACGCTCATGGTAATCCTCCTAAGATATTAATAATATTATATAGTCTATGTGCTATGCACATTAAAATCAAAATAATCTCTTTAAATAAATAAAATTGTAAGTAAAAAGCAATATGAATAATGTTATAAAAATATCAACTCCAAAACACTAAAAGTCTAATTCGCTTAACATTATATCATATAAGTGCATCATTTGCAAAAGAATTTTATTTATCCTCTTTGCAAGATACCGCTGTATGATATCACTTTTTATTATATTTGTCAAATTATGGTACTCAACTAGACCATTTTTAGTGTGTTTTCTATCTTTTTTTCACAAACAACAAAAAAAAAATAAAAAATAACTTGATTATTTTATTTTGTTAGTGTACAATAAGGAGGCTTGAGAATTTTTATTAAACGTCTAAGGAGGTTAGAACCATGGCTAAATGTTATATAACTGGTAAAACAACAGTAACTGGTAACAGAAGATCACATGCTTTAAATGCTACTCGTCGTACTTGGAAAGCTAATCTTCAAACCGTTCATATCAAAGATGAAAACGGAAATGTTAAGAAAGTTAAGATTTCTGCTAGAGCTTTGAAAAAGGGAAATATTGAAAGAGCATAATGTTCGCATATAACTGGCTATTAAGCCAGTTTTTTTGCGCTTTGAAAGATAAATGGTGGAACAAAAAATGTTCCACCATTTATTTTTTCATAAATATATTTAAAATTTTTCTCAAAAAGCCTGGTAGTTCTATAACAATTATCCTTTTCACAAGTATCACCTTTGCTATAAGATATGCTATAAAACTATTAAATATTCTTTATTTTATTTAAATTTTCAATCTTATTTGAAGCATTACAAATATAAGAACCTACAACAGCCATATCTACATAATCCTTAATAAATGGAGCAGTTGTATCCTTAATTCCACCATCAATATTAATTAAATACTTATAGTTAAATTTATCTTTAAGTTCATAAAGACACTTAACCTTTTCTATAGCCTCAGGCATAAACTTTTGTCCGCCAAAGCCAGGTTCAACAGACATAACTAAAACCATATCAACATATGGTAAATATTTTTCAATTTCCAAAACACTAGTATTTGGCTTAATTGAAATGCCAGCTAAAGCATTATTATCATGAATAAGCTTAATAGTAGCTAAAACATCACAATCTGCTTCAACATGAAATGTTATATATTGACTTCCTGCTTCAGCGAATTCTTTAATATAATTTTGAGGGTGCACCATCATTAAATGTGTATCAAACGCTTTATCAGTTATTTTTCTTAATGATTTAATAAATGAATAACCAAAAGATATATTTGGTACAAATTCCCCATCCATAACATCCATATGAACATAATCAACATCATCAATTATATCCTTTAAGCTTTCATAAACATTCGCATAATCAACAGTTAAAATAGATAATGATACTTTCATTTTTTTCTCTCCTTCTCTTCAATAAGCTGTAGCATCTTTAGATAACTATCATACCTAGATTCTAAAATTTCATTATTACAAACACGGGCATGAACCTCACAGCCTAAAATATTTCTTTTATGATTACAATCGCTAAATCTACATTTACAATTTTTAAATTCAACAAATAAGCTTGATAAATCAGATGAGGAAATACCTAATACATCAAGTTTAGAAAATCCTGGAGAATCACCAATATAACCAGATTCATAAGGGTAAAGATTAATTTCTCTAGTAGTATGCTTACCTCTACCTAAAGCATCTGATATTTCCTGAGTATTAAGCTTAAAAGAAGGAAAAATAGCATTAATAAGAGTTGATTTACCAGCACCAGTTTGTCCTGATAAAACAGTTATCTTATTCTTAAGTGCCTCCTTAACTAAATCCACTCCTACATTTTTTTTACTATCAACAAACATAACCTTGTAGCCAAGCTTTTCATAATAATTCATTTTTTCCTTTAACTTATTAAGCTCTTCATCATTTAATAAATCAATCTTACTAATAACAATTACAGGCTCTATTTTTTGTTTTAAAATATTAGCAATAAATAAATCTAACAAATAAAAAGAAAAATCAGGTTTTTTGGCTGCAAAAACTAAAAGAATTTGATCAACATTACTAATATCAGGACGAATAAGCTCATTTTTTCTTTCTTCATAATGATCAATCATATCATTTGTAACATAAACAATATCTCCAACCTTAGGTGAATTCTTTATGTTAGTAACATTTGCCTTTTTACTATATGATTTTTCATTGACAACAGCTTTTTTTTCAAATCGAAGCTTCCCTCTTGCCTTTAATGATTTAATGCTACCATCTTCAAAGATAACCTTATAAACTCCTCCATTTAAATTAACTATTCTTCCCTTTTGCATAAATTCTCCTAATTTGAAACATAAATTTCATAAATATAATTATAAACCCTACAAATTTTAATAATACTTCCAGATTTTAGCGTAGAATCAACATAGATTATATCACATATTTCACAATCATAATATAAGTCATTTATTTTTAATATACAAACATCATCAGGAATCCCCTTTGATACATATAATTCTATAGGATAGGTATTTCCTTTTTTTAACACAACACCACTTGAGGTAGATTGAGATAAAACAATATCCTCATCAATAATTGAAAATGTATATAAAACCTCATAGCTTAAATTATAACTATTTAAAATATCAATAGCCTCATTTATATTTAAGCCAACTAGCTTTGGCATAATGAAATCATTATTTGAAGCTGAAACAACAAATTTAATATGATCTCCACTTATCATCACATCATGCTCTGTCTTACTTTGTTCTAAAATTACGCCCTCTGGGTAGTCATTTTTTATACAATACTCTATTTCATAACTAATATTGTAGTCGTTAAATATATTTTCAACATCAATATTATCAATACTCTCTCCAATAAAGTTTGGATAATAATGTTCAACTATTTTATTAACATACAAATCAATTTTATAATCACAATAAATATTAGTACCAGCTTTAGGCATTGTATATAAAATATTCGAATTATCACCATCTAAGTAAATAATATTGTATTTGATATTGCTTTCATTTAAAAAATAAATGGCATCAGCTTCGCTAAGTCCTACAACATCAGGAACACTAACTGTTTTTTTTGTATAAATTGTTGGTTTTATAATTAAAAAATAAAGCCAGCCTAAACATATAGTAAGAATAAAAATCCATAAAATTTTAGTTAATTTCATATTTTCACCCTTATTATTGTTTCATTAAAATAAAGCTTTATTCAATTACCTCATATGCTTACTTCTAAGCTGACCACAGGCTGCATCAATATCTCCACCCTGTTCTTTTCTTAGTTGAACATTAATTCTTCTTTTTTTAAGCGTATCAAAGAAAACCCTCATATCATCAGGAGTAGATCTTTTATAAGGCTTTTCTAAAACCTCATTATAGGGAATTAGATTAACATAAACATTTAAGCCATGAACTAAATCACAAAGCTCCATTGCACATTCATAGCTATCATTAATTCCCTTTAATAATATATATTCCAATGTAACTCTTCTATTTGTTTTCTCTATATAATAGGTAATAGCCTTAATAAGCAAAGCAATTGGATAAGCCTTATTAATTGGCATAATTTGATTTCGAATTTCATCATTAGAAGCATGAAGCGAAATAGCTAAATTAACCTGTAAGTCAAAATTAGCATATTCATATATTTTAGGGACAAGGCCACAAGTTGAAACAGTTATATGACGTGCACCTATTTCTAAACCAAGAGGATGATTAATAATTTTCAAAAAATTAATAACATTATCATAATTATCAAATGGTTCACCAATACCCATAACAACAACATGACTAACTCTCACATTTGCAAGCTTTGAAACCATCATAATTTGAAGAACAATCTCACTAGTTTCTAAATTACGCAATTTTTTCTTCATTCCACTAGCACAAAATGAGCACCCCATATTACAGCCAACCTCTGTTGTAACACAAACACTATATCCATAATCATGATTCATCAAAACTGTTTCAATTAAATTTCCATCATGCAGTCTAAATAAAAATTTTTGAGTTCCATCTGCAGATTTTTGATGAGTAACACATTCAAACTCATCAATAACAAAATCATTCTTTAACGTTTCAATAAATGATTTTTTCATATTTGTAATTTGATCAAACGAAGAAATTTTATGTCTATATATCCATTCAATAAGTTGAGAAGAGCGAAATGGTTTTTCTCCCATATCAACTAGATATTTTTTAAACATATCCTCGCTATATCCATAAATGCTATTCATAATTTATCACCACAAACATTATACATTTTTTTCATAATAATTTAAAGAAAAATAATTTTACCAAAAAAATCTCAAAATACTTAATTTGTTCAAAAAAAGCTGTGAATAATTCCACCTTTAATAGTTAATTATTCACAGCCTTAAACTTAAGCTCTTAATTTAGCCTTATAAACATAATCCAATCTATTTAAAATAGATTTAACAAGCTTATCGACATCCTCTGCTTCCATTGTCTTTGTTGAATCTTCAAAAGTAAGCTTGAATGCTAAAGATTTTTCATCATCATTAACACCATCTCCGGTATAAACATCAAATAACACAACATTAGTTAAATACTTCTTACCAGTTTGCTTAATTAAAGCCTGTATTTCACTAGCAGGAATATCCTTCTTACAAACAATTGCTAAATCTCTAATGATTGATGGGAATTTATTTATCGGTTTGTAGGTAAATGATGAAACCTCACTTAATACATCCTCTAAAGATATTTCTAAAGCAACAGTTGTACCTATTCCCATCTCTTTAGCAAACTTTGGATGCATTTGTCCAATAAGTCCAATCATCTTATTATTATGAATTATAGCTGCACATCTACCAGGATGGAAAGTTTTAACCTTATCATATGGAGTAAATGAAACAGTAAAGTTAAGCTTTCTAAACAAATCCTCCAAAACACCCTTTAACAAAAAGAATGATGCTTCTTGCTTGTAGCTATTCCATAAATGAGATGAATATAAACCACAAAGAGCCATAGCAAGATGAGTCTCTTCCCCCTCTGTTGAATATGTCTTACCAATTTCAAAGAAACTTAAATCATCAATTTTACGTGCCTTATTATAGCTAATGGCATCAATAACACCATTAAGAAGACTCTGACGCATAACAGCACGATCCTCAGTCATAGGCATTAACACCTTAATAGGCTCGTGATTTTCAAATGTATAAAGATTTAAATCCTTAGCATTAATTAAAGAATAAGAAACAATCTCATTTAAGCCCATATTTGCTAAAATTTGTCTAATTAATCTTGTACGCTTTTGAGCATATGACAATCTTCCCTTATCTCTTGTTGCGGCAATAGTTGTAGGAATATTTTCATATCCATACATTCTTGCAACATCCTCAGCAATATCTTGGACTGAAGGCTCTAAATCCATTCTTCTTGAAGGAAGCTCAATTTCATAGCCATGTTCAACTTTAACTCTATCAACATAACCAATCTTGTAAGTTATCTCATGATATGGATATGCAAGTCTATCAAAAATATCACAAACCTCATCATCAGTTAAACTTGTTCCTAAAATAGAATTAAGCTTATTTGTTGTAACATTAACATATTTTGGCTCATACAAAACCTTTACATCCTTACTAACATCAGCATAAACTGTTGCACTTGCATACTCACTCATTAATTCTGCTGCATAATCAAGAGCACGCTCAACCCTATTGTAATCAATTTTACGTTCAAAACGAATAGATGATTCACTCTTTAATCCAAGTTTTGATGAAGTTTTACGAATAGATAGTGGATCAAAATATGCTGCTTCTAAGATAACATTTTTAGTTGTAGGTAAAACCTCAGTTGAAAGTCCACCCATAACACCAGCTACACATACAGCCTCATTTCCATTAGTAATAACAATATCCTCACTAGATAATGTACGCTCAATATTATCAAGTGTCTTAAGCTTCTCACCATCATGAGCACATCTTACAACAATATTATTACCCAATGAATCAGCATCAAAGGCATGAAGTGGCTGTCCCATTTCCATTAATACATAATTTGTAATATCAACAACATTATTAATAGGACGGATTCCAGAGGCAATTAATCTTGCTTTCATCCATTGTGGAGATTCGCAAATAGAAACATTCTCTATATATCTAGTACAATATTTTAAACATTTATCTGTTTCAATCTTAACTGAAACAGGATTCTTTTTATCAGCAACCTCCAAAGATGGACAAATTGGTGACATTTCAAGCTTTAAAGCTGCAGCAATATCATACGCACAGCCTTCAATTGATAATAAATCAGAACGATTTGAGGTTAATTCTAAATCAATAATAGTGTCATCAAAGCCCAAATATTTCAAAGGATCATCACCAACAACTGCGTCATCATCAAATAGATAAATACCATTTTTAAATCTATCATCAACATACTTCTCTTCAATACCTAATTCCTGTAGGGAACATAGCATACCATTTGACTCAACACCACGAATCTTAGAAGGCTTAATTTTAAAATCACCTGGTAACACGGCGCCTGGTAAGGCAACAATAACCTTAACACCTGCTATAACATTAGGAGCTCCACAAACAATTTGTGATACAACGTTTGGGGCAATTTCAACTTGACAAACATGTAGATGATCACTATCTGGATGCATCTTACATTCTAAAACCTTACCAATTGTTAAATTAGTTGCCTCAACTAATTTTTTATATGATTCAATTTCGCAAACATGGAAATTAATTTCTTTAAACAATTCCTCATCAGTAAAATTATCTAAATCTAAATAATCCTTTAACCAATTCTTAGAAACCTTCATCTTACTTTACCTCCTTGAACTGATTTAAGAAACGAACATCGTTAGTATAGAAGTTACGAATATCATCAATACGATACTTCATCATAGTAATACGCTCAACACCAATACCAAAGGCAAAGCCTTGAATTTCCTTTGGATCATAGCCAGACATACGCAAAACATTATCATTAACCATACCAGCACCTAAAACCTCAATCCAGCCAGTTTGTTTGCAAGTGCTACAGCCCTTACCGCCACATAATCCGCAAGATACATCAACCTCAACAGATGGCTCAGTAAATGGGAAGAATGAAGGTCGTAATCTTATTTGACGATCCTCGCCAAGCATCTTTCTAAACATTTCAAGAAGTGCGCCCTTTAAATCACCTAAAGTAATATGCTTACCAAGAACTAAACCCTCACATTGCATAAATTGATGAGAATGAGTTGCATCATCTGCATCTCTACGATAAACCTTTCCAGGACAAATAATCTTAATAGGTTCACCCTTCTTTTCTAGCATAGTACGTACCTGAACAGGAGAAGTTTGACTTCTTAATAAAAGCTCAGGATTAATGTAGAATGTGTCCTGCATATCTCTTGCAGGATGTCCCTTTGGTAGATTAAGCTTCTCAAAACAGTTTTCATCTGTTTCAATTTCAGGACCTTCAGCTACAGTATAACCCATACCAATAAATAAGTCCTCTAAATCCATAATAGTTTGCATAAGTGGATGAATACCACCAGTAGGTAGCTCAACACCTGGAAGTGTTACATCAATTGTTTCACTTGCAAGCTTTTTATTTATAATAGCATCTTCTATAGATTTTCTTTTTTCTTCAAATTTTTCTTCTAGAATTTGTTTAATTCTATTAGATTGCATACCAATTTCTTTTCTTGCCTCAACTGACAAATCCTTCATATTTGCCATAAGCTTGGCAATAGGCCCCTTCTTACCTAAATAAGTAGCCTTTGTTTGTTGTAATGTATTTAAGTCTTCAATTTGAGAAAGCTCATTATCAGCATCAACAACAACATGTTCTAATTCTTCTAACTTACTCATAAAATCCTCCTTTAAAAACAAAAAAATCCTTAGATTTCTCTAAGGACGTTAAAACCGTGGTACCACCCTAGTTCTTTATAATAAATAAAGCACTCATTACTCCTTAACGCGGATAACGGATGGGATTAGCATCATTCCAAAAGTGAATTCATAAATTAACTAACAAGAATCTTTCACCAAATAATTCTCTCTCTAAACTAGTATCATTTACTACGGCTTTTATCTTCATTTTCATATAAACACAAATATTATACTAAAATCTTTAATTAATTTCAAGTCACGACATTAGTACAAAAGAAAAATTATAGTTTAAATTACCTAGCTTTATAAATTTTCATTCTATCTAAAACACCAATGTTATCTGTAAATTCCCCAGGTTTTGTCTTTTCAAGCTCTTCACCCAAAACTCTAAACTTAGAATCAATAGTATCAATATACCATAAAACTAAGGCCTCAGCAGTCATTGGCTTTTTAGCAGAGCCAAATTGTGGCTGTCCATGATGAGAAATAAGCATATGCTCTAAAATCATTACCTCCTCAGTATTCTCATAGCCTAACTCCTTACTTACATCCTCAATAGCCATTGCCCCTAGCACAAGATGACCTAGTAATTGACCTTTTATTGTGTATTCTGTATTAACAACACCTGTAAGCTCAATAGTTTTACCAATATCATGAAGCAAAATCCCAGCATAAATATAATCCTTATTCAAATATGGATAATTTTCAATAAAGCCATCAGCAAAATGAACCATTCCTATACTATGATATGCAAGTCCACCAACATATGCATGATGCAATTTTGAAGCTGCTGGATAAATAAAAAATAAATCCTTATTTCGATCAATTAAAGTTTTAGTAATGTCTTTAATTACCTTATTATCAATTTTATTAATATAAGAATATACCTCCTTAATAGCATCCTCTGCACTTATAGGTGCTTGCGGATAAAACATCCTTAATGTTTCATTTTGCTGATCAAAAGGCATATTTGTAACCTCTTCTAAATTTCTAACAACATTTGAAGATCTTTCAACTCCATCATACACATCATAAGTGAAGGTATAGGTATGACCAATTTTTAATTCACAAACATTATCAGCTGATACCTTTAAATTATATTGATTACTTAAAACATCACGTACTACAACATTATACATACCATCTGAAGTATTCATTCCTATAATTTTCGCAATTAATTCCATAAACCCTTTACTCCTTTAAATAAATAAACACCAGGCTTATTTATTTCATATTCATCTTTTAAAATACTACATATTCTTTCGCCATTAAAAATCATTTCTGCATGATAAGATTTAATAGACTTAGACTCATAATCATTTTTAATAATAATATATAGATTATAAACATCACCCTCTACTAAATATGCAAACGTGTGCTCATCAATCAACCCCTCAAGTAAATGAGTATGAAGTGAAACCTCATCACCAGTTGTAAAACGCAAAAGCTTGCATTCCTTACGAAGTTTAATTAAATCTTTTACAGTATTTACCATATCTATATACTTATCTCTTCTATTATAATCAATACAATTAATTTCATCCTTTGTATTATATGAGTTTTCAACACCCTCTTTAGTTCTAAAAAACTCCTCACCAGCATGAATAAAAGGAATCCCTTGCGAAACAATGACAAGCTCTAAGGCTAATCGAGATGCATCAATAACCTTATCTGTATCTAGCATCATATAGTTTTTTCCAAAATCAAAGAATGTATAATTATCATGACACTCAACATAATTAATAGATTGAACTGGATTATTAAATTTATAATAATCCAAACAAGATCCAGTAACTAAATGAACTAAATTGAAATGATAGCTTGATCCCCTACCAAAAGCAAAACCATAGTTTTTGCTGAATTGACTACCCCTTACAAAATCTCTAAATCTATCATTAAAAAAAGCAACCTCTGGTATCTTGTTATGATTATACATATGAGGTCTAAGCTCATCAGGAAGAGGAGTATTCATATTCCACCCCTCACCATACATCATAACCTTATCATCAATTTTTTTAAGAATAATATGAGCATTTTTTAAAGTATTAATATCTAATAATCCCATCAAATCAAACCTAAAGCCGGAAATATTAAAAATAGAAGCATAATACTTTAAAACATCACAAACAAATTTAGAACACATATACCTTTCTGTTGCTAAATCATTACCACAATAGGATGCATTAGACATTAATCCATTACTATCAACACGATAAAAATAACCTGGAACTAAATAATCAAATGGAAATTCCTCAATTTTAAAAACGTGATTAAAAACAACATCCATATTTACTCTAATTCCTCTATGATGACATTCATCAACAAATTCAAGCATTTCATTTATTCTTGAATATGGATCATTAGGATTTTTTGAATACCAACCACAGGGAATAAAGTATTGTTCTGGGTTATAGCCCCAATTGTATAACTCATTTTTATTTATATCATCTACACCGCCAAAATCAAAAACTGGCAATACCTGTAAATGAGTAATACCAAGACTTGCAATATAGTCAAGACCTGTAGCTTCACCACTATTAGTTGGGTGGTTTTCAACCATACCTAAAAAAGTCCCTTTATTTTCATCATTTAAATAATATGTAAAATCTCTAATTGAAGCCTCATATATAATTGCATCAGTATAATTACCACTAAATTTTGGCTTTTTATATTTCATTTTATAAAATTTATCTGGATTAATTACATAATTATATCCACCATTAGCTGATGATGAAATAGCATAAGGATCATGAATGCATTTTAATTCATCAAATACTCTAACATAATATAAATAGCCAACACCCTCCATATCAGCATTGAAAGTGCATTCCCATACACCCTTATCCTTATATTCTAAAGGATAGCGCCTAGGATTGCCATTTTTATAAATTTCAACAATTACCTCTTTAGCCACTGGAGTCCAAATTCTAAAAATAGATTTACTCTTAGAATATTCAACTCCAAGCTTACCATCATAAGCAAATTCAGATTCAAATCTTTTACTTCTAATTATACTACCACTATTTAATCTACATGCATTCATATAGTTAGTAATAATAAAGTAATCCTTATGAAGAATGATATTATCAATATTTCTAAGGACATATTTAAAGTGATTAGCCTCTTCATAATGATTTAAAATACCTAATTGTATTTTATTAACACCATCAAATATACAAAATTCTAAATCATCCTTATATTCATTTTTATCTAATAAAATTGTAATCTCCTCATAAGAATCAATATAAGCTCTCATTTTATTTAACATATCCTAACATCCAATCCCTCAATAAAAGTTAAAATTGCAACTTTGTTATTATCAATTCTACCATCTAAAATAGCTTTAATAACTTCATTAATAACAAATTTTATCATCTTACCATTAAAAAGCTTAGATATTTCAAGAGTTGATAAAGCAAGCTCCTTTTCACTTTTTATCTTAAGAGATGATAACTCACTATTTATTTTTATTATATCATATCCTAGATGATTAAACACACTATTTAATCTATTAATATAATTTTGATATTTAAATAAAACATAATTATTAAAATTATACTCAATTAACTCACTTGCAATTAGACATAAATCATAATTATTCTTATTTTTAATAGGATATTCTTTATATTTAATATAATAATAAATTTCTAAATCATCTACATTACAACAATTATCAACAACCTTAAGCCATTTTTTAAAAATTGGTATATACTCAAATAAATCATATTTATCAATCAAATCAATACCATTATGATATTTAGAATAAATAATCTTTTTAAAATATGCATATATTCTCTCTTCAGATAAAAATTCTAATAACTTTTTCTTATCAACAATTGCCATTAATGTATTATTATCCATAGAAAAATTCAACTTAGAAACAAAATACAAAGCTCTTAATATTCTTAAGGCATCCTCTTCAAATCTAACAAATGGATTTCCAATAGCCCTAACAATCTTATTATTCAAATCATTAATACCATTGTGATAATCAATAATTTCACACTTAGAATTCATAGCTAAAGCATTAATAGTAAAATCTCTTCTATTAGAATCAAAATAAAATGAATCAACATTTTCAATAGTAGGATGACGATGATCATTATAAGAAACATCACATCTAAAGTGAGTTATTTCAAATGAATCATTCTCATAAATGATAGTATAGCTTTCATACCTCTCACCATTTTTAACAATCTTGAAATTATTATCTAATGTTTCAAAATCAATATTAGAGGTTAAATCAATATCATGAACATCAGTTTTTAATAAATAATCTCTTACAGCCCCACCAACAATATAAGCTATAAAACCTAAATCTTCTATCTTTTTAACAATTGCTAGTCCTTTTTCAAAATAGTTCATATTAACCTCCAACAATACAACTCTATTGTTAGTATACCACAAACATATGATTTTACATTAAAGAAAATAGAAAAAAGACACCCAATGGCATCTTAATAGTTAAAAATATTTAAAACTAAAAATAGTAAGAATTTCAATTTAAAATCGTGTCTTTTTAAAACTATAAAATTATCACTATTTTAAATAAAGATTTATAATCTTTTTTCTCAAATTCCTGTTTTAATACAATGCCTTCACTATACATTAAATATAAATATAGGCAAAATTAATTGCTATTTTTATACTTTTGACATATAATAAAGACAAGGGAAATCTTTACAGGCTACCCCCATGATTTTTTTAAATTAAGGGAAAGCACCGCGCCAACGGTGTTTTTTTCTTACCCTTAAACAAAAATTAATTTTATAGTAATATTTGAAATTACTTTTTTAAGTTTGTTAAAATGTATTTAACAATTCTAAATACTGAAATTACAATACTTAAAACTGCAGCAATTACGCTTAACATTTAGAGTAATCCTCCATTACATAGTGGAGGATCTTATGTTTTATCATAAACATCACCTCTTCTATGTGGTTTGGAGTAGCACCGTCATTTATTAACTTCAAGCTCATTATATAACAATTATATATAAAAGAAAAGCCAAAAAATCATGTATTTTCACACTAAAATTTTGGCTTTCTAAAGTTATTAAATTATATCTATTTTAAATAAATTCTTTTACTCTTTTTTCTCAAATTTCCGTTTTAATACAATGCCTTCACTATACATTATATATAAATATAGGCAAAATCAATTGCTATTTTTATACTTTTGACATATAATAAAGACAAGGGAAGTCTTACAGGCTACTCCCCATATTGAAATGTTAAGGGAAAGCACCGCGCCAACGGTGTTTTTTTCTTACCCTTAAACAAAAATTAATTTTATAGTAATATTTGAAATTACTTTTTTAAGTTTGTTAAAATGTATTTAACAATTCTAAATACTGAAATTACAATACTTAAAACTGCAGCAATTACGCTTAACATTTAGAGTAATCCTCCATTACATAGTGGAGGATCTTATGTTTTATCATAAACATCACCTCTTCTATGTGGTTTGGAGTAGCACCGTCATTTATTAACTTCAAGCTCATTATATAACAATTATATATAAAAGAAAAGCCAAAAAATTAGGTATTTTCACACTAATTTTTTAGCTTTCTAAAGTTATTAAATTAACATATTTTTAAATGTAAATATTATTTGTTTTTTCTCAAATTCCTGTTTTAATACAATGCCATCATCTTAATTAAATTAATTTTTAAATTATAGGTCAAGATATTTCAAAAGAAACATTTTTACCAAAATTAGCTTAAAATACTTATTTTATATCTAAAATAAATATAGTATAATTAAACAAATGGAGGTCAATATGTTTTTGATAAAAGACGAATATATAAATACAATAATAATTCAAAAATCAGAGTTTATAACTAGACTATTTCGTGTTGATACCATTAATGATGTTGAAAAATATTTAGAGGAAACAAGAAAAAAACACTATGATGCAACACATAATTGCTACGCTTATATTCTTGGAGATAACCAAGAAATACAAAAATGCTCAGATGATGGAGAACCACAAAAGACTGCAGGAGCTCCAATGATTGACGTTTTAAAAAAAAATAATATGACTAACATTTTAGCTATAACAACAAGATATTTTGGTGGTATTCTTCTTGGGGCTGGCGGTCTTGTTAGAGCCTATTCATCATCAGTGTCTGAAGCTTTAAAAAAATGTAAATTATATAAACCGATTGAACAAATTAAATTTCAATTTACAACAAGCTATGCAGGATATAATACTTTATTAAAGGTAATACCTTATGTAAACATTTTACAAACAGCATTTACCCAAGACGTGATTATAATTGCTACAGTAAATGTAGATAAATATGAAGAATTAAAAAAAGATCTTTATAAATATAAGATAAATGCTGAAGCTATAACAGATTTAGGGAAAACAATTATTGAATCTTCAGATATTTAAGTCTTGTTGCCTCACCGCCACGTATGTGACGGATTTTTTTATTATATTCAAGTAGATTTCTTACCTTTTCATAAAGACTATTATCATACTTTGATAATTTTGTAGTCAAATCATGATGAACAGTAGATTTAGAATATCCGCATAATTTTGCAACCTCTCTAACTGTTCTATTATCCTCAAGTAATAGATTGGCCATTTTAATAACTCTATCCTCTATATCCATAATTATCACCATTAGATAATATGAATTAGTTTAAAAAAATATAATAATTGTAATTCTAATATTTGAAAAAATGGAAAAACAAAAACACCTAATAGTGAAATTAGGTGCTTAATGTTATTACTTAGATTCTGAAACTTCTTCTATTTGTTTGCCAATTAAAGATACTGGATTTACATATTCACCATCAACCTTTGTTTGCAAGAATAAGTGAACACCTGCTTCTGTATCTAAAATTGATGTAGATGCTGTTGCAATAGTCATACCTTGACTTACTACATCACCAACTGATACCTTAACATCTGTAAGTGATGAATAATTACTGATGACATTATTGCCATGATCAATGACAATAGTTGAACCTGCAAGCTCATCATTAGTAACTGAAATTACCTTTCCTGAATAAATTGCTAAAACTTCAAATGCAGCATTATCCTTTTTAGCATAGCCTACACCTGTAGATGTTGACATACTTGTACCTGAAACGATAACTGCAGTTTCTAATTCATCATCACTTAAGCTTTCATCAAAGAATGTACGGACAAGCTCATACTCACCAGCAACTGGTAAACCAAATTTTTCAACTTGTGGTGGTGTTACATCCTCGCTTGGTGTTGGAGTTTTAGAATCATCAGTTGTTGGTTCCTCAGGAATTTGATTGACTGGTTTGTCATTTCCCTTATTACCTGAATTTAAAGCTAATGTTGCTACACCAATTACAGCTGCAAAAACAAACACAACAACTCCAATAAATATAAGTAGTTCCTTTTTTTCAATGAAGAATCTTTTAATTTTTTCTTTCATGTCTTTCACCTCAATTTTATTATTTACAAAAATTAGGTAAATATTCATAAAATTTTAAAATTGTGTTGAGTTAACTAAAGACATAGTAGCCAAAGCTAAAACATATGCTAATATTACTGCTAAAATAACCTGAGCAACTCTTATTTGCCAAGTACTTCCTTGCTTAAATAATTGTTCCAATCTTGAAGCTAAAATAATAAAATAGCAAAGAATAAAATAAGTACAAAACAAACAAGTATATACAAGTGCTTTTATATCTATTGAAAGTAACATATTTTCTCCTTTAAATAAAATGCCATAGAAATCTATGGCATTTATTATATTACAAATTTCCAGCGTTAGCATTTCTTAAATGCTCGCGTAATTCTTTTTCCTTCTGAGTAAAATCGACTGTTTCTTTACGGTTTTTATTTAATCTTTCCTTACGGATTTCAAGTAAATGCTCCATAGCAGATTCCTTTGTCTGACCAACATGAGCCTCTTGAACTAAAACACTAACCTCATTATCATGAAATTCAAGTATACCACTTACAAGGACAATATAAAACTCATCCTTACCACGTACAAGCTTGACATATCCTTCATCCATTACAGATATAACTGGGACATGATTTTCCATGATACCAAATTCACCATCAGAATCACTATGTACAACTACATAATCAATCTCTTCATTATACATAACTCCTTGATGTGTAGATACAATTATTTTCATTATTTAAGTGTTTCCGCCTTTTTAATAGCATCGTCGATTGTACCAACTAAACGGAAGGCCTCCTCAGGAAGGTCATCATGAAGACCATCTAAAATTTCCTTAAAGCCTCTTACTGTTTCCTTAACTGGAACATAAGATCCAGGGACACCTGTAAATTGACCACCAATGAACATATTTTGAGATAAGAATAAACGAATACGTCTCGCACGAAGAACTACAAGCTTATCCTCCTCAGATAATTCATCCATACCTAAAATTGCAATAATATCAAGTAGCTCATTATATCTTTGAATAATCTGTTGAACACGACGAGCAACCTCATAATGCTCTTCACCAACTATTTCAGGTGACAACGCTCTTGAGGTTGAAGCAAGAGGATCTACCGCTGGATAGATACCCTCCTGAGTTAACTTTCTTGAAAGATTTGTTGTAGCATCTAGGTGAGTAAATGTTGTTGCTGGAGCTGGGTCAGTATAATCATCAGCTGGAACATAAATAGCCTGAATAGATGTTATTGATCCATTCTTTGTTGATGTAATACGTTCCTGAAGTTTACCCATTTCTGTTGCAAGAGTAGGCTGGTAACCTACTGCAGAAGGCATACGACCAAGTAGGGCTGATACCTCTGAACCTGCCTGTGTAAAACGAAAGATATTATCAATAAATAATAATACGTCTTGGTGTTCCTCATCACGGAAATGCTCAGCCATTGTTAAGCCTGTAAGAGCAACACGCATACGGGCTCCAGGAGGCTCATTCATTTGACCAAACACCATAGCAGTTTTATTAATAACACCACTTGCACTCATTTCACTATATAAGTCATTACCTTCACGAGTACGCTCTCCAACACCAGTAAATACTGAAATACCACCATGCTCTTGAGCAACGTTATGAATTAATTCCTGAATTAAAACAGTTTTACCAACACCGGCACCACCAAATAGACCAATCTTTCCACCCTTAATATATGGGGCAAGTAAATCTACTACCTTAATACCAGTTTCTAGTATCTCAACATTACTAGATAACTCATCAAGCTTTGGAGCATCCTTATGAATAGGAACTCTCTTAACTCCTTCAAGCTCACCCTTATTATCAATTGTATTACCTAATACATTAAATACTCTACCTAATGTTTTATCTCCAACAGGAACAGAAATAGGATTTCCAGTACTTAGAACCTTCATTCCTCTAACTAAACCATCAGTTGAATCCATTGCAATACAACGAACCTTCTTATTTCCAATATGAAGGGCTACCTCTAATGTAAGATTAATTTCAATATTGTGATTTTCTTCTTTTGAAACCTTAATTGTTAAAGCATCATTAATTTTTGGTAATTCACCATCTTCAAATAATACATCAACAACTGGTCCTTTAACCTCTACGACACGTCCAAACACTAATTGTCGCCTCCAATCGCATTAGCACCGCCAATAATATCAATAAGCTCTGTTGTAATAACATTTTGACGGGCTCTATTATATAATAATTGTAATTTAGCAATAACCTCATCGGCATTATCTGTGGCATTTTTCATAGAATTCATTCTAGCAGAATGCTCAGATGTTTTAGCGTCTAAAATAATACCATAAATAATATCCTTAACATACATAGGTAAAACTAAATCTAAAGTTTTTTCAATTCCTGTTTCATATACATAATCAATATTAGACTCATCACCATCAATTTTTTTAATTGGCAATAGCTCCTCAAATTTAACCTCTTGAGTTAAACTATTAACATAATGATTATATACAATAACAAGCTTATCAATTTCTTTGTTTAAATATGCATCAATAATCTTTCTTGCAAGTGGTTCAATATCAACAAACATTACATCATCACGAACATAAACTGGATTATCCTCAATCATAGGATAACCTTTCTTCTTTAAAAACGAATATCCTTGCTTACCTATAGCCGCAGTTAAATATTCATCCTGTGATTTATGATTATTATTAATTTGCTCCTCTAAAGCCTTTAATATTGATGAATTGTATGCTCCAGCAAGTCCTCTATCAGAGGTAATAACAAAATAAACTGTCTTTTTTACCTCTCTTGGAGTTAAAAGTGGATGTTGGTATTCATTTGAAGCCTTACTTACAATTTTAGAAACCATTGAAGCAATTCTTTTCATAAAATCTTGATATGATTTATAAGTCTTTTCTGCCCTTTTAACCTTTGATTGACTAACCATATACATAGCCTTTGTGATTTGGGCAGTACTTTCTGTTGAAGAAATTCTAAGCTTTACTTCTCTTAATGAGTTTGCCATAGAATCACTCCTTAAATAAATCTTTTCTTAAAATCTGCTAAATATTCATCTAGCTTCTTTGTCTCTGGTAAAGACTTAGTAGCGGTAATATAATTTCTTAAAGCCTTACCATCCTCATTGATTTTTAAATCACTATATAATGATTCTTCAAATCTTGCTAAATCTTCTACCTTAATAGAATCTAAGAATGAATGAGTCAAGGCATATAATATAATAGCCTCCTCCTCCATAGCTACTGACTTATGAAGTCCTTGCTTTAAAATCTCCTGAGTACGCTTACCACGTTCAAGTCTTGCCTTTGTTGATTGATCTAAATCAGAACCAAATTGAGAGAATGATTCTAATTCATAATAAGATGCTAAATCCAAACGTAGTGTACCTGAAACCTTTTTAACAGCCTTAGTTTGAGCAGCACCACCAACACGTGACACTGATAAACCCGCATTAATTGCAGGACGAATTCCTTTATAGAAATAATCAGTTTGTAAATAAATCTGACCATCTGTAATTGAAATTACATTTGTTGGAATGTAGGCAGAAATATCTCCAGCCTGTGTTTCAATAATAGGTAAGGCAGTTATACTTCCTCCACCTAATTTATCATTTAATTTTGCAGCACGTTCAAGTAATCTTGAATGTAAATAGAATACATCACCTGGATAGGCTTCACGTCCAGGAGGACGATGTAGTAACAATGACATTTCACGGTATGCAACAGCATGCTTTGACAAGTCATCATAAACTATTAAAACATCCTTACCTTGATACATAAAATACTCAGCCATACTAACACCAGCATAAGGTGCTAAATAAAGCATAGGTGCTGGATTAGAAGCAGATGCTGATACAATAATTGAATATTTCATTGCATCATGCTCCTTCAATGTTTCATAAACATTAGAAACTGTTGATTCCTTTTGACCAATCGCAACATAGATACAAATTACACCTGTATCCTTTTGATTTAAAATTGTATCAACTGCAATAGATGTTTTACCAGTTTGACGATCTCCGATAATTAACTCTCTTTGACCTCTACCAATTGGAACTAAAGCATCCAATACCTTAATACCAGTTTGAAGCGGAGTATCAACACTACTACGATCCATAACACCAGTAGCCTTAACCTCAATAGGTCTAAATTCAGAAGATTTAATTGCACCTAATCCATCAATAGGCTGTCCTAATGGATTTACAACTCTTCCAATAAAGTTTTCGCCAACAGGAACCTCTAAGATTCTTCCAGAGCATTTAACAATATCTCCTTCTTTAATCTTAGATGAATCTCCTAAAAGAATTGCACCAACACAATCAGATTCAAGATTTTGAACCATACCATAAACATTATTTGGGAAAATTAATAATTCAGAAGACATAGCCTTATCAAGTCCATGAATCAAGGCAATACCATCACCAACCTGAATTACTCTACCAACATTTTCAGTTTTGATATCTTCTTTATAGGATTTAATTTGTTCCTTTATTAGGCTTGAAATTTCACTTAAATTTATATTTGCCATATTTCCTCCTATAAGGATTCCTTAAGCAAATTAAGTGAATTCTTTAAACTCATATCTAATGACTCTCCATTAGATTCAATTTGAATTCCCCCAATTAGCTCAGGTTTAATAATATTTTCAATTTCTATTTTTTTACCAACGTATTTATTTTGTAAAGACTTTGTCAAATGAATCATATCAATATTTGACAATGCCTTAGCACTATAAACACTAATTTTCATAACATCATTTTTATTTAATATCAATCTATTATACTCACCAAATATTTCACTATAAATTGAAATACGATTACGGTCAAGTAATACATCAATAAAATGAATAAAAGTTTCATCAAAGCCCTTTAAGCTTTTTTGAATAATATCCTTCTTCTTCGATACCTCTATATTTGGAGCATCTAACACATCAAAGAAATCCTTATCCTTAATTAGCTCATTAAAGGCATCAAAATCTTCATTAAATAAAGCTTCCTTACCTTCTTCAATAGCTAATTCATACATTGCCTTTGCATATTCATATGAAACCACTAGTTAGCCCCCTTTAGGATATCATCAACAACATCTAAATACTTGTCTTGATTAATTTCCTTGGCTACTATCTTTTCTGCTGCTAAGAAGGCAATATCAACAATCTGCTTCTTAATATCCTTCTCCATATTTTTCTTTTCCTGTTCAAGCTCAACCTCAAGATTTTCAAGTCTACGTCTTGCTTCCTCTTTAGCATCATTAATAATTGCCTCACGTCTTAAATTACCATCACGCTCAGCCTTATCTAATAGCTCCTTAACCTGAGTCTTAGCCTTACTAAGCTCCTCTTGAAGCTCAGCTTCAATTTGACGAGCATTTTCCTTAGATTTATTAGCATCATCTAAAGCCTTGTCAATAGCATCTCGCCTTGACTCTAAAATTTTAGTAATTGGCTTCCAGAAAAAGAAACGGATAACAACAAATAAAAGGATTGTGGCAATTAACTGGATTAAAATATCTCTCACGTCACTACCTCCAAAAACACTGGCATCGGGATTGTTTAATCTTCCAATAGGGCCTAAAGCAGTTCTAACAGATTCACTAATCTTATTTCCTGCTTCCCTCATATTTTCTACAATGCCTAAAAACATAATATTTGTAATTTACCGAAATGGTAAAATCCTTTCTCTAAATTAGATAAATAATAATAAGATAGCAATAATGAATCCATATAGACCAGTAGTTTCAGATACTGCTTGACCAATAAGCATTGTTGTACGAATATTACCAGCCATCTCAGGTTGACGAGCAATAGCATCAACTGCATGAGCAGCAACATTACCTTCACCAATTGCGGCACCAAAACCTGTAAATACGGCAATACCAGCACCAATTGCCTTTAAACCATCTCCAACTGATGCATCAGCTAAAAATGTTAAAACTGTGTTTAAAATAGTCATAAAATCCATAATAATTTAAATCTCCTTTTTTACTTAGAATATATTTTTTCTTCATCCTTAATCTTCATAGAAGTATAGATGATAGATAGTATAACAAATACTGCTACTTGAATTAAGCTGAATGCAAAATCAAACAGCAAATTGACAAATGGCATAACAGGAATTGAAAACCATCCCATCGCTCCTTTTATCAATATAGAAATTGCTGAACCTGAAACAACATTACCAAACAAACGTAAGCATAACGAAATAGGCAACGCCACCTCACCAATAATATTCATAGGTAGCATTACAGGATTTGGTTCAATAAATCCATGTAAATACCCACCAACACCAAGTGAAACTATTCCTGTACCTTGAATTACAAAGAATGAACACATAGCTAGTGTAAATGTTACAAGCAAATAGCCTGTCGGATTTTCAAGTAAATATATCGCAGACGTATTCGCAAAGAAAATGAATACTATCAGAGTTAAAAACCATGGGGCATAAGACTTCCACCTTATACCAATGTTTTCCTTAACAAAGCCATTAATTAAATCAACTAACCACAAAAATGGAACTAACCATAATGGTGTTTTTTTCATTGGATCAACTTTTTTAATCAAAAAGTAAAATACAATAAAGAAAACACACAAAACGCCAGTAATAATCATTGAAGAAATCATTGAATTATTAGGCTTTGAGAAGAATGAATTCCAAAATTCGTTCACTCCTTCACCTTCCCTTTAAATATTAAAACTAACACAATTAAAACTGCCTTTAAAGTCATATAGCCACCAAAAGCAGTTAAAAAATACCAACCACCTTGTGAATTGTTCTTTAAATCAGCCTTAAACGCAATAGAGACAAAAACACCAACAAAAACTAACACTCTTAAAAAATACCAAAGCATCATAGTTCTTTTGGGTTTAAGCTGCTTTCCTTCTGGATCAAGCTTAGCATTACGTTCAATTTGAAACGACTGCTTAACTAAAAGTCCATGATTTAATAAGGCCGTCATCAATCCAATCAAATAATAACTCCAACCTTGATGAGTTAAAGCTAAAATAATAGTTATAATTCCACCAACAGCCAAAGTAATTGGCACAATTAAATACTCAATTTTTAGGTTTCTCATGCTTATCTGCCTCCTTTTGTAAATACAACAAATACGAAATAAAGGTTACAAGACCGCACAATACCCCAACAACAGCTAAAACAGGAGGCCAAAATGAATCCTTATCAATCAAATAACCAATAAAAAATCCAATCCCCATATAAACAACCATATTTAATATGCCCTGAGTTGATAGAGCATATACCTTGGCATAGCGACCCTTCATTTATTTAGTACCAAACAAACGATCTCCACAATCTCCAAGTCCTGGTACAATATAACCATTTTCATTTAACTTCTCATCTAATGAAGCTAAATAAATATCAACATCAGGATGATCAGCTTGCAAACGAGCTACACCATCAGGTGCACCAACAAGTCCTACATATCTAATGTCCTTGCATCCACGTTTTTTAAGCATATCAATTGCTGCAGAAGCACTACCACCAGTTGCAAGCATAGGATCAACTAATAACACAATAGACTCAGAAATATTATCTGGAAATTTAGCATAATACTCATGGGGCTCTAAAGTTTCCTCATCACGATATAACCCAATAAAGCCAACTCTAGCAGTAGGAATCATACTTCTAATTCCATCAACCATACCTAAACCAGCTCTTAAAATAGGAACAATAACAATCTCATTTGCAAGCTCATATTGTACAGACTTACAAATAGGAGTTTCAATTTCTACTGGACGAAGTGGAAAATCACGAGTAATTTCATAAGCCATTAGCCCTGCAATTTCACCAACATTTTGATAGAAATCCTTAGTTTTTGTATCCTTCTTACGAATATTAGTAAGCTTATGCTTAACTAATGAATGATCTAAAATAGTTACAGACATCTTAAAATTCCTCCTCATATTTAGATATTTTATCAATTCTTCTTTGATGACGCTCATTGTGTGAAAATTCAGTTTTTAACCAAACATCTACAATTTCCTTAGCTAATGCATAACCAGTATATTTAGCAGATAATGCTAAACAATTAGTATCATTATGCTCACGAGTAAGTAATGCAGCATCCTTTGAACCAACTAAGGCACATCTAACACCCTTAACCTTATTTGCAATAATAGACATACCAATGCCAGTAAAGCAAATAACAATACCACGATCACAAGTATGACTCTGAACATCCTTTGCTACAGCATAGCCATAATCAGTATAATCACAGCTATCCTTAGTATAAGTTCCACGATCAATAATCTCATGTCCTAGGTCCTTTAAATAATCAATCAAGACATTTTTAAGTTCTAATGCTGAATGATCACAACCAATTGATATTTTCATACATACCTCCTATTAAATATGTTTTTACTTTTCAACACATTCAATACAATTATACCATAGTAAAAAATAAAGTTAAGAAAAATCGTACATAAATTTTACTACATTTTGTCAAAATCGTATTAAAAACAAGCAAAAAGAACCCATTGTAAAAATGAGTTCTTATTGAAATTATAATTTATTAATTTTATAATAATTTATTATTTTAATGTTAAAGTACCATCAGAATTAAAATTCCAAATGTTCTTAAAATCAAAGCCAATATTTTCTAATAATGATTGATCGACAGAACTAACTGACATTTTACCTGTTTCTTCATCAATTGAAGTTCTATCAGCAATGATTGAAATTGATTTAACATTAGCAGAATAATATTCCTTCCATGTTCCGACATTATCATAACAATCATATGTACCAGTAGATGGTCCTACAGGACGACCAATAATAGGATTCATATTTTTGTGAGCATATAATTGATCTGGTAATGCATTTGTATAATCATTAATGTCTAATACACCCTTTTGATAAATGAACCTTGCATCAGAGTAGCAACCAACAATAGAAACATATCCTTTACCATTATCAAAGTCACCAACCATGCCAGCACCATATTGTCCTTGAGATGTAATTGTTCCTTTGAAATAACAATTTTTAATAATAGTTGTGTAAACATCATAATCATTCTTTGCACGACCTAAAATTCCACCAGTATTACCACCAGCATCATTACCATCGCCAATTGTAGCTTGAACACCACAATTAGAAATATTCATATAAATTACACCACCACTTGCATATAAATCATTATTTATCTGAGCATTACCTATAATTCCACCTGCATATTTATTTGCTGCAGCAATAACTTGATTTTCATCATTAGTTAAATAACAATATGAAATATAATTATAATTACCTGACAACTGACCAATTAAAGCAGAAACTCCTTCTCTACCTTTAGAAGAAATATTCTTCATATTTATACGAGATACATAACCACCTTGCATTTCTCCAATGATACCAACCTGTTTACCTGAATCAGTATTTTTATTAATAATTCGAATTTCTTCAAAATTAGTATTTGTAATAGTACCATTTTTTAATTTAAAGAAAATATTAACATTTTTATCTCCAGAAGTTTCTATGCTTATATTTTTAATTGTATGTCCGTTACCATTAAACAATCCTGAGAAAGTATTTGTAGATGAAGTAACATCCCAATTAAATCCACTAAAGTCTAAATCATTAACAAGCTTATAAATAGTTGTTGAATTAGCAGAAGCACCATCTAATTTACCAGTTCTTGCTAGACTAAAGAATTGTTCTTTAGTTGAAATTTCATTTACAGATGTTTTAAAACTATAAACTGTTGAAAGATTTGTCTTATTTTTATTAGCAATAACATAATAGCCATAATATTCTTCACCAGCAAGTTTTCCTGCACTAAATGACAATGAAATAGAATCAGAACTAATTTCTTGTTTTTGAACATCCGAATGAGCAATCAATTCTTCTGCTGTTAATGTCAAAGGTGTCTTTGAATATAAAGCATACATATCACCATACAAATTATTTAAATTTCCAGTTACACTAAATCCATTATCTGTTAGTGCTACACCACCGTAATTACCTTCATCATCTGCGATGAAATCAATTACACAATCATTATCAAGAATATAAACATAATAATCAAGTGATGCAGTTTTTACTTGAACATTACCAATTATATCTGTCGTTGCATCTTTTGCAATCTTAGATGTAGCAGTTGCAGTTACCTTATAAACACCAGGCACTGCTGTATTAACCTCATCAACAGCAATAAATTTTTCATTCTTTGCTGTTGCAAAAGAATATGAATATTTCAAATCATATAGACTTATTGGTAATTCTCTTGTTCCAATTGCTGAATAATCAAGGGCGTAAATTCTTGGGGCAACATAAGTGCCAAACTTGTCAACCTTAATTGAGTTATCACCTGAATTAACAACAGCGCCCATAGATTGTCCTCTTGATTTAACAATTAAATCAAATTCTTTTGTTTTTGTAGCATCACCATATTTAATTGTAGCTGTTAACTTAACCTCAGTATCTTTATCTGGAACATTAATTTTAATTTTTTTATAAATGGCATTAGAAACAGAAGTTTTTTCTACGTCATCAATATATAAAACATCAGTATTGCTTGACTGCCAAGAAATATCACAATCATCAATTAATGCTGAAACCTCAAAATCTTGATAAATAGATTCTGGAGAACCTAAAATTTCCAATACACTATAAACCGAATTAACTCTTACCTCTGCAGCGTTTGTACAATCAGCAAGTTCAGGTATTGCATAATGTGGATATTCCTCATAAGAAGATTTAGATAAATTTGCACCAATTTGACTTCCATTATTATATGTTAATAATGTTTGGTCAACAACCTTAAGCTTATCACCTAAATTAATTGAATGATCAGGATTTCTATATTGTTCAATAATAGTAATCAATGAAGATAAATCATCAACACCACTACATAAAGCATTGATAGGTGATAAATCTGCAAAACAGTTATCATTCATACCTGTATAAGCAGTACCCTTTGAAAATGTAATATCATTATAGCTTGTAGAATAAATAGATGCATCCTCTGGAGCAGTAAACGTAATATACTTTTCGCCCTTACTATATCCTGTTTGGAAAATAGAATATGAAGCAGAACCTCTAAATTTATCAGCATTATAAGTCAATGAATCATCTGAATCCTCGGCACTATCTGAGGCACCATTAAAGTTAGCCTGATTATTGATATAAGACAATACACCTTCATAATTATTATAACTATTTGAAATACCACTATTACCACGAGCTAGGTCAATATTATTAGATTTACCACCATTAGTATCTCTTCCACCAACCTTACCATCCTCAGTTAATTCGATACAGTTATTAAAAGCAGTAGAATTCTTAATGTTAATAACACCTGGATTTGAATTATCACCAAAGCCATGCAACTTGTTATTGAAGGATACACAGTTATTCAATATAACGTCACCTTCCATAGTTGAACCACCAAGTTTAAATCCAATACCATCACCATCTCTAGTATTAAATGACTTATATGTAGTACCAGTTGTATCATCAACTCTATCAATTTGATATGGTAAATAACCATTTTCAAATGATAAACAATTATATAAAACTACAGTACCAATATTACCTGAATCTTCCTTGGCAAACAAATCCCAACCATCATCAGAATTTCTAAAGGCAATACATCCATCAAATACATTACCAAAGCCTGCAGTTAACTTACAAGCATATCCATCGGCATTTTCACCATAAGTTGCATCATCATAGTTTGCATATGATACACAATTCTTAATTAAATTATATGAAGGCCATTGATTAATAGTAGTTTCTTCAGAGTAGCCACGTCCAATTTGTAAACCTGTATCTCTATTATTATAGAATACACAATTCTCAATAATATTATAACTACCAGCAACATACATACCATTATCACCAGCACCACGAACAGTTATATCCTTAAAATGCCAATAGTCACCATAAATTTGAATACCACGGTTAGTACCATTAAAAGTCATCTCAGAAAAATCAAAAATAACATCATCTGTTGTAGCAGGCATAACTGTAATATACTTATTTGGTTTTCCTTCGCCCTTAATATTAAGACGAGCATTATAACTATAAACACCACCAGCTAATGCAATGGTTGTTCCTGGTTGAGCTGTAGCTAATGCAACAGTAAAATCAATTGGACTATCTATCGTTCCTTTTCCATTTGGATCTGCATCTGGAGCACAATAAATAACATAATCAGGCGTTTCAACAATATTTTTCTTTGTACAACTGGCTAGACCAAAAATTGACGCAGCAGCAATACCTGATGCAATAAAATATTTTTTCATCTTCATATACTAGTTCCTCCTACTTCACATTAACTACAATGAAACCAGTTAATTTATAATTATGAATTTTATTTTCTTTATCAACAACTGATGCATTATAATAATATGATACGACATATTGACCAGTCTTGTTTGTTTTAACATTTGATGTATCAATTGTAAGCAACTCATACTCTTCACTAGTCATATCTAACAATTTAGTTTCTTTTCCAGCATTAAAATAATGCATTTTAAAATTTTTTTCAGAAAGTATCAACTTTGAATTTTTATTTATTGAAATAATTGAATCAGTAGGTTCAATTCCTACTAAATACTCAACATTCAAATCATCTAATTCAGAAGTAGTAACATTAATATTAAAAATTGTTTTCTTAATAGTTGCTCCCGTTCTATAAGTAATATTAACTGGATATGTACCTACCTTTGAAAAATCAACTTCATCTAAAGAATAGTAGTAACCTGTTATAATCTCAGATGATGGAACGGCACTACCATCAACGAATTCTACATAATTCGCTTTAACAACTAGACCTGTAGCATCAAATGATTCTCCAATATAATAATGTGTCTTTAAATTTGTAGTATCAGCGCTAATACTACTTAAACTCCTATCACTGGTTACCTTAGTATTCATATCAATATCAACGTTTTCACGTGTATCAATCATTTCATCAAATCTATATTTGTTTGATTCATCATCATTATGGCATGATGCAAGTGATAATGCAGCAATTGTTGCAACTGCACAAACACCAAAAATTTTTTTCTTTTTCATATTTTTCTCCTTAAAACATTAGATTAAAATTAATCATCTAAATATAAATGGATATAAGGATATATCCATAAAGAATATATCCTTATAATATAATGAGATTATTTTTATTATTCAACATCAACAAAAGTATCAACTAATTTAATATTATTAATTCTTGTTTTTCTACTATTTTCAAAACCAGCACATAACTTATATGTACCAGGTTGTAATGTATACTTTAGAGTTACATATTTTGTATTTGTAACTGAATATAAGTTCTCATTTTGTGTAAAAGTACTATTATTAGGATTATCAAATGATGTAATGCCTACTTTTTTATCATTCAAATCTAATAATGCAAAATCTGATACATTTTTACTAGATGTTGAGCAAATAGAAACCTCAAATATAGCATTTGCACCCTTAACAGTAATTTCTAAAGAGTTTCCTTGTATTTCGATACAAGATGCACCAGTTTGAGACTTATAAGATTCCTTATCTTTCTTATATGATTTTAAAGAATCTCTATATTGTACAGTTCCTGATAATACTTTTAAAAAACTATTGCTACCTGTTAAACATGACTGAGTTATATTATAACCATCATATTTCTTTGTTGTTTCTCCAGTATAAGTCAATCCAGGAATATTTTGAGCAGCAGCCAATGATATTCCATTTAAAGTTTCTATATTATAATAAACAGCATTAGCATCAGTAGATTCTAAATTGTTAACATCGATTTCAGAATATGAAAATGCATATTTATGTTCAGTTGGAACTGCTACAGATGCAGCTACAACATTAACTTCCTTTTTCAATTCTACAGTGTAAGTTTGAGCATCTGATGAATTATTCCACTTAATATCAAATGTTGTTGTAAAGTCTTCTGTTCTTTCAGTACCAGCTGTTTTTGCAATTGCTGTGATATCAATTTTTAAAGTAACATATCCTTCACCCTTTGTTAATACCACACCAGTTGTAGGGCAAACAGTATTTTCCACATTAGTAACTCCTGTAGGAGCAAGTACTTTAATTGTAACGTAGTTATGATTATCTTCTGATGCATTAATAGTTCCAGCAGTATATGTAATCTTGCTACCTTCAATTGTTGTAGTTAAAGTCTCATCATCATTTGCTAAAGTACCATTTTCAAGTTTAGTACCTGCAACAACATCATCAGCAAATGAAATTGTATATGTTTGATCTACTGCATTATCAGACCAACGAACAATTAATTGAACGTCCTCTGGTTTGGCTCCATTTTCGCCAAATGCTGCTGGAATATAAATACCTTCAGTAGATGCAGTAGTTTCAGTATAAACCTGGTCATTACCTAAATAAATACGAGCATTATTTGATGTAACATCAGCTGCCTTTGCTAATTTTACAAATACATAATTGCCAGCTACAAATTTATCATCACCTGTTTCAGCTGCTGAATAATATTTGATAGTACCTGAATAAGTTAACTTATGAGTTGTTGCATCATAACTAGCAGTTGCCTTATCATCACCATTACTCATTGTACCATATGCTACTTCACTAACTTCAACATCTGTAGGAATTGTAATTTCAGTATTTAATAATTTAATTTTACCATCAGCAATAGTAAATGCATTTGTTGGAGCAGTAACATCTGCTGCCTTAATTGCATCACCATCAAAATTTTTTAGTGGCATATTTTTTATTTTATTTTCTTCTTTTTCATCATATGCCTTGACTACTCTATCAATATAATTAACATTTTCAAATTCAACATCGGCTTTTTGCTGACCAAAGATAATACCTGCAACTGATCCACCATTTGTAGTTTTAGCTGTTCCACCTAAAACTAAAACATTCTTTAAACTAATAACTGATGAAGCATCTTTATTATCACCAACAACAATACCAATATTTTTTCTACCAGTAACATTAGCATCTACAACTAAGCCATCAATTTCTAATTTAGTTCCAGCTTCCATAAATCCTACAACGCCACCAACAGATTGACCATTAGCATCGATATCTGTTCCAGCTGTAATATTAGCTTTAACCATAGCATTTGAAAGTTTAACTGAACCTGCAGTTGTACTAATTGATTCACCATTAACTTTAACTGAACCAGCTGGTCTTAATTGACCAACAAGACCACCAGTATATTTCTTAGCATTAATAGTCAAACCATCAACGGCAACATTTGAAACATTTAATGTGTCATATACGATTGCAACTAATAATCCGCATTGGCCATCTACTTTATTATTACCTTGACCATCAGTAGTAATATTCACATTCTTAAATGAAACATTATTAATATAAGATGTACCAATAGATTGCTTAGCTAAGAATCCTTGGCCAGAGCCTGTTCCTGTTACAGTAACATTTTCAAAATTAATATTTTTAATTAAACCATTTAAAATATTTTTGAATAAAGAGGGACTAGCCTCGTTTTCTGATGCAGTTAAAGTAATGTTACTAACTTTATGATTTGCGCCATCTAAAATACCATCAAAAGTTTTAGCTGAACCATATTCAGCACCAGTCATATCAATATCAGCAGTTAAAGTAAATGTAATTGGTTTACCATCAGCATCCTTATATGATGATCTCTTTAAAAATTCCACAAATTGCTCTTTTGTAGCAATCTTAGTTTCATCAACTTCTGGAGTTGGCTCAGGTGTTGGAGTTGGCTCTGGAGTTGGAGTTGGCTCTGGAGTTGGCTCAGGTGTTGGAGTTGGCTCTGGAGTTGGCTCCGGATTTGGTGTCGGATTATTATTCTTATTACAAGAAGCTAAACTAATAACTGCACTAGCTGTAAATAATAAAGCTAATGCCTTAGCAATATTTTTCTTTTTCATTTTTCTATGTTCCCCTTTTTTATAAATAGTTTTTGTAAAAACGTTTTCACGACATATTGTGAAAATGTTTTCAACGAATTACGTTTATATTATAACACATTGAAAACGTTTGTAAAGAGAAAATTACTTTTTTTAAACAAAATGAAAAAATCACAGAAATAATTTTTATACTGTGATTTTTATAAAACTATAATTATTTTCTAGTAATTGAGGCAACATCAAAAGTTTCAATTTCTTTGTCTTTTAGCCCTTCAAACGTTACATTAACAATATTAACATTATTAACATAATCAAAAATTAAGCCCTTACCACTCATCGGATCTAAGCCATCCATCATTGCTGGTCTTCCTGATACAGGATTTTTTGCATACTTAAAGCTTACATTTTCAATATCTATTGATTCAATTGGCTGTTCAGGTAATCCATAGAATGTACCTGCAGCCACATTAACATCACTACATTCAATATCCTTAAATGTAAATTTACCTAAATATGGTGTTCTATCATCAATAGGTAACTTTTCCTTTGAATAGACATATTCAGTATGTCCATCTGGATCACAATAATAGAACATATTAACAACAAGTGGTGTTAATACCTCTGTCATTTTAATATTTTCAAATACTATACCATCAATGACAGCATCTTTACCTCTACCCCTACGAGTCTTAATTCTTAGGCCTCTATCCGTTTGATTAAATAAGCACTGAGAAACAGTAATATTTTTAATACCACCAGACATTTCACTTCCTAGAACTATTGCTCCATGACCAAAATTCATAGAACAATTTCTAATATTAAAATTAGATGATGGTAATTTGTACTTTCTTCCCATATAAATCTTACCAGATTTAATAGCAATGCAATCATCACCAACAGAAAAATAAACACCAATAATGTCAACACTATTACAAGATTCAGGATCACATCCATCTGTATTAGGTGAATTTTTAGGATTGATGAGTTTTAAATCAATAAACTTTAAATCATCAGAAAAATAAGGATGCAAATTCCAAGAAGGTGTATTAGTAACTGTTACACCTTGTAATGCTATATTTTTACAATGATTTAAAAATACTCCACGAGGACGCCATGCAATCCTACGAGTACGAACATCATCCCACCAATCACTATTTTGAGCATTACCATCAATAACACCTTTACCTATAATCTTAACATTTGATACATTAATACCAGTGATAATACTAGCAAAACAATCAAGCGGATTACCTTCCCATGAGCCTAAATTGTATTCATCTTTTTCATCAGATGTATATGTTACACCAGGTAAAATAGGATAATGTGTTCTATCTATATCCCCAATTAAATGTGCACCTTCAGCAAGTTCAATTGTTATATTACTTTTTAAAAATAAAGGACCTGTATAATACTCACCCTTTGGAAAATAAACTCTACCATTATCAGGACAAGCCATAATACATCCTTGAATGAATGCTGTATCTAAGGTAGTACCATCACCCTTAGCACCAAACTTTTTAACATTCAAAGAAACATATTCATAATCAGTTTTAATAATTTTATCAAATACATCATTATTAATTTTTAGACTAACCTTATATTCTGTATTAGGATTTAAATCATAAACTGATAAAACATTTGCATTGGCTTCAGCATACAATACATCATTAATATATAGAGAATAATTAGATGTATGATATATATCTTTATTATCTAATTCAATTGTAAAGCTTCTTGAGCTTAGAAAAATCACATTAAAATTCATAAATCAATACATATAATCAAATTGTACTTTTGACTATATATTCTCCTATTTTTTTCTTATATATGAGTACAACATATATTAATCTGCTAAAATTTGCTTCTTGTAAACAATTCTAGCCATCAAACTTGTAATTAAATATTTAATTAATAAACAAATAGAATCTAAAATCAAAAAACAAAATCCATAAGTAAAAGGTTCAATACCTTGACCACCAGTTGTTCCAAAAGGATCTAATACAAGTCCATGAGAACTTAAAAATATAGTCATCACAAGTAGTCCAATTGAAAGAATCATACTATAAACTAGTGAAATTAAAAAAGCTTTAAAACCTTTAACATTTATCATATTATATTTATAAGTATTATTTCTTCTATTGTACATCAATCTAACAATTGGCCTAACAATATATGTTTGAAATAAAGCTAAAAATAAACCAATCATTACAACAAGAACAAAAGTAAATGAAAGATTTTGTGCATAATCAGAAAAATCACCCTTTGTAAAATCAAAACCAATACCTTGACCACCAATTGCTATAAAGAAAACGGCAGCCGCAGCTGCCCAATACTTTATAAAAAAGATGATTATCCAAGAAGGAATTCTTGACAACTTATCAACCTGATAAGGATTAATTTCTTGATTCAAATCGCCTTTTTTATTTTTTTTCATTATCTATCTACCTTTTCATATGTTCTATCGTATTTGATGTATCCTAAAACAACACCAACAATAGAACAAACAATTGATACAATAACTGAAACAACTGAAACGATGAAATTAGAATCTACAATATTTTCCTTTGTAATCTTAATTGCACCAGAATTAACACCTTGAACGAAAATTAATAATAATGCAATGTAAGCAGCACCACAAATTACAACAATTGATGAAGTAATTGTTGCTCTTACAACTGATCCTAAATTCTTTTGATTCATCATTGAAACACCCATAAAAATATTTAGAATACCAAACAATATTAACAAGAACAGTAAAATACCAGTCGGATCAAAACTAATTCCCTTATAATATGTAGTTTCTGTCATATTAAATGCAATACTTTTTACAACTGGAGCATGGAATGACAAGAAGAATCCTAAGAATACTCCCGGAACACAAACCAATAAACCAGCTAATTTCATATTATTATATTTAAATGATGTAATAAAATCAAATAATACATTCTTTAAATATGTACCAAACATTTTTAAAACATTTTTTTCTTTTTCCTTATTTTCCATGATATGAACCTCCTATCGAATTCTCTTTGTAGTTTCAACATCAAAGAAATGAACCATTTCCATATCAAATGCTGCGGTTAACTTAGTTGCTGTAACAGGTTCTCTTGTATAAACCTTAGCAATAACCTTTTCTCCGCCAAAATCACCATATAATAAGTGATAAGCACCTAAGAATTCTGTAAGTTCAATATTCATTTCAAATTGTGAATCTTTATGTGTAGCTAAGAATGCATCATCAATATGAATATATTCAGGTCTAATAGCCATAACTACTTGCTTACCAGCGTAACTACCTAAAATTTCAGACTGATGTTCATTTAATTTCAATTTAATTCCAGAATTATGTTCAAAATACTGTAAGTCATTAGAAATAATACCATTTGCAAAATTCATTGGAGGAGTTCCTATAAAGCCTGCAACAAATAAGTTCTCAGGTTTATCAAACATTTCCTTTGGAGTTGCAATTTGTTGAACATAACCATCCTTCATAACAACAATACGAGATGCTAATGTTAAAGCTTCAATTTGATCATGAGTAACATATAAGAATGTAGCATTTAATCTTTCATGAAGCATCATTAATTCCTTACGCATTGTACCACGAAGCTTTGCATCTAGATTTGATAATGGCTCATCAAGCAAGAATACAACTGGGTCACGAACAATAGCACGACCAACAGCAACACGTTGACGTTGACCACCAGATAATTGTTTAGGCTTTCTATTTAAATATGGAACAAGACCTAAAACTTCAGCAGCCTTCATAACTCTAGCATGAATTTCAACTGGATCAACCTTACGTATTGTTAAAGAGAATGCCATATTATGATATACTGTCATGTGTGCATATAAAGCATAATTTTGGAAAACCATCGCAATATCTCTATCTTTAGGTGCTACATCATTAACCTTTTTACCATTAATAATTAAATCACCAGATGAAATACCCTCAAGACCTGCAACCATTCTTAATGTAGTAGATTTACCACATCCAGAAGGACCAGCTAATACAATGAATTCACCTTTTTCAATTTCAATATTAAAGTCATATACCGCATGGAAGCCATTAGGATATACTTTATTTACATTTTTTAAAACAACGTCTAAAGCCATCTTCTAATACCTCCTACTTCTTTAAACTATCAAGATAAGTATTTAATTTAATAGATCTCTTGACTCCGATTAAACCTGCTGCAATAAATAATACTGCTGCTGCTGCTAAGAATACAATTGCAACAATTCCTCTTACTGTACCACTATATGTTATCCATCTAGTCAAACCACCTGTCCAATGACCTGTAATTGTTTGTCCCAAATATTTTGCCGCATTATCAGCTGTTGCTTTATCACCAGCCTCCATTGCGTTAACATAAATTGGATAATAAATCAATAATTGAAGTGGAATCCAAAAAATTCTAGCGATGCAAACTCCACCCATAACAATTAAAGCAATTGAACCTTCTTTAGAGTAATTTTTTGCTTTTTCACAACATAAAAATCCACCTAAAAGAATTATGATATTTAACATAATCTTAAGAATAACAGCAAATGTAATAGGATTTGTACTATTTAAGCATATAAATGCAGCTATTATACTACAAAATAAGGCACCAAAACCTAATTTATTTGATAAAGCATTAACTCTGTAACGCATCATTTCAACTGAATTTTTATTGAATTCAAGATCTGATACAGAATTTAATGTCTTATTTTCCATTCCATCATTAATCATTGTTCTCTACCGCCTTTTCTAAAACTTTAGCTCTATCTGCAGCAGTTAATTTATACTTTTTAATTGAAACAACAATTAAAAATAAAGAATAAATTAAAACTATAGCAAATAAAATATCAAATAAGATATAAGTTGTAGCATCACATGAATAACGTTCTCTTAAAAAATCTACACTATAATTAAGATTCTCACTCTCAAGATAATCTAAATCTTGAATAACAGAAACTCGATTAAATAATTCCTTATTCTTATTAAAAATACCCATTAATGAAGTGTTTTTAATAATCATTACAATTGAGAAAATTATTGGAATCAATGGAAGTGCAATTCCTCCATATAAGTTACTCTTATAATAAATTCTTCTATTATGATTTCCTAAAATTAATAATCCTGCAAAGCATATTAATGAAATAATACCATAAATAATAATTAAATCATTAAATGAACTCATTGCAACTTGGAAATCATAAACAATATTTGCATAATTTGCAATAAAATCTTTTTGAAATGTTGTATCCTCAGTGTATTGGAAGAAATTAACTAAGTTCTGATTAGTATTTCCAAAGGCATTTTCAGTATCTGAGAAAAATGAAACAACACCTTTTGCATTTTTAATGTAATAAACATGTATATGTGTATATTGAGTCATGTAGCATAACGCTCCAAGAATAACAACACCAATAATTATACCAAAGATCAGGAAAACCCACTTTGAATTTTTCGTTAAAAATTTAAACATTTTTTAACCTCCTAAAAAAGGATAATTCATGTACAGAGGATTTACCTCTGTACATGATCCTAATTAAATCAAAATTAAATTTTAGTTTTGTGGCTTAGCTGAAGTAGGAACATAATCCTTACCTAAACCATTAGCCATAGTGTATAAGTAAACAGTCTTTCTTGCACTTAATTGTTCTTGAATAGTCTTTGCAGAATAATCAGCACTATTTGCATCCTTACCTAAATTAGTATTATTTTCAAATTTGAAATTACCATTTTCATCAAAGTAAGTAGAATAACTAGAAGTAACAACTAATGTCCATCCAGAAGGCTTTTCAGCACACTTATCAGAAGACCAGAATGCAGTAACACCAGCATACTTCTTAGAATTTTCAGTTGTAACTGAACCATAACCTGCAGTAGGAACTGTTGTATCAAACTTATTTGTAGTATACTTATCAACCTTAGCTAAGCATAATACACCATCAGCAATTGCGCTCTTTACATTATTTAAGCCAACTTGTCCATAAGAATTTGTAGCAGTAACATCCAAAGCAGCAGATCTTATACAACCAATACCATGTGTAGAACCAATATTTTCACGCATGAATGACCAGAAATCCTTACCAGAACTTGCAATCATTTGTTTCATTGTTGAATTGAATTCAGGAGCTTTCTCTCCACCGATCGTATTCCACTTAGTCTTATCAGCAGTTACCCAATATTGAGATGGACCGAAATCCTGAATCTTTGCACCCTCTTCAGAGAACATATAATCCATTAATTTACATGCATCTTCAATATTATCAGAAGTTGAAGGAATACACCAAGAATTTGACTTTAATGAACGAGATGATTCAGCATAACGCATTAAAGACTTAGTATACTTACCCTCTGTTCCACCATTTTGCCAATATGCTAGTGGAGGTAATACAGGTGTAATTCCTGTTTGTGTAAAGTTTGCTTCAAAGCCATTTTGTCTCTTTGCTGGATCAGTACCTATACCATCAACCATATCGTTAGATGCACAGTTTGCTGCAGAATAATCATACATCATGAAACCATATGCAGCATCTTTTGAAGTCTTTTTGAAATATTTATCTAAATATCTAGTACCACTTGTACTTGCTGGCTTAGTATAGAATTCTTTCAAGATTAATCCCTCATCATACATTGCAGAAATATTGCTTAAAGCATTATAAGTTTCTACATTAGAAGCTGCATCATTAATCTTTCCATCTGGTGTGAAATAAAGCATTTCTTTCTTACCATCTAGACCTTGAACTCCCCATAATTGAAGTAAATCAGCAATGTTATCAACACGGTTATTTGCCTCACCACGTGGGAAGAATGTAACTACTTCACTATTAGCATCACCAGTAATTAAACCAGGATTAGCTTTAACTACACGCATTAATGCAATCAAATCATCTGTTGTATATGCTGCAGACTCACTTGTAAATATTTCATGTAATTCTTTATAAGTCTTATCTGTACCAACGTTTCCTGCATAAGCTGTTTCAAGATATGTAATAAACTGTTCAGCTAATTGCTTACCTGTACAACCCTTTGCAAGTAACTCATTTTGTTGAGCAATAATATTTTTAGTTTCAGTTAATTGAATTTGCTTCTTTTCACCATTTACAGAAACATCAACTGTAATCTTTCCACCAGAAATAGAAGCTGCTCCATAATTCTTCTCACCCATATATGGCTTATATGTACCTGATTGAACAACATTGGCAGAAGCATTTGAACCACCATTAGTTGTAGATGTATCAAAGTTTGCACCCTTAGTTAATACTTTCTTAGTAATAGAAGTATCCATGATGAACATTCTTTCAATATCATTATATCCATCGAAATATGGTGTATAGAAAATCTTACCACTCTTAATCATGTTAGACTTAATAGTTGGATTATTCTTTAAGAATTCAGCAAAATTAGGCATAACATCAAGATGTTCTAATAAGTCAACTGCCTCACCTGCAGCACCCATCTTGTTAATGTTTCCTACAGTATTATAGAATAAATCAACATTTTGTGACTTATCACTATCTGAAGTGTAGTTGTTGTTTTTAACTAGATTATATGTATCATCATCCTTACTAGTTGTGTAACCAGAAGCATCACGTAAATTATATGAATCTACTTCAACTTCTTTTGCCATATACTCAGAATATGCTACCCATGTAGGTAATAATGTTCCTTGAGTATAGTTTGTGTTGTTCTCTACTGGGTTAGTATAAGCAGATGAACCACGATAAGTAATACCAGATGAACCATTGTAGTTGATGTAAATATCTAGTCCCTTGCTAGTCTTAGAAGGTCCATCAGGTTTTTTGTTGCAGCTTGCTAATGATAAAGCACTCAAAGCTGCAATTCCGCATAAAGCGAATGTTTTCTTTTTCATTTTCTTTTCTCCTTTTCCTTTTTCTATCTATTATTCTTTAACTCCACCAACGTTAACACCAGCTGCAAAATACTTTTGCAATTTAGGGTATATAACGATGACTGGAATGATAGAACAAACAATGAATGCATATTGTAATGCATATGTTGAAACATTGGCCAACTTAGGATCAGTTGTACCTGATTGTTCAACTTGGTTAAGAATTGTTTGAAGAGTTACTTTAATAAACACTGTTAATGGTTGATCATCTTCACCTAATAGCATTTGTGCCCAAATATAACCATTCCAACGAGAAACAGCATAGAACATAGCAACTGTTACTATAGAAGATTTTGACATAGGAATATAAACCTTAGATAAAATTTGGAATTCTGTAGCACCATCGATAGTTGCTGCTTCTTCTATTTCTGTAGGAATACCTGCAAAATAGTTTCGTAATAAGATAATATTAAATGCATTAAAACCTAAAGCAATAATGAACATCATACGATTAGTAACACCAAAACGAATGAAGTTTTGTAATGTTGGAATCATACCAGCATTAAACCACATAGTGAATACTAACATAAAGTTAAATCCACGACCAAACATTAATCTTGGCTTAGATAACGCATAAGCACCAGTGATAGCTACAAGCATTGAAACTAATGTACCATACATTGTAATAAAGAATGTATTACAATAAGATAACCAAAATGCTTTAGACTGAATAACATATTTATACGCACCAAATTGAATGTCTTTTGGCCATAAATAAACAGTACCAGACTCTACTGCATCTTTTCCTGATACAGAGTTTGCTAAAATATAAACGAATGGATATAAGCATGCAAGTGCAAATACTGTTAAGATAACATAAGATAAAATTTTAAAAATTATTTCTGTTCTATCTAGTCTTTTCATCTTTCATTTCCTCCTAAATTAGAATAATGAAGTAGATGATACACGTCTACTAATAGCATTAGCACCTAAAACTAGACACATAGCAATTACCGCATTAAACAAGTCAGCTACAATACCAATTTGAGGAATTGGTATAATTCCTTCAACACCAGCTTTACCAGACATACGATAAACCAATGTAGAGATAACATCAGCGGTTTCCCATGCTTCACGCTTTTCATTAACTAATAGAATAACTTTTTCATAACCTATATTTAGAATATGTCCAATTCTTGTAATTAACATAATTGTTAATGTAGGAGCCATACCAGGGAATGTAACATAACGGATTTGTTGTAATTTTGACGCACCATCAATTCTTGCTGCTTCATAGCTTGTTGGTGATATTGCTAAAATTGCTGCAAAATATACAATTGAACCATAACCTGCTGCTTCCCAAATACCAGACACCTGATAAATTGGTCTAAAGAACTTTGGAGCATATAGCAAGTTAGTTTCAAATTTTCCACCATTATCTGCTACTGTTGCACCAACTTTTTCCATAATCTGGTATAAGAAACCACCAGCTTTTCCATTAATTGGGCCTTGGCACCACAAAGAAATAATTGTTGTAACAACAACTAATGATACAAAGTGAGGTAAATATGAGGCAACCTGTAAGAAACTCAAATAACCTTTACATTTAATTTCACTAAATAATAATGCAAGCACAATTGGAATAGGGAATCCTATAATTAAACCATACATTGAGTTAACAAATGTATTTCTAAATGCTTTCCAGAATAATGCTGAATTACTACCAACAAAAATATCTTGTACCCAATATAAACCAGCCCACTGAGAGTTATACAATTGTGAATTGTCATCACCCCATTTAAAACCAGTTAAGATTCCGCCAATAGGGAAATACTTAAATAGAATAAGGAATGCTAACATTGGGATTAATAATACGTATAAACGCCAATCCTTAGCTAATGTAGTTAATGTACGTTTCCATTTTGTACGTTCAACTTCATCAACAACGCTCTGATCTGCTTGTACGATTTTTTGCATAACAACACACCATCCTTTAATACTAATTTTCTTCCGAATCTGTTGTGTTAGACGACTCAGAATCTTCTTTCTTTATTGCAGTATCAGACTTTTCATCTTCTTCAACTTCTTCAATAGAAAATGTTTGCTCATCAATTCTGTTTTGTTCTGCAATTTCTTTATCTTCAATAAGCTTATCAACAACATTATTGATAACCCCTTGAGACCTTAACACCATTACCCCAATTATTGCTACTGCAAGTCCAAAAGTATTATAAATAGAACTTAACTCACCATAATAGCACAAATTCATAATTTGGGTTTTTGTTCCACCATCTTCTTGATTATACAATGTGTATACATACTCAACATACCCACGCTTCATTAAACTACCGCTTGTAAGTAACCTATATGAAACAAATTGTAATAAACAAAAGACTACATAATCTAAAAGTATTAATCCAATGGCTGCCCATGTTTGATTAACAACTTTTTTTGTTTTAAATTTTTTAAAGAAAATTACATTCAAGCCAACACTCATTAGTCCAATTGCAGTTGATAAATATAATTTCCAATCATATGTTGCACCTAAGTATAAGATATCATTATATCTTCCACCTAAATAATTTGCTGCAGCTAACACAGGAGCTAACAATAACCCCCATAGGTTCCATCTTGCAACTGCCACATACATTATCAACAGTGAAAACGTAAAAGTGGGCGCAGCAGATAAAACCATCCCGCTAACCTTAGTAGCAAATCCTTCTAGGATAGAACCTATAACAAGTAATAATAATAGGTCAACAGCTCTATACCCCTTAAGGTTAATAATAACACCCCATTTTGCTGAAAGCTACATTTTCATAGCGCTTTCATCGCCATGAATGTAGAACGCTTTCACAATTCACAACCTATTTTAGCATTATTAAAAATATTAGTCAATAGAAAACGATTACTTTTTTATTTCACAAAAATCTTCATTTTTCACTTAAACGATTAAGAATATACATTGTGTAGAGTTTTATTTATAATTATGATAAAATAATTTCGAGGTGAAAATATGAGATATGAACTAAATCCAAACATTTCAATAAATGAAACTTTAAAAAATGCTCATTCAGGAGATATTATTTACTTAAAAGATGGTATTTATCACGAAAAGGTTGAAATTTTTACCAATAACATTCAAATAATTGGTGAATCAAAGGAAAATACCATTATTTCAAATAATGACCATTTCTATAAAATAATGCCTGATGGTAACGAATGTAATACTTTTAGAACATATACTGTTCTTGTTAAAGCAAATAATGTATCAATTGAAAATATTACAATAGAAAACACATCTGTACCATCAAAAAAATATGGACAAGCTGTTGCCTTAAGCGTATTAGGAACAAATTTTACGTGTGAGGAGTGCATAATTAAAGGGGCACAGGATACATTATTTACAGGCCCAATGCCTGATAATATAATAGAGCGCTATAGTAACACAGGCTTTCAAGAATATCTATTAAGTAATAATAAAACTTTTCAAAAATATACTGACTGTATAATTGAAGGCGATGTTGATTTTATTTTTGGTGGTGCCACTGCTTTATTTGAAAATTGTGTAATTAAAGTCTTAAAAAGAAATGAAGCAAACAATTTTGAATCAAACTCCTATATTTCTGCTCCTTCTCACACATTAGATATACCATATGGCTACTTATTCTATAAATGCCAAATTATATGCCCTCTTGAAACTAAAGGTGTATATTTATCAAGACCATGGAGAGACTATGGTTGTGCAGCCTATATATTATGTGAAATGACTAATAATGTTAATCCATTAGGCTTTAATAAATGGAATAATACTAATAGAGATAAAACCGCAAGATATTATGAATATAGTGAAAATCTTGATTTATCAAATCGTGAACCATGGGTTCATGAATTAAACAAACTTGATGCCGCTCAATATGTAATAGATTTTATGAAATACTTTAATGATAACTTTAATAATTAACATTAACAGCAAGCCAATTAGTTTGAGCTTGCTGTTTTGTTATATTTAAATGATTAATTATTATACGTTTATCCAAATTTAAGAAAATAAACAATAAGGTAGTTTAAATTGAATAATAGCATTATAGATGTTCATTTACTAACTTTTGGTGAAATATTAGCAAAAAAACATAAAAAAATATATTGTTTAATATAACAAGAATTGATTTCGACATGTTTCGACATTTTCGATATGGTATGCTATAATATGACAAAAGAAAAATGTCGAAGTATTTTGAATAAAAAAAACATATATTTAATTTATAGGAAATGTATTGCTATATAAGTTTTTTTAAAATATTATTTCAAGCGTAAACGCCAAAAGGGGAGGAATAATATATGGCAAAAATAATCATAGCTGACGACAACAAAGAATTACTAGGAATGGTTGGAGAATTTTTAAAGCTACAGCCAGGAATAGACGTAGTAAAATCATTTTGTAATGGAAAGGAACTTTTAAATCATTTAGAGAAGGAGTCTTGTGACATTCTTCTTCTTGATGTTTTTATGCCTGAGCTTGATGGTGTTAATGTTTTAAATGAAATTAACACATCAAAAAAATACAATAGACCTAAAAAAATTGTTATGCTAACGGCCTTCAATACTGAAGCAATGATGATGAAGGCATCACAGCTTGGTGCTGACTATTTTATTGTTAAACCAATTGATTTAAACAACCTTCAAAAAGTAATACAAGCATTATTAAAAGATAATTCTACTACAGGTAATACTTACAATTTAAAGGAAACTCAAGCTAAGGAAGAAAAAGGTTTGGATACTGAAATAACTGAATTACTTCATGAAATTGGAGTACCTGCTCATATTAAAGGCTATATGTATTTAAGAGAATCAATAACAATGGTATATAATGATGTAACAATACTTGGTGGCATCACTAAAGTCTTATATCCAACCGTAGCCAAAAAATTCAACACAACATCATCACGTGTTGAACGAGCAATTAGACATTCAATTGAGGTTGCTTGGAATAGAGGCAATGTTGATGCAATTTCTCAGATATTTGCCTACACTATTAGCTATAATAAGAGTAAACCAACAAATTCAGAATTTATCGCAATGATTGCAGACAAGCTAAGACTTGCTCATAAAGTTGCATGTTAAGTAGATTTTTCTACATGTTATTAATTTAATATGTAGAAAAATCTGCTTTTTTTGTTAAGTTCAACCCAAAAGTTGGTAATAATATTCTATAATGGTACACATCAAATACCTAATATAAATCTATTGATATAGTAATTTACTATCATTTAATGCTATAGTATCTACCTCTTTTATAAGTGGCTTATTTCTAATGGTAATATTAATGATATGTCCCCAACTTTTTGATTGAACATAACAAATAGAAAGAACTCCTAACATTAACAAAAGGGAGTAACCCTAAATAATTTGATTATCTTTTATTCAAATTATCTTAGGCTACTCCCTATTTTATTTTGATTAAATTTATTTGTTTTAGTATTAAATAAAATGTTAATTAACAAGTAGTTTTATAATTAACCAATTATTTTTTTAACTTCATCAATAGATAAATTAGAGGATTTAGCTATTAATTCAATAGAAACACCATTTTGATAGAGGCTCTTAACAATTTGGGTTTTCTCTTTTTCAGCAGCAATTCTTGCTTCCTTATCTTGTTTGGCAATCTCTTCAGCCTTAAGCTTCTCTTCCTTGAGTCTTTTAATTTCAAGCTCTCTTTCTTTATCATATTTTTTCTTTAAGGCTGCCTCATACTCTGCCCTTACTAT
>CAKQEA010000007.1 GCA_934229785.1 uncultured Anaeroplasmataceae bacterium
ATAGTTTCTTTAATTTTTTGTAAATCATTGAAATAATCTTTTTCGAAAATATTGTTATTATTTTCTTTAATCATATGTTTTCCTCCAAGTTTTATCAAAAATAAAAGCCTTATTGCTTTTACGCAACAAGGCTAATAGTTGAAATATGAAGTTGTAGTAGAAGTATATGCTTTAATTTCATTATACGTACCAACTTTCTTTAAGGCTATTGTATCATTAAATATTTAAAAAAGAAAGATAAAATTAAATTATTGTAAAAATTGATATCTTTATATTTTTTTAATTATTAGAAAAACAAAATAGCATTGTAATTTTTTTTAGTTGATATCTCTATTTATCTAATTTTAAATAAGTAAAATAGTTGTATTGAAAATTGAATATCCTAATTAACAAATATTAAAGAAAATTTACTTTTGTGGTTTGTTAAAAAAATCTGTAAATAATTGTCAAAACCTGGTATACTGTATAAAATAGAGGTTGATAAAATGAAGGATATGTTTTTAACTAATTATAGTAAAACGACATTTTTGGATAAAATTAAAGCTTCTTTAAAGGAATGTAATAGCTTTTCTTTATCTGTTAGCTTTATAAAAAAAGCGGGATTAGTATTAATAGAAAGAGAATTGGAAGAAACATTAGAACGTGGTACTAAAGGTAGAATTATTACATCTACTTATCAAAATTTTACTGATATTGCTTCTTTAAGAACGTTTTTGAATTGGATGAATAAGTATCCTAATTTTAAATGCCATATTGATTATAATTGCTTTGGGGAAAATGGATTTCACTCTAAAGGCTATTTATTCGAATATGATAGTTCCTATGAAGTTATTGTTGGTTCTTCTAATATTACTAGATTTGCATTGCTAAAAAATGTGGAATGGAACGTTTCTCTACATTCAATTGAAGAAATGGAATCTATTGAAGCTGCCTATAAAGAATATAATATGCTATGGAATCAAACTAAAGAATTAACTAATGAAATAATTAAAAGCTATTCTACTGCATTAGATTATGCCATTGAAAAATGGGATATGGACTATTTTAATCCTGAGGTCGAAGGAATTAGACCTAATTCAATGCAAAGAAAGGCTTTAAAGGAATTAAGAAGAAATAGGGATTTAGGTGTAAAAAGAGCTCTTGTCATTGCGGCTACTGGATCAGGAAAAACTTTTCTTGTAGCCTTCGATGCTAAGAACTATGATGCTAAGAAATTATTATTTGTTGTTCATAGAGATTCAATTTTAAGAGAAGCAGTATTAACATTCCAAAAGGTTTTTGGAGCAGAAAGATCTTATGGTATGTATAATGGTCAAATTAAGGATACTGATGTTGATTTTTTATTTGCATCAAATACAATGATGTCAAAACATTTAAATGAATTTGATCCTAATGAATTTGACTACATTTGCCTTGATGAATGTCATCACGCGAGTGCTTCGAGCTATAAGTCAATAATGGATTATTTTAAGCCTGGATTTATTTTAGGGTTAACTGCAACACCTGAACGTATGGATAATCAAGATGTTTTTGGACTATTTGAAAATAATGTTCCTTTTGAATTAAGGCTTAGAGATGCTATAATCAATGATTTAGTTGTTCCATTTCATTATTATGCAATAAGAGATGAGTTTGCTGACTATTCATCAGCTAATAAATCTAAGGTTGCTAATGAAATAGCAAAAACAATAAATGTTAATTTTATTGCATCTCAAATTGATAAGCATAAAAAGGAAAATGAAAAACTTAAGTGTATTGCTTTTTGTACAAGCATTGATCATGCTAATTTGATGGCTAGTGAATTTTGTATGCTTGGCTATGATGCAATTTCTCTTACTGGTGGTAATAATTTAGGTGAAAGAGTTAAGGCGTTTAAGGATTTACAGGATGATAGTAAGTCATTAGAAATTATTTGTACTGTAGATATTTTGAATGAAGGTGTTGATATTCCTGCTGTTAATATGGTTTTATTTTTAAGACCAACAGAATCATCAACTATTTTCCTTCAACAGCTTGGACGTGGTTTACGTAAATATAACAATAAAGAATATTTAACAGTACTTGATTTTATTGGTAATAATTATGATAGATCTATTCAAATAGCTTTAGCTTTAGGAACTTTAGGTAAAACAACTTATACTGAAAAAGCGTATTTAAAGGATTTAATTAAGACAAATTTTTCAAGTTTTCAAATACCTGGTGTAAAAATATTCTTTGATGATTTAGCTAAGTCTGATATTATTAGTTATTTAGATAAGGCTAATTTCAATAAGAAGAATTTTATGAAGAAGGATTATGAAAACTTTAAAATGTATTTAAATAAGGAAACGTACCCAACACATATGGATTATCTTGATAGTGAAATTGCTCCCGATTTGATTCGCTTTATTAAATCAAAAATAGGTAATAAGAATAAATCCTATTATTCATTTTTAAAGAAGATTGATGAAGTTGGATTGCCTTTGTTTGACGATAATGAAATTGAATTTATTGATAATGTTTCAGAATTATTACCACTTGTACGTGATGATGAATATTTAATTATTAATCAATTATTAAGTGAAGATTTACATTTAAATAAACTTGTTGGCTATAACAGTAAAGTGACAATTGAAACTTTAAATAACGCCTTACATATTTTAAATAAACAAAATATTATTGTTGATAATAAGTTAAATGTTGAAATCTTTAATGATGATTTTTTGAAGTACATGGCTGATTTACTTGAATATGGTCTTACAAGATGTGATAATGAATTTGGTGAATATGATGGTAAATTTAAATATTTAGGTAATTATTACAAAGAACAAATTCAAATGGTGAGACTAAAGGATGGATTAATGTCTGTTAAAGGCACAGAATTTGAATTAGAAACAATGGAAACCTATTGTTATGTTGGATTAAATAAGGGTGTTGGCGTTGATGGAAGATTACAATATAAAGATAAGTTTATTTCGCCTAATATATTTCAATGGGAATCCGAAACAAATACAACTTTAAATAATTCTATTGGTAAAAAAATACTTGAAACAAAGGTTGTACATTTATTTGTGAGAAAGATAAAACAAGAAGATGGAATTACGTTGCCATTTACTTATTTTGGTACTGGTAAATTCACAAATATTAGAGAATCATTTACTATGGAAAATGATAAAAAATCACCAACATTATTAACCGATATCGTACTTGATAAAAAAGTTGATCCTGAATATTATTTAGATTTCAACATTCTAGAAGAAAAAGAGGAAAAGTGATATGAAGCATTATGAAGTTGTATGTGCATTAATTGAAAATGAGGAAGGCAATGTATTTTGTTGTAAAAGAGGTCCAGAAAGAGCATTGATGGGAAAATGGGAATTTCCTGGTGGAAAGGTAGAAAAAGAAGAAACACACGAAGAAACGATTGTAAGAGAAATAAGGGAAGAATTAAAATCTGAGATTTTGCCAATTAAATATATTGGTTCATCTTCATATGAATATCATCATATTGAGCCATTTGATGATTTTGGAATTACATTATATGCTTATAAATGTAAATTAATTAAAGGAAATCTAACGCTTACAGAACATACGGATTATAAGTGGGCTTCAAAAGAAGAAATGAAGAAAATGGATTTTGCTGAAGCTGATAAGCCATTTATTAGTTGTTTGGATTAATAAAAAGTAATTGTTAAAAGATTTAATAAATCTTGCTAAAGTTTTTGATAAATATTTACCTAAGCTTTATTGTTATAACTATCAAAAACAATCATTGAACTTTGGATAATGTTATTTTATAGGGTTAAAACTTTATTTTGATAAAATGAAACATATTATTAAGGTGATTATTTAGAAATAAAAAGAGTGTGATTAAAATGAAAAAATTAAGTATAATTTTTAATTTAATTTTAATTGTAATATTAACATCATGTAATAAGAATGTAATACAAGATGAGTTAAAAACTTATGAACAAGTTATTACAGATGAAGAAGCGATACATGTTGATAATCCTGATCAAGGCTTTTATAGCCCTGTATGTATTCAAGTTAAAGATGATTTTAAGGATAAGGATTATGTTATAAATGATAAAACAAGGTTGTATCATTTAAGGATGGATTTAAGTGAGTTTTCTTCTAAATATAATAATTTAGAGGATAAGGTACTTGGTGATGCTGATTTAGAAAATATTGATAAAATGCTTTTTAAATATTTGGTAAAAGAAAAAAATGTTATTATTAGATTTGCTTATGATCATAATTATGAAGGAAAAAAGGATCAAGAGCCTAGTATTAGTATGATAGAAACCCATATTAAGCAATTAGCACCTATTTTAAATAAATACGAGGATTGTATTACAGCTATTGAAGCCGGAATGATAGGTCCATGGGGAGAGATACATTCAAGTGCATGTGCTAATAAAGAAACAATTAATATTGTTATTGATGCATTTTTAAAAAATGTTAATAATATTCCTATTCTTGTTAGAACACCTAAAATGATTTATAACTATTTGAAAATAGATATAAATGATATTTCTAGTTATAGAGTAGATAAAGATAATATTGGCTATCGTTTAGGTATTTTTAATGATGGTTATTTAGGTTCAAGTAGTGATTTAGGTACATATTCAAATCGCGAACTAGAAATAAATTGGTTAGAAAAACAAACAAATCATTTACCCTATGGAGGTGAGGTTGTTGTTCCTAGTTCAACACTTCATGACATTGATAAGTGTCTTTTTGAAATGAATTTAATGCATTTATCTTATTTAAATCAAGCATGGAATGATGAGGTAATTAAAAAATGGAAAAGCACAAAATATAATAAAAATTGTGGTAATGATAGTATTTTTTATGGTGTATCTGCGTATGATTATATTAATGCTCATTTAGGTTATCGTTTTGTTTTAAAGAAATCTATTATATCATATAATGATAATGATATTTTTTTGAATCTTGAAATTGAAAATAAAGGCTTTGGTAATTTATTAAGAAATAAAAAAATAGAGGTTTATGTTTGTTATGATGATGAATCAATAGAAAAGTATGATCAATGCTTAAAAACAAATAATATTGAAAAATTATCTTTGAGTATTCCTAATAATGGTAAATGTGGTAAAGTATATTTAAGTATTAAAAATGATAATGATGCTTATCCTATTAAGCTTGCTAATAAGGATATTTATGATGATAATTTAAAAGCTAATTTAATTGGTATTATTCAAAATAAACTGTGAGGAAAAAAACTCACAGTTTTTTAATGTTAATCGTAATAAATCGACAATTTTTTAAAATGATTTAAAGTGACATTTTTTAAATTAAAATTTGAATTATTCATCTTATATTTACCTATTTTATAAATAATGTTAAAATATTAATAGATTTTTGTTATGGAGTGGTTTATATGAAAATTATACATTTTGCAGATTTACATATTGGCTCAAAATTTGAAAGAATGCCTGAAGAGATTAAAAGAACTCTTAATAATAAATTAAGAAATGCATTTTTACATGTTATTGATTTTGCTAAAGAAAATGATATTAATACTATAATTATGTCTGGTGATATTTTTGATAGGAATTCTGTTTTGATAAATGATAAAAAGTTTTTTTATGATTCTATTAGGATTAATCCCAATATTGATTTTTATTATATAAGAGGTAATCATGATTCATCTTCAAAATATAATGATGAAATTGCTAATTTACATACCTTTGATGGCGTAAAATCTTACATTAAGGATGATGTTAGAATTAGTGGATATGAGCTTAGTGATGATAATTCTGTTTTATATAATTATATGCCTTTTACAACTGATAAATTTAATATTATGATGCTTCATGGTGATATTTTTAATTCAAGAGATAAAAATTTTATTGATTTAAAAAAATTAGAAAACAAAAATATTAATTATTTTGCTTTGGGGCATATTCATAAAAGAACAAATGGAATAATAGGTAAAGCTAAATATGAATATCCTGGTTGCATATTAGGTCGTGGCTTTGATGAGACTGGTGAAAAGGGTTTTTTAGTTTTGGATACTTTAACAAACAATACTTGCTTTTATAGACTTTCTGATATTATTTTTGAGAAGCTTGAGGTTTTGGTTACTGGAAAAAATGAAGCTCAAATTAAAAATGAGATTAAAGATTTACTTGGTGAAAAAAATTCAAATATTACTGAAATAAAATTATTAGGAAAAACTGATTTTGAAATAGATACCCTTGATTTTGAAAGATTATTCCAAGGCTTAAGAGAATATTTAGTTGTTAAGGATAATACAAAGCTAAAATTGAATTATAATTTAAATGAAAATGAAAATTCTTTAAGAAATATGTTTATTAATAAGGTCTTAGAAAATGATGATCTTGATGAGGAAACAAAGGAAAAGGTCATTACCTATGGATTGTCAAAGCTTATGAAGGAGGAGGATTAAAATGCGTATTATAAAATGTAATATTACGAATTTTGGTTGTTACTCTAACAAAACGTTTAATTTTAATTCGAATTTGAATTCCTTTTGTCTTAATAATGGTAGTGGTAAAACGACCTTAGCTGCCTTTATTAAGGCTATGCTTTATTCACTAGAAAAGTCAAGTATAAAATCTTATGAACGCAAGCATTATAAGCCATATTCTGGTGGTGAATATGGTGGGGCAATTGAAATAGAACTTAATGGAAAAATATATAGAATTGAAAGAACATTTGGTGATTCTCCAACTAAGGATACATTAAAAATTTATGATGAAAATGGAGTTAGTGTAACTTCTTTTTTATCAAATTCGGTATCATCGCTTCAAGGTGAAGCATCAGCAAAATTAGGAGAATTAATATTAGGTATTGATTGTTTATCATTTCAAAAATGTAATTTTATTTCATCAAAGGATTTGGATTTTTCATCTAGTGAATCAATAAAAATGAAAATTGGCAATATTGTTATTGATAAAGAAAGAGAAAATTCTTATGAGGATACCTATGATTTGATTTCTTTATTTGATTTAAGAGAAAAAGCACCGACAAGGAAAAATGAAAATGCTTATCCATTTAAAATTAAAGAATTAGAAAAAAGTAATAAGGAAAAGCAAGATGAGATTAATGAACTAAATAGTTTAAATGAAAATTTAAAGAATTTGTATAATGAAAGAGATTTAATTAAATCAGAGCTTAATGAAATTGAACAAAAGCAAAAGAAATTTTCTTATATTAATGTTTTAAAGGGAAAACTTGATGTTGTTAATAAGTATGATTCAGATATTAATGTTCAAAATAAAAAGATTGATTCTATAAATGAAAAATATAATTATAATTTACCAACACCAAAAGAGATAGATGCGGTTGATAGCTATGTTAAGGAATATGAAAACTATAATACAGTTGGATTGACATATAAAATAGCGCAATCTGATATTATAAGACTACAACAGCTAGAGGGTAGGGTTATGTCAGACGATGATTATTCAAAGTTAGCTGATGCTTTTAGTAAAATTAAGGGTAATGTTATTAAAAATGGTATTGTTGATGTTGATTTAGATAGATATGAAGCTTTAAAATTGAAGTTTGATGGTAAAATAATTAATGATAGAATTGATAAAGATTATTATGAATACGATTCATTAATTAATCAAAAAAATAATTATAATATAGATGTTATTAATTATCCTAATGCTGATGAAATAAATTATATTGATGATAAAATTAATGAGTATAATGATTTGAATATAAAGCTTCGTGATAAAAAGACTTCATATAATAAGGGTTCATTTATTGTTAAATTATTTTTGATCATTATAACATTTGGATTTTATTTTATAGTTTTAAATAGTAAAAAGAAAAATCATTTATATGATGTAAAAGAATTAGAGGGTAAAATAAATTCTATTAAAAATGAGTTAGATTCATTCTTTTTAAAATATAATTTAGAAATTGGTACATATGAAATTAAAATGATTGAGCTTAAGCGTCAAATAACAAAGTATAATGAGATTAAAAATAATTTGAAGCAGCTTCTTGATAATATTGATAGTAAAGGGAAAAGCTTATATACTTATTTTTCATCTTTTGGCTATGATAATTTAGATATAAACCAAATGTATAATCTATATAAGAAGGAATTATATGAATATAATTCTTTACTTTCTGATGTTAGAAGAAATGATCAAATTAATCATAGCATTGAAGAAAATAAAAAAGAACAAAATAATATAATTGATTCTATTTTAAGTAAATATAATTTAACGAAATTAGAAGATTTTTCATCACAGCTTAATAAATTAAAAGCTGATCTTGAATTTTATAAAAGCTTTAATCCAATTTATATAAATAAAAAAGAAAATGATGAGCAAAAAAAGATTTATGAAAAGAGAATTATTTCAATTTTAAATTCTCATAATATTGATGTAACAGATGATGTTATATTATGTGCTAAAAATGTTTCAAATGATGTTAAAGAATATAATGATTCTAATAAAAATAAAATTGAATTAATTGATAATAAAAATAAATTTATAAATGAAAATGATTTAAATGGATTTATTGTTGAAAATATTGATAGTGATGAAGAAAAATTGCGTACCCTACGTGAAGAAACAGCTATAAAACTAAAAACTAAAGAAGATGAAATTGCTCAAAATGAGACTAATATAGCAAGAATAGATTTACTTTTAGATGAAATATGTGAAAATAATGAATTAATCTCAAACTATAAAGATAAAATTGAGGTTGCTAAATTAGCATTAAAGGCATTATCGTCTGCTCATTTAGATATGGAGGCTAAATATATAGCTCCAATAAAAAATTCATTTATTTCATATGCTAAAAAAATATATGAAAAAATTGGTTCTAATGTAAGCATGAATTATGATTATGAAATCAAATATGATGTTAATGGCCAATTACGTGATGCTAAAGACTTATCTGATGGTGAAAGAACGATAATGATGTTAGCATTAAGGTTTTCAGTTTTAGATTCGATGTATAAAAATCATGATTCAGTTATTATTCTTGATGATCCATTTGACAGCTTAGATTCGATTAAACTTAAAAAAGCAGTTAATTTAATAAAAGAATTAGCAAATGATTGGCAAATTGTTTATTTTACATGTCATAATAGTAGGATGATAGAATAATATAGAAAAAGGCTCAGGAATAATTCTTGAGTTTTTTTCTAAATAGTTTTGAAAAGGCTTTACATTTATCTATTGAAAATGCTTTCATTTTTTGATATAATGTAAATAAGTGGCGAGAAATAACCATTTATGGTATAAATATGGTTATAATTGGATTCATTCCAATTTATAATATAGATGTTTTTTGTGGGAGATACACACTTTATGGCGTTGAGTTTACTCAAGCATACAAACGCAAACCTACTTAATAATAAGCTTATTTTCTTATCGGTGCTTATAAGAAATTACAAGCGATATTGCCCATTTTGTATGTCAGCTTTATTTATTACAAGTCTTCATTTTATTTAGTGTGCCTACATATATAGAAAACATAAGTGAGGCTTAATATTAGTTTAGGATTGAGGTAAAGGAGAAAACAATGAAAAAGATAGTTTGTGAATTGTGTGGAGAATCAGACTTTATCAAGGTTAATGGTATGTTTGAATGCCAAGTATGTGGTGCAAAATATACTCTTGCAGATGCAAGAAAGTTATTCGTTGATGTACCTGATGATTCAGCAACAAGTGAAAACCAACCAACACAAAATCAAGCACCAAGACCTCAGGCTGAAGAGGTTAGAGAGACACCAGTTCTTGCTCCAAAACCTGCACCAACTACAGTACGTAGAGTTGTTGTTAGTAAGACACCAACAAATGATGCGGGAGCAGTAAGAAGAATTGTGTCATCTGTACAAAAGACAGCACAACAAAGAGAAGAGGCAGAAGTTTCTAAGACAACAGTTAAGAAGGTTGTGGTTAAACCTGTTGTTGTTGAAAAACCAAAGCCTGCAGCACCTAAGAAGCCAGTAGCTAAACCAGTTTCAGCTAAGGCAGCTATGGGTACAGAAAAGAATCAAATGATCCAAAATTACTTTATTTTGGCTCAAACAGCTTATGATTCTCAAAATTTTATGGATGCAGAACAATATGCTAACCGTGTAATCGAGGTAGATCCTACTAATAGTGATGCATGGTTAATGAAGGGTAATTGTGCCGGTTGGCAGACTTATAACCCAACATTCCGTATGCTTGAAAGTATTAATTGCTGGAATACCTGTGTAATTAATGCTAGCGAATCAGAGAAGGAAGATTATTTATTTACTGTACGTACAAATTGTATTGAGGTTGCAGTTGCTTATGTTTTAAGAAATACTCAAGGATTTAAGAAAAATCCTGGTGAGGAAGAAATCACTAAAATTAAGGAAACAATCGACTTTGTTGAACCAATGATGCGTAAGGCTAATGAGACATTTGGTGTAGACATTGTTGCTTATGAGGATAAATTAGCTTCAAATTTAAGTGCAATGGTTACTGAGGTAAGTAAGCAGGCTACTAATGCATTTGGTAAGCGTAAGGAAACTCAAACTGATGAAGCATTTACTGCTTTTATTGAAAAACAGGATTACTGTATTGAGGTTTGGGATTACCTTATGGATTTAGCTAAAAAACATGGTACTGTTACATCTATACTTCATAATATTGTAAAGATGCATGAGACAATTATTCGTTCTAACGGATATAAGCAAAGTGGATCTAAATTTAAGGTTAGCAAGGTTATTTCAATGTCTGAACGTAATCAACGTTTGGAACAAATTCAGCATGCTAAGAAGAAGCTTGAGGATAAATTCGTTGATATTCGTAAGCGTGATCGTGTTGATCAGAAATTTAAAAATGAAAAGTATTGGGAGGAGCATGAGGAAGAAAAGCAGCAATTGCTTAATGAACGTACTCAGCTTGACCATGAAATATTTGAGCTTGAAAACAGCAAGCTTAAAATGCCTAAGCTTACTGAGCTTAAGAAGCTTGAAGAGGAGGCAATTCGTCTTCAGGTATTAAAGGATAACCCAACATATTCTGGTAAGGAACGTGCTGCCTTTATGGAAGAACTTAATAAGACAAGAAAGCTTATTGTTACTAAGAAGCGTGAGATTGCAAATATTGTTGGACCAATCGATGATAAGATTGAAAAGTTAAAGAAGAGAATGTTTACAATTGAAACAGAATTAAATATGAATCGTTAATAATTAATATTATTAGACCAGATACTATGAATTTTAGAATCTGGTCTTTTTTCTTTTGTCTTAAAAATTATGTATGATGAAATATTATATTATGATATAATATGGTGAAAGTTGGTGATGATATGAAAACTGCTATTATTGGTGCTGGGGCTTGTGGAATTCTTTTAGCTTCCTTGCTTGATGATAATAAATATGATTATACTTTATTTAATAAAGGTAAGATTGGAAATAAAATTTTGGCTTCAGGTAATGGTAGATGTAATATTTCAAATCTCAATTATGATGATAATAAATATCATAATAATAAGCTAGCTTTAAAGGTATTATCTGAAAACAAAGATGATTTTTTTAATCTTTTAAATGTTTATAAAATTTATACTAAGGCTGATTCTGAGGGGAGAATGTATCCTATATCAGAATCTTCTTTAAGTGTTTTAAATGTTATGCTTAAGCATATAAGTAAAAAAATAGTTGAGGCTGAAATTTTAACTATTGATAGAAAAAATGATGGTTATTATTTGAATAATTCCTATGGACCATATGATAATGTTGTTATTGCAACAGGCTCTAATGCATCATATAAAAGTGGTTATAATTATCTTAATATTATTAAGAAACTTAAATTTAATGAATTTAAGCCCTCACTAGTTGGCTTTCAAACTAATTTGAAGCTAAAGGAAATTTCAGGTAGTAGGAGTAAATGTATGGCTTATCTTTATAATGATAATAAGCTCATATACTCTGAAGAAGGTGAGGTTATCTATAAGGATAATGGTATTTCTGGTATATGTATTATGAATTTATCGAGCTATTATGCTAAGCTAAAGAAAATAAATAACCCATATGTAAAGCTAGATTTAGCTTACAACTGTGAATATGATTGCTATGAAACAGTACTTCAGCCCAAGCTTTATAATTATGTTTTAAAAAATAAAATAAATCCCCATAGCTTTATTATTCCGATTGTTAAAACCTACGATTTTTTGTTTGCACAGGTTTGCAGTGGTGGTATTGATATTAGTGAAATTAATGATAATTTATCTTTAAAAAAATATCCTAATATTTATGTTGGTGGAGAAATTATAGATGTTGATGGAGTTTGTGGTGGATTTAATTTAATGTTTGCATTCTCGTGTGCAATTAAGATTTTTAAGGAGCTTGTAAAATGAAATATCAAATAGATAATTTTAAGGTTTCACCTATTGATGATAATAGGTTAGATTTTATTATTGGTAAAAAATTAAAAATAAGTAAATTTAAATATAAAATTTTACAAAAATCAATTGACGCTAGAGATAAAAATAATGTTTTACTAATCTATAAGCTATTAATTGAAACTAATGAGAAAATTAAAAATGCTAAGTCTTATGTTGAAAAAAATAATAATTTAGATTATAAAAAATTTAATGGTCCATCACCAGTTGTAGTTGGATTTGGTCCATCTGGTATGTTTGCAGCATTATATTTGGCAAGATGTAATGCTAAACCTATCATTATTGAACGTGGTAGTAAAATTGAAGATAGAAAGCTAAGAGTTTCAGATTTTTTAGAAAAAAAGATCCTAATGCCTAATTGTAATGTTCAATTTGGAGAGGGTGGAGCAGGTGCATTTTCGGACGGAAAGCTTGTTACTAATGTTAAGGATCCTTTGATTAACTTTATTCTAAATGAGTTTTATATTCATGGAGCTTTGGAGGATGTTTTGTATGATACTCGTCCTCATGTTGGAACTGATTATTTAGAAATTGTTGTTAAAAATATTAGAAAGGAAATTGAATCATTAGGTGGCATATTTTATTTTGATACATTATTTACTGGCTTTGAAGAAACGAATAATGGTTTAAATATATTTGCTAATAATGAATTTCTTTGTAAAACAAATAATTTGATACTTGGCGTTGGACATTCAGCTAAGGATACGATTAGATATTTATATAATGATAAAAAAATAGTAATGGAACAAAAAGCCTTTTCAATGGGGGTGAGAATTGAGCATCCTAAAGAATTAATTGATGAGGCTCAATATGGTAGATTTCATAAATATTTACCTGCTGCTTATTATAAGCTAGCAAGCCATAATAATGGTAGAGGTGTATATACATTTTGTATGTGTCCGGGAGGCTATGTACTTGCCTCAGCCTCTGATGAGAATACAATTGTTACAAATGGTATGAGTAATAATAGTCGTGATAATGTTAATTCTAATTCAGCATTGTTAGTTGATGTATTACCTTCTGATTATAACAAGGGTAATGTTTTAGATGGTATTGATTATCAAGAAAGATATGAAAGGCTTGCCTTTGATATTGCAAAAGATTATAGAGCACCTGCTAATTTAGTTAAAGAGTTTTTAAATGATGAGGTAGCAGTAGATCAAAGAAGTGTACATACCTCATATCCTCATGGTCTTATTATGACAAATTTAAGTAAATGTCTTCCTGATTATGTTATTGCTAATTTAAAATTTGGCCTTAATGAATTTGATAAAAAGCTTAATGGCTTTAAATATGATGATGCAATAATGATTGGTGTTGAATCTCGTAGTTCATCAGCAATTAGAATTATAAGAGATGAAAAAAGAGAGGCTAGTATTAAAGGAGTGTATCCTATTGGTGAGGGAGCAGGCTATGCTGGAGGTATTACATCAGCTGCTCTTGATGGGTTGAAAACGGCAATAATGATTGTAAATGAAAATAATAATCTATGATGCTTAGTAGCAAAAATTATTTTTTCTTGAATTGAAAAACTATTATATGTTATACTATTAAAGAGTAAACGGAGGTATACAATGATTGATGAAGAAGAGGGCGGAAGCCTAAGTGATATTTTCCACGTTATTTGGGGAAGAAAAATTTTAGTTGGTATAATTACATTATTTACAACAATAATTTTAATTATGTTTGTTGCTTTTATATACAATCCTTCTAAAAAGGTTTATGAATCTAAATTTGAATTAAATTTTTCTGGTTCTGATACTAATTCTTATCCTACAGGTAGAACATTTAATTATAAAAATATTACTTCAGAGGAAAAAATTCAAAAGGTTATAGATTCAAATGAAAAATATTCTTTTTTAGATGCTAAGAGTATTATTGAAAATAATAATATAACAATCTCACGTGAAAGCACAGATGATGGTTATGTTTATACATTGACAATTAGTGGCTTAAGAAAAGGTAATACTAATTTATATAGAAGCTTTGTTAGAGATTTAATTGATTTAACCTACGACGAAATTGAAGATGATATAAATAAAATTAATTTTATTGCTGATGTTGAAATTTATAATTCATATAAAACATATGACCAATCTTTGGTTTTTTTGCAAAATCAATATGAAAAATTAAAGGAAAGATATAATAATCTATTAAGTAATTATAATGGTTCATATGTTGTAAACGGAAAGAATTTAAGTGGTTATATAGCTGAAATCGATGTATTTTTTTCAACAACTAATTTTTCGACATTGTTAAGTATTGCTAATAAAAATAATTATGTTTATGATATTGATGAATATAATAAGTATGTTGAATATGAAAAAATTGCTTTAGAAAAAACGTATTTTGATAATGATAATAGAATTGATAATTTAAAAACTAGGTATATTGAATTAAATATTAATGGTAATTCTGGTGAAAGCTTGAAGAGCTTAGCCGATATTATTAGTCAGCTTGTTGATGAAAATTCAATAATTGAAAATAAACTTAATGATATGGGATATATTCTTAGTGGTGATGAGTTTATTAAGGTAGTAAGCGCTAGTGTTATTCCAACAGTTAATGAAGAATTTAATAAGCTAGTAAAAAATGCATATGATAGTTTGCATAAATTTTACTTAGATTATGAAAATAATATTAAGGAAATTTATCATGGACAAACATCGCTTTTATTTGAAAAGAACTCAATTATAGAAGAAAGTGGTACAATTAATTTAATTATTGTTACTATTGGTGGCATTGTTTTAGGCTTAATTCTTGGTGGTGTTGTGGCTGTAATTGTTGATCACAAAAAACTATCAAATAATGAAGAAGAAAAAGAAGACGTAAAAGCATAAGGTTAAAAAATCATATGTCTGATGATATATGATTTTTTAAATTATTAGGAGGTGTATATCTTATGGTAAATGAATATTCGTGTGGTGCTATACTTTTTTCATATGTTAATAATGTTAGAAAATATGTTTTAGTTCAAGAGGCAAGTGGTACATATGGTTTTCCTAAAGGACATAAGGAAAATAATGAGACAGATTTAGAAACAGCGAAACGTGAGATTTGGGAGGAAACAGGAATTAAACCTACATTTATTCCTAATATGAAGCGTACTATAAGATATCGCTTATTAAATGGTAATATAAAAGAGGTTACTTTGTTTGTTGCAAAATACGATAATCAAGAATTAAAATGCATAAATGCTAATGAAATATTAGCTATTAAGAACTTCGATTTAGAGGCTGCAATAAGTATGCTTAAATTTTCAGAGTTGAAAAATATTCTTTTAGAAATTGATTTTATGCTTGATGCTAGAGGTGAATAATATGAGAATTGATTTACATAATCATTCTATTCATTCAGATGGTGTTTTAACATGTACGCAATTAGTAGATTTAGCAATAAAAAATAATGTTGATATCTTTGCACTAACAGATCACGATTCAGTTTTTGGCTGTGATGAAATTGAACGTATTGCTTTAGCTAAAAATATTAAAATTGTTAAGGGCATGGAATTATCTACTGAATATAAGGGGGAAAGTATTCATATTGTTTGCTTATTTAAAAATAATATTGTTCCTAAAAAAATGCTTGATTTTTCGTATGAAATTGTCGAGCGTAGGAAAAATAGAGCTATAAGCATGATGGAAAATATTAAAAACATATATGGATTAAAAATAGATTTAGATGAATTATTTAAAAATAATGAGATAATTACTAGGGCTAATATGCTAAGAAATATTGCTAAATGTAATAATTTATCGTTAAAAGATGCATCATTTTATGTATCAAGTAAATCTAAGGCTTATATTCCTTCAACAAAAATGACAGTTGAAGAAGGATTAGGTTTTGCAAAATCGTGTGATTGTGTTACAATTCTTGCTCATCCTTGCTTATATAAAGAGGAAAATGTCTATGAAATATTAGGATATGGATTTGATGGTATTGAGGCTAGATATGCTAATATAAAAAATGATGAGGAATTGTTTAGTAAGCTTGCTAAAAAGTATAATTTATTTATATCTGCGGGAAGTGATTGCCATGGTGATGAAACTCACGCTACAATTGGCAGTGCTACATTAAATGAATATGAATTTGCGCCAATAGCAAAATTGTTAAATTGGAGGGGATAAAATGATAATTAAATCATCAGAATTTATTACTTCAGCTGTTAAAAATAGTCAATTACCTCAAGGTGATCAGGTTGAATTTCTATTTTGTGGAAGAAGTAATGTTGGTAAATCATCTTTTATTAATATGCTATGTAATCGCAAAAGCCTAGCGAGAACATCAGCTACGCCTGGTAAGACTCAAACTCTAAATGTTTATGAGATTAATAATGAATTTTTCTTTATTGATGTTCCAGGCTATGGATATGCTAGAGTCAATAAATCATTAAAGGAAAGCTTTGGTAAAATGATTGAGGAATATGTTACAGAGCGTGAAAATTTAAAAATGACATTTTTACTTGTTGATTTTAGACATAAGCCATCTGAGGATGATATTTTAATGTATCAGTATTTGAAGTATTATAATAGAAGAGTTACTATTATTGCGACTAAATCTGATAAGGTAAAAAATTCAGAAAGAGCTAAAAATAAAAAACAAATAATTGAAGGATTAAATATTCAAGATGGTGATAAGCTAATTGTTACATCATCAGAAAAAAGAGAAGGACTTGGTCTAGTATTAGATGTTTTAGATGAATGTATGGAAAAGTAGAACATAATTGTTCTATTTTTTTAATTATATCAATATATTTAATTGGTGATTATATGGAACTAGAACTTGTAAAAAAGGCTTTAATTGAAGTAAAAAATGTCCTAAAAATAATTGATGTAAATACTGAAATTAAGGATTATTTTATAAATGATAAGGTGATTAATGGCAATTTAAATGTTAACATTAATTATTTTGATTTTAATGATGAAAAAAATACTTTATATAGAAATATTCCTTTTGAAATTATGCTAGATGAAATGAAGGTTACAGATGTTTTATTTAAAGAGGCAAATGCTTATATTGTAGAAGGAATAGGCCTTGAGCTTGAATATAAGCTTATTGCTAAATGTGAAACATTCTTTGATAAAGAAATTGACATAATAAAGCTTGATGATTTAACTAATGAAAATAACAACTTAGTTGATTTTAAGCCTGAAATAGATAAATCTAATGATGAGTCAAAGGAAAAAATAAAAAATAAAATCGAAAATGATTATGAAAAAAAATTAAGTGAATCATTAGTTGAAAGAGATAGCACAGCTGTAAAAAATGATAATCTAGTTAATGAAACTAATCATTTAGAAAAAAGAACTGATAATTTTGATAATAAACTTATAAGAACTAAGGATGTAAAAAACGAGGAAGAATTTATTAAATATTTTGATAAAGAGGTTGCTGGTTATTTTTGTATAAAAACTGTTGAATGTAAAAGTGATAAGGAATTAGACAAAATAAGTAAAGAATATAAAATTCCTTATGATGAATTAATTAAAGGCTATGATAGGGACAATGGAAAAGTTATCTTCAAGCTTAAATGAGGATAATGTTGTAAGCTATTATGATAAGCTATGCTATGTTGTTAATAATAAATATAAGTATCATTTATATGTTTTAAATAAAAAAGAATATAAATGTATAAAATCATTACAAAAAAGTAGATTTATTTTACAACCAGATAGTGAATATTTTTTAAATAATCAATACTATTTTAAGTATAATCTATCTAATCACTCATCAGAAAAAAATGCTATAGCAATAGTTGCAAAAGATTTATTTATTAACATTTTTAATGAATATTGTTATGAAATGGTTATTAAAAAGGATGTTTCTTTAAAATTTAATTATGTATTCAAGGTCTTAGATAGTAAGTTTAGCTATTTAGAATTACGTATTAGAGAAATAGAAATGATGCCTATTAAGGATGATGTTTGTTGGATTATTTTATCAAAATATCATACCCTACTTGATACTAGAATTTATTTGTATGATTTACAAGCAGATATTTTTAAATATATTGAGAAAACTGAAGCTACAAAATATGGACTAATATTTAAAAATATGTTTGGAAATTGCATTAAGGATAGGAAATTCGAAGGATGGTATTCATGTTATTATGGTCCAATAAGTGCATTATATATTAGAATGGCTTTAATATATGGAGAATATATTTATGATGAATTGAAGGAGTTATTAAAACATGAGTCAAAGCTTCAACAAAAATATTTTTGTTTTATGATGTTATATATTTTTACTATATCTATTTCATTAGAACAAATTTTAAAATTTAATGATATTTCCTGTTATTTAGGCTACATTAAAAAAATTGATTCATTTATTAATAAATTTAAAGATTTCTTAAAATGAAAATTCCCTTTTCTAATAAAAGGGAGTTTTTATTTTCGGAAAAAGCTTCCAATATCATCTTTATAGGTTGAAATTAAAAGAACTGCACACACAATAACAATTATTCCAGCTAAAAGTACTAAATTTGTAGTAGAAAAACAAAATATTGTAAGAAGAAGCTGATATACTAAAATAGTTATAAAGATTGTTTTGAAGTTTTCCTTTATAAAATTAAATAGATTAGAAATAGTATCACCACTATATTATATGTTAATAGCCTAAAAAATGACTATTTTTTCTATTAAATTAAAAATGATTATTTTTAATTTATGTTTTTTGGCTAAATTGATATTTAATAAAATACATAAGTTTCAGTCTGAAAAAATATAAATTATGTATTAATTAATAAATTATTTTACGTTTGGTTAAAATTTCCAGTTGAAATGGAAAAAAAATCGTAATATACTATAGATGGTGATATGTATGATAAATAGAACAATAAAAGAATTTGTTTTAAAAAGCATAAAAAATAAGCCTGTAACCTTAATTACTGGGGCACGTCAAATTGGTAAATCTACATTATGCTATGAGATAAAAAAAGAACTAGGTTATAATTATGTCTCATTAGATAATATTCGAGAGCGTCAACAAGCTATTAGTGATCCAGAAATGTTTTTACAATTACATTCTTGGCCTTTAATTATCGATGAAGTTCAGTATGCACCTAAGCTTTTTGAAGTTATTGAATCAATTGTGAATAATGAAAAGTTAGAAAATGGAAAAAATTATGGCATGTATATTCTTACAGGATCTCAAGCCTATGAACTTATGAGTGGTGTTACAGAATCTTTAGCTGGAAGAGTATCGATTGTAAGAATGTCTCCTTTAAGTACTAGAGAAATTTTTGGTGTACTAGAAAAAAAGTTTGAGGTTGAACCTATAGAAATAGCGAAGAAAAGCAAAGATTTTAAATTAGAAGCCAATGAATTGTATAAATTAATTGTTAAAGGAATGTATCCAGAAATTTATCAAAATGAAAATATAGATATAGATATGTTTTATTCAAATTATGTTGACACATATATCGAGCGTGATGTTTCTAAGCTTATTTATTTAAAAGATAAATTAAAGTTTCAAAATTTTATGGAGTTACTAGCATCTCTTACCGGAGAAGAACTTGTATATGATACTATTGCAAAAGCTGTTGGAGTAAAGATAGAAACAATAAAATCGTGGATAAGTGTATTGGTTGCTGGTGATATTATATATTTATTACAACCTTACAATGAGTTATCAATGGTAAAAAGAATTGTAAAAAGACCAAAAATATATTTTTCAGATACTGGACTTGCTTGTTATTTGGCAAGACTAAATAATGATAATGTATTAAAAAATTCAATTTTTAAGGGGCGTTTTGTTGAAACGTATATTGTTAATGAAATAAGGAAGTCATTTAGAAATAATGGAATCAAAGAAAACTTTTATTATTATAGAGATAATAAACAAAATGAAATAGATTTAGTTATTTTAGATGAAGGAATTCTTCATTTTGTAGAATGTAAATCAGGAGTTGATTTTGATAAATCAGATGTTAAAGCATTTTCGAAATTAAATGATTCTAATTATAAAATTGGAAATTCATGCATTATTTGTAATACTACAGCTATATATAAAATAGATGAAGATGTATATGCATTTCCAATCTCAGGTATTTAATGTTAAGATAACACAATTATTATTTTTAAGCTAAGTCATTAATTTAGACTTGGCTTTTTTTAAGAATGAGATTATAGTAATTACTGTAAAAAATATAAAGTTAGATTTGTATTTTAAAAAAGTTTTAATATGTACAAAAATAAAAATAAAATAAAAAAATGATAAACACAAAGATGGTGAAAAAATTGACATATTCATAAATGTAGGTTATAATAATAAAATGGAAATTGTTCGGTAGGAGGTACTGATTTATGCAAAAAATTACACTTGAAGGCTTAGTTGCTTTCTTAAAAGAACAAGGATTTGTATTCCAAGGTAGCGAAATTTATGGAGGTTTAGCTAATGCGTGGGATTATGGTCCTTTAGGAGTTGAATTAAAAAATAATATTAAGCAGGCTTGGTGGAAAAAGTTTGTTAGAGAAAGTAAATATAATGTTGGACTAGATTCTGCAATTTTAATGAATCGTGAGGTATGGGTTGCCTCAGGCCATATTGGTTCTTTCTCTGATCCACTTGTTGACTGTAAGAAGTGTCATTCACGTTTTAGAGCTGATAAGCTTATTGAGGATTTTACTCATGGCGAGATTACTGGTGATGGAATGTCAAATGAGGCTTTGTCAAAATATTTAATTGATAATAAGATTACATGCCCTGTTTGTGGTGCTTTAGATTATACTGATATTCGTCAATTTAATTTAATGTTTAAGACTCATATGGGTGTCGTTGAAGATGCAAAGACTGAGGTTTATTTAAGACCTGAAACAGCTCAAGGTATTTTTGTTAACTTTAAAAATGTTCAAAGAACAACAAGAAAGAAGCTTCCTTTTGGTATCGGACAAATTGGTAAGAGCTTCCGTAATGAAATCACACCTGGTAATTTTATTTTTAGAACTAGAGAATTTGAACAAATGGAGCTTGAATTCTTCTGTAAGCCTGGTAGTGAGATAGAGTGGTTTAATTATTGGAGAAGCTACTGTATGGAATTTTTACATAGTATTGGTGTTGATGCAAATAAGCTTCGTTTCCGTGATCATGAAAAGGAAGAATTATCATTCTATTCAAATGCTACTACTGATATTGAATTTGATTTCCCTTGGGGCTTTGGTGAGCTTTGGGGAATTGCTAGCCGTACAAATTATGATTTAAATGCACATCAAAATCACTCAAAAGAGAATTTGGAATATTTAGATCCTGAGGATAATTCTAAATATTTACCATACGTTGTTGAGCCATCTGTTGGTGTTGAGCGTATGTTACTTTCTGTTTTATTTAGTGCCTATGATGAAGAGGTTAATGAAAAAGGAGATAAGAGAGTTGTATTAAGATTACATCCTGCTTTGGCTCCATACAAGGTTGCAGTATTACCTTTAATTAAGAAAAATCATGCTGATAAGGCAAATGAAGTATATGACAAGCTTACACGTCACTTCAGTTGTGTTTATGATGAAACAGCAAATATTGGTAAACGTTATAGACGTCAGGATGCAATTGGTACTCCATATTGTATTTGTGTTGATGATAATACATTGCAAAACAATACAGTAACTATACGTGATCGTGATACTATGGAGCAAATAACTTTATCAATTGATGAGGCTATTTCATATATTGAATCAAAGTTAGAGTTTTAATTTGAATTAGTTTTATTAAAAAAATATAATATAAGTTTTAAAAGGGGTGGTTTAATTGGCAAGTCATGAGGAAATAGAACAGCTTATTGAAGCTACTGATATTGTTTCCTTAGTAGAAGGCTATGGCATTAAGCTAACCAAGCAAGGAAAAAACTATAAAGGATTATGTCCATTTCATAGTGAAAAAACTTCGTCATTTGTTGTAAGCCCAGAGAAAAAGCTTGCTCACTGCTTTGGTTGTAGTGGTGGAGGAGATCCTATCAAGTTTGTTATGCAAATTGAAAATGTTGATTTTAATCGTGCACTTGAAATTTTAGCAAGTAAGGTTGGATTTAAGCTTTCTTCTACATCAAAGACTAATAAGCCTAATCCTTTGACAAAATATTATAATATAATGCAAACATCTCAAGCATTTTACAAAAAATATTTGGAAAATACTAAGGATGGATTAGAAGCTTTAGAATATTTGCATAAAAGAGGCTTAGATGATGAAACAATAGAATTGTTTGGTATAGGTCTTGCCCCTAAAAATTCAAACTCGTTGTATCAGGTTTTAAAGGAGTCTAATTATTTAGAACTTGATATGGCAGATGTAGGACTTATAGATAAGTCTGAAAAGGGATATTATGATTTATTTACTAAAAGAATTATGTTTCCAGTTTATAATGAGGATGGAAATGTAGTTGCATATAGTGGAAGAATTTTTAATAATCCTGATAAGAGTCAACCCAAATATGTTAACTCAAGAGAAACAATAATTTTTAAAAAAAGAGAAGCTTTATTTAATATTTGGCATGCCAAAGGTGAAATTTTAAAGAAAAAAAGAGTTATCTTACATGAAGGACAAATGGATGTTATCGCTTCATTTAGGAGTGGTTTAAAAGAAGCTGTTTGTTCTATGGGAACGGCACTTACTTTGGAACAAGCTAAAATATTAAAAAAATATACTGACCATGTAATTATTTGTTATGATGGTGATAGTGCTGGTGTTCATGCTTCAATGAAGGCAATTAAAATATTTGAAAGCCTTAATTTTAAAATTCATTTAGTTTTACTTCCAAATGGAATGGATCCTGATGAATTTGTTTTGAAGAATGGGCCTGAGGCTTATGTTAAATATTTTGAAGAAAATATGATTGATTCACTAGCTTATTCATTTGAACAAGCAATTTTAAATAAGAATTTAAGTGATGATAATGTTAAAAAGGAAGTTCAAAGAGAGGTTTTTGATTTACTTTTATCTAAAAATAGTTTAACAGATGAGGAAGTATATTTAGATAAGCTAGCTAATGCTTTAGGCGTAAGCTATAATGCTTTAGCTTTGGAATATAATGCTCTTAAAAAGAGTAACTATAATCGTAATAATCAAAATGTAAATAATGAATTTTATTTAGAATATAATCATTATAATGAATATCAGCCTTATGAATCAGAGATTGTACCAAGTGTAGTAATTAGTCCAAAGGAAAACAAATATGAGGCAAGATTATTTATTTATGCTCGTTCCTCTAAAGAAAAGGCGTTATACATAGATAAAATGTTAAATGATAGGATGGATGGCTTGTCACAAGCTAATCAGCTTCTTTGGATTAAACTTATTAATGATTATTATGAGCAAAATAATATATTTAGTGAACAAAGCTTTGTTCAAAGCTTAAGTGATGAAGACTATAAGCAATATTTAAGGATAGTTGAGGCGGTTGAGGGAGATGCTACTCCTTATACTGATGAGGACTTAAATGATTGTTTGGAAAAAATGAAGTCTGTTAAATTTTCAAAAAGAAATGAAAAAATAACTGAAGATATTATAAAAGAAAGTAATGATGATAAAATAAAGTCATTACTTGCTGAAAAATTTAAAAATAAACGTCAACAAAATGACCTTAAGATTAAGAGGAGGAAGTAAATAATGGAAATTGAAGTTGCTATTAAAGAATTAACGGAATTAGGTAAGAAAAACCAAGGCTTTGTTACTATTAGTGATGTATTGAAATATTGTAAAGAAGATAGTGATGAATATGATGCAATTGAAAAGGCCTTAACTGAACAAGAAATTGATATTGTTGCAAATGATGGTAATCAAGATGAATTTGATATGCCTGAAGGTGAGCCTAATTTAACTGAAGTTGAAGAAGTTGATATTTCTACATTTGACCAGCTTCCTGCATCTGTTAAGGTTGACGACCCTGTTCGTATGTATTTAAAGGAAATAGGTAATATTCAGTTACTTACATTAGATGAGGAAACAGAGCTTGCTAAGCAAATTGTTGCAGGACGTGAGGCTAAGGAGAAGCTTCAAAAGATTGAAAATGATGATCAAAATACTGTATCAGCTGAGGAATATGAGGAGTTACTTGATATATCTGAGCGTGCAGATGTTGCAAAGGATAAGCTTGTTAATGCCAATTTACGTTTGGTTGTTTCTATTGCTAAGCGTTATTTAGGTAGAGGATTACAATTCCTTGATTTAATTCAAGAAGGAAATATGGGTTTAATTAAGGCTGTTGATAAATTTGATTACAATAAGGGATATAAGTTTTCAACTTATGCAACATGGTGGATTCGTCAGGCAATCACTAGAGCAGTAGCTGATCAAGCAAGAACAATTCGTATTCCTGTTCATATGGTTGAAACTATAAATAAGCTTGTTCGTGTTCAAAGACAATTAGTTCAGGAATTATCTCGTGAGCCTACTCCAGAGGAGGTTGCTGAACGTATGGAAATTTCAGTTGAAAAGGTTCAGCAAATTCAAAAGATTGCTCAGGAGCCAATTTCTCTTGAATCACCAGTTGGTGAAGAAGAGGATTCTTCTTTAGGAGATTTCATTTCAGATCCACATGCTCTAGATCCATATGAGTATACTGCTAAGATGAAGTTAAGAGAAGAGCTAGATTCTGTTTTGGCTACTTTAACTGAACGTGAGGAAAGAGTGCTTCGTCTTCGTTTTGGTTTGATTGATGGTCGTCAAAGAACTCTTGAAGAGGTTGGACGTGAGTTTAATGTCACTAGAGAGCGTATTCGTCAGATTGAGGCTAAGGCATTAAGAAAGCTTAAACATCCATCAAGAAGTCGTAAGCTTAAGGATTTTATGGTTAAACACTGATTATGAATAGAATTACTTTACTTGCTTCCCAATGCTTGGGAAGCAATATTGTTTGTGATGTTGGATGTGATCATGGTTATGTTTTAATTGAAGCAATAAAAAACTATGGTGTTAGTCATGGGATTGCCTCAGATGTTGCTATGGGGCCTTTAGCTTCAGCAAGAAAAAATATAATTGCAAATAAGCTTTCTGATAAAATTGATGTTGTGTTATCTGATGGTTTAAAAAATGTATGTGCTGATTTTGATACAGTAATTATTGCTGGAATGGGTGGAAGTCTTATTGTTGATATTTTAGCTAGTTCATTTGAAAAAATAAAAGGTAAGAAATTAATTTTGCAACCTAATAATGATAGATGTAAAGTAAGAAGCTTCTTAAATAATAATGGTTTTATCATAAGTGATGAGTTTTCTATAATTGATTCAAATAAATATTATGAAATTTTAGTGTTTAATGAAGGGGATAGAAAATATAATGAGTATGAACTAAAATATGGTCCTATTTTATTAAAGAAAAAAGAAGAAGCTTTTATTTCTCATTATAAAAAAATAGAGGATAATATTAAATCCTATATTGAAAAAATGACAAATTGTAAAATGAAAAATGAAAAGCTATTAGAACTTAAGGAAGTAAAAGGTGTATTATATGAATAAAAAGTATATTTTAAATACGGCAAATTATTATACTGAGTATTTTGTTGATGATATTAAAAGAACTACTATTGTTGTTTCTCCTGGTGGAGGTTATTTATATACGTCACCTAGAGAGTCTATGCCTGTTAGTAATGTTTTTAATAAGCTTGGCTATCATGTTGTAGTTGTAAATTATCGTGAAACAAAGGATGAATCCTATCCAAAAACTGCCAAGTATTTAGCTTATGTGCTAAGTGAGCTAAAGAAAAATTCTAAAGTTGGCTATATTGTTGGATTAGGCTTTTCAGCTGGTGGACATAATATGCTTGAGGTTGCTCTACATGAAAATATATATAATGTTAAGCTTGATTTATTAATGCTTGGCTACCCGGTTGTTACTACGGATAATAGATATTGGCATGAAGGATCATTTAAAAATTTATTACATGATGATTTTGGTAATGAAAAATTACTTAAACGACTTTCTTTAGAAAATGAGGTTACATCAAGTGCTCCTGATTTATTTTTATGGGGAACATTTACTGATGAATCAGTCGATGTTATGAATTCATTATTGCTAATGGAAGCATATAAGAAGAATGGTTGTAATTGTGAATATCATTGCTTTCCTATGGGAGGACATGGCTTAAGTGTATCAAACGATGAATCTAGCGAAGGAAATGCATTAAAGAAGAATGATTATATAGCAAGATGGACTGATTTTGCAGATGCGTGGATCAAAAATAAGCTTAAAAAAGAATTCTAAGAGGAATTCTTTTTTTGAATATGTTTATAATTTGGTATATAATAAGATGAAGACTTTAAATAATAGGATTACAAGTTGATTGTAATTTTATTAAGCTAATGGTTATAATTTAACTTGTATTTAAAATTATTAGATTTTGGAGGAAGTATGGAAGATAAATTATTTTCTAAGATTAAAGAATATGATACTATTATCATTCATAGACATTCTAGAGCTGATTTAGATGCTTTGGGAAGCCAAATTGGACTTAAAAAAACATTACAATATGCATATCCTAATAAAAAAATTTATGCAGTTGGAGATGCTTCAAGAAAGTATTCCTTTATTGGGGGTATGGATTTAATAGAAGATAATGTTTATGAAAATGCACTTTCAATTATTGTTGATGTTGCAGTTAGTAATATGGTTTCAGATGATAGATATAAACTAGCTCGTGAGATATTTGTTATAGATCATCATAAAAATGATTGTGATTTTACAGAAAATCACTTATGTGATACATCAAGAGTTGCTGCTGCAGAATATATTACGTATTTACTTTTAAAACATGGTTATACTATTCCTGGGGATGCAGCAACTGCGTTATATGGTGGTATTGTTACAGATAGTGGAAGATTTTTATATGGTGAAAAGCTTGAAGAGAGCTTACTTATTGCTTCAAAACTTGTTTCATTTGGGGCAAATCCTAAATATATATACGACAATATTTACGTTGAATCGATTGAAAGTCGTCAAATGAAAAACTATTTTTCAAATCGTTTTGAGGTTATAGGTGGCGTTGCTTATTTAAAGAACGGACCTGAGGTTTTTCAAAAATTTAACGTTGAATTTAATGATATTTCTCGCGGCATGCTGTCAGTAATGTCTGGAATTAGCGAAATTGAGATTTGGTTAAATTTTACCTATGATTTAGGAAAAGATGCAGTAATAGGTGAATTTAGAAGCAGAAGTATTTCAATCGTTGATATTGCTAAAAAATATGGCGGTGGAGGTCATGATTTAGCTTGTGGAGCAACTCTTAAGGATTGGAATGAGGTTGATCTTGTTATTAACGATTTTGTTGAATTACTTAAATTGGAGGATAGATGATGATTGGTAAGATTCATTCATTTTTTGCTGGTGGTACAGTTGATGGACCTGGTATAAGGTTTGTAATATTTTTAAAGGGATGCCCTATGAGATGCTTATATTGCCATAATCCTGACACTTGGACTCAAGAGGGAGCAATGGAATATAGTGTTGACGATGTTGTAAATGAAGCACTAAAATATCGTGGTTATTTTTCAACTGGTGGTGGGGTAACTGTTAGTGGCGGAGAGCCTATGCTTCAAATTGATTTTTTAATTGAATTATTTAAAAAATTAAAGCAAAATAAGGTTCATACTGCTTGTGATACCTCAGGTGTTATGTTTAATCCTAATAATAAAGAATATATGTCAAAGGTTAATGAGTTAATAAAATATACTGATTTATTTTTACTAGATATTAAACATATTAATAATGAGGAGCACATTAAGCTTACAGGACAGCCAAATACGAATATTTTAGCATTTGCAAGGTATTTATCAGATAATTCTAAGCATATGTGGATTCGTCATGTATTGGTTCCAACTATTACATTAAATGATAAATATTTAAAAGAGACAAAGGAATTTATAGATACATTAAATTGTGTTGATAAGGTTGAAATTTTACCATATCATACAATGGGAAAGGTAAAATACGATAATCTTGGTATGAAATATCCACTTGAAGGAATTGAGCCACCTACAAAAGAAGAGGTTCGCCATGCTAAAGAGTTATTAGGGGTAATAAAAAATGCAGCTAAATGATAAAAATTATAAGGAATATTTAAAAGGAATTACTGTTGTTGAGGTATCAGGTGAGTCATGTGCAAATTGCTTATCACTTATGCCTATTTTACATAATTTAACAGTAAATAGAGATGATTGTGTGCTTCATCATATTGAAGCCCAAGAGGATACATTAGATTTAATTCATTCGCTTGGTGTTGAATCTGTTCCTACTATTTTGGTTATGTATGATGATATTGTTTGTGCTAAGTGTAAGGGCTATCAGCCAGAGGAAATATTAGAGTTATGGCTTGATGCAAAAATAAAAGAAATAAAGAAAAATTATAATTTATAATTCTTATTAAGAATAATTCTTAAATAAACTATAAAAATAGTGTTGAAATGAATAGTATGTTGTTGTATAATAATTGCGGTAAACAAATTTACCAAATTAATTTGAGAAAAAGAAAGAGGTTATTACATTTATGTACAAAGGTTGGGAAGGTTTCGTACCTGGTAAATGGTCTAATGACGAAGTAAATGTTCGTGATTTCATCCAAAGAAACTATACTCCTTATGAGGGAGATGCAAGCTTCTTAGCTCCTGCAACTGATGCAACTAAGAAATTATGGAATGAAGTTCTTGATTTAATGAAGCAGGAACGTGAGCACAATGGAGTTTTAGATTGCGATACTGATATCGTATCTTTAGTTAACTCACATAAGCCTGGTTATATTGACAAGGATTTAGAAAAGATCGTTGGTCTTCAGACTGATAAGCCACTTAAAAGAGCATTTATGCCATTTGGTGGTATCAAGATGGCAGAACAAGCTGCAGAAATGTATGGATATAAGATTAACCCACAGTGGTCAGAATTCTTTAGAAAGTATAGAAAAACTCATAATGATGGTGTTTTCGATGCATATACTCCAGAAATGAGAGCTTGTCGTTCAGCTCATATTTTAACAGGTTTACCTGATACATATGGTCGTGGACGTATTGTAGGTGACTACAGAAGAGTAGCATTATATGGTACAGCTTACTTAATTAAGCATAAGGAGTTAGATAAGTCATTAATTTGTGGTGAAATGACTCCTGACCGTGTTCGTGATAGAGAAGAAGTTGCTGAACAGATTAAAGCATTAAAGGCTTTAACTGAGATGGCTGCTTCATACGGCTGTGATATTTCAAGACCAGCAGAAAATGCTCAAGAAGCAATTCAAGCATTATACTTTGGTTATTTAGCAGCAGTTAAGGATCAAAATGGTGCAGCTATGTCTATTGGACGTAACTCTACATTCTTAGATATTTATATTGAGCGTGACTTCGCAAGAGGTATTTTAACTGAAACAGAAGCTCAGGAATTAATGGATCATTTCATTATGAAGCTTCGTATGGTTAGATTTGCACGTATTCAATCTTATAATGAATTATTCTCAGGAGATCCAACTTGGGTTACTGAGTCTATTGGTGGTATGGGTACAGATGGTCGTACTCTTGTTACTAAGAACTCATTCCGTGTATTACATACATTAGAGAACTTAGGACCAGCTCCAGAGCCAAACCTAACAGTTTTATGGAGTAAGCGTCTTCCTATGGGCTTCAAGGAATATTGTGCAAGCTTATCAATTGCTACATCTTCAATTCAGTATGAATCAGATGAGTTAATGCGTCCTGAAATGGGTGATGATTATTGTATCGCTTGCTGTGTTTCTTCAATGAAGGTTGGTAAGGAAATGCAATTCTTCGGTGCTCGTGCTAATTTAGCTAAGTGCTTACTATACGCTATGAACGGTGGTAAGGATGAATTAATGAAGGATAAGGTTACAGGAAAGCCAATGCAGGTAGGTCCTGAATATGCTCCAATCTTATCTGATGAACCATTAAATTATGAAGAAGTTAAGCATAAATATGAAATTATGATGGAATGGTTAGCAGATATTTATGTTAACACATTGAACTTAATTCACTACATGCATGATAAGTATTCATATGAAGCATTAGAAATGTCTTTACATGATACTCAAGTTGGTCGTTATTTTGCTACAGGTGTTGCAGGTTTATCTTGTGCTGTTGACTCATTATCAGCTATTAAGTATGCAAAGGTTACACCTATTCGTGATGCTAGTGGCTTAATCGTTGATTTCAAGACTGAAGGAGATTTCCCTAAGTATGGTAACAATGATGATCGTGCTGATGAAATTGGTGTATGGCTAGTTAAGACATTTATGAATATGATTCGTAAGCATTATACTTATCGTGGTTCTGTTCCTACAATGTCAATCTTAACAATTACTTCTAACGTAGTATATGGTAAGAGAACTGGTAATACTCCTGATGGACGTAAGGCTGGTCAACCTCTTGCTCCAGGTGCAAACCCAATGCATGGACGTGATTCTCATGGTGCTTTAGCTTCATTAGAGTCAGTTGCAAAGTTACCTTATGAATATTCAAGAGATGGTATTTCTAATACATTCTCTATTACACCTCAGTCTTTAGGTAAAGATGAAGACTAATTAAAAGACTAATATTTTTAAATAGGAGGAAATTTATTATGTCACAAAGAGTAGATAATTTAGTACAAATGTTAGACACTTATGTTGCAGATGGTGGTTACCATCTAAATGTTAATGTTTTCAATCGTGAAACATTATTAGATGCACAGGCTCATCCTGAGAAGTATCCTCAATTAACTATCCGTGTTTCTGGCTATGCTGTTAACTTTATTAAGTTAACTAAGGAACAACAGGATGATGTTATTAGTCGTACAATTCATGAATCAATGTAAGTAATACTTGTTACTTTCGTATCTTGTGTTTTAAAAAGAAAATGGCTTTAAATAGCCATTTTTTTGTTTTTATTAAAAAAATTATTTTTTCAAAATGGATTAAATTTAACGTTTTTTGAAATAAAATTACGAATAAATTACGACCAAAATGGTAAAAAGATTCTTGGATTGTATGAAATGATTCATGAATTGTAAAAAAAATATTTTTTATCCAAAAATTAGGTAAAAACGTGTTATGAAAACTATATTTATATATGTACGAGGTGGAAGGACATATATGAAAAAAAGTAAATTAAGAAGTATTAATGACACATTAAGAATTATAAAAGAAGAAGACCCTGATAGGCTGTGACAAGGTATATGATTAATTGTCTAATCATAGATAAAAAAATATTTAGTCAAAGAGTTGGTAATCAAAATTTTATTTAATACTAAAGCTAATAAATTTAATCAAAAATAAATAATGAAGTAGCCTAAGATAATTTTGATAAAAGATGATCAAATTATTTAAGGTTACTCCCATTAATATTATAATTGAAAAGAGAGGTGAATGTCGAGCCTTGTTTGTTCAACTAATGTATATGATTAAAGTGAATTATATGGAATTGAAGTTTAATTTTGAAATATAAAAATAAGAAAGATTGCATTTTAATTGTTTTTGTTATATAGTATAATAGTATCTATAATTTAGATATGTCAATTATATCTATTATAGTAAAAATATATTAACAGAGTAGCAAAACTGCGTTAAGTGCTTTATCATGGGAAGTTGGATATAGACGAACACTACGGTGGCGGTAGTTTTGTGCATCCGCTGTAAATTATTTATAGTGGACTCTTTGGAGGCCTTTATGAAAAAATTATTTAAAGTATTTTGGAAGTACAGATTTTTTGTACTTATTTTTACAGTTGTTGGTTTTTTAGTTGGTTTTTTTATAACTGAATTTGTTGTTAATAATAATTTTAGTTTTTATGAACTAACAATTGAAAGTGATAGCCATCCTATTATTTATTATAATGATGATAGATTTAATGATATTTTTAGTGAAATTGATGATTATAATAAGAATTTAACTTCAGGTCAAAAAAAAATCAGCTATGCGGTAATTGATTATTCTAAAATGATTAAAAAAACAAGAATTGAAGAAAATGGTGATAGAACCTATACCCTAAAAATTCCTAAAAAATATTTTTTGACTAGTTTTAAAACGTCAAATGGTGAAATTAATGATGGTAGTAGGAGATGTGAGAATTATTTTAAATTAATTTTTTCGTATATTCCTGAGGCAACTATTATTTCTAATCCTACTGTTATGATAGTTGGTGCTTTTAATTCATACTATGTTGGTCTTACAACATCACTTTGTATGTTTGTTGTAGCAATGGCATTTTTGTTAGTAGTAAATAAATCTAGGAATCCATATTTACTTGAGGACATTCATGATAATGAGCTTATATTTAAATATCCTTTTAATAAAAAATATTTTACATTAGCTTTTAATGAATTTTCAACTGTTAAAAAGCTTTGTGGCATAGCAACGATGTTTGCTATTATGTTTGCTTGTAAGGCAATAAAAGTTCCATCTGGCTTTGCTGGACTTGGAATAGGTATAACGTATTTAATATTTTCAACAATTGGTATGGTTTATGGACCGATTGTTGGAATAGTTATTGGACTTTTAAGTGACACGTTAGGATATTTTGTATTTCCATCTGGTGGACCATTTTTCCCAGGGTATATGATAAATGCTATGCTTTCAGGCTTTATGTATGGTTTATGTTTTTACAGAACTAAGGTTACTTTTACGAAGTGCTTGTATGCAAGATTATTTGTAAATTTAATTGTCAATGTTCTTTTAGGTTCTTTTTGGATGGGTATTCTTTATAATTGGAGTATGGAAGCTGTTTTTAATTATATGCTCATAATTTCATTACCTAAAAATTTAGTTTATTTATTACCTCAGTCAATTATTCTTTATATTTTCTTAAAGGCTGTTGCTAGAGCTTTTTTTGCGATGGGGTTAATTGATGAAAGAGTGGCAGATCATATTTCTTTAATTTAACATAGATGATGTTAATTTACTTTTTTTCTATAAAAAAATGATTGTATTTTACTGTTTTTAATTGTATAATCTTAATGTCATAAAGAGAAGGGGAAAGACAAGCTTGATGATCCTTCAGCAACCTGCAATAAGCAAGGTGCTAATACTTGGTTGATGGCGAAACTGAATTTTATGCCATCCGTTTGGGTGGCTTTTTTTTAAGGCGGTGAGGGAATGATTGCTGAGGTTATTGTTGATATATCTAGTAAGCAGGTTAACAGAAGCTTTGACTATATTATTCCTTCAGAGCTTGAAGGAATAATAGCTGTAGGCTATAGAGTTAGAGTTCCTTTTGGAAGATTACAAAGATTAGGCTTTATTGTTAAGATAAAAGAAAAATCTGATTATTTAGTTAAGCTTAAAGAAATCAGTGAGGTCATTGATGTATATCCTGTTTTAAGTAATGAGTTTATTGAAATTGGTAAATATATTGCTGAAAATAATTTTTCTTTTTATTCAACTGCTTATCAAACTATGATTCCTACAGCACTTAAAATTAAATATCAAAAGGTTGCTAGAGTTCTAAACAAGGATAAAATTTCAAGTGAATGTCTTAGTTTGTTTAAAAAAGATGAAATTAAATTGAATTCAGTTCCTACTGATAAAATGCATTTAATTTATGAAGAGGTAAAAAAATATAATGTTGTGTTGGATACAATTATTCATAAAAAAAAGGATTCTAATTTAATTTCCTTCGTAAAAATTAAGGATTCTCTTGTTAAGCCATCTAGTAAAAAAGGAGAACAGCTTTTAGATTATTTACTTGAACTTGATGATGAAATTGAACTATCTATTTTGATAGATGATTGTGGATTTTCAAAGGGTGTTATAGAAACGCTATGTAAGCTTGGTGCTATTGAAATTTTTACTAAGGAAATTATTCCTCATAATGATAATAAAAATGTTATTGATAGTAAAAATGTTATGCTTAATGAATCTCAAAAGGAAGCCTATGACTCAATTGTTATGAATAAAAGTGATACCTATTTACTTCATGGTGTTACAGGTAGCGGTAAGACAGAAATATATATGCGACTTATTGAAGATGTCTTAAAATCAAATAAAACCGCTATTATGTTAGTTCCTGAAATCTCGTTGACACCTCAAATAACAGGATTATTTTTAGCTAGATTTTCTTCTAATGTAGCAATCCTACATTCACGTTTAACTCAGGTTGAAAAGTACAATGAATGGAAGAAAATTTATAATAAAGATGTTCGTATTGTTATTGGCGCAAGATCAGCAATTTTTGCTCCACTTGATAATTTAGGTATCATTATAATTGATGAATGTCATGAGTCCTCCTATGTTCAGCAAAATAATCCTAAGTATAATGCTTTAGAAATTGCTCATCTTCGTTCTATAAATCATAATTGTCCTTTAATATTAGGCAGTGCAACGCCTAATGTAATTGATTATTATAAGGCAACAAATGGCGAATATAAGCTTTTGGAATTACCATTTAGAGCTAATGGTAAGCCATTGCCTAAATCGATAGTTGTAGATTTGAAGGAAGAACTTAAAAATGGTAATAGAAGTGTTTTTTCTAAAAAATTACAAACTATGCTAAACGAAACCTATAGTCGTGGCGAGCAATCGATTTTGTTTTTAAATAGACGAGGATTTGCTTCATTTGTTATGTGTAGAAGCTGTGGCAGTGTTGTTAAATGTCCGCATTGTGATATTTCCTTAACTTATCACGCTTCAACTCAAACGTTAAAATGTCATTATTGTGGTTATACTCAGTCAAATGTTAGTAGATGCTATAATTGTGGATCTGATAAAATTAGATTTGTTGGTAGTGGAACTGAAAAAATATATGATGAAGCTAAAAGATTGTTACCTGATGCTAAAATTCTAAGGATGGATATGGATACAACATCTAAAATATCTGATTACGAGGAGCTTTTTTATAAGTTTAAAAATCATGAAGCAGATGTTTTAATTGGAACACAAATGGTAACAAAGGGTCTTGATTTTGAAAATGTAACATTAGTAGGAGTTTTAAATGCGGATTTGGCTTTATCATATCCAACCTATGATGCTTCAATGGTTGCCTATAATTTAATTGAGCAGGTATCAGGACGAGCTGGTAGAAAGGATAAGGATGGAACGGTTATAATCCAAACCTATAATCCTGATAATTATGTTATTATATGTGCTAAAAATCATGATTATGATTCATTTTATAAGCATGAGATTCAAAATAGAAAATTGACAATGATGCCTCCTTTTTCAATGCTTGTTGAAATTGTTGTTTCATCTAAAAATAAAGCTTTAGCTAAACGTGAGGCCATACATATTGTTGAAGACTTAAAAATACATTCAAATTCTATTATATTAGGACCAGCCGAGGCAATGATTTTTAAGAAAAATGATATTTATAGCTATACGATTCAAATTCAAGCAACTGATGATGAGGTTTTAAAAAGAATAAGAGAAATATATCCTATGTATCAAACCAATAAGGATATTAATTTATCTATTACAAGGACGTGAGATTATGAAAATTGTTTTTATGGGAACACCTATGTTTGCTGTGCCATCATTAAAGGCACTAAATGAGAAGTATGATGTTGTAATGGTTGTTTCTCAGCCTAATAGGGTTAAGAAAAAGGGTGTTTTTGTTGATACTTGTGTTGCTAAATGTGCTAAGGAATTGAATTTGAATTTGTTTCAACCTGAAAATATTAAAGATGAAATCGATAAATTTTTAAGTATAGAGGCTGATTGCTTGGTTACAGCTGCATATGGACAATATATTCCTACAAAAATTTTAAATCATTTTAAAAAATGCATTAATGTTCATGGTTCAATTTTACCATATCATAGAGGTGGTGCTCCTATCCAAAGAGCAATAATGGAGGGAGATAGTGAAACTGGAGTAACTATTATGGAAATGGCCAAAAAATTGGATGCCGGAAAAATATATGCAATAGAAAAATGCCCGATTACTTTAGATGATAATGCAACATCAATTTTTGATAAGCTATCAATTATTGGTAGAAATTTATTGTTAAATACAATTGAAGATATTGTTTCAGGAAAAAATGCTGGTGTAGTCCAAGACGAGGCTAAGGCTACCTATTCACCAAATATTTCTGCAGGTGAAGAAATAATCAATTTAAATAAAAATAGTTTAGATATTATTCATCAAATTCAAGGACTTGCCTATGATCCAGGTGCATATTTACTAGTTAATGATGTTAAGCTTAAGGTATTTAAGGCTCAAGCTATTGATTATGATGGGTGCGAAGTACCAGGTACAGTTTTAGTAACTAAGAAAAAAATAGTTATAAAAACAAAAGATAGTGCCATTGAGTTACTAGAGGTGTTATATCCTGGTAAAAAAATAATGAGTGGAAATGCATTTTCAAATGGTCAAAAGATTTTTAATGTTGGAGATGTTTTGATTTAATTAGATTATTTATTAAAAAATAATATAATTTATGATAAAATTGTCTTTAAAGAAGGTGATAGGTTGTCAATTTCTGATATAAAACAAAAAATTCAATCAAAATTAAAAAATAGTACCTTCTTTTCTAGCCGCTTTGGATTTGAAAGTGGAATAGATATTGCCAATGATAATGAGGTTTTATATAGAAAAAATGTTGTAATAAAAAATATAATTGTTTTAGTAAACCTTGTATATACAATTATTTTTACAATTATTTCGATTGATGAACCATCGAATTGGTTATTAACTGTTTTATTATTTCCAATCACCTATATTGTCAACCATGCTTTAGGTAAAATGATAAAAAAGGGACCAGATGATCACAATTCACAGGTTATTGCGATGTATGCCTCGTGTTTTTATATGTTTTTATCTGCTGTTATTTTATATATTAAACTTAAATATGGAGAGGCTACATATTTAAAGGAGGCTGGTTATATTCTTTTGTATGTTTCGCTTGCTGTATGTGCTTATTATCAGGACAAAAAAATGCTTAAAAATATTTCTATATGGGTTGTTGTTTTAGTAACAATTTTACATTTTACTGTGACCTATTCAATAGTTTCATCTGATGAGGCTAAAAATGTATTTGTTTTTTTACAAAGCTTTTTTAAATCAACAGAGTTTAGAGATATTTTCATTAGAACAATTTTGCTTATCTTATTTATTGTAATTTTGTATATTAATGTAATGATGACTAATTACATGCAGGATGAAAGAAAAAAAGAATTGATTAAAAGACGTCAGGTTCAAGAGGATTTTACTAATGTAGTTACCGATATATTTAATGTTACATTAAATTCTAAGGATTTATCATTAGATGAAATTCATAATATTGAGATTTTAGCTTTAATGTCAAAAAAACTAGCATCATTTTTAAGTTTAACACCAGATAAATGTGATGAGATTTATAAATTTACTAGATTACAGGTAGATCATAAAATTCATCTTGGTGATAAAGAGTTTTCAACTGACGATGAAAAATTTGAAGCTTTAAGAGAGGAAACAGCGCTAGGTAGTCATCTTATTTCAAGATTACAACTTGAAAGAAAATGTGATGATATTATTCGTGCCGTTTTTGAGGGCTCAAATAACGATGAATTTGTTCAAAGAATGAGAGAAATTCAAAATAATACAGAATCTCAAATTATTTTAATTTGTAATTTATATGTTTCAATGCGTAGTGTTACAGCTTACAAGAAGGCATATAATCATCAAAATACTATGAAGTATATGGAGGAACAATTTAAAATTTATTTTGATCCAGTTATTTTTGAAAGATTTGTTAGATTTGATAGTGATTTTAAAAAAATTTATGAAGAGGATGAAGAGGAGGAATAGCTATGGATTATGAGTATATAACAAGTGGAACATGCTCAAAAAAGATTAACTTTACCATTGATGAAGAAGGTAAAGTTCACAATGTTAGCTTTTTAGGTGGCTGTAATGGTAATTTAAAGGCTATAGGAAAATTAGTAGAAGGAATGGATGCAAAAAAGGTAATCTCTATTTTAGAGGGAAATACTTGTGGAATGCGTCCAACAAGCTGTGCTGATCAGCTTGCAAAAGCGTTAAAGGAGAGAATATAATGAGAAAATTTTTTACATCTGAATCTGTAACAGAAGGACATCCTGATAAGATTGCTGACCAAATTAGTGATGCAATATTGGATGATATTTTAGCACATGATCCTAATGGACGTGTTGCTTGCGAAACGATTTGTACAACTGGAATGGTAATGGTTTTTGGTGAAATAACTACAAATCATTATGTTGACGTTCAAAAAATAGTAAGAGATACTGTAAGTGAAATAGGATATGTACGTGGTAAATATGGCTTTGATGCTGATAATTTAGCAGTTTTAACTGCTATTGATCCACAATCACCAGATATTGCAATGGGTGTTGATGAGCATGATGAGCATGAGCAGGGTGCTGGAGATCAAGGAATTATGTTTGGATATGCTTGTGATGAAACTAAAGAATATATGCCAATGGCCATAACTTTAGCACATAAGCTTGCTAAAAAATTAACTGATGTTCGTAAAAATGGTACTTTAAAGTATTTACGTCCTGATGGAAAAACTCAAGTAACAGTTGAATATGATGATAATATGAAGGTTAAAAGAATTGATACTATCTTGATTTCAACTCAGCATTCACCTGATGTTGATATGGCTACATTGGCTAAAGATATTAAAAAGTATGTTGTTGATGAAATTGTGCCTCAAGATTTAGTTGATTCTGATACTAAATACTTATTTAACCCAACAGGTAGATTTGTAGTTGGTGGACCAGCTGGAGATAGCGGTTTAACAGGTAGAAAGATTATTGTTGACACATATGGTGGTGCTGCTTGTCATGGTGGTGGAGCATTCTCTGGTAAGGATCCATCTAAGGTTGACCGTTCAGCTTCATATATGGCTCGTTATATTGCTAAAAATGTTGTTTCGGCAGGATTATGCAAAAAGTGTCAAATTCAATTGTCTTATGCAATTGGTGTAGCTCATCCTACATCTATTCTTGTTGATACTTTTGGCACTTCAACTATTTCTGAGGAGAAAATTGCAAATGCAATTTCTAAGGTTTTTGATTTAACTCCAAAGGGAATTATTAAGTCATTAGATTTAAAGCGCCCAATTTATAAGCAAACAGCTGCTTATGGTCATTTTGGTAGAACAGATATTGACCTTCCTTGGGAGCATTTAGATAAGATAGAAGAAATAAAGAAAAATTTATAATTTAATATTTTATGATGAAAACTGAAGGTTTTATACACTTTCAGTTTTATTTTTTTTTTAATATTATCATTTTTTGTAAAAAAAACGTAATTTCTCCCTAATATTATATATGAAGGGAATGATATACCCTTCAGAAAGTTGGAGGATAAAATATGCAAGTTATCAATCAAAAAAAGTTAGAAAAATTTGAAAGGAGGTATTATAACCTATCTAATCCTTATGCCTTTACTAATAGTAGGTTTATTAAGAAATTTGTTAATGTGTTACTTCATTATGATGTTTCTGTGTTAGCTTTAGCCTTTGATTTAATTCATCTTGAGGCTGTTGGAATTTTTTGTAAATGATTTGCCCTATTTGTAAATGTAAGCATAATTTAAAATTTTATTTATGCAATAATTGTTATAAAAAATTTCCAATCAAATTAAACTATTTAAAGCTTTATATGGACGATAAGGTTGTCATAGTGATTTCGTTATTTGAATTTTGTAAGGTTAATCCTCAATACTACATAAATGAATACAATTATATTTTTAATTACTTAAGAAAAAATACCAATTTTTTTGTTGTATGTGATACATCGTTTAAACTTAATGATAGTGGCTATGAAATTTTAAATATGATTAGTAAAACCTACAATAAGGATATCTTATATTTGGTTGATTATTTAAAAAAATAGTCGAACTTTTTGTCACTGTTTTTCTTGTAGTTTATGGGCTTTAAGAGTTATCATTTAAGTGCAACAAGGAGGAATATTTATGTTAGTAGGAAAAGTTAAATGGTTTAATAATGAGAAGGGGTATGGCTTTATTGTCAAAGAAAATTATGATGATATTTTTGTTCATTATAGTTCTATTTTAGATGATGGCTTTAAAACCTTAAGTGAAGGGCAGCTAGTTGAATTTGACTTAGTTGTTGGAGAAAAGGGATTGCAGGCCCAAAACGTTTATAAGATTTAAAAGTGTTGAAAACGTTTTAGAAAAATGCTATAATTAAGGTAGTAAAGGAGTGATCGATATGAAATTCGAAATTGTAGGAAAAAATGGTTTTACACCTTCTGATGCAAACAAGGAGTATGTAGAAAAAAAGTTATCTAAGCTTCAGGATTTTCTAAGTGATTATGATAATGTAACTGCAAGAGTTGTATGCAAGGTATATAAGACTTATCATAAGGTTGAAATCACTATTCCAACTAAAAACATTATATTACGTGCTGAGGTGATGGAAGATACTTTATATGCTGCTATTGATTCAGCAATCGATAAGCTTGTTAAGCAGGTTCGTAGATATAATGATAAGATTAAGGATAAGCTTGGAAAGAAAGGTATTAGAAGTTTAGATGTTGATGAACCTCAAACTGAAAAGATTGTTCGTGATAAGCATGTTGACCTTGAACCAATGACTCGTGAAGAAGCAATCGATCAAATGGAAATGTTAGGACATGATTTCTTTATCTACTTAGATAAGGAGACAAGAAAAACTAATGTTATCTATTTAAGAACTGATGGAGATTATGCTGTTATTGAAACAGATACAAAATAGTCAAAAATAGTTTTATAAATAATGGGGATAATATCCTCATTATTTTTTTGGTCAAAATGTTGAAAAAAACGGTTTTTTATAGTATTATAATTGTATTGAGGCCTTTTTAAGGCTTATGTTTTAAAATAGAATGGATGATGAATAATGGGACTTAAAAAATTATTAGATTCTGGTTATAAAGAAATGAAGCGCTGTGATAAGCTTGCAACTAAAATTGAAGCTTTAGATGGCGAAATGCAAAAATTAACAGATGATCAATTAAAGGCAAAAACTCCTTATTTTAAGGAATTATTAAAAAATGGTAAGACTCTTGATGATATATTAGTAGAAGCATATGCTGTTGCAAGAGAGGCGGCCTATCGTGTTTCAGGTATGAAGGCGTATCATGTTCAGCTTGTAGGAGCTTGTGCTATTCATGGTGGTAATATTGCTGAAATGAAAACTGGTGAAGGAAAAACATTGACAGCGGTATTTCCGGCATATTTAAATGCATTATCTGGTAGGGGTGTTCATATTGTAACTGTTAATGAATATCTAGCTGGTCGTGAAACAAATGGTATTATTGGTGATATCTATCGTTTCTTAGGCTTAACTGTTGGTTTAAATTTAAGAGAATTAACTCGTGAACAAAAGCAAGAAGCATATAGATGTGATATTATGTATTCAACTAATTCAGAGCTTGGATTTGATTATTTAAGAGATAATATGGTACCAAGTATTAATGATGTTACACAGGTTAACGGTTTAAATTATGCTATTATCGATGAGGTTGACTCAATTTTAATTGATGATGCAAGAACTCCACTAATCATATCAGGTCCAACTAAGGATGATAATGGTTTATATGAAAAGGCTGATTCATTTGTTAAAACATTAACTACTGATGATTATGATATTGATGTTGAATCAAGAACTATAACTTTAACACCTTCAGGTGTTGCTAAGGGTGAAAAGTTCTTTAGAGTTAAAAATTTATACGATGTAGAGCATGTTATGCTTGTTCATCGAATTAATAATGCATTAAAGGCTGTTTATATTTTTTCTGATGGTAAGGAATATGTAGTTCAGGATGGTCAGGTTTTAATTGTTGATGCTTCAACAGGACGTATTTTAAAGGGACGTCAATTTTCTGAGGGACTTCATCAAGCTATTGAAGCTAAAGAGGGCGTTGAAATTAAAAAGGAAACTATCACTGTAGCAACTATAACATATCAAAATTTCTTCCGTATGTATAATAAACTATCTGGTATGACTGGTACAGCTAAAACAGAGGAAGAGGAATTCCGTAATATCTATAATATGTATGTTGTTGAGGTTCCTACAAATAGACCAGTTATTCGTGATGATGAGCCAGATTTACTATTCTTAACTCCAGAATATAAATTTAAGGCAATGATTGAAGAAATTAAGGAGCGTCATGCTAAAGGACAGCCAATCCTAATTGGTACAGCTAATGTCGAAACGTCTGAGCTTGTTCATGGCATGCTTGATGCTGAGCATTTACCACATGAGGTTTTAAATGCTAAAAATAATGAACGTGAGGCTGAAATTATTTCTCATGCTGGTGAAATTGGAGCCATTACACTTTCAACAAATATGGCTGGACGTGGTACAGATATTAAGCTTGCTCCTGGTGTTAAGGAGCTTGGCGGTTTAGCTGTTTTGGGTACAGAGCGTTTTGAATCACGTCGTATTGATAATCAGCTTCGTGGTCGTGCAGGACGTCAAGGAGATCCTGGTTACTCTAGATTCTTTATTTCTTGTGAGGATGACTTAATTCAAAGATTTGGTGGAGACCAATTTAAAAATCGTCTTGCGATGTGTATTCGTTGGATGAGTGATGGTGATGAATCTAAGCCACTTGAAAATAAAATGCTTACTAAGCTTGTTACTATGGCTCAAACAAAAATTGAAGGTATCAATTTTGATAGTCGTAAGAATATCTTAAAATATGATGATGTAATTCGTCGTCAACGTGAAACCTTCTATGAAGAGCGTCAAGAGGTTATAAAGGCAGAACATCTTGATGAAATTATTAAAAAGATGATGCACAAGGCTATTGAAAACACAGTAGAGGATTTCATTGAAAGCGGTAAATTTGATGATGATAAGCTTGCACAAATGTTTAATGAGCGTCTATATAGACCAAATATGGTAGATGTAAATGTTATTAGAGAATATGATGATGATCAAGATATTATTGAGTATTTATATAAGATAGCTTGTGAAGATTTAGATAAGAGAATTGCCTTTATTCGTGAATTATTAGAAAAACTTGTTCCTGAAGAAATTAAGGCTGAAAATCCAAATGTAATTGAAGAGAATGTTATGATTCAATTAAAGAGAGTAGTTTTACCTGTCCTTGATCGTAATTGGAGAGAGCATATTGATGATATGGCTGGTTTCCGTCAGGGTATTCATTTACAATCTTATGCTCAAACAGACCCACTTGAATTGTATCAGCGTGAGGGATATGCTAAGTTTGAAAGATTAATGAAGAAAATTAATGAAGAGGTTTTAATTACTGCTATGCATACTTCATTTGGTGTTCAAAGAAGAGAAGCACCAAAGGAGGAGGATCCAATGAAGGGCTTATCTACTAACCAGGATATGTCAACAATAAAGAAGGCAGAGCCTGTTGTCAAGGATAAGAAATTCGCTAATGTTGGCCCTAATGATCCATGTCCATGTGGAAGTGGTTTAAAGTATAAATTCTGTCATGGATTAAAAAGATAATTAATTAATGAAAGTACTACTTGGTTGAGTAGTACTTTTTTTCAGTGTATTGACTTTAAATTTAATTAGTATAAAATTTATATGGATACTTACTATTTGGGGATGATTTTATGTTAGAATTAAAAAATATTTGCAAAACTTATAATTACAATAAAAAAAATCCAACAGAAGCTTTAAAAAATGTATCAATAGCCTTTAGAGAAAAAGAATTTGTTTCTATTTTAGGACCATCTGGATGTGGTAAAACAACACTATTAAATATAATTGCCGGTCTAGATAATAGTAGTAGCGGTGAGGTTATTATTGATGGAGAACTGGCAAATGATTTTAACGGAAAAAAATGGGATAGCTATAGAGCAAATAAGATAGGTTTTATATTTCAAAATTATAATTTAATAAATAATGAAACTGTTTTAGAAAATGTGATGTTGGCATTATCTATAAAGGGAATTGACAAAAAAACTGGTAAAGATAAAGCATTAAATGCTTTAAAAATGGTTGAATTATCTAATTATGCATCTAAAAAGGCCTGTGACTTGTCAGGTGGAGAACGTCAAAGAGTTGCGATAGCTCGAGTAATGGCAAATGATCCTGAAATAATTTTAGCTGATGAGGCAACAGGAGCCTTAGATGAGGCAACTTCTTATCAAATTCTATCAATATTAAGAAAATTATCTAAAAAGCATTTGATTATCAATGTAACTCATAATTCTTATTTTGCTAATGAATTTTCAGATAGAATTATAAAAATGGATAATGGTGAAATTATATCAGATAGTAATCCCTATGTTAATGAAGGTGAGTATAATAAATGTTTAATAAGTAAAAAAACAAAATTAAGGTTTAATGATTCATTAGCTTTAACATATAAAAACCTGCTTAATAATAAGAAAAGTTTTATTTTAACAATGATTTCTTCAATGATTAGTATTATTTGTTTGTTTTTAGTATTATGCTTTACAAACAGTGTAAATAATTATGTTAGCTCTACTCAAAAAAATTTAACATCAGGTACATCAATAGAATTATCATCAAGCTCGATAAATTATTTAAAAATGATTGATGAACTTTCATTTTCTGATAAGGTTAAAATAGCTAAAGACTCTAATGTTGATGTATTTGAAATGTCAAAAAGGATAAATTCAATATATAATAATGTAAATGATTTAGTAAATTCGAATGGAGCATTATCTAATGATTATATAAACTATATTAAAGCAATGAATGTTTCATCAGCTACAGGAATTTTATATGATAGTGGTATGGATTTAACCTATAGTATGTATACAAAAGTTAAAGCTAATAATATAGAATCAATTAAATCAATTGAATGTATTAGAAAAGTGTATCAAAATATATTAGGTTCAACAGAACTAAAAAATATTTCAAGTATGCTATGTAATTATTCTACATCATTTATGGAGCTTGTTGATAATAATGAATTTATTAATTCAGAGTATGATATTACAGGTAGATTACCTCAAAATAAAAATGAGCTTTTATTAGTTTTAGATTCAAATGGAAGAGCTACTGATTTACTCCTTGGAACTTTAGGCTTTTATTCGCAAGAGGAATTTATGGATGTTTTTCAAGCAGTAATAAAAAATGATACGAATTATAAAACTTCATTTACATATGATGATATATTTAATCATGAATTTTATTGGCAAAATAATGATAATATTTTTGTTGAAAATATAAATGAATATACTAATAAAATTGATTCCCTACAGCCGTTTTTTTATAAACCTTTGCTTTCAGATTTATCTAAGTGTCTTAAGCTGAAAATTATAGGCATTGCTAGGGTAAAGGATGGACAATTAGGAGCAATGAGATCAGGCTTCTATTATACTAATGAATTAAAAAAATATATTATTGAACAAAATATAAATTCAAAGATTGTTAATTTTTTAAATTCGTGTGATGATAATAATTTCCCATTTATTAAATATAATAGTATTTATAGTGGTACAATTCCTATTAATAGTTTAAATGTTAATGTTGGAATCACCTATAAATTTTATTATTATTATAATAACAATGAATATAAAAATAACGTTGGATTTTTAGGTGGTGATATTTTAACATCACTTATAAGCACTGCATCTAATTCTATAATTGGTAATGATTTTATAAATTTAGCCTCTATCTCATTAAGACAATTAGGTGGAGATGAGAGTATAAGTAGAGTTGTTATTTTTTCAAAGGATACATCTGAAAGGAAAAGAATAAATGAATATTTAAATTATTGGAATTCTAGAAATGATATACTGATAGATGATAAAATAATTTCAAGTGATGATAGAAAAAATGTAGAGGTAAATGATCCTACAAGTATAGTGATGTCCATTTTATATGATATAAGTCGAGTTATTAATATTGTTTTATTTTCATTTTTAACAATATCACTTTTAATATCACAGATAATGATTTTTATTGTCACATTCACATCTGTTTCAAATAGAGAAAAAGAAATCGGAATTTTAAGATCCTTTGGAACAAGAAAAAAAGATATAAGCTTCTTATTTATTTTAGAAAATTTAATTATTGGCTTTATATCTGGTGCTATAGCTAGTATTATTGGATTAGTTATTCTTTTACTTATAACGCCAAAATTAAATGAATATAATTTACTTATTTCAAATAATTTATTAATATATTATTTATTTGGTGTTATTATTTTATCAACAATATTAAGTGTTATATCAGGTTTGATACCAGCTTTAAAGGCAATGAATATATCAGTAAATGATGCTTTAAAAAGTGAATAATTAAAAAATCTAAGTAAAAATAAATTCTAAATTACTTAGATTTTTTTTAATAAACACGCAAACGTTTTCGTTTATAGCAAGGTACGCTTTTATGAAAAAAACCTACTTGAGTGTATAAAAATAAGTTGACATAATTTATTTTTAATAGTAAAATTCAATTAGAAAAGACGTTTTTATTATTTTTTAACCAATATTATTTTGAATATTTTTCTGTAATTCAAAATATATTTGTATTAGTTTTATATTTAATGCAAATTGGTTTATATTTTTTCATAACTTAATAGATTTTGTTGTACCTTTTATGCATTTGTATTTATGAAAGAATATAAAGATGGGCAAAAAAATAAAATCTATATTTTTGATTGGGGAGGACTCTATGAGACAAATCAAAAAATATTTTACTGTGCTGTTAGTGGCACTAATTCCTATCTTGATGTTAACATCATGTCATAAGGATGGGGAAAAGCCTGAGCATGTGCATAATTTCGTACAAAAGGAAGTTGTAGCTCCAACTTGTACAAGTGATGGCTATACTACATTTTTATGTGAATGTGGAGAAGAAGAGCATAGAGATAAGGTTGCAGCTTTGGGACATTCATATGGTGCTTGGGTAGTAGTAAAAACTCCTACTGTTTTAACGGTTGGTGTAAAAGAAAAGGTATGTAGTAGATGTAATGATACAATAAAAGAGGATGTTCCTGTTTTAGAAGAGAATCATGTTCACAGTTATGGCTTATGGGAGGTTGCAAAAAATCCAACTATAGATTCAAAGGGACTGCTTACAAGAAATTGTATTGACTTAGATTCATCTGAAACAAAGGAATTACCAGTGCTTAATGATGATGACTATACAATACCTTCAAATACTTTAGTAAATGCTACATGTACAAAAATAGGTTCTAAGGAATATGTTTATTCATTTGATAATCAAGTATTTAGCTTTAAAATTGATTTGCCTATGCTTGCACATACTCTTGTAGAATCTCATTTAGATGCAACCTGTACAACTACGGGCTTCAATAAGAAGAAGTGTAGTGTTTGTGATTATGAAGAAGTAGAGGTTATTAGTGCTTTAGGTCATGATGCTAATAGAAATGGGCATGAATGTGAAGCTGATTTAGTTTGCCAAAGATGTAATGCTGTTATTGAAACAAAACAAGCTCATAAGCTTAATGAGGAATATACTGCTGCAACATGTAGTAATGTTGGTCATATAAAATATGTTTGTGAGTATTGTAATGAGACAATTAAAGATATTACAATAAACAAGCTAGATCATACTTTATCTGAGTATGAAAAAGATGGGGTTGCGGTTCAAAGTAAAGATGATATTTGCTTGTATCTTCAAAAATACACTGCGACATGTAGTGAATGTAATCAAAGTGTAAGTAAATATGAAAATGTTTATAAGCATAATTATGAATTAAAGGCAACTAAGCTTGCTACATGTACAACTTCAGGTAGTTTGACTTATAAATGTAGTAATTGTAATAATTCTTATGATGTATCACTTGATATAAATAGTGAGGCACATAATTATATTTTGAAATCTAATAATGATAATAAAATTATTTATTCTTGTGATAATTGTAGTAGTGAAAAGGTTGTTTTAAATCATTCAGATTCAACAGAAGCTAATGTTGATATTAATTCTTTAAAGGAAACTAAAGGATTAGAGCTTAAAGGTAATACTTCAATTACTCTAGATGATACTTTATTAAACAATATTAAAACAAATGTAACTATTTCAGCAAATACTATTGAAAAGGATTCTTTAAAACTAACTGAGGAAAATAAAAAATTAATTGGAAATAATCCTATATATGATTTTAAGATGCTTGATAGTGAAAAGAATAATGTTGATTTTAATGGCGGAAAGGTTAAAATTAGAATTCCATATACTTTAGCTGCTGGCGAATCTCCAACAGATATCGGTGTTTGGTATATTAACGACGCGGGTGAGCCTACATCAATAAAGGCAACTTATGTTGATGGATTTGCAGTATTTGAAACAGAACATTTCTCTTATTATGCTGTCTCAAAGCTAGCAAATGAGGATAAATGTAGATTATATGGACACAAATATATTAATGGTTTTGAGTTAAAGCCAACATGTACTGATGATGGATATTTAACTGAAATTTGTAGTGTTTGTGGAGATAAGAAAATAAATGAAATTTCTAAATTAGGTCATAACTTTAAGGTTACAACAGATGTTGATGCAACATGTACTGTTATAGGATTGCATATTGAAACTTGTGAAAATTGTGGAATAACAAAGGAAATTTATAAGCCAGCTTTAGGCCACGATTATGAATTAAATACTGAAACCTATGTTAAAGCAACCTGTCAAAATGCAGGTCATGAGGAATATAAATGTAAAAATTGTGATTCCCATTATGAAACTAACACAATGCAGTTAAATCACCAATATCAGGATGAGGTTGTTGATCCAACATGCGATACTGATGGCTATACAATTCATACATGTATTTCTTGTAAGAATGTAGTTAAAGATACTTATGTTAAGGCCTTAGGTCATAATTATGTTAGTAGTGTTATTGAACCAACATGTACAGAAAAGGGCTATACTTTGTTTAAGTGTAGTAGATGTGATGAAAGCTATAAAACAAATGAAACTGCTCCACATCATACTTGGAATGTAGTAGAGCCAACCTGTGGTGTTTCTCAAAAGTGCTTAGTTTGTGGTGCTTTTGGACTTCCAAAAACTAATAATCACTCTTATAATCCAAATGGTGTATGTATTATTTGTGGTGAAGGATGTAATCATAATTATGCAGAAACAGTATATGCTGCAACATGTACTAAGGATGGATACACATTAAAAATTTGTGAAAATTGTGGTCATAGTGAAAAGACAAATGTTGTTTCAAAAACAGGACATAAGGGCAATATCATTTGTGAGATTTGTGGGGAAAGAATTATTTCAAGCGAATATCTAAATAATTTACTATTCTCTATTTCTTCATATAATTCATTTACAATTTCAGCTAAAAATATTGTTTTTAAAATTGAGGTAAATAAGGATACTAATCTCATAGAGGTATCAAACTTAAAACTTACATTAAAGCTTGACGAAAATAATAAGTTATATGGCTATGGATATTTTACATTAAATGAAAATTTAAATGGTGCACTTGGAGAGGCAAAAATATATGCTTATGTAAAGGATGGCTATGCTAATTGTATTGCAAGTGAATCATACATCGCAGACATTAAAAAAGCTGATTATACATATAGTCATACCGAAAAAACATACGATGAAAAGGATCATTATTATAGAATTTCATTAGATGAGATATTTAAATCTATTGGTATTGGTAATATAAATGAAATGCTAAGCATGATTGATGAGACTACATTGAATAAGCTTAGTGAGGCATATAAAAAGATTCTTACAAATGATGAATATTTAGCAAATAAGGTTGTTGCAGCTATAATTGATAAATTATTTGTTTTAGATAATTCAACATCTGAATATAAGCTATCATTAAGTCTAAATTATTTTGTTGAAATTTATAATTATGCCAAAACTCATACGATTAGTGAGCTTGTTGATTATGCAACAAAAGAAAATACATTTGCTAATGTTTATAATTATGTTAAAGATTTAGATAAGCTAACTATTAAGAATATATTAGATTATGTAAAAGAAACAGGTTTAACATTACAAGAAATAATTGATATTTTAAACGCATATTTACCAGGGGATTCTGATGGAAATTCATTTGAAGATATGATTAATAGTATTTTACAAAACAATGGTCAATCATTAGTTGATTATTTGACAAGTAGTGCTGTATCAGAAAAGAATTTATTTAATTTTATTAAAGAGTTATCTGACAATAATATTGATTTAACTACATATCAAACACAAATTCTTAATATGCTTGATCAAGTTAAGGATGCTAACCTATTTGATTTGATTCTTGGTGAAGAAAAGAATGAAGTACTTGAAGTAATTGATTTATATGTTGATGCATATAAGGATATATTAACAACAAGTATTTATACAAACTCAATAGGTGAGATATCAAAAATTAAATTAGGATTTAATGGTATTATTGAATTACCAGATACCTCTATTGATTCTATAATTAATCTAGATATTACATTTGGTGATGATGTAACAATTCCAAATAATTTAACGGCTAAAATTGATACATTATATGGATTTGATTTTATTGAATCAATTAAAACTTCAGGATTTGAATTAATTAAAAATGATAATGACGAAGCAATAGGTTTTGTCTATACAAGAACAGATAAGTTTGATAATAGTTATGATTTAGGAAATGGATTAAAGGAAGTAAGAAATACAAATTACAAATATGTATATAATTTATATTTTGATGATTTAAAACTTAATTATATAGATTCTGATTGTAGAGATTGGTATTTATATGATTTCATATTAAAAAATGAAGATAATTTCGAATATACGGTTTATAGAAATGAAGTTGTTAAAACATATTACAATGGTGAAATTGTATCCTCATCTAAAAGTGAAAGCTCAAATGTTGAGTACACAAATCACTTAAATGTTAGATTGTTCTATAATACTAAAACAAATAAGTTTGTTGTAGCAAATGATTATAATACAACAATGCATGATTTTAAGCTTGTTGAATCTGTTGAACCAGTTGGTTGTGATACATATGGCTATGATAGATATGTATGCAGTGTTTGTGGCTATCAAAAAACTGAATATGAGGTAAATGGACATCATAATGTTACATACACATACGAATTGATTAATCCAAATGGAAATTGTGAGGATGGTGTAAAGGTTACAGTTCACTGTGAAATTTGTGATAAAACATATGTTGAACGCAATAGATATTATCATGATTATGATGGAGAATATGTATTGGCTGATGGCTCAGAGTCTTGTGAAGATGGTCTTGTATGGAAAGAAACATGTAGAATTTGTAATGATGTGAAGTATAATTACAATAATACAAGAAATGAACATATGAATGTCGATTATGATAAAATTGATTTAAGCAAGTATGGCGTAAGTGGTGGAATCAGTATTGAAAAATGTAAAACATGTGGAAAAATATTAAGTTGTAATATTAATATCAAAGAACAACCTACATCAAGTGAAACAAATGAAGAAACAAATACTATTACTGAAAGCTATAATAATGGTAGAGTGATTATTAATGTTACTACAATAAGTTCTGAAATTGATTGCATTGTAACTGTAAAAAAGCATATTATCGTTAAGGGTGATGGTACAACTATCTGTGAATATGATGAATTTAATCAATATTCTAATCATGAAAGTACAGAAAGAACAGTTACAAATGGAAATAAGGTTCAAGTAACTACGTTATGTGAAAAATGTAATACAATTACAAATATAGAAACTACTACATATTATGGTGAACCAGGAAATAGTCAAGTATCTTGTAGAGAAACAGAATATTATGAATATTATAGTAACACAACATCTTTATATTCATATGTATATCAAAAAGTTACATATGATGAGGCTGGTAATTATAAAAATAAAATTAATGAGAGAAAACAATATAAAAATGGTATGTTGGAATTAGTTGATTATTCTGAGTATTTTTATATAAATGATATTGAGTTAATCTCACTTCAAACATATATGCACTATGAAGATGAAATTTGTATTGATGGTGAAAAATATGAATATAGCTATGACACAAATAAGTGTACTAAAACAACAATTACATATAGAATAAAAAATGGTACTGATTTTGTTAAGGTTGATGAACTTACAGAGAGCTATCATATTGCAACTATAAATGTTAAAAATCCTACTTGTACTCAATTTGGAGAAAATAAATGTGCATGTGGCCAAATAACATATATTCGTCCATTAGGTCATAAGTATAGTTATAGTGATAATCATTATGTTTGTGAGAAGTGTGGATCTATTACAGATGATCCAGATCAATATGTTATAGGATTTGAAGAGCTTAATATTGATAATTCTATAGATGTTTTTATTGGCTATTGCTATTATTCGACAAAATATGATTTTTCAAATCCTTTAGCTGTAATTACTATAAATAATCAAAAATTTGATTTCTCAAATGTTTCAATTTCAAGTAATGTTTATGATGATAATACTAATATTATTAGTGGTATTTATACTATAAGTATTTCAGAAATTACTAGTCTATTAAATAAAAATAATATAACAAATTTTGATGATATATCATTAGAGCTTTATGTTATTGAGTCAAATACAAAAGCAAAATATTCAATAACTATATCTTTAGGTAAATATCTAAATAAGTAAAAAAATGGCTGCAAATCTTAAATAAGATTGCAGCCTATTTTTCTTGTATTCAAATAAAATCTTTAAATAAATAATATTGCTATTGTAGAAGCTATAAGAGCAAAGAAGGTTAATATTACACCATTTTTCATAAAATCAATGAAATTGTATTTAACTTCATTAATCTTTAGTATTCTTAACCACATAATGCCTGCAAGCGCCCCAACAGGAGTAAGCATTGCTCCTATATTAGAACCAATTATAGTAGCGTATATTAATTTTATATTTTCCGTATTTGATAGAATTGATCCATAAGCTAGTGTCATTGGTATATTGTTTAATAAATTACAAGCAATAGTAGAAGACCATAAATATAATATTGGCTCAGTTGATTTGTTTGTGATAGTTGAGAAAAAATTATAAATTTTATCAAAAACATTATAGGAATCAAGAGCCATAATTATTGTAAACATAGATAATATAAAAGGAATAAGGCTATAAGGTACTCGCCTTAATGATGATTTAATGAAATTAAAGCTTTTTACTTTTAGTGAATAAATAATTAGAAATAATAATAATGATGTTGCAAATATAAGACAGATGATCCACATTTCCAAGTTTATGTAGTTAGAAATTGCAAGAAGAATTGTTGTAAGTCCTAAATGAATACCGCAAATTATGCATAATGCTTTATTTTTTATACTTGGTTTAGACATATCAAATACATCAATTGGATTTTTTAATTCTTTTTTAAATAATAAATATAGAACTACTAAAGTTGCAAAACCAGTTAAAATTGCAGGTAATATCATATGTATGAAATATGTTAAAAATGGAATATTAAATACTGTAGCTAGATAAATATTTGTAGGATTTCCGATTGATAATATCATTGAATAAGTATTAGCTGCCACAAATTCCATTACTAAATATGGGATAGGATTAATGTTACCTTTTTTAGAAAAATAAAGTATAAATGGCGTGAATGTTAATATTACTATATCGTTTGATGTGAATATTGTTAAAATGGATATTAATAAATACAGTACGAAAAAAAGCTTAAATTGAGATGACTTATATTTATTAATAAATATTGAAGCTATATAACTAAAAAAGCCTGTTTCATCAAGACAAATTGAAATCAATGAAACGCATATAAATAGTACTAGTATTTTAAAAGGATTTAATGTTGAATTTGAAAACAAAATTTTAAAATACTCACTTTTATTAAATGCTGGAGTAATTAATAAAATTATAGCTACTAAGAGCATTGGCAGATAAAATGTATCTATTGTAAATGATTTAGTTTTTAATGTTGGACACAATAATATACAAATAAACATAAGTACTATTGCAAGTATGGCTAAAACAATTGTTAATATCATATAACTCACCTTCTTAGGTAATTATAGTCAAAATGCTAATTTACTTCAAGAATTTAGTATAAAAATGTGATAAAAAAATGAATTATCTTGTTTTATAAAATTGCTTCACATTGACAAAATTTGCATTAGACTTTATAATTATAGTAAATGGTTTTATATCACAAATCTTTAAAGGTTTTCTTAGTAAATCATTTAAATTTAGAAAGAGGTTGAAAAAATGAAGAAATTTGATGTTTTAAACAGAATTGCCGAAGTTGGTGTTGTTGCTGTTGTTAGAGCTAATTCTGAAAAAGAAGCAATTGACATCGCTACTGCTTGTACAAATGGTGGTGTTAAGGCAATCGAAGTAACATTTACAGTGCCTGGTGCTGATAGTGTTATCAAAGCTCTAAAGAAGGAGATACCTGCTGATAAGTTAATAGTTGGTGCTGGTTCTGTATTAGACCCAGAAACAGCTCGTGCTGCAATTTTAGCTGGTGCAGAGTTTGTAGTTGCTCCTTCCTTTAATCCAGAGGTTGCATTCTTATGTAACAGATATCAAGTACCTTACATTCCTGGTACTCAAACAATTAAGGAAATTGTTACTGCAATGGAATATGGATGCGATGTAATCAAGGTATTCCCTGGAGATATGTTAGGACCTAACTTCATTAAGGATGTAAAGGGACCACTTCCTTATGCAAACTTAATGCCATCTGGTGGAGTTAATCTTGAAAATGCTGGCGAATGGATTAAGAAGGGTGCTGTATGTATTTCTTCTGGATCTCATTTAACTGCTCCTGCTCAGAAGGGCGATTTAGAAGAAACTGCAAAGCGTGCAGCTCAATATGTTAAGGCTGTTGCTGATGCTAGAGCTGAATTAAAGAAGTAAAAAAATAAAAAGGAAACCCAATTATGGAAAAGATAATTACATTTGGAGAAATAATGCTTAGACTTTCTACTCCAGATCATTACACCATAAACCAAACTCAGTCATTTATGGTTAATTATGGTGGTGGTGAGGCTAACGTTGCAGTTAGCTTAGCTCATATGGGTCATAAAACTTATTTTATGTCTAAACTACCACCTAATCAATTGGGCGATGGAGCTATAACTCATTTACAGGGAAATGGCGTTGATACTAGATATGTAGTGCGTGGATCTACAACAATTGGTATTTATTTTCTAGAAACAGGCTTTGGAGGACGTCCTTCAAAGGTTATATATAATAGAAAGCATTCTGCAATTACTCGTATCCAAGAGGATGAGTTTGATTGGGATGAAATATTTACTGGAGCTACTTGGTTTCATTTGTCAGGAATTACACTTGCTTTAGGATCTAAGGTTAGACAGGTTGCGCTTCGTGCTGTTAAAGAAGCTAAAAAGCATAATGTTCCTGTAAGCTTTGACTTTAATTATCGTTCAAAGCTATGGACAGTTGAAGAGGCTAGACCAGTATATAAGCAATTTATGAATTATGTTAATGTAGTATTTGCAAGCTTCTATGATGCAAATACAATTTTAGAAATTCCACTTGATGACGATTTTACTGGTACAACATTATCTGAAAAGAGAAGAAATGTGTTCCCTAAAATGATAAAAAAGTATCACTTAAATTATATTTTTGGTACAGACCGTGTTGTATATTCTGCAACTGAAAATTCACTTGCTGGATATTACTTTAAGCTTGAAAATGGCGAGTTAACGTGGGAGCTTACTGATCCAATTCGCTTCATGATTTATGATAGAATTGGTGGTGGAGATGCATTCGCCTCTGGTGTAATTCATGGATTACTAAAGGATTATAAAAATCCAAATTATGCTGTAAGATATGGCTTAAACACTTCTGTATTAAAGCATACTATTTATGGTGATGCTTCAACAATGTCTTGTGAGGATATTGAAAACTTCATGGCTGCTAATGGTAGTGCTGAGGTAGTAAGATAGAGGGTAAAAAAATGATAGTAGGAAAACTAAAAGACTTATATAGATATAAGGGTATTGCAAAAAATATTGATACTACAATCGATTTTATTTTAGAGCATGGTATTGCTGGCATTATTGCTATGGCACCAGGAAAATATGAGATTGATGGTAAAAATGTAATTTTAAACCGTGATACTTATGTTGCAAAGCCAAAGAAAGATACTTTCTTTGAAAATCATGAAAACTATATGGATTTACAGGTAGTTTTAAAGGGTGATGAATATTTTGCTTATACTGATATTTCAAACCCACTTTTAAAGGTTACAACACCTTACAATGCTGAAAAGGATGTTACAAAATTTAATGGTGATGATGTTGATGCAGTTAAGGATGCACAATGGTTCATTTTAAATGAAGGATATGCACTTGTTTATCCAGAGGATGTTCATCTAGCAAAGTGTGATGTAAATGGTGAAACTGTTGAAAAGGCAGTTTTCAAAATTAAAATTGAAAAATAATAGAGGAGAAAACAATGAAAAATTTAACTTTTAATTCTAAAAAAGTAGTTACAATGGGCGAAATTATGCTTCGTTTATCTACTCCTGCAAACACTCGTTTTGTTCAGGCAAATCAATTTGATATTATTTTTGGTGGAGGAGAAGCTAACGTTGCAGTTTCATGCGCTAACTATGGTTTAGATGCATGCTTTGTTACTAAGCTTCCTGATAATCCTATTGGACAGGCTGCAGTAAATTCTTTACGTCGTTATGGTGTTGATACTACTCATATCGCTCGTGGTGGTGATCGTGTTGGTATTTACTATTCTGAAACAGGTGCTTCTATGAGACCATCTGTAGTAGTTTATGACCGTGCTCATTCTGCAATTGCTGAAGCAAAGCCTGAGGATTTTGATTTTGATGCAATTATGAAGGATGCAGGTTGGTTCCATTGGTCTGGAATTACTCCAGCTATTTCTGATGAATCAGCTAAGTGCTTAGAGCAAGCTTTAATTGCTGCTAAGAAGTATGGTGTTGTTGTATCATGCGATTTAAATTTCCGTAAGAAGCTTTGGACTTCTGAGAAAGCTATTTCAGTTATGAAACCTTTAATGAAGTATGTTGATGTTTGTATTGGTAATGAAGAGGATGCTGAATTATGCTTAGGCTTCAAGCCAGATGCAAATGTTGAAGCTGGTGAAACAGGTGCTTCTGGTTACTATAACATTTTCAAGCAAATGGCTAAGGAATTTGGCTTCAAGTATGTTGTTTCAACATTACGTGAATCTTTCTCTGCTACACATAATGGTTGGAAGGCTCTAATCTATGATGGTGAAGAATTCTATGAGTCTAAGAGATATGATATCAACCCTATCATTGACCGTGTTGGTGGTGGTGACTCTTTCTCTGGTGGTCTAGTTTATGGTTTAATGACTAAGGCTACTCAAGGTGAAGCATTAGAGTTCGCTGTTGCTGCATCTGCATTAAAGCATACAATCAATGGAGATTATAACCTAGTTTCTGTTAAGGAAGTTGAAGCTTTAGCAGGTGGTAATGCAAACGGACGTGTACAACGTTAATTTTTGTCAAATACTAAATTAATGTATTGATACAAATTTGTTATTTTAATTCAGTAGTGGCAACACTACTGAATTTACCCCTTATGGAGGTTATATGAAAATTGGTGTAAGATTACACGATTTAGGTAAGTCTAGTGCTCCAGAGCTTGCAAAAAAAGCAAAATCAATTGGATTTGACTCTGTTCAACTTGTTTTAAATAAGGCGATTGAAGGCGAAACTGGTCTTGCTGGTACCTTATCTAAAGAAAAGGCTAATTATTTTTATGAGTGCTTTAAAAAGGAAGGATTGGAGATTGCTATGCTTGGCGCATATTTTAATCCAGTTCATTCTAACAAAGAGCTTGTAGCTAAAAATATTTTAAAATTTAAAGAACACTTGTTGTATGAAAATGATTTTCATGCTGGTTATGTTGGTAGTGAGACTGGTTCATTTAATGACGACAAGTGGACCTATAATCCATTAAATCGTACAGAAGAAGCATTTCAAGAGGTAAAAAGAATTTTTAGTGATTTAGCTTTATATGCTGATCTGCATAATGCTAAAATTGCTTTAGAGGGTGCTTTTGGTCATTGTATGTATCAACCTAAAGCTTTAAAACGTTTAGTTGATGAAATCGGTAGCAATTCAATTTATTATACTGTTGATATTTATAATTATCTTGCAATAGAAAATTACGAGCATCATACAGATATATTTGATGAATGCTTAGATTTATTTAAGGGTAGAATAGTAATATTCCATATTAAGGATTTTATTGTAGAAAATGGTGCTTTAAAGCAATGCTGTATTGGTAAAGGCTTAATGAACTATGACTACATCATTCCAAAAATTAAAGAAAATTGTCCAAATGCTTATTTGATTTTTGAAGGATCTAAGCCTGAGGATATGGAATATTCATATAAGTTTATTTCATCAAAACTAGGAGAATAATATGAAATTAGACGTAAGATATGCGAATCACCCAGATGATTCAAAAAAATATGATACTGAAGAATTAAGAAAGCATTATTTAATTTCTACAGTATTTGAAGCTGATGAAATTGTATTTACATATTCTCATCAGGATCGTATGATTGCTGGTGGTGTTATGCCAGTAAATAAGGCAGTTGTTCTTGATTCTGCAGATGAACTTCGTGCTGATTATTTCTTACAACGCCGTGAAATGGGTTTCATTAATGTTGGCGGTAAGGGTAAGGTTACTCTTGATGGTAAGGTTTATGAAATCCTTCCAAAAGATGGAATGTATATTGGTATGGGTACGAAGGAGATTATTTTCGAATCTGAAGATAAAAATAATCCAGCTAAGTTCTATGTAAATTCATGTCCAGCTCATAAGACATATCCAACTGTATATATTAATTATGAGAAGGCTAATCATAAGCCTATGGGTGATGAAGCACATATGAATAAGCGTGTTATCAATCAATATATTCATAAAGATGTTTGTGAATCATGTCAGCTTGCAATGGGAATGACTGAGCTTGCAGTTGGTTCTTGTTGGAATACAATGCCATGTCATACTCATGAAAGAAGAATGGAAGTTTATTTCTATTTTAATTTCCCAGAGACTGAAAGAATATTCCACATTATGGGTAGACCTGATGAAACAAGACACATTATTATGGCCCCAGAGCAAGCAGTAATTTCACCTTCATGGTCAATTCACTGTGCTGCTGCAACAATGAATTATACATTCATTTGGGGTATGTGTGGAGAAAATCAGGATTATGATGATCAAGATTTTTTCAAAACAGCTGATTTAAAATAATATAGGAGGAAAATTATAATGAAAATGTCAGATTTTAGACTAGATGGCAAAGTAGCATTAGTTACTGGTGCATCTTATGGTATCGGCTTTAACATTGCAAAGGGCTTTGCTGAAGCAGGTGCAACAATCGTTTTCAACGATATTAACCAAGACTTAGTTAATAAAGGTCTTGCAGCTTACAAGGAAGCTGGTATTGAAGCTCATGGTTATGTTTGTGATGTAACTAATGAGGATGCAGTAAATGCAATGGTAGCACAAATTGAAAAGGAAGTTGGCGTTATTGATATTCTTGTTAACAATGCAGGTATTATTAAGAGAATTCCTATGTGCGAAATGACTGCTGCACAATTCCGTCAGGTTATTGATATTGACTTAAACGGACCATTCATTGTTTCTAAGGCTGTAATTCCTTCAATGATTAAGAAGGGTCATGGAAAGATTATTAACATTTGTTCTATGATGAGCGAATTAGGACGTGAAACTGTTTCTGCATATGCAGCTGCTAAGGGTGGATTAAAAATGTTAACTCGTAACATTTGTTCTGAATATGGTGAATACAATATTCAGTGTAATGGTATCGGACCTGGTTACATTGCTACACCTCAAACTGCTCCACTTCGTGAGCGTCAACCAGATGGATCACGTCATCCATTTGATTCATTCATCATCGCAAAGACTCCAGCTGGTCGTTGGTTACAACCAGAAGAATTAGCTGGACCAGCAGTATTCTTAGCATCTGATGCTTCTAATGCTGTAAATGGACATATTTTATATGTTGATGGTGGTATTTTAGCTTATATTGGTAAGCAACCTAAGTAATAAAAATTAAAAACGCAGTTATGTAGTCTTTTGGCTATAAATTGCGTTTTTTTTATTTGTTGAAATTGTCGTGACCTAATATATTTAAAAGCTTGAAATATGACAAATAAGGTATTTGTAAATACTAATATATATAATACACATTAGGACAAGAATAATTATTCTTGTTTCTCACGCCTTGAAATGAAAATTGAAAGTGTTGAGAAAATCCCCTTAACAATAAATACAATACCAAATATAATTAAGTGGTTATAAACACTATCTCCTTTATTTAATAATAAAGATACTGCAAAAAATATTTCAATAATAATTTTTAAGCTTAATATTATCTTATTTTTTCTACTTTTATCATCTTTTTCTTCAAATAATTCTAAAATTGCTTCAATCACATTAAATATAGATGAAATTGCCATAATATAGGCAATAATATTTAAAAAATTAGTATTTACAAAAAAATATAATATTAAAAATATAACAAGAAGAACTATATTAAAAATAACTAAGGCAATGTAAATCTTTCTTTTATATTTCCAAAATAGGAATAAATTTAACAATATAGTCTGAATGAAAAATACTAGTAAAAAATATTCTATATAGTTTATGATATGTTCTTTAAAGGTTAGTAAAAATATTCCAGCTATTATAACTAATATAGATAAAATTATGCTTGAATATATTATTGTTTTTGCTTGTTTTTTCACTTTAGTATGTATTTCAAGTATTTTCATCTTAGTCACCTATAATTATTATAACGGAAAATTATTTATGATTCTAGAATAAATATTTTGTATAAAAAGTTAATTTTATGTTATCGCGATTAAGAAAATATAAATTTTGGAGTGTTCTTAGATGGATATATTTTAGACAAAGAATTTTTCCATAGCTTTATAGCTATGATATTTATGATGAGAATAATATGATTTTTATTGTTTAATGAGAAATAACCCTTTGGACATTGTTTAAGGATATATTATTTTGATAAAAAAGGTTGATTGTGTTAAAGAAAGAATATTATCAATACTTCCTAGATTTGACCTATATAGTGCAAATAAGTATTTAGGTTTGGTCAGGAAAGAATTTAATTTTTTTCAAATTATTATATTATTGATTTTTGCAAGTGGCATATTAATGGTGATTATCTTGGGTGGGATTATGAAAAAAACTATAGGATATAATATGATTGCTAGAATATCAAAGGAATTATTTCATATGTCAGATTTGTATGTTATAGATGTCAAATATCCATCTGATATTTTAAATGCATTAATGCTTGTATTAGCAATTGATGCTGAAAAATGTTTAAAAAATTAAATGAGGTTAAAAAAACGAAAGTATAGTGCTTTCGTTTTTCTAGTTATTTAGTTCTGATAATATAATTTTATTTGAATCAAGGGTTTGTTTAACATTAATTATTCTTTGATTAGAGGAACCTCTAAAATTAAGAGTTATTTTATATAAGTCAATTTTAAAGGGTCCATCTACTAATATATCTGTATTTTCTAATATTTCCTTCGTATATATAGTATGAGCTTTACCATCATATGGTAAAATATCTTTATCTAATATATAACCTGAATATATCCATAATGATTTAGTTGGATAAATTTCTTTAAATTTTTTTATAAGAAGGAGAACATCCTTTTGGTTTTCCGGTTCAAATGGTTCACCACCTAAAATGGTTAGTCCTTCAATATATTGAGGCTTTAAAGTATCAAGTATATATTTTATAGTTTCTAAGTTAAAGCACTCACCATAATTAAAGTCCCAGGTATCTTTGTTAAAACAACCCGGGCAGTGATTTCTACAGCCTGAGACAAATAGAGATGTTCTTACACCTACGCCATTAGCGATATCGTTTGTTTTTATTGTTGCGTAATTCATTATAAATGTAGCTTTCTGTCTTTAATCTCTTGAGTTCTACCTTGATTCCAAAATTGTGTTCCAATATAGCCACAGGTACGTCTAGCAACATTTAATTTTGTTTGATCACGATTTTTGCAATTTGGACATTCCCAAACTAGCTTATCATTCTTATCTGTTACAATTTTTATTTCACCGGTATAACCACATACTTGGCAGTAATCACTTTTTGTATTTAATTCAGCATACATTATATTATCGTAGATAAATTGTAATACAGATACAACTGCAGGTATATTATTTTGCATATTTGGTACTTCAATGTAGGAAATAGCGCCACCAGGTGATAGCCTTTGGAATTTTGATTCTAATGCCAATTTGCTGAATGCATCAATGTCCTCTGTTACATGGACATGATAAGAATTAGTTACATAATTTTTATCGGTAATTCCAGGAATAATTCCAAATCTATTTTGAAGGCATTTTGAAAATTTATAGGTTGTTGATTCAAGTGGTGTGCCATATAATGAATAATCAATGTTTTCAGCATTTTTCCATTTTGTAGTATATTCATTAAGCTTTTGCATTATTTCAAGGCCTAGCTTTTCTCCTTCACTATCGGTTAGCTTATGTCCATTAAGAGCAAGTACAGTTTCCCATAATCCTGCATATCCTAAAGAAATAGTTGAATAACCACCATATAAAAGCTTATCAATTTTTTCACCCTTTTTTAATCTTGCCAAAGCACCATATTGCCATAGGATTGGTGCAACATCAGATGGTGTTCCTAATAGTCTTTTATGTCTTGCTTGAAGTGCACTGTGACATAATTCTAGTCTTTGATCTAAAATCTTCCAAAATGATTTCATGTCCTTATTATGTACATCGCCTAAAGCAGATAAGGCTACGTCAATTAAATTAATTGTTACAACACCTTGGTTAAATCTGCCATAATATTTTGGATTACCTAGTTTATCAACATAAGGAGTTAAGAAGCTTCTACAGCCCATACATGTATAGCAATGACCAACTCCATTTTTGTCTATTTTGGTTTCAAGCATAACTTTTTCTGAAATATAGTCTGGAACCATTCTTTTAGCTGTGCATTTAGCCGCAAGCTCTGTTAAATAGAAGTATTTGTTGTTGATTGTAATATTGTCATCCTCTAATACGTAGATAAGTTTAGGGAAAGCAGGAGTAATCCAAACCCCCTGTTCATTTTTAACACCTTGAATTCTTTCTTTTAATGTTTCTTCAATCATTATAGCTAAATCAGCTTTTTCTCTTTCGTTTTTAGCTTCATTTAAATACATAAATACTGTAACAAATGGTGCTTGGCCATTAGTTGTCATTAAGGTTACAACTTGATATTGAATTGTTTGAATTCCTTTTGTTATTTCACGTCTTAATCTTTTTTCAGTTATAATATTAAGCTTTTCTTCATCAATATCAATATCTGCAAGCTTGAATTCATCAATAATTTCTTTTTTAATCTTTTGTCTTGAAATATCAACAAATGGTACTAAATGAGCAAGTGAAATAGATTGTCCACCATACTGACTTGATGCAACCTGGGCAATTATTTGAGTTGCAATATTACAGGCAGTAGAAAATGAATGTGGCTTTTCGATCAATGTGCCAGAAATAACAGTACCATTGTTTAACATATCCTCTAAATTAATTAAATCACAATTATGCATATGCTGAGCGAAATAATCTGCATCATGAAAATGAATTAATCCTTTTTCATGAGCATCTGAAATCTCAGCATCAAGAAGAAATCTTTTTGTTATATCCTTTGATACTTCACCAGCCATATAATCACGTTGAACAGAATTAACAGTTGGATTTTTATTAGAGTTTTCTTGTTTTACTTCCTCATTTTGACCCTCAATTAAGGTAAGAATATGCTCATCAGTTGTATTAGATCTTCTAATTAGTTCATGCTTATATCTATATGTTATATAGTTTTTAGCAACTTGATAGTCGTTTTCCCTCATTATATTTTCTTCAACGAAATCCTGAATTTCTTCAACACTTACAGCTCTACCTAAAGCATTACATTTATTAACAACGTTCATAACTATGTTATTAATTTGATTTGTTGATAATCTATACTTTATGTCATCAACAGATTCATTTGCCTTAGTTATTGCCTTTAATATTTTTTCCTCATCAAAGATAACCTCTTTGCCACTTCTTTTAATTACATTCATAAAAAAATCCCCCTAAAATACCATTTTAAATAATTGATGCTCGAATCGAATTTAATATATAAATTTGAAAATCTAGATATATTATAGTATAATAAAAAATAGAAAGGATGTTGGAATTCCAACGGACAAGTGTAAAAATGAGAAATTTTAAAAATTTAAAAAAGTCAAAATATTTTAAAGAGTTAGATGACCAAAACCTATTAGCTTTTATGAGATGTGTAAATGTTCAAATCAAAGATTTTTACAAGGATGAAACAATTGTTTCTGATGGAGATTCAACTGAATTAATTTATATAATATTTAGTGGTAAGGCAAGAAGCTATACACTTGATATTAATGGAAATAGATATATTAATTCTGATTATGGAAAGGATTCGATATTTGGAATTGATTATCAAATGGCAAGAGGGAAGGTATACCATGAATACCTTAAGGCCTTAGATGATACAACTGTTATTGTTTGTAATGCATTTAGATTTTTAAATCCATGCCAAAATAGATGTAAAAGACATATTGATTCATTAAGATGTACAATAGAAGAATTAGGTAAAGAAATAATAGATTCAAAAAAAAGAATGAACTTTATGTGTAAAAATAAAACAAGAGAAAAGGTTATGAGTTATTTGCATACAATAAAAGCCCAAACTAAAAAAGAGTATTTTTCTATTCCTCATAATCGTCAAGAGCTTGCCGATTATTTAGGACTTGAGCGTACTGCTCTATCAGCTGAATTATCTAAAATGAAAAAAGAAGGCTTAATCGATTTTGATAAAAATTATTTCAAAATCTTGAAAAATAATTAAATTTTTATTTATTAGGAAACTATAATCTTTGATTAAAATGTCTAACATAACCACAAAAGTCCTAGATGAGGTATAATTTTTACCTAGGATAAAAATATTTAGTTATATGATGTAGAATATAAGTTTGATATTATTTTTATATACTTTATATGTAAGAATGTGATTTTGCCCAAGGCTATTATTTACTAGCTGTATTAATATATTATTTTAAAAAGCCATATCAAATGCGATATGGCTTAATTTTGTTTTATTTTTTTTCAATATCTTCAATTGTAGTTTGATCGTCATGAATTATAGGCTTCCAGGTTACACGTTTAAATATTGCAACAATTGTAACAGGAATAGAAATTAAATCAAACCAAGGCCAAGTAATTAAATATAGTAATTTATGAGGGAAACTACATTTTATTCTTTTTCTCTCCTTTATCATAATCAAAATGCCAATACCAATTGAACCAACGTAAGCCCCTAAAAGAACTCCACCTAAATACTTTAAAAAGATTAAAAAATTATAAGTACCAGTTGTTGATAGTGAATATATCATACCAAATATTTGTACAAATAAAGCTAGTAAAAATGAGATTAAATCATATGGAAATAGTTCAAAAAACATATCATAACTAGAAAAATGCCCAGTTTTTAAAAAGTTTAAAAACAACTTTGGTGAACGTCTAACAAATACGCTAAGTCCACCTCTACGCCAACGTAATCTTTGTTTTAAGGCGACCTTAATACTTGTTGGTTGTTCATCATAAATTTCTGCTGACTCACAATAGCCTATTTTTAAATTATTTGTTATTCCATCAGCTGAAAATTCCGCATCCTCTGTTAAAGATGTATAATGCCAGCCATCTTTTAAATGGATGGATTTTATACCATAGCCAGTACCAGTTACATTTGTTGAAACATTTAATCTTGAACGAGCTCTATTAGCAACAAGTGCCTTACGATAGAAGTGAATACCATAACCTGCTGAAATAATATTTGTATCAAAATTTTTGATGTTTCTAAATGATGTTACAGCATCATATCCTTCAAAGAAGGCATTGTTCATCTGCTCAATAAAATCACGCTTTAGAAGGTTATCAGCGTCAAAAACAAAATAATAGTCATTAGATAATATAGAATAATCGCGTTCGATATTATTAAATAGAAACTCTAAAGCATATCCCTTTGAAATATGCTTATTGTCAAAGCGCTCATAAACTATTGCCCCTAAATCTCGACATATTTCAGCTGTTTTGTCGGTACAGTTATCAGCAACAACAAATATTTTTACAAGTTCAATTGGATATGTTTGTTTTTGGATACTTTTGATTAAATTGCCAATAACTTTTTCTTCATTCCTTGCTGAAATGACACAAGCATAACGCCTCTGCATCGGAGCTTCCTTATATTTTTTTGCCTTCATAAAGAATCCGATAAATGTATATAGTAATCTATATAAAAGTAAAAATGAAAAAATAAATATGATTATATTAGTAATTGAACGATATATTGCTTCAGCATTATTAAAATTAAAGGTATTATTCCACCATGTTGTTATATAATGTAATATTTCTTGCATAAAATATCTCCTAATAAAATTGACAGTCACTATTATAGCATAGGTGCTATTATATTTAAAGTTTCAAAGCTAAGAATAAAAGCTAAAACTTTTTCATTTTAGCTTTAAACATATTAATTATTTTAAATCCACTATTAACACAAATTATCTTACCATCAGTAAAATTATTACCATAAGAAGTTAAAAATAGACAATCCTAGAAATTTCTTATGGCCTACATCATAAACATTTTGGATAAAATTAAACACTTCAGCCTTTCTAACTTCGCTAGAAGAATCTACAATTATTCATCCATTTCTTATTTTTTATAATAAATAGTAAATTAAATAATGAAGAACTTTAGTTTTGAATAGAAGATTTATCTATACTAGAAAAAAAGCAATAGCTTATTTTAAATATTCATAAATGTTATTTAAAACCTTTTCACCTAAACGATAGTAGGCTTCATATGATTTACCACCAGAAGAGCGATTTATTGTAAATGCGTTTTCTAAAGACCAAATATCATTGTCACCAGCTGTTTGTAATGTATCGCCAAAGAAATAATGATTTTTATCATTAAGCCATTTTTTAAGTTCTAATACGTCAAAGCCTGGACCGATAGAGGTATTAAATAAAATTCTTTTTCCTTTCATTAATTCAAATTGCTCACGTTGAAGCAATAATACATTTTTATTTAATGCTAAAAATATTGCTTCACAATCTCTACATAATGTATTTAAATCTTTATATTTAAATCCAAATTCATTTTCTAAGCTTTCTTTTCTTGTCCTACTATAATATGAAACATCAGCTTTAAAAAACTTTAATGTTTTGGCAATTAATGTTCCACTTGTACCAAGCCCTATTACCCCACATTTTAAATTGGTTATTTCATGAGGCATACTATCCCATTTTAATTCCTTATAACCCTGAAGAAATTCAACAAGCTCATGGATAATATACTCACATACACCCTCATCACCATAATCTCTAATACCAGTAACTGTTATGTTTAATTTTAAAGCATACTCAATATCAACATTAGCTGATTGTTTTGAATAAAGTGAACAACACATTCCAATGTATTTTAAATTTTTTGTATTTTCTAGAACGTATTTGTTAATTGATGATGTATATGACAATAATACTGCATCAGCATCAGCAATTCTTTTTATTATCTCATCATCTGTTTTGGGAATATCTTTGTAATATATAACTTCGTCTGCTAAAGTATTTAATTTTTCTAAATGAATATTTAACATATTAATTGGTTCGATTATTACTATTTTTTTAAACATTGAAATATCTCCTATAATTTATTATAATTAATTTAATTATCGTATAATTGAAAAATAATGTCAAGGAGCTTTGAAAATGAAAAGAATAGGTTTGTATGGATGCGGCCGTTTAAATAAGATAGTTGTAGATTGCTATAATCGGGGATTACTTGATGGCTATGAAATAGTTGGATGCTATAGTAAAACAAAAGAAAGTAGAACTAATATGGCAAATTCTTTAAGAATAGATGCCTGTGATAGTTTTAATGAATTATTATCGAGAAATATTGATTATTTAGTTGAAGCAACCAATCCTAGTGCAGTTAAAGAAGTGTTAGAAGATGTAATTAATAAAAAAATTAATGTTGTTCTTCTTTCTATTGGTGCTTTAGCAGATGAAGAATATTTAGAAAAAATAAAAAATCTTTGCCTAAAAAATAATGTTAAAATTCATCTGGCAAGTGGAGCTATTAGTGGATTTGAGGTGCTACGTACTGCCAAAATTATGGGACTTAGTAAGGCGAAATTAACAAATACAAAAGGGCCAAAGGCTTTAGAAAAAACATCGCTATATAAAGAAGAAATGAAGAGTAAAGAAACTATTGCTTTTGATGGAAGCGCTTATGATGCAATCAATAATTTACCAACAGGAATAAATGTAGGTGTTGCAACCTCTTTAGCAACGATGGGTGTTCATAATACAAAAATTTTAATTAAGACTGAACCGGAATTTATTGGTGATAGTCAGTGCATAGATATTGAATGTGGTGCTGAAATAAAGGCTCATCTAGATGTCTACAGTAAAACCAGTGATATTGCTGGATATAGTGTTGTGGCGTTACTTCAAAATTTAAATAGTCCAATTGTATTTTAAAATAAATATTATTTATTGGAGTTTATAAATCAATTCCCTTAACTACAAGTTAAGGCTTTTTTCTTTACTTAAACATTTTAAAGAGATATAATTGTTTTAGAAATAGTTCATAAGAATTTATCTTTCAATTAAAAAATTGTCTATGAAGTTTTTATAAGGAGGAATTTATAATGGGTAAGAGCTTTAAAGATTTAAGAATAGTTGATAATTTTTATCAAACATCAGCATTCTTTCCAATGCCACTTACTCTAATTGGAACGTTGGATGAAAATAGTAATACAAGCTATGGCGCATATTCCTTGGTGTTTCCGTATTATATTGCAGGAAAAGATTTTTATGCGATGATATTTTTATGCGATGATATTAGAATGTAGAAATACCTCTAATACTTGTAAAGGACTTTTGCGTTATGGAAAATGTACAATTAATTTTCTACCATATACTAAGAAAAATTTTCAGTCTCATGTTGATTTGGGATTCCCTGGAGATACTCCAGAAGAAAAAATGAAAAACTTTAAATTTCATTTATCTGATGGTATGTCAAAAAATGATGATCCTAATGGTGATTATCCAAAGGTAATTACTGAAGCATTGCAGGTTTTCGAGTGTAGTTGGATTAAAGAACTTGATGATGCATCTGATGATCCTATTTTGGATGATTATTCTGAGTTTAAATATCATGATTTTAATGGTATTACATCTAGATTTGGTGCACATTTTATTTTAAAAATTGATCATATTTTGATGAAAGAAAAATATTATAATTCAATCATTAATGGTGTTACTGCATCTAATTTCTGTCCAATTGCGACTAATTGGGGCTATCGCGACTCTAAAAATTTCTGGTGTTCACCATATAAAAAACCTCAGGCTGTTGGCATACCTAATCGCGAGGTTGATTTAACATCACTAAGATATGCGGCAAATAGAGTTGATGATAAGGTGAAATTCACTGATGATGCATTAAAAATGCTTATTAAGGTACCTCGACCATTTTTGAAGCTTGTGTTAACTGGTTGTGTTAAATGGGCCAATGAGAATAATTGTACTTTAATTACAAAACGTGAAATGGCAATTATTAATGATAAAAGAAGTAAAGAAAAAAACAGATAGAATTTATTAATGCTTTCAACAAATTAGAGCATATTTTTAATTGATTTTTATTTAAATAGTCTGTGTTTACAAAAGAATAAAGTAGCATTGGCATGGTTGTCAATGCTTTAATTTTTTTAATTTATCAATTGTATATATATTATTTTTATTTTATAATTAACGTGTAACATTTTGATAAGAGGTTAATTAAATATGAATAGAGGAAAAGTAGTTGTTATTGGTGCAGGAAGTGTTGGTACTTCAGTTGTTTATTCGATTTTAAATCAAAGCTTGTGTGAAGAAATTGTTATTATCGATACTAACAAAAATAAGGCTGAAGGCGAAGCTTTAGATATGACTCATGCGATGGAGTTTATGTCTAGAAAAACAATTGTTAGAAGTGGTGAATATTGTGATTGTGGTGATGCTGATATAATAGTCATTACTGCAAGTATTCCAATGAGTAAGGAATTTAGAGACAGAATGGCTTTACTTCAAAAAAATAAAGAGGTAATGAAGACAATTTGCGAAAATATTAAGTCAACTGGTTTTGATGGCATAATTATTGTTGTTTCGAATCCGGTTGATGTTATGTCATACTATGTTTTGAAATATAGTGGTTTAAAACGAAATCAGGTTATTGGAAGTGGTACAGCCTTAGATACAGCAAGACTTCATTATTATATTGCTAGAACTATTGACGTTGACCCTAGAAGTATTAATGCATTTATTATTGGTGAGCATGGTGATACTGAAATGGCTGCATGGAGTACTGCAACTATTGGTGGTAAGGATATTAAAAGCGTTTTTGATGATAACAAGGATAGAATTGGTGAAAATCCATATGTTAGATTTTTAGAGGAAACTAGAAATGGTGGCTGGGAAGTATTTTCAAGAAAGGGAAATACTTCATATGGTATTGCAGCTTCTGTAACTGGTATTGTTAAAACAATTTTGTTTGATGAAAATAGAATTTATCCTGTTTCAGTTTTACTTGATGGTGAATATGGAGTAAATGATTTGTTTGTCAGCGTTCCAACTATTATTAATAATCATGGTGCTAAGGAAATTGTAGAATTAAGATTGACTGATGAGGAAAGCATATTATTCCATCATTCGTGCAATGTAATAAAAGAGAAGATAAATGAATAATTGAATAGTTTTGAGGTGAAAATATGGAAATTTCTAGTCAATCAAAATTGTTTAAGAAAATTTTTGATGAAGCTTTTAAGAACGTAAAAAAGAAATACACACTTACTACAAATGAAATATTATTTTTACTTCAGCTTGATAGAAATGAAAGAAATAATTCAGCTAGTGAAATTGTTGATGAACTAATGATTACTAAATCTCATTTGTCAAAGTCAATAGATAGCTTATATAAAAGAGGTTATATTGAAAAGATGATTGATGAAGGAGATAAAAAAATTGTTAGATTATTTATTTCAAGTAATTGTGATGAATTAATGATTGAACTTAAAAGAATAGAAAAGGAAATGTATAAAAAGATTGTTGCTGGAATAAATAAGGATGATTTAATTGTTTTTGAGCGTGTCTTAAAACAAATTCAAAACAATTTTGAAAATTTTAATAAAAAATAGCACTCGGTTATTGACAGTGCCAAAAATAATGCTATAATATATTTGAACTTAAAAGATAAGGCCTTAGAAATAAGGCTTTAGATTAAAGATGATAGTTCAAAATAGAACAAAGAGATTATGTCTCTTATTCTTTTAAATGGTTAGTTCAAAATGAAACAAAACGGAGGAATGAATATGATTAGACCATTAAATGATAACGTAGTGTTAAAAAAAGATAAGGTTGTTAAAACAACTGCATCTGGAATTGTACTAAGCCAGCATGAAGAGGAAACAGAATATGCTAAGGTTATTTCTGTTGGCGAGGGTGCAAGAAATGAGCATGGAGAATTGATTCCGATTGGATTAAAAGCAGGAGATAAGGTTATCTACAAATCTTATAGTCCAACAAAAATAAAAATTGATGATGAAGAATATTTAATTGTTGCTGCAAAGGATATTTTAGCAGTTCTTGAATAGGAGTGATTTATTATGGCAAAGATGATTAAATTTGGTAGAGATGCAAAGGATAAAATGCTAGCAGGAATAGATGAGCTAGCAAATACTGTTAAGGTTACTTTAGGTCCTAAGGGACGTAATGTTGTTCTTGATAAGGGCTATGGTTCACCACTTATTACAAATGATGGTGTTTCAATTGCCAAGGAAATTGAATTTGATGATTCATTTATGAATATGGGTGCAAAGCTTATTTATGAGGTAGCTAACAATACAAATGATACTGCAGGCGATGGTACAACAACAGCAACATTACTTGCTCAGGAAATGATTCATAATGGATTAAATGAGGTTGATCGTGGTGCTAACCCAGTTTTAATGCGTGAGGGTATTGATGAAGCATCTAAGCTTGTAAGTAAGAAGCTTCTTGAGCATTCTCATAAAGTTGAAACAACTAAAGAAATTGCCAATGTTGCTACAATTTCATCTGGTTCTAAAGAGATTGGTGATATAATCGCAAAGGCCATGGAAACTGTTGGTCGTGATGGTGTTATCAATGTTGATGAATCTAAGGGCTTTGAAACATCACTTGATGTTGCAAAAGGTTTAAAGTATGATAAAGGTTATATTTCTCCATACATGGTTGGTGAGATTGATAAGACATCAATCACAATGGAAAATACAAGTGTTTTAGTAACAAATCAAAAGATTACTTCAATTCAAGATATTTTACCTTTGCTTGAAGAGGTTGTTAAGTCACGTAAGCCATTGTTCATTATTTGTGAGGATATGGATCAAGAGGCTGTGAATACAATTGTTTTGAATAAGCTTCGTGGTACATTCAATGTAGTTGCAACAAAGGCTCCTGGTTTTGGTGATAATCAAACTGAATCATTGTCTGATATTGCTTTAATTGTTGGTGCTAAATTCATTGATAAGAATTTAAATATGGATTTAAAGGATGTAGTATTTGATGATCTTGGTGAGGCTAAGAAGATTGTTATTGACAAGGATTCAACAACAATTATTGATGGTGTTGGTTCAAAAGAGGATTTGGATGCTCGAATTGTTGAATTAAGAGATAAGATGAATGCTGAAACATCAAAATATAAACATGATGAAATTGCTAAACGTCTAGCCAAATTATCAAATGGTGTAGCTTTAATTAAGGTTGGCGCAACAACTGAATCTGAATTGAAGGAAAAGAAACTTCGTATTGAGGATGCCTTAAACGCTACAAAGGCTGCAGTAAGTGAAGGTATTGTTTCAGGTGGTGGTGCTGCCTTAGCTGAAATTTATAAGGAAATTAAGCCAATCTTAAAGAATGATGTTGTTGATGTACAGCGTGGTTATAATGTAGTATTAGATTCATTAACTGCTCCACTTGCTCAAATTGCTGAGAACTCAGGATTTAGCGGAAAGAATATTGTTGAAGAACAATTGAATCAAAAATCTGGTTATGGATTTGATGCAAAATGTGGTAAATGGTGTGATATGTTGACATCAGGTATCGTTGATCCTACAAAGGTTACGCGTAGTGCTGTTTTAAATGCTGCTTCAATTGCTGGATTGTTCTTAACTACTGAGGCTGCAGTTGGTAATATCAAGGATAATTCTAACAAAGCTAATCCTCAAGCTGAATACTAAAAAAATAAATTTTAATTGCCTTGCTCGTTTTTTGAGCGAGGCTTTTCTTTATATAAAATTTTATGATATAATTTTAAAATTGAAAGCTGTAGGTGTTAAATTATGCATGATATTGAGAAGGTAGAATTAACAAATATGTGTATGATTTCAAATGGTGATTTGATTCTTGTTCAAAATAGAGTTAAATCATGGTGTGGCGTTGCCTTTCCTGGAGGTCACATTGAAAAAAATGAATCAATTGTTGATTCTGTAATTAGAGAAATCAAAGAAGAAACTGGTCTTTTGATTTCTAATGTTAGGCTTTGTGGAATTAAGCAATGGTTTAAAAATGATGTTAGAAACATTTGCTTCTTGTTTAAAACGTCATCATTTAAAGGTGAATTATCTTCAAATAATGAAGGTGAAAATATGTGGATTAAAAGAAACGAATTGAGTCAATGTAGGCTTGCAAATAATTTTGAAATAATGCTTAATGTATTTGAAAATGATGATATAAGTGAACATTTTCATGAAAAAATGTTTGATGATAGTATTGATATTTTAAAATAGACATTGATTATATTTTGAATAATTATTTGTTTTTTTTGACAATTTAAACAAAGTAGCATATAATATAGTTAGTTTATACTAACTTGAGGTGATTGTATGCAAATATTTATTGGCGTGGTAATACCATTTTTGGGCACAACACTTGGTGCCTTATTGGTGTTTTTATTAAAAAACAAGTTAAATGAGCATATTGAAAAGCTACTACTTGGCTTTGCTGCTGGAGTTATGATTGCGGCATCTATTTGGTCTTTAATTGATCCAGCGATTAATATGAGCAGTAATTTAGGTAAATTAGCCTTTCTTCCTGCTGCAGTTGGCTTTATGATTGGTATATTGTTTTTGTTTTTACTTGATATTTTAGTTCCACATACACATTTAAAAACTAATGAGGAAGAAGGAATAAAAAGTGGATTTAAGAAAACAACTAAAATGATGTTTGCAGTAACACTTCATAATATTCCAGAGGGAATGGCTGTTGGAGTTGTTTTGGCAGGTACGTTATATGGAAATAGTCTTATTAGTATATCTGCAGCTTTAAGCTTGTCAATTGGAATAGCAATTCAAAATTTTCCTGAAGGCGCTATTATATCATTACCTTTATATCAAGAGAAAATGAGTAAGCCTAAATCATTTTTGATGGGTGTTTTATCTGGCGTTGTCGAACCGATTGCTGCTATAATTACAATATTCTTAGTTAGGTTTATTTCGCCAATTCTTCCATATATTTTAGCCTTTGCAGCTGGCGCTATGATATATGTTGTTGTAGAAGAATTAATTCCGGAATTTCAGGCGAATGGACATTCTAATTTAGCAACAATAGCTTTAGCTTTGGGCTTTGTTTTAATGATGATTTTAGATATAGCGCTTGGATGAAATTGTTTGTTTTTTTAAAAAAAAATTAACAAAAATTGCAATATGTAAGCTTAAAAACTAGAATAATGCTTTATAAAAAGAATAAAATAAGGTATAATAAATATATAAATATCTATTGTTTAGTATTTATTTTATTTTTTGATAAGGAGTATTTTAATGGTAGAGAGATGCTATGTAATGGTAAAGCCTGGCTTTACTGATTCAGAATTGATTAAGAGAGTTATTGAAGTTTTAGAGAGTCGTGGAGTTAAGATGGTTGATTTTGCTTATATATATTATGATGAAGAGTGTGCAAAGCTTCATTATACTGAAAAAAGTGGTAAACCATATTATATGGAATTGGTAGATTATTTGACAAGCGGTAAGGCTTTTGGAATGATTTATGAGGGAAATAATGCTTTAACAATATGTAGAAGTACAGTTGAGGAATTAAGACATTCGCTTGTTGATGAATTTCATTTAAAAACTGATGTTATGAGAAATATACTTCATTGCTCAAGTAAAACCCGTGTTGGTGATACAATGCTTGAGCTTGATACCCAACGTGAGATTGCGTTATTTAATTATTTAAAGAAAAAATTAATCTAATTGAAATGGAAGCATAGCAATATGCCTCCATTTTTTAATGCATTTATTTTTATTATTAATTTTTTAACTTTGCTACTTCATTGAAATAAAATACAAAATGTGATATTATATCGTAGAGGTGTTTTAACGATGAATATATGGCATGATATAGATGAGGATAGAATCTCAAAGGATGAATTTATTGCCTGCATAGAAATTGCAAAGGGTAGCAAGAAAAAATATGAATTAGATAAAAAAACTGGAATGATTATATTAGATCGTATCCTTTTTACGTCAACACATTATCCAGCAAATTATGGTTTTATACCAAGAACCTACTCTCAGGATAATGATCCACTTGATGTTTTGGTTTTGTGTAGTGAATCTTTTGATCCGCTTGTGCTTGTACGCTGCAAACCAATTGGAGTTGTAAAAATGATTGATGATGATGAATGTGATGAAAAGGTAATTTCAGTATGCTTAAATGATCCATCAATGAATAAATATAATGATATTTCAGAGCTTCCAGAGCATATGTTCGATGAAATCAAGCATTTCTTTACAGTTTACAAGCAGCTTGAAAATAAAGAAACTTTTGTTCAAGAAATTTGTGGAGTAGATGAAGCAAAAAGAATTATACAAGCATCAATTGATGCTTATAAAGAATTAGTAAGGAGATTTTAAAAATGGCATTAACAGCAGGAATTGTTGGTTTACCAAATGTTGGTAAGTCAACTTTATTTAACGCAATTACAAAAGCAGGAGCATTAGCTGCAAATTATCCGTTTGCAACTATTGAGCCAAATGTTGGTATGGTTGAGGTACCAGACCACAGATTAAAGGTTTTATCAGATATGTATAAACCTAAAAAAACAACACCAGCAGTATGTGAGTTTACAGATATTGCAGGCTTAGTTAAGGGTGCCTCAAAGGGTGAAGGCTTAGGTAATCAATTTTTAGGAAATATTAGAAATTGTGATGCTATCTTAGAGGTTGTAAGATGTTTCCAAGATCCTAATGTTACTCATGTTGAAGGTGGTGTTGATCCAGTTCGTGATGCAAATATCATAAATCTTGAATTAATTTTAGCGGATTTAGAGTCTATTGAAAAAAGAATTCAAAAGGTTGAGAAAAAAGCTCAATCAAAGGTTGATGATGCTCCAATGGAGTATGCTGTATTAAAAAGGATTCAAGAGCAACTTATAAATGAACTACCTGTACGTATGATGCAATTTGATGAGCAGGAATCAAAATATTTAGTAAATTATCAATTGTTAACTGCTAAGCCTTTTATGTATGTAGCCAACATATCTGAGGAATTTATCGCAAATCCTGAGGGCGACGAGGTATATTTAAAGCTTAAGGACTATGCTTCAAAGACAAATTGCAAATGTATAGCTATTTCTGCTGAAATTGAATCTGAACTTGCTGTGCTTGATGATGAAGAAAAAGAGATGTTTTTAGCTGATTATGGTGTTACTGAGCCTGGATTAAATAAACTAGTAAAGGCTACATATGATTTATTAGGCTATGCAACATTTTTTACTACAGGCCCTGATGAGTGTCGTGCATGGACTTTTAAAAAGGGAATGCTTGCACCTCAATGTGCTGGTATTATTCATAGTGATTTTGAACGTGGCTTTATTCGTGCTGAAACTACTGCTTATGATGATTTGATAAAATGTGGTAGCGCCCTAAAGGCAAGGGAAGCAGGACTTGTTCGTCAAGAGGGTAAGGATTATCCGGTTAAGGATGGAGATATCCTATTATTTAAATTTAATGTTTAAAAACACCTTAGGGTGTTTTTTTTAAAAATAAACATTTTTATTAAATTGTGTTGTTTGATTGTGTTATTTTATTTACTAAAATATAAGTGTCAAATGACAAGGAGGAAATAAAAATGGAAAATTTAGATAAGGTTTACGCTAAGCGTATTGCAGAGGAATATGCACCCAAAAATGAAAGAAAGGTTTTAAAACTTAAAAAACTAGATGAAAAGGTTAAAAGGCCAGCACTTATTTTTGCATATACCTTTGGAAGTGTTGCTGCTATTATTGCAGGAGCTGGAATGAGTATGATAATGACAAATTTTGGTCCTGTTGGAATATTAGGGATGATACTTGGTATTATTCTAGGTGTTGTTGGTTTTGTACTATGCGGAGTTAATTATTTAATTTATACTAAAATATTAAGATCTAGAAAGGAAAAATATGCCTTTGAAGTAACAGAGCTTGCTAAAGAGATTGCTGAAGGTAAGTAAGGTGGTGTGCATCATGAATAAAAATGAAAGCAAATATTTTAATACTGCATTGAAATTTAATGATGCACTCCTATCTTTATTAGAAAAAAAAGAATTTTCTTACATTACGATTAAAGATGTTTGCAGTGAAGCTCATGTTAATCGTTCAACATTCTATCTTCATTATGATACAACGATGGATTTGCTTGCTGAGGTTATTGAAAATTCAAATAAGTCATTTATTGATTGTTTTAATAATTTAAGATCACCAAATGTCTATACTGATAGTGTTGACGATTTGTATTTAATTAATGATGATTATTTAATACCATATTTAACTTTTATTAAAAATAATAAAAAAATTTATCAGGCAGCCAAAAATAATCCCAAGCTATTTGGAGCTGATATTTATTCAAATAATGCCTATAATGAAATTATCAGTAAGATTTTAGATAGATATAATGTAGATGAAAAACTCAAGAAATATATTTTCTTATTTTGTATAACAGGTATTACATCTGTAGTATTAAAATGGTGTGAGAATAATTGTGATTTAACTATAGCTGAATTAGCTGATTTAATTAAGGGACTTATTTTAAATGCAAAGAAAAATTAAAAATTATATTTTTAAAATTAAAGATAATATCTTCTATAAAAGATTTAAATTGATAATGAATATTTTAATTCCTTTTGGATTTTCAATTTATAATGGAGTATTAGGATTTTATTTTAATATTATTTGGAATCAAGCAATATTCTTTTATTATTTATTACTACTAGTTATAAGATTTTCTTTAACCTTAGCTTTAAATAAAAAAGATGGATTTAAAAAAGTGATTCATATTATTACATTTATTGCAATGATAGTTTTAAATATATGTTTAATTGCACCGGCAGTATTAATGTTAAAAAATGAAAAGCCTGTTAATGTTGATATGATTTTTGCTATTGCTATGGCGGCATATACAACCTATAGTATTTCTAAGTCTATTTATGAAATGAGAAAATATAAAAATGATGATAATATTTTAGTTAAGGATTTAAAATTGGTTGGCTTGATTAATGCTATTGTTTCGATTTTAACTTTACAAAATACATTGATTGTTGTAAATGGCGGAATGGATTATGGTATGATAATTCTTTCAACTGTTTCTACATTTTGCTTGCTTATATTAAGCTTGATTATTTGTGTTCAAAGCTTTTTAAGCTCATTTAAAGATAGTAGAAGAAGTGGATGATTAATTCATCTATTTTTTTTATAACATTTTTACTAAAATTATCTTAATAAACTTGCTTTTTAAAGTATTTTGAGATAAAATTAGTATAGGTGATATTATGAAGCTGATTCCAGTGCTTTTTAAAAAAGAAGATGTTATTTCTGATTTTAAAAGTGATAAGCAATATTCAAACTGGATTTACAATAAGCTGAAATCACATAAAATTGTTAAAATTCGTAATGATTTATATGCTTTAATTGACGTTTCAGTTGATGATGTATATGTCAATAAGTTTGAAATGGCATCGAAGATTAGTCAAACAGGATGTATATCTTATCAAAGTGCATTAGAATATTATGGATTAATTAAATGTGAGAAAAAAGAAGTTATTGTATCTAGTTGTACAAAATTTAATAATTTTAAATTTGAAGATGTTAAATACATTTATCATGCTTCAATATCAAATGATTTTATTGATGTAATAAATCGTGTTAGAGTTACTTCAATTGAAAGAACCATTGTTGATTGTATTAATAATATTAGTATAGCTGGGGGTATTGATACTCTTCTTGAGGCGATAGGTAATCTTAAGAGTTTGGATGAATATAAGCTAATTCAAATTCTTGATATTTATGATAAAAAAATTATGTATCAAAAGGCTGGCTATATTTTTGAGCTGTTTAGAAATAAACTTTTGATATCTGATTATTTTTTTGATTATTGTAAACAAAAAATTAGTACAAAAATTACGTATTTCTTAGATGATGATTATGATGATTTGATATATAATAAGAAGTGGAATTTGTATTGTCCAAAGGAATTGATTTAGGAAGGGATTTGAAAAGATGGATTTTTATAATGTTATACCAGATAACTTTTTCTCATTGTTATCTAGTAAAAATAAAAATATATACCTTGCTTCAATCTTAGAAGCGTTTAAGGTCTATGAAACTGGTTCTATTCTTGGTATTGAAAAAAAGATAGTTGCGGATGACCTTGTTTATTTTTTAGATACGCATCAATATTTATATACTGTTGAGGATGAAGAGGATGAGGAATCTGATCCTAAAAATAAGCGTGAGCTTGCTAATTACATTTTAAGAAGAATGGAGGAATGTAATTGGATATATGTTGATGTCTCTAATGACTATGAGGAAATATTGAACTTTACAGATTTAGGCATTACTATTTGTGAAGCGCTTCTTAGAGCTTTTCCAAGATTTGAATATGGTGAGGATGATTATTCTACAAATATGAGTGATCCATCTGAATATCAAGGCTATATTTATTCAATTTATTCGGTATTACATAATTTAAATAATGATGAATACGATTCAATGTTTAGTATTGTTTATTCAGACACTAAGCAGCTTGTTAGAGCGATTAGAAGAATGGATGCTAAAATGAAGGATTATATTCAATCTGTTATTGATAATACAGATATTAAAAATTTGATGGAAAGACTTATTATCTATAAAAGTGATGTTTATGATAATGGTTATATGAAGCTTAAAATTTCTGATAACATTAACCGCTATCGTCTTGCCATTATTACAAGACTTAAGGAGCTTCAAAATGATGAGGCTGCTGTTAAAAAAATTGCCAATAATTATTTAGTTGTTAGTAAAACAATAGAAGAGGCTGAGACTCGTGCAATTAGAAATATTGATGAGGTAATTGATGCCTTTAATGCAATTGAAGAATTTATCTATGAAATTGATAATAAAAATAGAAATTATATTAATTCAACTATTGGTAAAATCAAATTTTTACTTAGTGAAGAGGATAATGTTATTGGAAAGATAAATCGAATTTTAAAATATATAAAGGATTCTAATTCTAACAATAAAATAGATAAGGCTATGAGACTTGTTGATGGTTTATATAGCTTTAGAAGTGATAAGGTTTATTCAAATGAGGGAAGCCTTTATACTCCACGTGGAAATTATGCTAGAAATTACAATCAAATATTAGATGATCAAGGTATTGATTTTGAAATGAATGATGAATTCCTTGAACAATTTAAAACTCAATATAATGAGGAATATATATCTAAATTTATGGATACATGGATGGATAATAATCAAATGCGTGCTTCTTCAATTTTAGATTTCAATTCAACAGATGATGTAGTTATGATGGTTGTATATTCAGTTATTTTAGCAGTTGATAAGGGATACAATGTTGAACTTTGTGATAATACAATAGAACATAAGAAATTTAGTTTAAGAGATTTTATAATTAGAAGGTGAAGAGAATGTTAGATGCTTTAGAAAAAATGTCAGTTACTCAGCAGGGACAATTTAAGGATACAGCTAATAAGCTACTTGCTGCTACATTCTTATCAAGAGATAAGAGAGATAATAAAGAGGCTTATTATTTTTTGATGAGCTACAAAGAAGTTTTTGATGAATTTTTTAAGATTTTAGGCTATGAAATTACTTTAGATATGCCTACAGGTAGTGTAATGCTATCAGGAGCCTCTGCTTCAAATGTTTTAAAATTAAAAAGAGACGAATCGATTATTTTATTAATTTTACGACTTTTATATCATGAAAAAATGAAGGATACTTCACTTAACGAAAATATTGTTTGTGCAGTATCTGACATTCATGAAAAATATGATTATTTAGAGATAAAAAGAAAGCTTAATAAAACTGATTTAGTTTCAGCTCTTCGTTTATTCCGTCGTTATAATTTAATTGAAGTAACTGGTGACTTAACATCTTCAGCTTGTAAGATTGTTATTCTTCCTACTATTTTAATGGCTATAAAGAGTGAGGATATTACAGAGGTATTCAATACTATAAATAAGCTTGCACATGATGAGGAGGAATAATAATGAAAAAATTAGTAAAGGTACGTTTAATTAATTGGCATTATTTATCTAATGAAACAATTGAGATTAAGGGTAACACCCTATTAACAGGACCAAATGCCTCAGGTAAGTCAACAATTATGGATGCAATTACCTATGTTTTGACTGCAGGTGATACTGCATTTAACCTTGCTGCAAATGAAAAAGGTAAACGTGATTTACGTGGATATGTAAAGTGTAAGCTTGGTATTGATGACAAGGAGTATTTACGTAATGGTGATGTATCAGGACATATTGCTTTAGAGTTTTATGATGAGAAAACAAATAATTATTTTACAGTTGGGTCTGTAATTGATGCCTTTGGCGATTTGACACCTGTTAAGTCCATTTTTTATCGAAGCGATGATAAGATGTCTGATGATATGTTTATTTCAGCTGATAAGAAAATATATGGTACAGTTGAATTTAGGAAGCATAATCCATTATTTGAGTATTATTTAACTAAAAAAGAGGCCAAAAGAGGATTTAGAAATGCCTTTGGTTCTATAAGTGAGGATTTTTATAGATTGATTCCTAAGGCTTTAGCTTTTAAACCAATTGCGGATGTTAAGGATTTTATTTATCAAAATATCTTGGAGGAGAAGGATATTGATGTTTCTGCAATTCAAGATTCAATTCGTTCATATAAGGAATTAGAAATTACATTGAAGCAAATTCAAAGTAAAATTACTGATTTAAAAGAAATTGAGGGTGTCTATAACGAAATTGGTAAGATTGAGGAAAATAAAAATTATCTTGATTATTTAATGCATTTATTTGATGTCGAGCAAATTCGTAACGATATTAAAGAATCAAAGATTCAAATTGAACGTGAGGAAACACTTAAAGCTTCAAAGGAACAAGATCTAGCGAATCTTGATAGTGAGCTAGTTTCGCTTCAAGAGCGTAGCCGTGAGCTTTATAATTTACTTAGTAGTAATGATGTCTTCAAGGCAGAAGAATATATAAATCGTGAAATATTGAAAACTCAAGCTACTATAACTTCACTTGAGGCAAATCAAACAAATTTTTTAAAACGTGCTTCTTATTTTAAAGATTTAATTACTGAAATAAGAAAAATTAATAATGATAAGTTATACCAAGATGCTTATAATATTAATTTAACTTCAATTAATCAAAATAGTGTTGATGAGGCTAAGGTTAGATTACGTGATTTTTCATCAAGACTTCAAAATATTAGAAATAAGGGTAATCAGGAATTAGGTTCTTTAGAGAATGATAAGAGAGTATTAATTTCTGAAATAAATAAAATTTCTGAATCATTAAGAGGCTTAGAAAATAATAGAGTGAATTTCCCAGTTCAACTATTACAGCTTAGAAATGAAATTCAAGAAGGCTTAAAAAGAATCTATAATTACGATATAAATGTCCATATTTTTGCTGAGCTTTGCGAAATTACAGATCCAAATTGGGCAGATACTATTGAAGTATTTTTAGGTAATAGACGTTTTAATTTAATTGTTGAGCCAAGATATTTTGATCAGGCACTTCAAATTTATTCAAGAATTAAGGATAAATATCACCTATATGGTATTGGTCTTGTTAATACTAAGCAAATATCAAAATTTACAAGCTATGAAAAAAATTCTTTAGCTTCAATTATTACATCTGAAAATAAGGATGCACGTGCATTTATTAATTATACCTGTGGTAATGTTATAATGGTTGAATCAGCTATGGAATTGGAAAAATATCCAACAGCTATCACAAATGATTATTTAATTTATCGTGGATATACAGTTACAAGCTTAAATAAAAATATTGACAAGCCATTTATTGGTAAAAATGCTGCTTCAAAGGCTAGTGAAATTTGGAATCAAAAGGCAGCAGAGGCTAAGAGTAGATATGTTGAATTGAATTCAAAAATGGATAAGCTTTCAAGCGAGCTTGAATTAATTGAGCGCATTGATATTCGTCCTATTATTGAGGATTTAGATAAGGCCTTACAGCTTCAAAAGGAAAAGTTTACTTTGGAGGATTTAAATCGTCAAGCATTACGTCAAAAGAATGCTACTCCTTCAGAATTGCAAGATGATTATGAGAAGGTACTTCAAACTATTAAATCAATTGATGATAAGAAGCAAAATTTCTCAATGGAAATTGGTGGTATTGGCATTAGAATTCAATCATTAAATGATCTTGTTTCTAAGAAAACAGATGAACTTGATAAGCTTTCAAGTGATTTAAAGGAATTATCTAAGGGTTCAGTTTTAATTGAACAAAAGGCTAAGGATGAATATGATGAGGTTATAACAACTACTAACTTTAAATCTGCACTAGAAGATTATAAGGAAAGATTTAATGAAGAGCATAAGAATTATTTAACCTTAACTGATAATTTAGTTAATAAGCAATTTAATTTCATAAACAAATATAATTCTACATTTACTGTTGGATTAACAGAAATGAAGAAATACCTAGCAGAGCTTAACAAGCTTGAAAAGAGTGAATTGATTACCTATGAACAAAAGGTACGTCAAGCAAGAGAGGCTGCCGAGGTGGTATTTAGAAATGATTTTATTGCAAAGCTAAGAGATAATATCTTAACTGCAGAACAAGAAATTGGTAAAATTAATGAAACATTATCATCTATCACATTTGGTAATGATAGATATGAATTTATTTTCCCAAGAAGTAGTGAGTATGCAGATTTCTATGATATGGTTACATCTGAATTAGTTGATATGCAGCAAGGTTTATTTACATATGATTTCCAAAATAAATATGATGAGCAAATTAGACAGCTATTTGATTCATTGTCAGTAGATGAACTAAATTCTAATGGTGCAATTAATAAATTTACTGATTATCGTACATATATGGATTATGATATAAGAATTATTAATTCAAATGGCGATACAATGACTTATTCAAAGGTGTTTAAAGAAAAATCCGGTGGTGAAACTCAGGTACCATTCTATGTTGCTATTATTGCCTCATTCGTTCGTGTATATACAAAGACAGGATTTACAGGTGGAGATCCGATTGGCCTTGTTATGTTTGATGAGGTATTTGATAAGATGGATGGTAATCGTATGCGTGCAATGATGAATTTTATTAATTCAATGCCACTTCAGGTAATTATTGCCTGCCCTCCACAAAGAATGGACTTGCTTGAGGATTATGCTCAAACTACTTTAATTATGGTACGTCAGGGTACAAAGGCTGCAGTACTTCCAATGATTAAAAAGGAAGGTAGTGAATAATATGGGATTATTTTCAAAGAAGAAGGATGAATATGAAGAGGCCTCAAAAGGATTAAATCAAACAAATCTAGCCTCAGATCGTATTATAATGGAACAAATGGTTGATGATGATATGGAGGCAAAAAGATTAGTTGATAGTTTAAAGGATGGAAATCCCTTAATCATTAATTTTGAAGGCTTAGATCCGTTTGTTGAAAATAAAATGCTTGCATTTATGACAGGTGCAACTGTTGCTTTAGATGGCAAGGTTAAAAAAATTAATGATACAACATATCTTTTCGCAAGAAGAGTTGATTTTATTGATGGGTCATTAATGAGATTTTTAGATGAAATTCCTAGAGGATAAATATGGGCGAATGCTAAAATGCATTCGCTTTTTCCATTTATATTGAGAATGATTTTATGGTGTTAATGCAAAATTAGAAGATAAAATATTAAAAAAATAATATAAACTTACAATTGTTTATGTTATCGTGAAAAATATTTGCATAAAAGCATAAAATATATGTTATAATAAATTGAAAGGATGTTGTATATGATTTTAGAGATTAAATTTAATGGGTATAGATTTTTTAATGATTCTAGCTTATCATTTGTTTGTGATGCAAGAATAAAAAAAATGTTATCAAATTCTGTTGATGTTGATGGAAAAAATGTTTTAAAAAGTGTAGGAATATATGGACCAAATAATTCAGGCAAAACAAATATTGTGAAATTATTTAAAATACTTAAAGATATTTTTGAGGGTAAAGATAAAATATTGTTTAATAATCCTATCTTTGATGATCCGAATCAAACAAATATTTCAATTGTCTTTAACAATTTGGATGATATGGGATGGTTGAAATATGAATTTGTATATGATAATACAAAACAGCAATTTGAATCTGAGAAATTGTCATCATTAACATTTTATGCTTCAGGTAATTTTTTAGAAAAGGTTATCTATGAAAAAAATAATAAAAATAAAATTTTAAAAGTTTTTGATGAAGATAAGTCACTATTTTTATCTATAATACCATCACGTATGCCTTTTTTGTATTCTGTAGAATTAAATTCAAATGATTTTTCGTCATTAAATGCATATTTAGATGAAATTCAAAAATTAGGTGAATCAATTGAAATTGTTAAAATGTATGATATTCCATTTGAAAATACTATTGAAACAATGAAAACTGACAATATTAATAAAATTAAATTTATAAAAGAATTTGTTAAAAATGCTGATGTAGAAATAACTGATTTTGAATATGGTAGCTCCGTTAATCTTGAAATTGCAGGTGAGATTGATGAAATGGCATTGTCAAGATTTTATAAAATGTCAGATCGCTTTAAGTTAATGACAACTTATGGAGAAAAAAAAGTTCCTTCCTTTATATTTGATTCAACAGGTACTAAGAAAATTGAATCAATTGCCTCATATTTGTATGATGCATTGACAAAAGGAAAGACATTAATTATTGATGAAATAGATAATGGATTGCATTTTAAACTAAGTCGATCAATTGTAAGTATTTTTAATAATATGATTAATGAAAAGGGGCAATTATTATTTATAACTCATGATTTGTTATTAATAGATTGCAGTAAATTGATGAGAAAGGATCAAATTTATTTTGTTAATCGAAATGATTATTCAGCTGATTTGTATTGCTTAAAATCATCTACTGTTAGTGATGGTGGACCAAGAGAGGTTAACGATTTAATTAAACATTATAATAGGGGGGAATTTGGTAATGTACCAAATCCACAATTTATAGATTTGATTGTCGAGGTACTTTATAATGAAAAATGAAAAAATTAGAATTCATTTTATATTAGAAGGCTATGAAGAAGAAGAAATACTATTTAAAATTATAAAATATTTTGGAAATATGGATAGAATCATCTTTTCATATCAAAATTGTAAAGGTGGAGGACTGGTTCCGATTTATTTTCAATCGGCAATTCAATCAGACAACTATGATCTTGTCTTATGTGTATATGATGTTGATTATGAACCATTCAAGGAAGATGGAATGTTTATGAAAATAAGAAATGGTTTATATAAAGTCTTAGGCGATGATGAACAGATAAATTTAATTAGTTTATGCACTAATCCAAATATATTACTGATTCTTTTACTTGGATATGATGATTTAAGTAATTTTGAGAAAATACATTCAGATAAGGGAAGTAATACGGAAATTATTAAAAAGTATTGTAGTCAAATTGGAAACAAGAAGAGATATGATGCATCTGAGTGGCAGCTTGAATTATTTTTAAATGATTATTGTTATTACAATAAAGCAACAATAGATAAAATGCTAGAGCAAGTTGATAAATTAGATTTAAACTATATTGGAAATAAAGTTGGTAGTAATATTTTGCCTGTAATTGAGGCTTTGGTATATGATAATATAGATTTTTTTATGAAATTATGGAAAAATTTGAAATTTAACTTCATTAATAAAAAAGCTCATTTATTTGTCTCTTTCCAAACTGAGGTAGTTTGGTAGGTAGGTAGCTACCTAAGAATTTAAAGAAATAAGAAAATAGGAATTAA
>CAKQEA010000008.1 GCA_934229785.1 uncultured Anaeroplasmataceae bacterium
TCCTGCTAAATCCTTATGATTTTGATCTAATGTTTTATTTATAAATTCTACATTACCTTTTAATGTTTCTTCATATAGTTTTTTTGAATTAGAAATTGGATTATATATTTCATGCCAATCTAATTCCTCTATTGCATTTTCAAATTCCTGTCGTATTTCATAATTTGGAATATAACAAGCTTTTAAATCCTCATCATAAGCTAAATAGCCTAAATGTATTAATACTGTTAATGCACAATCTGCTGAATTAACCTTTGTTAAATCATTTCCAAATTTTCTAACATTTACCTCAACTTTTTCACCAATAATCATTTTACAAATTATATCTTTTAATTCACCATTATCATAATTCATATAATTTGTGACTGCCTCAATTGCTGATGTTTTAGTCCAATAATCTCCACATTTACCTCTTAACACAGCCTCAACTACTGATTTGGGATTATATAATGAAATACCATTTAAATTATATCCATTATACCAAGATTTTATTTCATTAAAATCTCTATCATATTTATTACATAAATCAATTACTTCATTTTCAGTAAATCCTACATAAGATTCAATGGGAAATGAATCTAACATATTATATTCAGTAAACATATTTAAGGTTGATTGAGTTGAATATCTTCTAATTGGTAATATTCCTGTCATATAAACTAAATCTATACAAGCTGATACATCTGAAGATTTAAATAATCCTCTTAAGAACATAATATAATCATCACATAACTTATAATTATATTCTTCTTCTCTAAATATAACATCCCATTCATCTATTAAAAAAATAAATCTTTCATTTAATTTAGAATTTAGTTCATTAAAGCATTTCCTTAATGTATCAAAAGAATTAGTTAAAATGTCAGGATATGCATGTTTTAAATCATCCATTATTTCACTTGCTAGCTTTTCAACAAATGTATTTTTATCTATAGTATCTGCATATACGCTTGCCATATCAATCCAAATAACATTATGTTTATTTAAATGTTCTAAATACGTGCTATCATTTGCTATATTTAGCTTATCAAATATAGATTTAGAATCACAGCCTTTAGAATAATAAGCATTAAGCATAGATAGAGCCATTGTTTTTCCAAAACGACGAGGACGTGTAATGCACATGTATTTCTTTCTTTCTATATTAATACTTTTATTTGTAACATCTATTAACAAAGATTTATCAATAAAAATATCATCATTATAATATGAAATAAATTTATCATTATTTTTATTTAAATAAAACGACATATTACCACCATCCTTTACTAGTTATTTTATCATATTAGAGCTTTAAATACCACTTTAAATCTTTTAATTTTATATTTATCAATTCTTCTTTTATGATAAAATTTGAAAAATAATGGATGAAATTTGTATTTTTCAAATTTGTTATCTTTAATTAATATGTTTCTACTTAATTATAGTTTACTCCTCTTCAGCAAATTGAGAATTATAAAGCTCACTATAAAAGCCATTCTTAGCTAAAAGCTCATCATGAGTGCCTTGCTCGATAATATTACCATCCTTTAAAACAAGAATCAAATCTGCATTTTTAATAGTTGATAATCTATGAGCAATAACAAAGCTTGTTCTACCCTCTGTAAGCTTATCCATAGCATTCTGAATTAAAATCTCAGTACGGGTATCAACATTAGATGTAGCCTCATCTAAAATTAAAAGTGGGGCATTTTCAATCATTGCACGAGCAATAGTTACAAGCTGCTTCTGTCCTGTTGATAGACTGCTATCTTCTTTGATAATAGTATCAACACCATGAGAGAGAGTTTCAACGTAATGATGTAGGTTTGCCTCATCAATAACTTCATTCAGCTTTTCATCACTAATATTTTCCTTATTATAGACGATATTTTCTCTTAATGTTCCCTCAAACATCCAAGTGTCCTGTAAAACCATACCAAAAATATCTCTAATATTACTCCTAGTTAAATCCTTAATAGATATACCATCAATTAAAATATCACCAGAATTAATCTCATAAAAACGCATTAATAAATTAACAATTGTTGTCTTTCCTGCACCAGTAGGTCCAACAATAGCCACCTTCATTCCTGGCTTTACATGACAAGTAAAATCAGGAATAATAATCTTATCCTCAGTGTAGCCAAATCTTACATTAATAAAATCAATGCTACCTTTAACGTCTTTAGGCTCTAAATATAAGGCCTTATTACCTTCATCATCTAATTCCTCTTCATTAATAAATTCAAATACACGAGATGAGGCTGCTACACCCATCTGTACCTGATTCATGGCCTGAGCTATTTGAGATAATGGATTTTGAAATAAATTAACATAGACTAAGAAGGCTGTAATAGTACCAAATGTTACACCCTTATCATTTGCCATAAGTAAACCACCAACAATACAAACAGCAGCATAAGCAAAATAAGAAACAAAGCTCATCATAGGCTGCATAATACCACCAAAGAATTGAGCCTTAAACATAGTATTACGTAATTCGTTATTTTCTTTATCAAATTCAACTTCCTTAGTATCTTCAGCATTAAAGGCTTTAATAATTAATTGACCTGAGAAATTTTCCTCAACAATACCATTTACCTCACCAATTTTTTGTTGACGCAATCTAAATAATGGAATAGCAAATTTCATAATAACCATAAGCATTACTCCCATTAAAGGAAGAGTAATTAAGGCAGTAAATGCCATTTGCCATGATGTTATAAACATTGCTATTAAAACACCTACTAGCATAAAAACTGAATTAATAAGCATAGTAATAGATTGCTGAAGAGATTGACCGATTGTATCAACATCATTAGTTACACGAGATAATGTATCACCATATTGATGAGAATCAAAATATCTAAGAGGCATTCTATTTATTTTTAAAGAAATAGATTCTCTTAAATCATAGGAATAACGCTGTGAAATATAATTCATAATAATTCCAGAAACAAAGCTAAGTAAAGCATTTACCACATAAAATACAATTAAAACAATAGAAATTCTTTGAATCTCATTCATATCAATACTAGAGTTAGCTGCACCTGAAGTAATAACATTAGATAAATCAGACAACCACTGTGGTGCTAAAATTGATATAACAACTGAAATAATAGTGCAAATAATAGAAACAATGATATAAGGAAAATATTTTTTCATAGAAGAAAATAAGTTTTTATAGCTTTTCATCTTTTCTTCCTTTGACATCTTACTTTTTTCTATATTCATATGAGGTCTCATAATCCTAATTCCTCCTTTGACAATTGTGATAAGGCAATCTCTAGATAAGTTGGACAATCCTTAAGCAATTCATGATGCTTACCATGACCTACAATCTTACCATCAGATAAAACAATAATTTGATCTGCATCCATAATTGTACCTATTCTTTGAGCTACAATTACCTTTGTAGCCTTAGAATTATTTTCCTTTAGATTTTCTCTAACCTTTTTATCAGTTTTATAATCTAAGGCACTAAATGAATCATCAAATATATAAATTTCAGGATTAATAGCTACAGCTCTAGCAATACATAATCTTTGATTTTGTCCACCAGATACATTTTTTCCACCCTGAGAAATTTTAAAATCATAGCCTTCTTCTTTTTCTCTAATAAAGCCATCAGCCTCACTAACCTTACAAGCAGCAACAATTTCTTCATCAGTCAAATTTAAATTACCAAAACTAACATTACTTTTAATACTACCACTAAACAAAAATCTCTTTTGAGGTACATAGCCAATAACAGATCTTAATTTATGCTGATTAACATTTTTAACATTAACACCATCAACTAAAACCTCACCATCTGTTGCATCATATAATCTACAAATTAAATTAACAAGAGTTGATTTTCCAGAACCAATTGCACCTATAATGGCAATAGTTTCACCTTGATTAGCCTTAAAGCTAATATTTTCAATCGCATCAGAATCACCATCTGGATATTTAAATGATACATTTTTAAATTCAATTGTACCACATTCCTTAAATTCCTCGCTTACCTCTGGATCTACAATACTTAGTTTTGTATCTAAAACCTCATTAATTCTCTTGGCTGAAACAATAGCTCTTGGCCATAGCATAAATAACATCATAAGCATAACAAATGACATAATAATTTGACTTGATAACATCATAAATGAGGTTACAGTAGCATAATCAATTTTACCATTGTTAATCAAAGATGCACCAATCCAATAAATAGCTAAGGAAATACCATTCATAATAATCATCATAACTGGGCTCATCATAGCCATTACCTTACCTGTAAATATTTGAGTATTAGTTATTTCAGTATTTGCCTTAGTAAACTTTTCCTCCTGATATTTTTCAGCATTAAAAGCTCTAACAATACGAATACCAGTTAAATTTTCTCTAGTTACTCCATTTAAATTATCAGTAAGGTGCTGCATAATCTTAAACTTAGGAAGAGCAATAATCATAACTAAAGAAATAAAAATCAATAATAAAATAATTGCAACTGCAGTAGCAATAGTTAATTCAGTAGACGAAGCCTGAATCTTACAAATAGCCCAAATAGCTGTAACAGGAGCTGCAAATATCATTCTCATTGTTAAAAGATTAGCCATTTGAACCTGTTGAATATCATTTGTACATCTAGTAACTAAGGATGGAGTTGAAAATCTATTAATTTCAGCTAAAGAAAAGCTTTCAACCTTTTTATAAAGCTTACCTCTAATAGAAGTTGATAAATTGGCAGCAACATAGCTTGCAATAACTGAAACCAAAGCCTGAACAACCATAATTCCAGCTGCAAGAGCAACCATAATTCCACCATTAATCCAAATATCAGCTACACTTGCATCAGCAACTTTTACAATCATATCACCCATACTTCCAAGCATTGAAGCACTTGCTTTAATACCATCCCAACCCATAATTGAGACATACTGAGCTAACTCTTTTGAAATACCTTCAGGATGATTATGATAATTAACAAAAGTTATTGCTTCAATTATATTTTGAATATAATCAACAATAGTCATTGTTAAATAAACCTGTAATACAACAAGTCCCATAATTAAAACTACACAAAGCCAATCCTTGGCTTTAAAATTCTTATAAAGCTTAAACATCTTATTTTTCCTTTCTACTTATAAAGTATTCTTTTGTTTTTTCAAGAATACGTACAAGATTATCCATATCATCAATGCCAATATAATCTACATAATTTTGCATTTCAACAATTCCATGCTCCATCATTTCTTTAATAAATTCTTCACCCTTAAAAGAAATACTAACAATATTAATTCTGGCATCAAAGCTAGAATTTTTCTTATAAATATACTCCTTATCCTCAAGCTTCTTAAGCAACGCTGCAATTCTTGCAGTACTACAGCCAAGTTCTTTAGCTAAATCTCCACATGTAATTTCCTTATCCTTATTTCGATATAAAAATAGCATTGCAAATCCTATTCCCTGCTTAGCCTTATCTACTACAGAATCAGACTTACAGATTCTAGTATTGTGAATTTTTTCTAAATAATGGATTGCTAAATCTCTATCAATCATAATATCACCTCTATTCAGATTTTAATTCTAATCGTTAGATATTGTTTTTAATACTTAATTATCTAACACTGTTAGATATTATACTTAAATCTCAAAACATTACAATAAGAATATTAAAAACACATAATTTAACATAAATTTAAAATAAAAAATCCTATTTATAATACAATAATAGTATATTACAAATAGGAAATTTAATTATATTTAAGCTAAATATCTAATTAATGCTTTTTCTTCAACAGCATCTTATATTCATGATAAATTTCATCTAGTAAATCATCATCCTCTACTTCTAAAAGCTCATAATTATTACCTTCATAGGATAAAGAATAACAAATGGCATCATCATCTCCATAGCCCATGTTAACTGGATGTAAAATAACATAATTTTCATCATTAAGTGGAATTAAAGCAATTTGTTCAAACTCCATTTTATTTCCATCCTCATCATAAAAAATAACATTTTCGTTATTATTTTCATCTAATAACATTTCATATGGATTTTTTTTCATATCTTCACCTTATTTCTTTATTTTAATTTTACCAGTAATACTTTTAGTAAATTTTTTAATTTTTTCAGAAGCTTCCTCATTACCATTATCACTTGCAAGCTTATACCAACGGAATGCATCCTCTAAATTAATAGCAGGAACACCAAGCCCCTTTTCAAAGCATTCACCAAGCTGATACATGGCATATGAATCTCCAGCCTCTGCCGCCTTTGTCCACCAATATTTAGCTTGTTCTAAATCGACATCATCCTCATCAGGATTAGTTTCATATTCTGCTAAGTGAATCATAGCCGAAACATTCATAGACTCCGCTGCCTTTGTCCACCAAGATAGAGCTTGTTGAACATTTTTATAAACACCATTTCCAGAATAATAGCATTCAGCTAATGAATTTTGAGCCTCAGCATTACCAGCATTAGCCGCCTTCATCCACCAAAAAATCGCATTTTTTTGTGATTGAGGTACACCATTACCAATAGCATAACGATTAGCCATCTTAACCTGAGCCTGAACGTTTCCTTGATTAGCAGCAAGTTCATAATAATGAACTGCAAGCTCAGTACATTGTAAAGTTCCGATTCCATCAGCATAGCAATCCGCAATACGTTCTTGACAATAAGAATCTCCAGCCTCTGCCCCAGCTAAATATAACGTTGCTGCTCCCTTAAATTTAGAAAGTGCTTCATAACAAATAGCAGCATCTCTTTCAGCCTCTACAATTCCTTGCTTAGCCGCATGAACTAACCACTGAGCAGCTCTTGGTATATCCTTAGTAATACCATTACCAGTCATATAGGCAAGTCCTAAATAATATTGACTTAAAGGATGAGCATATTTAGCCGCCTCAGTAAACCAGGCAACGGCTTGGGTAGAATCCTGTGCAATACCAACACCCTCTAAGTAGCACATACCAACCATATATGAAGCATCAGTAACCTTATTAGATGCGGCAGTCATAAAAAGCTGAAATGCTTTTTTAGGATCCTTAGCTATTCCTTTACCAGAATATAAGCACTCACCTAAATAATAACAGGCCGCATAATTTTCCTTATCATTATCGACGACAGTTTGTAAAAGTGGTACAGCTTCCTTATATTTTTCATCAAGATATAATTCCTCTGCTCTTTTAAATACACCACGATATTCATTTATAACAAATTCAGCCACAATGCCATCTCCCTACATAATATGATTAGTATTAGTCAAAAAACTTAAAATCATATAATGAATCAATATCATAATATAATTTTAACCTAATATAAGCTATAAAACAAGAAAGAAAAACCAAAAGAACAAAAATAGCTCAAACACTTTAAAGTCTATAGGAACTATCAATAATATTATTTCAAAAACATTTCACTAGATAAATAACGTTCCCCTGTATCAGGTAATAACACAACTATAGTTTTGCCTTTATTTTCAAGACGTTTCGCAACCGAAATAGCTGCATGAAGACATGCACCTGAGGAAATACCAACTAAAATACCCTCATGTCTTGCAATTTCTCGACCTTTAGAGAAGGCATCAAAATCATCAACATCAATTATTTCATCATAAATATTAGTATTTAAAACATTTGGAATAAAACCAGCACCAATACCTTGAATCTTATGAGCACCACTTATACCTTTAGTTAAGATAGGAGATTTAGCTGGTTCAACACCAATAATCTTAATGCTAGGCTTTTTTTCTTTTAAATATTCACCAACTCCCGATAACGTTCCACCAGTACCAATACCAGCAATAAAAATATCAACATTACCATCAGTATCCTCTAGAATTTCTGGGCCTGTTGTCAGTATATGAGCTTTAGGATTAGAAGGATTATCAAATTGACTAGGAACAAAACTTAAAGGAATCTCATTAGCCAATTCAAAAGCCTTTTCTATCGCCCCCTTCATTCCCTTACTTCCATCAGTTAAAACAACTTGAGCACCATAAGCAGCCATCAATTTACGCCTTTCAATAGACATAGTCTCAGGCATAGTAATAATAACCTTATATCCTTTAGATGCGGCAATAGCACATAACCCAATTCCGGTATTACCACTAGTAGGCTCTATGATTGTAGCACCCTTTTTTAATCTACCACTAGCCTCAGCATCCTCAATCATTTGTTTAGCAATACGATCTTTAACCGAACCTGCTGGATTAAAATATTCAAGCTTAGCAATAATTTTAGCCTCTAAATCATATTTTTGTTCAATATTTTTTAATTCTAATAGTGGTGTTCTACCAACTAAATCTGTAATACTATTATAAATTTTACTCATTTTTATTCTCCTTGTATAAATGTTAAAAAAGCATTGTTTATAATAATTTATGCAAAAACGATTAAATATATGCAATAAGTAGAAAAGAATAAAGTCCTAATCATTAAAATTAGGACAATTATATAATGTTTTATTTAAGAAATAATCCTACTTAAAATATCTATCAAGTAAACCCTTTAAAGCTCTTCCATGACGAGCCTCATCTCTAGCCATTTCATGAACAGTATCATGAATTGCATCAAGACCATATTCCTTTGCAACCTTAGCAAGTTCAAATTTACCATTTGTTGCACCAAACTCACAATCAACTCTCCAACTTAAATTATCTTTAGTTGAAGCCTTCATATTTGGTTCTAGGTCCTCACCAAGTAATTCTGCAAACTTTGCTGCATGCTCAGCTTCCTCATAAGCAGCCTTTTCCCAATACAATCCAGCCTCTGGATATCCCTCTCTATGGGCAATACGTGCCATACATAAATACATACCAACCTCAGAGCATTCACCATTGAAGTTTGCCATTAATTGATCGTAAATATACTTTTTTACATCATCAGGTACATTTGGATTATTCTTAACAGTTTTAGCATAAACACCATATTCATGTTCTGCAGCTAAATTAACCTCATCCTCATTTACCTCTTCGAACATCTTAGCTGGTGCTTTACATTGAGGACATTTAAAATCCTCTGGTAGTGAATCACCCTTAAAAACATATCCACATACTTTACATACATATTTTTTCATTTTATTATATCTCCTTTATATCTAATTATCGCTTTTTAAGCATCTTTATTATAAATTAAAAAACACATAATGTCAATCATTATTAAGAATTATTCTTAATTATTTTTAAAAAAAATCCGCCATACTTATGTATGACGAATTCATTATATAATTATATACTTAATTATTCCTCAGAATACTCATCTTTAGAAATGAAATCTACTTGATCTTCATCATCCATTTCTTCTTCTGCTTCAAAATCTTCAGCAAGCTTTTCCTTAGCGTCATTTGCAGAATCAATTACCTTTTCATATGAAGATGGCTCTTCATCTGCTGGACGATGCTCACATTCAAATGTATCCTCAACTAAAATACCAGTACCTGCTGGAATCAATCCACCAATAATAACATTTTCCTTTAATCCACTTAAAGAGTCACTCTTAGATTGAATTGCAGCTGATGTTAAAATTCTTGTAGTTTCTTGGAATGAAGATGCAGATAAGAATGAGTCAGATGCTAATGCAGCCTTAGTAATACCAAGTAATACTGGTTTAGCTACTGGTAGCTCACCATTAGTTTGAATCATCTTACGACATGCATCCTTGTAGTCATGAATAGAAATATCACGGCCAGGAAGTAAATCAGTATCTCCTTCCTTAACAACTGTTAAGTTACGAAGCATTTGACGAACAATAATTTCAATATGCTTATCAGAAATTTCAACTGATTGTGAACGATATACCTTTTGAACTTCTTCAACAATGTATTTTTCAACTGCCTCAGCATCTAATACACGAAGTAATTCCTTAGGAGCAATAGAACCATTCATTAACTTTTGGCCACGTTTAACTTCAGAACCCTTCTTAACTAATAATTCAGATGTAGCATCAATTGGATATGCCTTTTCTTCTTCAGTTTCAGCATTCTTAATTGTAACAACAAGTCCAGCCTTAGTTTTTTCGATAGATTCAACAACACCATCAATTTCAGAAATAGTTGCCTTACCTTTTGGCTTACGTGCTTCAAATAACTCCTGTACACGTGGTAAACCTTGAGTGATATCTCCACCAGATGCAACACCACCATTATGGAATGTACGCATTGTTAACTGAGTACCTGGTTCACCAATTGACTGGGCAGCAATAACACCAACTGCCTCACCAACTTCAACAATCATATTTGTAGCAAGGTTACGTCCATAACACTTCATACATACACCAGTAGGTGCATCACATGTAAGGTTAGAACGGATGTAAACCTTCTTAAGACCAGAGGCAGCAATTTGAGCAGCCATAGCTTCGTTAATTAACTCATTTCTCTTGGCAATAACTTCACCAGTTTGAGGATCAATTACATCCTTAGCGGCAAAACGACCAATACAACGATCAGAGCATGATACAACAAGCTTTCCTGAATCATCCATAATATCTTCTACATAGAAGCCCTTTTCAGTACCACAATCTACCATTGAAATAACAACATTTTGAGATACATCGACCAAACGACGTGTCAAGTATCCAGATTCTGCTGTCTTTAAGGCAGTATCTGTAGAACCCTTACGAGAACCATGGGTAGAAATAAAGAATTCAGAAACTGATAAACCTTCACGGAAGTTAGCCTTAACTGGAACTTCAATTGTTTCACCAGCAGTATTAGCCATTAGACCACGAATACCAGCTAATTGGGCAAAGTTAGAAGAACTACCACGTGAACCTGAGTCAGCCATCATGAAAATAGCATTATCCTTTTGTCTTGACAATTCAGCCCATAGACCATCTTGAATCTCATTACGAGCAGTCTGCCACTCAGTTTCAACAAGCTTTTTACGCTCTTTATTTGTTAATAGACCCATTTCAAACATTTCAGTAATCTTATCAACCTTTCTATCAGCTTCAGCTACACGGATATTTTTACCCTTATAATCCAAAACGTCGGCTGCAGAAATAGTAATACCAGAAATTGTTGAATACTTAAAGCCTAAATCCTTAATTCTATCAAGCATCTTAGATGTTTCAGTAATCTGAAATCTCTTAAATACTTCAGCAATAATTCTTGCAATAAATTTCTTTTTAAATGGAGAAACCTCACTACGAGCAAGCATTTCCTCAACTGTAACACCATTATTGTAATCCAAGAAATACTTAGCAGGTGTTTCCTTAGTTAAATTGAATTCTTCTGGTTCATTTAAATAAGGGAACTCATTAGGAAGAATATTATTGAAAATCATCTTACCCATTGTAGTAAATAAATACTTACTTGGGTTATTCTTAAACTTGCTTTGAGGCAAGTATGAAATATCAACGAAAATACGTGTATGTAATGTAATAATGCCATTCTTATAAGCCATATATGCTTCATCATAATCCTTATAGAAATGACCTTCATTTGGCTCACCAGCACGCTCCATAGTTAAATAATAGTTACCTAAGATCATATCCTGTGATGGAGTAACAACTGGCTTACCATCCTTAGGGTTAAGAATGTTATTAGAAGCAAGCATTAACAATCTAGCCTCAGCCTGAGCCTCAAGTGATAGAGGAACGTGAATAGCCATCTGATCACCATCGAAGTCGGCATTAAATGGTGTACAAACTAGTGGGTGAAGACGAATAGCCTTACCTTCAATTAAAACTGGCTCAAACGCTTGAATACCTAAACGGTGAAGAGTAGGAGCACGGTTTAATAGAACTGGATGCTCACGAATTACTTCCTCCAAAATTCCCCAAACAGAATCCTCTTGATTATCACAAATCTTGTTAGCAACAGCAATACTATTACCAGCCTTCATTAATTCTCTTAATACAAATGGCTTGAATAATGTTAAAGCCATTTCCTTAGGAATACCACATTGATACATCTTTAATGATGGACCAACAACGATAACTGAACGTCCTGAATAATCAACACGCTTACCAAGAAGATTTTGACGGAAACGACCTTGCTTACCTCTTAACATATCAGATAAGCTCTTTAATGAGTGGTTTCTATCAACAGCAGCCTTCTTACCACGCTTTGAATTATCAATTAAAGCATCTACTGCTTCTTGTAGCATTCTCTTTTCATTCTTAGTAATTAAATGAGGTGCATTTTGTTCATATTGCTTCTTTAAACGATTATTACGATTTAAAATACGACGATATAAATCATTTAAATCTGTTGTAGCAAAACGACCACCCTCAAGCTGAACCATAGGACGAATAGCAGGTGGAATAACAGGTAAAACCTCAAGAATCATCCATTCTGGCTTATTATCACTCTTTAAAAATGACTCAACAACCTCTAGACGCTTGATTACCTTATCACGACGTTGTTTAGATGAAGATTTAAGTTTTCTTCTTAAAATCTTATCCTCTTCAACTAAATCAATTTCTTTCAACAAAATCTTAACAGCCTCAGCACCAGTTTTAGCAACAAATTGGTTAGGATATTGTTCACTTAAAACTGAATATTCAGCCTCTGTTAAAATTTGCTTTTTAGTTAAGCCTGGAACCTTACCAGGATTAATAACAATATATGATGCTAAATAAACAATCTCTTCAAGATCCTTATTTTTAATATCAAGTAAAGTAGCTAGTGGTGATGGGCTATTTCTTAAAAACCAAGTATGAACAACAGGGCTTGCAAGCTTAATGTGACCCATTCTTTCACGACGAACCTTAGATTCAGTGATTTCTACACCGCACTTTTCACAAATTTTCCCCTTATCAGTACTACGCTTAGATTTTCCACAAGCACACTGATAATCCTTTGATGGACCAAAAATCTTTTCACAGAATAATCCATCTGGCTCTGGCTTTAAAGTACGATAGTTAATAGTTTCGTGCTTTAAAACCTCACCATGTGACCAAGATAAAATCTCTTCAGGAGATGCTAAACCGATTTTAATATACTTATATTCTTTACTCATTTATTAGACCCTCCTTAGTTATTTTCCTTTTTAAGATCATCGTTAGAACGAATTGTATCTCTAATCTTAAAATCAACAATTGAACGATTAACCTCGTTTTCATTGTTTTGATTAATTAATTCAACATGAATACCTAATGCTTGGAATTCACGAGTTAATACTCTAAATGCCTCTGGAATTGATGATTCAGGAATTGCCTTACCATCAACGATAGCATCAAATGTACGATCTCTTGCTACTAGGTCATCAGACTTAACAGTCATCATTTCACGTAATACATGAGATGCACCATAGGCTTCAAGAGCCCAAACTTCCATTTCTCCGAAACGCTGACCACCATTTTGAGCCTTACCACCCATTGGCTGTTGAGTAACTAAAGTATACTTACCAACGTTACGAGCATGTAATTTATCATCAACCATGTGGCTAAGCTTAACGAAATACATAATACCTACATTAACCTTGTTTTCAAAAGGCTCACCTGTACGGCCATCATATAATGTGATCTTACCATCTTCGTTAAGACCAGCTTCCTTCATAATTTCTTGAATATCTTCAATTGTAGCACCATCAAATACTGGTGTAGCTACCTTAATACCTAATTTCTTAGCAGCAATACCTAAATGTAATTCAAGTACCTGACCAATGTTCATACGAGATGGAACACCCTGTGGGTTTAGCATGATATCAATTGGTTGACCATCATCACTAAATGGCATATCCTCAAGTGGTAAAATGTTAGAAATAACACCCTTATTACCATGACGACCAGCCATCTTATCTCCAACCTGAATCTTACGCTTTTGAACGATAAAAATACGAACAACCTCATTTACTCCAGGAGGTAGATCATCACCCTTAGATTTATAGAAGTGTTGAACTGACTGAACAATACCTCCACCACCATGAGGAACACGTAATGAAGTATCACGTACATCACGGCTCTTTTCACCAAATATTGCAAGAAGTAGCTTTTCTTCTGGTGTTGGATCTGTTTGACCCTTTGGAGTAGTCTTACCAACTAAGATATCTCCTTCTTTAACCTCACTACCAGGAATAATAATACCATTAGCATCAAGATTCTTTTTGCTTTCATCCTTAACATTTGGAATTTCATAAGTAAATTCCTCAGGTCCAAGCTTTGTATCACGACATTCAGCTTCAAATTCATCAATATGAAGTGAAGTGTAAACATCATCATAAACCATCTTTTCACTCATGATAACGGCATCCTCGTAGTTATAGCCTTCCCAAGTCATGAATGCAATACGAACATTTCTACCTAAAGCCAACTCACCATTTTTCATAGATTGACCATCAGCAATAATATCTCCACGTTCAATTCTCTCACCAGGAGCAACAATAGGACGTTGCATAATAGCAGTCGCAGAGTTAGAACGTAGGAATTGATATAAGTTGTATGTATGCATAGAACCTGAATCTTCTTTTACAATAATCTTCTTAGCATCAACATACTTAACAACACCTGGCATAGTCGCAATTAATGCAGAACCACTATCCTTAGCAGCTCTATATTCCATACCAGTACCAACAATTGGGCTTTCAGGATTAATAATAGGTACAGCCTGACGTTGCATGTTAGCACCCATTAGGGCACGTGTAGCATCATCATGCTCAAGGAATGGAACACATGCAGCAGCAACTGAAACAATCTGCTTTGGTGATACATCCATGAACTCAACCTCGCTTGGTTCAACCATTTCAGTTTCTCCATTACGACGACCAATAACCTTATCTCCAATAAAATGACTATTCTCATCAAGCTTAGCAGATGCAGATGCAATTACCTTGCCATCCTCCTTATCTGCTGATAGATAAACAATATCTTCAGTAACATAGCTTACGCCATTTTCATCTTTTTTAACAACAAAATATGGAGATTCAATAAAACCATATTCATTAACCTTAGCATAGCTTGCTAAAGATGTAATTAAACCAATTGAAGGACCTTCTGGTGTCTCAATAGGACACATACGTCCATAATGCGAATTATGAACATCACGAACCTCTACACCGGCTCTATCACGAGCAATACCACCAGTACCTAACGCAGAAATACGACGTTTTTGAGTTATTTCAGCAAGTGGATTTATTTGATCCATAAACTGAGATAACTGACTTGAACCAAAGAATTCCTTTAATGAAGAAGTTAATGGCTTAATATTAATTAAGTTTTGAGGTGTAGCCTTATCAATTTCAACAGTTGACATACGATCCTCAATATTCTTTCTTAATTTAGCAAAACCAATACGGAATTGATTCTTTAATAATTCACCAATTAAACGTAAACGACGATTTCCTAAGTGGTCGATGTCATCAAGAGTACCTACATCAGAATATAAATTCATAAAATAGCTTACTGTTGCTAAAATATCAGACATTGTTATATGTAGGGCTGTTTCACGATGATCATTACCAATAACCTTAACAACCTCAGATCTATCCTCATGAACAACATTTACAAACAAAATTTCACATTGTGGATCATCACACAAAGTATTTCCTAAGTCAATAGTTTCACGGAATGCAGCACGTGCCTTATTTAACTTATCATAAACCTCACCAATGATTAATTCACCATATCCAGCAATTTTTGTGCCTGCTGCATATAATAATTCACCAGTTTCATCATCGAAAATATCTTCCTTTGCAACAACATCCTGAGCTAAAGTCTTACCCTTTGCACGTTGTAGGACATCAAGCTTAACGTTATATTTAAAACGTCCAACCTTTTGTAAATCATACTTATTATCATCAAATAATCTTTGAGTGATTAAGCTTCTTGCACCATCTGCAGGAACTTTTTCACCTTGACGAAGCTTTGAATAAACCTCAATAGCTGCTTCCTCACTATTAGTTGTAGTATCCTTTTCAAATGTAGCCTTTAAATGCTCATTATCGCCAAATAAATCAACAATTTGTTGATCTGTTGATAAACCATAAGCTCTTAACACTGTAGTAAGAGGAATTTTCTTTGAACGGTCAAGCTTACCATACCAAACATCCTTAGAGCCTGCTTCATATTCAATCCAAGCACCACGAGTTGGAATAACCTGTCCAGCAAAACGAACATCGCCAGTTTTCTTATCAATTTCCTTAGAATAATAAGCACCAGAAGAACGAACAATCTGAGAAATGATAACACGCTCTGCACCATTAATAATGAAAGTTCCAACTGGAGTCATATAAGGAATATCCCCCATAAATAATTCTTGCTCGAAAACTTCACCAGTTTGGTCGTTTTCAAGACGAACATTAACCTTTAAAGGACGAGAATAATTGATATCTCTTAGCTTTGATTGAACAATATCATACTTTGCATCCTCAAAATGATAATCTCCGAAATAAAGCTTTAAATCTTGATTAAATGAAGTAATAGGTGAAACATCCTCAAAAACTTCCTTTAATCCTTGCTCAACAAACCAATCAAATGATTTTGTCTGAATTTCAATTAAACCTGGTAATTCTACTTCAGTACGAATTTTAGAATAATTACGACGAACAGATTTCTTACCATAATTGACATTCTTGTAATTCATAAAGCCACCAATTGTATAGAAATAGTCTATACTTCCCTTTCTAAATTTTTAAACTGTCCCATTGACTCTTTAGCTAAGCTAAAAGGCTGTTTAATACCTTTTTTAGGATAACCACGAATATATATTAACTATGTTAAACAAAACATAGGCATAAACAAAAATACGTACTTACCGCCACTATACGCATTATATTATTATAAATCAATAAGTCAAATAATGCAATAGTTAAATTAAAAATTCATAACTTATTTTTGCACCTTTAGTTGTTAATTTGATTTTTTAAAATTTTAAAGTTAAAACTTCCTAACGAGAAAAAACTCCTATTATCTAGATTTCACTCTAGTATAATAGGAGAATACTATAAGAACAAAATAGCAAACACTACAATTTCTCAAAATATTTTAATTTTTCATCAGCATCTTGATCAGCTTGTTTTTTAAGCCTCTCAATTTCTAAAGCAACATTATCAGCATTAGCTACATTTGAAACACAAATGCAGCCATCACCAAAAGCAAAAATTAGACTTCCGGTATAATTTCTTCTAATACCACTAGCTTCCTTATATAAATTAGTTAGTTCAGATAACTTTATAGTTTTTTTCTCACTGCCTTGATTTATAACTAATGATTTATTTTCTTCGTCATAATAAATCAACTTACTTGATGATTTGGTAAGCTGCATTGTAAAAAGCAATATCATTATTACACCTATTATTTCAGGAACAATAAATGTAGCATTAAGCTTTGAATTAGTAAATAGCATACATACAACTGATATTATTAGCAAAAATATTCCTAACGATAATCCAATCACTGGATCACTGCTTCTTTTAGCTATAAGTTTCATCTTATCACCTCATAAGTTAAGCTTGCAACCTTTTAGAAAAAATTAATAATTTAAAAAATAGTGTCAGATTTAATCTAGCACTATTTTATTATTAATATGCTTTTTTTACCTGAGTGAATGGGAATTCCATTGGAGTAGAACGTCCTCCAAACATTTCAACAAGGATAGTAACAATTTCTTTTTCCTCATTAATATTGGCAACCTCACCATGAAATCCTGTAAATGAGCCTTCAACAATTTGAGCCTTATCTCCAACAGAAAGTTCAAACTTAGGTTTAGTAATCATACCAAGCTTTCTTAAAATTTCATCCATTTCTTCCTTTGAAATTGGAACTGGCTTTGTTCCACCACCTGAAGATCCTAAAAATCCTGTAACCTTTGGAGTATTACGAACCATGAACCATGCCTTTTCATCCATTTCCTTTTCTACTTCCATCTCTACAAATACATAGCCTGGGAACATCTTAGAAACCTTCTCTTTTTTCTTTCCCTTTTTATCAACAACCTCAGTTGTTTCCTCTGGAACTAAAACCTGATAAATTTTATCAGTCATATTCATAGATTCCATACGACGCTCTAAATCCTGCTTAACAGAATTTTCATAGCCAGAATAAGTTGTTACAACATACCATCTTTTCATAACTTCACCCCATTATTTTAAAATTCTAGAAATTATTTGTGTAATAAAAGCATCATATAATAAGAATAATGCAACAAAAATAAATAAGAACAAGAAAACTCGAATAGCATCACCCAAAAACTTCATTGGCTTTAACCAAGTGATTTTCTTAAATTCAGGAAATGCTGGCTTAAAGAATGGATATAATGCATATAAAACGCCAAGTCCAGCTACAGCAACTAAAATCCAAGCAAATACATCAGGATATTTGCCAATTAAAGGGAAGTTTTCCTTTACAACTAAAACATCTGTAAGAATTAAAATACCTAGCATTAAAGTTATAATAGAAACAACTAAGAATAAATAATTTTCCCACTTATGTTCAGTTGCAAGATACTCTAAAATTCTAGAATGTCCTTCTTCCTTCTCTCTTTTCTTTTCGATTTGCTTCTTAATTTTTTTAGCAACCTCGTCCTTTACTGGCTTTACCTTAGCCTCATTGTTTTCAACAACCTTGTTTTCTTCCATACTAATTCTCCTTATCTAGTTTCTTTATGAATTGTATACTTATTGCAAGTTTTACAATATTTTTTTAATTCAATTCTTTCTGTATTTTTTTGAGGATTCTTTGTCGTAGTATAATTACGACTTAAGCATTCTTCACAAACTAATATAACCTTTGTTCGCACATTTTCACCTCATTAATCCAAAATAAAAAAACCTATACAGGCTTCATTTTTATTTTAAATCACTTTAATCAATTAGTCAATGCTTTTTTAAATTTAGCTAATAAAGCATTTTTCTTATGATAAAGCATTCGATAACGAAATCCATATTTATTACATAAATGATTTAAAGAACATCCACCTAAAATACATTCATCAAAAATAATTTCATCTATATCATCATTTATAAAATAATGATAGTTTCTAATTAAATAATTAATTTTAAAATCAAAGCTATAGCCGATATCTTCTTCACACAAAATAATCTTGTTATAATATTCATCTTTTTCAAAAAGATATGCAATCTTTCTTCTAATAGAAATTGTAAAATATGAAAAAAAGTTTATATTAAAAGAACTATTAAACCTTTTAATACATTTAGATAAAACAATAAGACATTCCTGGTATAAATCATAATACTTATCCCCAATTGTATGATATCTATTAATTATTTTTATAATGTAAATATTATATTTATGATACAAAACATTGAAAGCTTGCTCACTACCCTCTTGAATTAAATATAATAATTCATAGTCATTGTAGTTAACAAAATACATTTTTTCTCCTTATTTCATTAAATCATGAAGTACAATAGCTGTAGAAACTGATGCATTTAAACTATTAACATGGCCAACCATCGGAATTGTAATTAAGTAATCACTAGCATTAATAAGAGTCTTACTCATACCAAAGCCCTCAGATCCAATAATAATGCCAAGCTTCAAGGACTTATCAATTTCTGTAGCTAGTATTGTACCTTTAGCATCAGTACCACAAATCCAAAAGCCCTTAGATTTTAACTTATTTACTGCATTTAAAAGACTATTAACATACATAACCTTAGTATGCTCAATTGCTCCAGTTGAAACATGTGCTACAGCCTCAGTTAAATAGCAGCTCCTATTTTTAGGTAAAACTACCAAATCAATTCCAAAGGCATCTACACTTCTTAAGATTGCACCTAGGTTATGTGGGTCCATAATTCCATCAAGCAATAATACTCTTTCTGCATTGTCATCCAACAAATCAAAATATGATTCATCTAAAATTTTATAATCACTTCGATATGCCCCATAGCCTTGATGGGATGCACCAAATAGCTTATCCATTTTTTCTTTTGGCAATACCTCATATTTAATTTTCTTCTCATTTAGTACATTAATTAGGCTTAAATCCTTCTTACTATTTGAATCTAACAAAAAGACCTTCTCAACTCCATTATTAGCCCTAATAGCTTCATATGTACAATTTTTACCATAAACCTTTACCATAATTATCACCATTGCGTTTTTCAATTAATTATAACATAATCACATATAGAATAAAAGACGAAACTTTCGTTTCGCCTTTACAATTAAAATTTTGAAAGAAGCTTTTGAACAAGCTTACCTTGCTTAATAATCCATGGAATAATATTAGTTAAAAGCTTCATAAGTGGGCCTGCCAAAGCACAAAGCATTACAAGGAACACAATACCTGGTGTTGATAATTGCTTAACAATTCCACCATTTTGAATAATAATATCTGTAGATGCAACCTTGTAATCTGTAGTAACTCCACCTAAAACCAAATAATTATTCTCATCTAAAACAGGATTTAGATTATCTCCTGTTGAAATAAAATCAGTGTAATATCCATTAATAATATATCTACCACTTACAGTTGTTGTAATATCTGGACATAATGAAGACTCACCAATAGTAACTGACTGAGTATATGAATTATTTGCATAAATATAATAATTTGATACATTAGAACTACTTGTTTGATTATAAGGTCTAACCTTAATATCTAAATTGATTAATCTTAATGCACCATCATCAATTATTTTAAACGTTTCAAATTGAGATTCAAGATGTTCGAATATTAAGGAATTTGACGTATCATTAACACTATATGTTTTGTCTTTGTATTCAATATATTTGCTTGTTGAATTCTTAACAAGCTTAATATCATTACCATCATAATTTACGGTATATGTCTTACCACCATCATTAGTATTTCCATATAATTCATAAATAGTTAGACCAGAATCAACCGCATCAACATAAGCTCTACCATTATTTTCAGTAATTTGAGGAAGACTTAATGTATAATATTGTTTATTTTCAAGTGAGAGACCACGTTCATCAATCAATTCAACAGGCTTTTCATCAACTAATAGCTGCATTGTCTTAGGATCAACAGTAGCCTTAATTGTATCTGTAGTAGCAATATTACTTGGAAGCTTATATTTAACAGTAATTTGTTCATCATTAACTGTAATTGTTGTTGAGCTCAAGCCATCAACAAGTAATTCACCATCCTTAAATTCAACAGTAGGTAGAATTTTATATTGGACATCCTGATCCTTAGCATTACCATAGTCGCGATTATGATTATAATATTCATTATTCTTATCCTTAGATAATGTAATCATTAAAGGCTTTTCACCATAGAAAACCAAGCCATTGCGATTAACATTAACATGACTCTCTCTTGTAGTTTCACCATCAACATTTGTTGAATAGCTAATTAAATCAGAATACTGAGCATCTTTAATAACATATCCACCAAAATAAATCTTAGCATTATCAGAATAAGTAACATTAGGAATATTAACCATATAATTGGTTATATTTCCATTTATCGCATAATAATATCCATCACTAGTCTTAACACTTGTTAACTTATCAGCCTTATCATTTGGTCCTTTAGCAATTGATGTAACAATGCCATCTAAAATATAATAAGAATCCTTACTAATTTCTATCTTTGGATAAGAAGCAATAACCTTTGTTGTAAGATTATTAGAATAATATTCAGACAATTTTAATAATGGTCTAAACTCCAAAAATTGTGGCATAAACACAATACAGAAAATAAACACTGTATAGCACAATGTACATAATCCCTTACGAAGAGTATTAAGTGGTTTGCATGCTTTAAATAAAACCATTAAACATGTATGAGTTGCTGCAATAACAATAATTGTGGAAATTGTCATTTGATCAAAGCCTAGCCTATTTGACAAAGAGAATACTAGTATTGAAATAAATAATATGACAATTGCACCTGGCAGAGCCTTTTTAATAACATTATTTAAGAATTTACCCTGAACCTCATTATTGTTAGGTTCCATGACTAATACAAGTGATGGAAGACCAATAGCAAGAGTATCAATTAGAATTAACTGATTTGTTGAAATTGGATAAACACCAGTAGATAATGCTTGAAAGGCTAGGAACAAAGAGAAAATAGTTTTAGTTAAAAATAATGATGCAACTGATGTGACATTATTAATAACCCTTCGACCCTCAGCAACAACCTTAGGCATTGAATCAAAATTAGAATCTAATAAAACTAAATGGCTTACATTACGAGCAGCCTCAGAACCAGATGCAACAGCAATTGAGCAATCTGCTTCCTTCAAAGCTAAAATATCATTAACACCATCACCAGTCATTGCAACAGTTAGATCATTTTCTTTTAATGTCTCAATTAATAATTTCTTTTGTCCTGGAGAAACACGACCAAAAACTGTATATTTCATTGCAGCCTTTTTAACATCATTATCAGACATACCATCTAAAGAAATATAGTTTTCAGCTCCATCAATACCAGCACGCTGTGAAATTTTTGAAACTGTAAGAGGATTATCACCAGAAATAACTCTAACCTTAACACCTGATTCCTTAAAATAACGAATTGTGTTAACAGCATCAGGTCTAATATTATCCTCAATTAAAATCATTGAAACAACTTCAACTGGCGAATTAGGTAAAACGCCATCCTTAATAACGCCTTCCTTATGAGCTAAGCACAATACACGATAGCCTAAGGCAGCATATTTATTAACATCATTTTTGATTAAATTAAATTTATCCTTTAAAACAAATTCTGGAGCACCTAAAATAAAAGTACCAAATTTATCAAAGGTTACAGCCTGATATTTTCTTTGAGAAGAAAATGGAATAGCGGCAATATGCTTCATTCTTTTACCAAGACCAAATTTTTCTTGCAAAGCAATCGAAGTTAAATTATTATCTGGTAAGGCATTTAACATAGCTGAAACTATATTTTTAGTAGCAAGACCATAAACTGTATTATAATCAATAACATTCTTAACACTCATTGTTCCATCAGTAATTGTACCAGTTTTATCAAGGCAAATACAATTAACACGGGCAAGCATTTCAATACAATAAAGCTCTTGAACTAAAACATTCCTTTGAGCCAAACGAATAACACCAACAGCTAATGCAATAGAAGTCATTAAAAACAATCCTGAAGGAATCATACCAATCATAGCACCTGCTGTTTTTCTAATAGAATAAACATAAGGAAGACCATTTTTAAAATACATTAAATAAAATAGCATAATTCCAATCGGAATAATAATAATTGCCATAACTCTAATAATCCATGTTAAAGAAAATAGCAAATCAGATTTTGGTTTTTTATATTTTTTAGCCTGAGATGTAAGCTGTTCGATATAATTATCCTTGCCAATTTTATCAACTCTAGCACTACATTTACCTGAAACTACGAATGACCCAGAATATAATATATCTCCAGGTTTCTTGACAATAGCATCACTCTCACCAGTTAACAATGATTCATTAACCTCAACCTGACCATCTAGTACAATAGAATCGGCACAAATTTGCTTACCATTTTCGAGTAATAACAAATCATCAAGGACAACCTCATTAACCGCAACCTCATGATTAACTCCATCACGTCTAACAATAGCTGAAGGAGCTGAGATAAGTGATAATCTATCAATTATCTTCTTAGCACGAATTTCTTGAACGATACCAATAATAATATTAGCTGATACAATGGCTAAAAAAACTAAATCTGTAACAGCTTTAACAGAAATTAAAACTCCTGCAATAGCAAAACATAAAATATTAAAGAAGGTAAAAATATTAGAGAAAATAATACCTGCAATAGACTTAGATGTTTTATTTTTAGTACCATTTACTAAATTATCTAAATATCTTTTATCAACAATTTCTTGTGACAATCCCAAATTAACGTCAGTATCATATCTAATAAGCTTTTCAGGATTTTTAAGCATTTCCTTACGATGTTTTTTAATCATCTTTATCTTAGCTCTAGCCATTTTCTTTTCTTCAATAGCTTTTTGTTTATCAAGCTTTTTTTGTTCTTTAACTGATTTTACCTCAATTTCTTCTTTAACAATTGATTGATTTACTGATTCAGATGATGAAAAATCTTGTTCATCAACATTAATTTCATCCTCTTTGTCAGTATATACAACGGCATCATTAGACAAAGCCTCATCAATCTCATCCTTACGACTTTGATCAGCCTGAAGATTTTCGTTACCATTTTTTAAAACATCCTCTAACTCTTCATCTGTCATATCGTCAATTTTATCCTTTGTCATGAAAAGCTCCTTTCTAAAGATTAAAAATTACTTCGAGTAATTCATTCAATCTTTCACTTTTTTCACATAAATATAAATAGCCAATTAAGGCTTCAAACCCTGTTGCATCTAAATATAATTGAATATCTAAATTTTTTCTTGAGGTATGAACGTGTGAATTTCTTCCACGTTTAAAAATTGAAATCTCATCCTCAACTAAAAGATTATTTTCTAAAAAATAATGAATAAACTCCGCTTGGGCTTTTCCACTAGTAAACTTTACAACATTTTTATGTAAATCATTAACCTTCCCATAGCCTTTATTCAAAATATACTCTCTAACCCTTAGCTCATATACAGCATCACCAATATAGGCTAAAGACAACCCATTTAACAAATTTGCATCCATCAGAGAATACTCCAATTAACAAGCATTTTTCGATAAACATCAGCATTATTAAAATCCTTATTATTTCTTGCCTCATTCCATTTTTTATAGACATCTAGCGCTTCATCATTCATTTTATTAACAAATAAATCAATTCCTAAAACATCTAAAATAGTTTTTAAGGTATTAAGCTTTAAAGCTAAGGTATCGTAATTTCTAGCTCTTAGTAATGTATTAATCGACTTCACAATTTCATTAATCAAGGTTAAAACATTTTGAACATTAAAATCATCATCCATTTGTTTTCTAAATTCATAAATGTCATCATCATCAACATTATCATTAAGCATATCTCTAAATTGAAGCTCATAAAGGGCTTGCTTATAAGCTCTTTGCCACTTATCATATTCCTTTGAATATTGATCAAATAAATCCTTAGAATAAGGAATAATACTTCTATATGGGCTAAACAAGATAAGTGAACGCAAAACCATACCATCATGAGTTGAATTTATATCCTTAACATAAATAACATTACCTAAAGATTTACTCATTTTTTCACCCTTTAAGTCAAGACGACCAACATGAACCCAATATTTGGCTAAATGAGTACCATAATTTGCCTCAGCCTGAGCAATTTCATTCTCATGATGTGGAAATTTCAAATCCATTCCTCCACCATGAATATCAATAACATCCCCAAAAAGCTTATGATTCATTACAACACATTCTGTATGCCAACCAGGTCTACCAGCACCAAATGGTGCATCCCATTTAATACCAACATTAGTATTCTTCCATAAGGCAAAATCTAACGGATTTTCCTTTTTGCTATCAACACTAATTCTAGCACCACTATTCAATTCTTCAGTAACCTGATTAGATAAGCAACCATAATCTTTAATTTTAGATACTCTAAAGAATACATCACCATCCTTAGAATATGCATATCCTTTTTCAATAAGCTCTTCAATAAAGGAAATCATTTCTGGAATATACTCAGTTGCATGAGGAATTAAATCAGGCTTACGTGAGCCTACAAGCTTAACAGAATCCCAATAAGCATTTTCAAAGAAGGTTGCAACCTCCTTTTCAGTTTTTTCTTCAGCAATTGCCTTATTAATAATTTTATCATCAACATCAGTAATGTTTGAAGCATAGGTTACAGAATACCCTGAAAACTCTAAATATCTACGCACCATATCATAAAAAATAACCGGTCTAGCATTTCCAATATGAATATATCCATAAACAGTAGGTCCACATACATACATATTAACCTTATTACCATTTAAAGGTTTAAATTCTTCTAATTTATTTGTCAATGAGTTATAAATTTTTAGTCCCATTTTTGCATCTCCTTATGTGGAAAAAAGAGCCGAAGCTCTATTTTCAATTACTTTAAATCAATACTTAATTGAGGTATAACATTAATTAATTCTTCTGATAAAATAGTAGCTAAATCATTTGAAATATCTGATTTCTTTATTACATAGTCTACTGCTTCTTGTGCAATACCTGATTTATCTTCAGTATCTTCTAATTGCATAGCATAGCTTAATAGATCATTGTATGAGAAGACATTTTCAATCTTATCTGTTTTAGCAAAGCCTATAGTTAAAGAGAAAGCATAGCTATAATTTGTTTTGTCATCAGCAAGCTTTTCAACCAAACTTTTAATAGTAATACCAACATTTTCTGTTTGTTCATTTTCCTTATATGGAACATAAATTGAATTCTTAATACCATATGTAGAGATATTGCAGCTTCCAATCAAACCACCAACATAAGCTTCAGATGCAACAGCATATTTTGCTTCACCCTTAATATCAGAAACAATAATGTTTGTATTTGATAAGCAGCCATCTAAATTACAAGGTCCGCCTAAGCTCTTACCAATAAAACCACCAACTGCCAACTTTGATGTTGAACTAGGAGAGCTACTATTATTTCTTGTAGCAATTACATTACCCTGAGAATATGAATTCCTAATAATTTTACTAGATTTGTTTAAGCCAATAAAACCACCTAAAGAAACACTACCAGAAAAGCTATGATTAATTTCAACATCTCCAATAGCACCTACTGATGTAATTTCTGATTCACCTTCAGCACTACCAGCAAATAAACCTATATTTGCAGCATATGATGAGCTTGTAGAAATAGTAAGCGTTAAATAAGAATTCTCAACTTTACAATTTTTAACATTTGTAGATGAAAGGGCACCAGCAAACAAACCTATGTTAGTATCAGAAGATGAAAAGCTTGTACTCTTTACATTTGCTCCAATAATAATAACATTTTCGATTGTTGATTCCTCAGCTTTACCAACTAAAGTACCAAAATGCTTTACAGTAGATGTTAAGCTAAATGATGTAGAATTATCATCCTTTGAAAAATCAATAGTTAAATTTTTAATAGTTGCATTTTTAGTATAACCAAATACGCCACTATATGCAGTAGCATTTAATCCAAAATTTGAAATTTTGTGACCATTTCCATCAAGTGTACCAGTAAAAGCTTCTGATGTTGTTGTACATAATGAAATTTTTTTATTACTAAAGTCAATATCATTTTTCAAAACATAATAAGCACTTGGCTCTTGAGAAATTGCTAAAAATTCATCAGCTGTTGTAATTTCAATAGCCTCATCTGTTGAAGCTCCAGCTGATTTAGTTTTAATTGTTTGTGAAGTAATTTCATACTCTTTACTATCATATGTAACAAAAAGCTTAACAATGTATTCAGTATCAGCTGTCAAGCCTGAAAATGTTGTTGATCCTGTAATTCCATTTGATAATGTTAAATCACTATTTTGCTTATAAGTCTCAGTTTCACCATTTTCATATAGTCTAACTAATGCCTTAGCTGTTTTATTTTCTAATTTTTCATTTTTATCGAACTCAGCACTAGCAGTAATTTCTGCTTTCTTAGAAGTCAAGCTTAAAACTCCAACAAATTCACTACCGCTACTACAAGATGTAATAAAGCATAAAACTAAAAGGGACAACATAACCCCGAAAAATCCAAGTATTTTTTTCATAAAATTAAAACCTCAAATCTAAATTTAAATATTAAATATCATTTTTTATTATACCTTAATCATTAGCTTTATACAATGACAAATTTAAAATTCTATATACAAAAACAACATTAATCAAATTCTGTCAATTGACTTTTTATATTATAAATAATATAATTATTTTGTTTCGTCATAGGAGGTAAATTATGCAAAGAATTGGATTAGATGTTGGTTCAACAACAATAAAATGCGTTGTTTTAGATGATAATAATAAGATAATTTATAAAGACTATAAACGTCATTATTCACACATAAAAGATAACATAATCGCAAAAATAAAAGAATTAAAAGAAAAAGATATTATAAATGATACTGCCTATATTTCAATTTCTGGTTCTGCTGGTATGGGAATTGCTGATGGAGCCCATATACCATTTGTTCAGGAAGTATATGCTACCCGTATTGCAGCAAATGAGCTAATACCAGGAACAGATTGCATAATTGAGCTTGGAGGCGAAGATGCTAAAATACTATTTTTAACTGATGGTATGGAAGTAAGAATGAATGGATCATGTGCTGGTGGTACTGGTGCCTTCATTGATCAAATGGCAACACTATTAAATGTTGATATTACAGAAATAAACGGACTTGCAACTCAGCATCAAAAGTTATATTCAATTGCCTCAAGATGTGGAGTTTTTGCTAAAAGTGATATCCAACCATTATTAAATCAAGGGGCATCAAAATCAGATATTGCAGCATCTATTTTTTATGCTGTAGTTAATCAAACAATTGGTGGTCTTGCCCAAGGAAGAGAAATAACTGGAAATATTGCCTATTTAGGCGGACCATTAACCTTCCTCTCTGAATTAAAAAATGCCTTTGATAAAGTATTAAAAACTGAAGGTATTTGTCCTGAAAATTCACTATATTACGTTGCAATTGGTGCTGCCCTATGCTCAAAAACAAAGGTAGATATCAATGAAGCACTAGATTATTTAGAAAATTATATCAATCAATCAACCTATGCTTATAACAATCCTCTATTTGAAAATGAGGAGGAATATAATAAATTTATTGAACGTCACAATAAAGCAAGAGTAGAAACATATCCTCTTGATGGATATGATGGCAAACTATATTTAGGAATTGATTCTGGTTCAACAACCTTAAAATTTGTACTTATTGATGAGGATGGTAATATTCGTTATGAAAATTATCAGCCAAATAAGGGAAATCCAGTTTCTGTAATTCGCTCAATTTTTACAGAGCTCTACGATAAATATCCCAATTTAAATATTGCTGCCTCTGCTTCAACTGGATATGGCGAGGATTTAGCAAAGAATGCATTTACACTTGATGGTGGATTAGTTGAAACAATGGCTCACTTTATGGCTGCCAAAAACTTTATGCCGAATGTTGATTTCATTATTGATATTGGTGGACAAGATATAAAATGCTTTAAAATCGAAAACAATGTTATTTCAAACATTTTCCTTAATGAAGCGTGTTCATCTGGATGTGGATCATTTTTACAAACATTTGCTAATGCACTAGGCTATGATATAGCCGAATTTGCTAAAATTGGACTTATGGCCAAAAAGCCAGTTGACTTGGGATCACGCTGTACAGTATTTATGAATTCTTCTGTTAAGCAAGCTCAAAAGGATGGTGCTACAATTGATAATATCTCTGCTGGATTATCAATTTCCGTTGTAAAAAATGCTTTATATAAGGTAATAAGAGCTACAAATAAAAAAGCCCTAGGTGAACATATTGTTGTTCAAGGTGGAACATTTTTAAACAAAGCTGTTCTTCGTGCCTTTGAGCGTGAATTAGGATTAGAGGTTGTATGTCCTAATATTTCTGGATTAATGGGAGCTTATGGAGCAGCCTTATATGCAAAATCTTTAAAAATTAAGGAAACTACAACAATAACAAAAAAACAGCTTGAGGAATTTACTCATGATGTTAAAAATATTCAGTGCCAGGGTTGCAACAATCATTGCCTTTTAACTATTAATACATTTGGTAATAATCCAAACAAATTCATATCAGGAAATAGATGCGAAAAGCCATTAAACAAAAAAAATTCAATAAAAGGTAAAAACATCTATGACTTTATAAGAGGAAAGCTTCAAAGCTATACTCCGGTAAAAGGAAAACGTGGAAAAATCGCTATTCCTCTTGTTTTAAACATGTATGAGCTTTTACCATTTTGGCATACATTCTTTACATCTCTTGGATTCGAAGTCGTTAATAGTGGATTTTCAAATTCAAGCATCTACTCATTAGGTCAGCATACAATACCATCTGATACTGTATGCTACCCTGCAAAGCTAGTTCACGGTCACATTGAAAAACTAATAAATGATGGTAATGAAATAATATTCTATCCATGTACAAGCTACAATATTGATGAGCATTTAGGTGATAATCATTTTAATTGCCCTATTGTTGCATATTATCCTCAGCAAATAGAAAATAATGTAGGTAAAGTTCATGACATTACCTTCATTCATGATTTTATCGCAATTCACGACAAAAATGTATTTATCGATAAGGTATCATATACATTAAAAAAATATTTTAGTAAAATATCTAAAAGTGAAATTATAAAAGCAACAGACCTAGCATATGAAGAATATGCAAATTATTTAAAAGAAATTAGACAAACAGCCCAAGATTACATAAAAGAGGCAAGAGCTAATAATCAAACAATAATTGTACTTGCAGGTCGTCCATATCATGTTGATCCTCAAGTAAATCATGGTATTGATGGCTTAATTGCAGGATTTGGTGCTACTGTGATATCTGAGGATTCAATTTCTAACCTTGTTCAAAAATTCCCCGTAGGCGTATTAAATCAATGGACATATCACTCAAGACTATACGCAGCAGCTAAATATTGTACAACACAGCCAGATATGAATCTTGTTCAGCTTGTATCATTTGGATGTGGTCTTGATGCCGTAACAACTGATGAATGTAAAGAAATTCTTGAGAATAAAAATAAAATTTACACTCAAATAAAGATTGATGAAATTACAAATCTAGGAGCAGTTAAAATTAGATTACGTAGTTTATTTGCAGCTTTAAAGCAAAAGGAGGAAGAATAAAATGGAAGAAAATATTGAATATCCAAAATTTACTGCCTCAATGAGAAAAACTCATACAATTTTAATACCAAATATGCTAGAAATACATATGACACTATTTGAGTCAATTTTACTTCAAAATGGTTATAAGGTTGAAATATGTCGTAATGAAGGACCAGAGGTTGTTGAGGAAGGATTAAAATACGTGCATAACGATACCTGCTACCCTGCACTTCTTGTTATTGGTCAATTTATCGACAATCTCAACCATAGAGATGACCTAGATAAGGTAGTTCTTCTTATTACCCAAACTGGTGGAGGCTGTCGTGCTTCTAACTATATTCACTTGTTAAGAAAAGCCCTAAAAAAGGCTGGATATGGCTATATTCCTGTAGTATCGCTTAATGCCTCAAATCTTGAACCAGATAGTGGATTAAAATTAGATTTAAAAATGATAAAAAAGCTTGCTGCCGCAATGACATATGGTGATATGCTAATGTATTTAGGCAATAAAACAAGATCATATGAAATACAAAAAGGAGATGCTCATAAGCTTACCTTTGATTGGGTTGATAAGCTATCTAGGCAATTTGAAGTAGATAAGGGAACAAGCTATCATGACTTAAAGAAAAATATAAATCAAATTGCTAAAGACTTCGATAATCTTAAACTTGATTTATCACATGCTAAGCCAAAGGTTGGAATTGTTGGAGAAATATACGTAAAATACGCTCCACTTGGAAATAACCATATTGAGGATTTCCTAGTATCTCAAGATGCTGAGGTTATGGTACCTGGTTTATATGGCTTTATGCTATATTGTCTATATAACAGCATCTACGATAAAAAATACTATAATGCCTCAGGCTTGAAAGCCTTTGGCTGTAAGCTATTAATTAAATATTTAAGAAGACGTGAAAAGCTAATGATTAATTCTATGAAAAACACAAAGTTTACGCCTATGAAATACTTTGCTGATACAAAGGAACTATCAAAGGGTGTATTATCTCATGGAACAAAAATGGGAGAAGGCTGGTTATTAACAGCTGAAATGATGGAGCTAGTTGAAATTGGCTATGGCAATATTGTATGTACTCAACCATTTGGCTGCCTACCAAACCATATTTGTGGAAAAGGTGTAATGAAAAAAATCAAATCAATTCATCCAGATGCAAATATTGTAGCAATTGATTACGACCCATCAGCAACAAAGGTAAACCAAGAAAATAGAATTAAGCTAATGCTTTCTATAGCACGTGAACGAATTAAGGAGGATGAGGAAGCAAAATTATAATTGCTTCCTTTTTTATATGATTTTTAAAAACCTAAATCAACAAGAAATAATCACATTAAAAAAAACAACTAGAATAAAAACAAAAGAGCTTTTAAGAGGAGAGGCTCTATATTATGAAAATGATCTATGTTCCTCTATAGCTATAGTAAAGCGAGGGGTAATAAAGGCTAGTAAAGCATTTAGTGATGGGCATGAGAAAATAATAAGAATAATAAATCAAAATGAAATAATTGGTTTATCACTCATATTTTCTTCAAATCCATTTTATAAGGCAACATTCTATGCTGAGATGCTTTCAACCGTTGAAATAATCAATAAAAATGATTTATTAAAACTAATGGAAAATGAACAAATAAAATTAAATATATTGTCATTAATCTCAGATTATTCAAACAAGCAAAGTGAACACATTAGATTGCTTTCATATAAAACCATCAAACAAAAGCTATGCGCCTTTTTATATACTGAATACAAAAGAACAAATGCTACAAGCTTTTTAATTCAATACACTAAAACCGAACTTGCTGCCTTGTTAAATGTTGAAAGGCCATCATTATCATTTGAATTATCAAAGCTACAATCTGAAGGAATAATAGCTAATCAAAACAAACTATATACAATAATAAAACTAAATGAGCTAATTAAATATATTTAAAATGAAATCAGATTTTGGTTTCATTTTTTATTTATTTAAAAAAGGAAATCTAATTTCAACATATCATTATTGAAATCAAATTTCCTTAATTTGTATTACAAAGAATCTATTCACCAGATAATCTCTTTAAAATATCCTCTGTTGATTCTTCTTTTTGCTCTGTTGTCATATCGGAAGTTAATCTCTCAGCATCCTCAAGCATACTTACATTATCAAGTAATGTCTTATATTGCTTCTTATCTAGATATTCTCTAAAGGCATCATAGCTCATAGGTTTTGCAAAATAATAACCCTGGCCATAGAATACACCTTGTTCCTTAACATACTTAGTAATTTCAGCTGTTTCAATACCCTCTGAAATTAACATCTTATTATTATCAGTTGCATACTTAACAAGTATAGCAAGTAATTTTTCCTTCATAAAGTTATTTTCAATATCTTTTAAGAATCCTCTACCTAATTTGATAACATCAATAGGAGAACGTTGAATTGCTTGAACTGATTGACCATCAAGCTCAAATCCATCGACTGCAATTTTAAAGCCGAAGTCACGAAGCTTATAAATATTTGTTTTAATAACAGAAATTTTTTCAACCATCATGAAATCAGAAATTTCTAGCTGATACTGTTCAGGCTTAGCATTATTTTTATTCATAATATCAATAAATTTATTAGCTAAGTTTACATCAAGCAACTGCTTAGTTGATAAGTTAAGTGATAAACGAAGTGGAATTGTTGGATATCTTTCAGTTAATAGGTTATGAGTATGAATCATAGTTTCAATACCCCATTCACCAACCCATTTGATATCTCCTGTTTGCTCTAGAACCTTCAAGAAGGTTGCTGGAGATTGTACACCCTTTGTTGGGTGATTCCAACGCATTAGGGCCTCGGCACCAAGCATTGTTTTATCTGCTAAGTTAACAATAGGCTGATAGTACAAAACGAACTCTTTATTTAAGATAGCACTCTTAACTTCCTTAAAGTACATCATGTTATCCTGTTCTTCTTCCTTAATTGAAGCATAGAAATTAGTAAATTTATCTCCACCATCACGCTTTGATACATAGGTTGTTAATTGCAAATTAGAATACAAATCAGTAAAATTAGTACCTGCAGCTGGATATGTTGCAATTCCAATAGATGCTGTAATGGAAATTGATTCACCAACTAAAACCTGATAAGGATTTGAAATAATTTCATTTAATCTTCCAGCTAATTTCTCAATTCTTCCTTTGTTATCCTCATCCTTAATAAATATCAAATATTCATCATTTTCATATCTACATAAAGATGCCTTATAAGGTAAAACACGTAAAATACGTGATGCCATTTCCTTTAGTATTTGATCACATGTTTCATGACCAAATACTTCATTCAAATCAGCAAATCCATCGATATCTACATACATTAACGTTAAGGCACCAAAACGATCAACCTTTTTAATGTATTGTGCAATTGACGTTTCCATTGCTCTACGCGTTACGGCATTTTCAACAATAATTTCACTTTCTTCTCTTTGTCTTCTAATATCTTTTTTAATCAAAAACAAAATCAAAGCAGAAAGACCAATTGTTATAAATATAAATACAAATGTTAATAAAATTGCTGCTCCATTATTTAATAAAAACATACGAAACCTCCCTATTTCTTTGAATTATACTTTTCAAGAAGTGCAACAGCCTGTTCATAAGGAACAGCTTTACCAATTAAATATCCTTGAATCAAACGAGCGCCAAATTTTTTCACAATATTCGACTGCTCCTGTGTTTCTACACCCTCAACAATCAAATCCATATTTAATGAATTACCTAACTCAACAATTGTTTTTACAATGTTATAGTGTACTTTATTAGTTACAATATACTTAGTAAATTCCTTATCAATTTTTAAAGTATCAACCGGTAAATCCTTTAAATAAAGCATTGATGAATAACCAGTACAAAAATCATCTAGGTGAATATGAAAGCCCTGTTCATGAAGTAATCTTAATTTTTCTTGCATAAGCTGGAAATTACCCATTAAGAATGTTTCAGTAATCTCAATAGCAACACTACCAGGCTTAAGTCTCATAACCTTAAATTCATCGATAATCTGTTGAACAAAACCAACCTGTAATAACTGAATAGGTGAAACATTCATTGAAACATGAACATTATAAGGCTCAAGCTTTTTAGCAAGTCTAAATGTCTCCTTAATAACATACCTACCAATATCAAGCATATATCCACGTTGTTCTGCAAGCTCAATAAATGCCTGTGGTGATTTATCCTTATATTTAGGATTCATCCATCTAATTAAAGCCTCAAATCCATCGATACGATTAGCATTAACATCATATTGTGGCTGAAGATACATTCTAAATTCCTCATCCTCAAGACCCTTAACTAAATCACGTTCCATCTCATCAGCTGCCTTAATAGCACCATCCATAGCTGGTTCATATAAAATATAATCCTTAGTAGAGAAATCTGCAATATTTCTTAAAGACAAATCAAGCTTATTTTTAATAGTCTCTAAATCAACACTGCCCTTATCCTCCTTCTTTAAATCATAAATAACAACCTTACATTTAACATATATTTGATTTTTCTTAATTTGAAATGGCTTTTTTAAAGTTTCAAGCGATTCTGTAATCTTTGAAGTTACCTCATCAATATCACTATTAGGGAAAACAACAATAAATTTAGAATCATCCATTTGATAAATTGCCAAGCTGCTATAAGCTTCATGAATAACCGTTAAAAATTCATTTAACAAAATATTAAAATTAGCTCTACCAAATACACCAATAATTTCCTCATATTTCATAATATTATATTCAACAAAAGCAATATCTAAATATGATGAATTTTCAACAATATGATTAAAATTATTAGTTAAACTAAATGAGTTATCACAATTTGTAATTTCATTTCGACCACTCATTAAGAACAAATGCTTACGACGTAGGTAATCTAGCGTAATATCAGTACCCATCAAATAATAAGACCTTACAACCTTTAAAGGACTTAAATGAAAATAATGAACCTTATCATCATCGAAAGTCAAAGAGCATTCAAAAGCCTTATTTTGCTTCATTGTAGCTAAAACACTTTCCTGAGTATCAACATCAATCAATGAATCAATAGACTCAAGCTTCTTAATACCATAAATTTGTTTAAATGTTTTATTAGTAAAAATAACCTTACCATTTAAATCACATCTAATTACAATAGCCTTTGAAGCCTCAATAGAATGTCTATCAACACGTAACAATTTAGAAGCCTTGCGGCAACCTAAAATTAAAATAACAAGCATTGCAATAAGAATGAAAATACCCATTGCATAGAAAATAAGTGCTTGCTGAACAACCCAGTCAATAGCAAGATATGGTGAAGTAATAGGAATAAAAGTAGAAATATAATAACCAAAAAATGAAGTACCACTTAAAACACCATTAACACCATTGATAGAATAAACACCACAAAAACTATCAGAATCATCTAATAAATCACTTGCCTTAATGGCAGAAAAAATATTATAATCATTACTTTCAATAACAACATTATGAGAAAACAATGTACCATCACTTGCATAAACAAAAGTATCAAAAACATTTTCATTATTATTAATAACAAAAGAAATAACATCATCAAGCAATACCTTACGACAAACATAAGATATATTGTCCTCTTCATCAACAACACTCTTTAAAAAATAAAAATAATATTTATAATCAGAAGACAAATTATTAGTAAACCTATGATCCTGCTGAAGTAAAACCTTACGCTCTGATGTAACATTATTAAATTTAGATTCAACTGCAGTAATAGAAACCTCATCACCAATAGAATCATCGACTAAAAAAGAATCATACAATGAATAAACCCTAGCTTCAGCCGACTTCTCAATATTTTGTGTTGCCTCATAGCCTAAAACCTTCATTGAAGATTCAGCCTTAGCACGTACTGGTAAATAATAACATACCGCAATCGCTGCATAAGATAGAATAAGTACAATACAACTAAGTATGTACCAAGTTAAATCTCTTACTCTCACAGCTATACCTCCCCTGTCATTTCTTAAGTTTAAAAAAGTCTTAAGACAACTGGCTAGCTCAGAATCCCCTCTAGTTTTGCCCAAATTTATCAAACATTTTTAACTATTATATTATATATAATAGGATTTTTAATGTCAAGATAAACACATTTAGACTTTTTTATTAGAAATATAATGATTTTAAAAATATATATCAAATCATTAAAGAATAAAATTAACAAAATTATTAATTTTACTCTTTAATAATTACAACCTAAACATACTAAACAGTATGCTAGGTTGTAAGTTATTAACAATTATAAGATAAGTTATTAATTTGAAGCTGAAGTAATTAAATTACCATCTTTATCGTAATAGCCATCATAAGTTGCTTTTACAGAAATAATATCTGTTGTCGTAATACCCCAAGAACCATTACCAGCATTATCGCCTTGATCTACAATAAACTCAAGTTTAATAGTTTTAGGAACAATAGATGTAAATGGAATAAATGATCCCTCTTCATTACTACCAGGAGTTGTTGTCGTATCTAATTGATTTGCCATATCAGTTCTAACTTTAACTTTATAGCCCTGTGGTAAATCAATATAGAAATAGAAATAACCTTTTGGTAATGTTTGAAGTTTAATTCTTAATTCATACTTTATATATCCAGAAGCATTCTTTTCATTTGTTCTATTTAAATAACCAGAAATTTGAGCAGATGACTTATCACCAACAGCATTGTAAATGTTTTCAGAAATTGTCATATATAATGACTCTAAATTCAAACTCTCAGGAGCATATAAGACAACATCAAAATAAACAGTATTTGTAGCATCAATAATTGAGATATGATAATATCTAACATTACCTTCTGCAAAATCTCCATTTAAAGCTGATTCACTAAATACCATATATGAAACAAACCAGAAATGATCTTCACGAGGATTACCTATATAATCCATATATAATGATTGATTTTCATTAACCTTACCACATGATTCAGAAACATTAAATTCTTGATTATTATAAGTAAACTTAGCAGCATCAGATTGAGTTGCCTCTAATGTTGAAAAATGATTAGTATATTGATAAATACTATTTGATAAATCTTCACCATTAAAATCAGTATCATATACTGCTTTCCACTCTCCAGTAGTATCATCTATCAATACTAGGAATACATATATTCTACCATTAGATACAAAAGGAACATATAATAGTCTACTACTATGATCAGATAAAATTTTAGAATCAGAAGCTGTTTGATTTTCACCATAATTCTTTAACTTATTTAAAGTTGTATATTGGTAAATTTGAGCATGCTCCTCAATACCAAATGTAGGACAATAGTAAGACAAATCAGAATCAGAAACTGTACCAATAGCATAGTAATCAGAAATGTTAGTTGCATCAGACTTATTATTATATAATATACTTCTACCCTTTATTTCAATATCACGATTTTCTGATTTAAACAAATCAGAATAAGTTAATTCACCAGAAGCTGGATTAGCTACAACAATTGACTTAGTTGGTACCATAACTGTTGCAGTATTACCTAACATAATTGAAGAATCAATAAATGTTAATCTATTTAATAAAGCATCTGTAGACAATAATTTAACAATATAAATTGCTGGGAATATGTATTCTCTTGAATATTCACCATCACTCCAAATTCCACTTCTTGAGTATTTATATTCATATTTATAAACACCAGGAGCAAATTCATCACTTACTGAAACTGTTAAACCACGATAACTTTCAGTAATTGAAGTATTTTGGGCATTATCATTAACACTATAACTATAATCAACACCATCTAAAGTATAGAAATTAGCTAAATTATATTTAATTCTATATTCAGGTGAAACACCACGATTGAATGATAAAGCAATAAAATTACTACCATTTCTATATTTTAATGAAGATTTACCATTATCATTTAATTGTGTATTACCATCAGCAAAGCTGTTTTTATATAAATTACTATCATCTTGACTTATACCATCTTTGTATACATTAGCATAAATTGAATCAACATCGAAAGCCTTCTCTTCTAATATATGCTTATAGATATTTTTAGTTCCTCCACTTTCTGATGTAATAGTATAAGTAATAGTATATGTCATTAAACCAGCATTTATAGTTTTATCAGCCGAAATATCAACTATTGCATTATCAGAATATACAAAATTATATAAGTAGAAATCTGATGAGCTATATTTTGTTAATTCTGAATAATTATATGCTCTACCAAATAAAATCGTACTTGTTAGTTCATAATGTAAATCAGTTCCTTGGCCAACCTCTACAAATTTACCAACTCTATCTTCACCTTCATATTCAAAATTCTTAATTATAGCTTCAGTATTTTGAATTTTTTCAATTTCTTGTGACCTTGATGTACCAAAAGCACTCAATGTAAACGTCAATATACCACCTGGCATAGAAGATTTAACATCTATAACAAGTTTACAATTTCCATTTTCAACAACACCATTATTAATTGTAGTATTGTCAATTTCCCATTGATCACAATTAATACCATTATTAGTAATAGATAAATAATTAGAGAAATTAAATCCATTAGGCATACCACTAGTTTCGATATTTAATGTTACTTTTCCACCATTATAATTCAATTTTGTATTATCAGTATAATCAGTAGTATAACCTGTTATTTTAAACTCAACATTAGTAGGTACTAAAATAATGTCATAATTTTGAACTACTGAAGTATCTTCTGCAGTAACAGTAACTGCATTAGATAAAATGTAATTACCATTTGAATCAGCATTTCCAATAAAAGTAAAATTAATATTTGTCACATTTGAATTATTTGTCAAAAGACTAGCAGAATCTGCAATTCTATAATTTATTGCAACACTACTATTCTTTTTTAATATATCAGTAATATAAGTTTGTGGTAAATAATAAGTAATAGTGTTAGAAGTTATTTCATTAGTTCCAGCATACAAAATTACATCTGAAAAACTTAAATCTAATTCAAAGATTGCTGTTGAAATAGACTTCTTCAACTGCTTCATCTCAGTTTTAAAAGCATAATTTACTGAATCTTTATTTGATACATCATAGCTTGTATCATTACTATTACCAGTCAAATCTCTCCAAGAGGTATTTTTAACATCATCTGTTAAAGAAATAATAGAATTTCCCCCAGATGTAGCATCATCTTTAGCTAAAATATTATAGTAAGGGTCCATTGATGATAAATCTAGATTATCTGGAATAAATGTACCATTTTGAATACCTTTACCAGAAGCTAACGCAAATATACCATATCCATCATCGACATAGTTTAAACCAATAGCTAATTTAAAGTTTTCAAAATATTCTGGTATTATATTTCCATTTTTATCAATATATTTACAAATTCCTGAATTTGTAACATAATCAGTTCCTATATTACTAATATCAGACAATTCTTTAGCTAAAATTGTGTCAGCTAAAGATAAATTCAAATTTAAGTGATAATAATAATCTGTTGCTAAATATCCTGATACAAGCCATTTTTTAAATTCATCAGACAACGTTGAAGTTTTATTTCCTGTTGCGTTCTCGACTGTTTCATAATCAATAATAATAGCATTAAATATTAAATAAGAATTATCAACACATCTATCAACTAACCCATCTAACAATTCTTTTTTATCATTATCTGAAATAGATTTATCATTTTTATATTTTTCTATTGCTGAAACAATTATTTCATTAGAATATTTTCCTAATATTTTTATAAATTCATTATTAAATACTTGGTTTTGATAATCAGAAATTGTTTTTCCTGTATCAACATAATATTTTGTAACATTATCCTTAGTAATTCCACTTTGATCCGTTACTTCGATAAATTTATATGGATCAGTATTTGTTCCTGTACCTGTTCTAGTATAATATTTCTTATTAGTTGTAGTACCATTAAAGTAATCAAGTGTTGCAGGGGCATAGATTTTATAGTTACCATCAGAATCTTTACTATCACCAACTCCACCACGTAATGGTGTTAAGTAAGGAATTAAGTAATTTAAAGCATTATCAGAATTTTGTTCAAATTGCTTTTGAATATAATTTGTTTGAGATGCTGATGATGTTTCCAATCCATTTGAACCAATATCTAGATATAAGAAATATGCACCACCACTTGATCCTGAAAAACCACCTGATAATAAATATTCATATTTCAACTCTTCATCAGTTTCAATTTTATATTCAAAATAGAATATTGCATTTTTCATCGGAAGATTATTTGACATTAGGTCAAGAGCTTCTGATGTTGTTATTTTTCCATATAGTGGATTTTCATTTGTTTGATCATCCCTAGTTAATCTATATAATGAGAAGTTTCCTCCATCACTTCCAGTATAAATAATAAACCTAAACACACCTTTTCTTGTAGGTTTAAACCAAATTCCGTTTGTAGGCAACCATACGCCATCATATTTTTTACCCATATACCACACGTCATCATACTGAGCTGTTTTGGCTTTTCCTCCATCATCACCACCTTCAAATTTTTGTTGTAATCTTATGGTTGTGAATGATGTACTTTTATCTTCTAAACTAATAATTTGTTTAACTCTATCTGGCAATGAGTCATAAACATCTTTAGTCATTTTCTTTGAAGATGATGGTTTCATATCTGCATTTGAACCTTCTCTAACAAAAAAACATCTAGGTGTATTTTTGTATGAATATTCCGTGTTAACATCAACTGGTTCGTCAGGCTCGTCTCCCCACGTAATTGTTTTATCAGTAATTTTATTTTGATTTCCTAATAGATAACCTATATTTTCACTAGAAATAGTTTCTTCCGCATTAGTTCCTTCATAATAACTTTTATCAAGTGTGTTTGGATTAATAGTTAGTGGAATTTTCGCCCCACTCGCTAATGTAGGATTAGTATTAGTACTATAATCAACATCAGGTAATTTAGCGGAAGCATTTGTTGATTGTTTATTTTCTAAAATTAATTCTAATCTTTTCTTTAATTGTGATGTATTAAAGTTTCCTCCATAGTTAGCTGTCATTCCTGGTTCCCATGAATCATCAGCACCAGAGGTTAACGTTTCATCAAATAGCAAGAACATTAATTCACAAAATACATCTTTATTTGTGGCAGCAGCATTAATTATTAATTCCTTTTTATTACTATTACTATTAACTAATTTTTTTAAGTATTCTTTCACAGTATTTGTTGAATCATATTTTAAATAATCTAGAACATCAAATGTTTCTGTTGTTGTGCCACTTCCAATAGTTATGGTTGTACCTATAGCTTTTGAAATAATAGTATCTATAAAATCAATATTATTTTTATCATTTATTGTTTTTAATGATTCAAATAAGGATTGTTTTACAATTTTTTCAAAATTTTCTTTATTAGTATCATTTAATAAATAGTTCTCAAAAATTGTATTAATAATTCTTCTTTCATGTTCAGTTGAATTATTTGATTCAATACTACATGCGCCATCAACACTTAATAAATCAGCTACTGAATAATCAATATAATGAGAAGTGTACACTTTTGAACTATTGATATTAAAGAAATTTGCATAATTATTCCATGGTTCTTGATACATATATAATCCAGTTAATTGATTTGTATCCATCTCTTGTGTTGGTAAAGCAAAATAATATGTAATAGCATAGTTATCAATTATTGATTTCCATGTAGCATAAGAAATAGTTTCCTTGTATTCATTATTTCCATCATATAAAGTAACTTCTTTACTCGTTGCACTACTAGAAGATCCATTATGATTAAATCTTCCTATGTATGCACCACTCTTAGTTGTTAAAGTGTTTTTACCAAAAACAATCTGCTGTCCCTCTTTAAGGTAAGTACCGCTTAAATCTGACACATATTTTTCTATAATTACTTTTCCATCAAATTGATTATTTCCTACACCATAATCATATAAAAAGACATTGGATTCATCATTAGATGTATATATTTTATTATTTTCACTATAATTATTAAAAATATCTCTATCTGTAGTAACAAATAATGATAAATAAAATTTATTAGCATTATTTTGAAAATTTAACTTATATGAACTGGCAATTGTTCCACTAACATAATTATTTTTAGGATAAATTGTCTGTCCACTTATTGAAAACAAATTACCATTTTCATTGTATGGTCCAAAAAATATTGTACTTGCAGTAATAGTATCTGTCGCAGAATAATTAGCATAGAATCCGCTTTTACCGCTAGAACCTATTTCCTCACCAGTATTAGACATCCATGTATTTTTATGTTCTGTTGCATGTTCAATAAATGTAACATTTTCCATTAAACTAGAAAAATAGTTTTTAAATGTTTCAGTTTTTCTTAACTTATTCCATAAATTAACTCTATTATCAATAGTAATCTTATCTGTAACATTTGTTGTATCTTTTTTTATACTAATACTACCATCATTTGATAATATATCATCAAAGCTTGAAATACTATAATCTGAGTACTTATTATTTAATTCTGCAAATAGATTAATATCATTTGCAAATGCATTTAAATAATTATCTATAACTGATGGATTATTATTTAAAATGATATTTCTAAATAACTCTAATTTATTAGCTTCAGTCAAGCTAGAATATGCTGAATAAAGAGAAACGTCTTCATTAGAATTATTAATTATTGTTTGATTTGCACTAGAGAATACATCATAAAGAGTACTATAAAAATTTTCATCATCAATACTTGTAAAAACATTTTTTAACAACTCATATCTTGCATACTTACTTGTATCATTAAAAAATGAACTGCCATCAGTAGTTGATAAATAACTAGCATAAGCTAATAACAAATCTTTTTTTGTTGTGCCTTTTACATTACCAATATAAGTGTTTAAATTATTAGATAAATTTTGATATACTTCACTTGAAGTGCTATCACTTAAAGTTGAAGCCAATACTTTAGCATAACCATTTGTAAACTCAATTAAGTCAGAATTAAAAATATCTTCTAAGTTATTTTTTTCCACCAAGTAAGTAATAATATCAGATCTAAAATCATTATTTACAATTATTGAATTTACATTATTATCAGAAAAGATATATTCAATTAATTGCGATAATTCATTATTGTTTTTTTCATTTGTGTATTTTTCAACTAATTCCTTTAATAATTTTGCTTCAGAATTAACAACCCATGTACCTACATTTAATGAAGAGTTAATATCAGTTTTATACTGAGTTTCATTAAGTTTCATATATGTATCATAGTAAACCTTAACATTACTTAAATCTGTAGCAAATAATGTTGCAGCATTACTATATGCCATATTTCTCCAACCAATTTTATCAAGTAAATAATCATTAATCTTATTATAAACAACAAATTGGAAATAATTGCTTAGTAATTTATCAGATGCAATATTATTATTCAAAACTTCCAAATCTCCTTCTATTGCTCTTCTAAAATCAAATTTCTTATTAAAAATTCCAATATATACCTTACCATCAATTGTTTCCGTAGTCGTTGTAAGTGGAGAATATGTTATATTATTTCCCATATACTTTGAAAAAACATCAATTCCAGCTTCAGTAGTATGGTATGATGAATACATATATTTAACATTATTTTTTACTTCATCTGAAGTTGACGCTGCAGAATAACCACTTTCATTTCCCTCAATAGGAATTTGATCATTAAAGCTAATTAAATATCGAATATTAACATTTTTAGCGTTTTCTTTATCAGCAAAATTTACCAATGAAAATATTGAACCGGTCCAATACTCTCGCTTTGTTGAAAGTTCTATATTGGTTCTTGCAAAAATTGGAGAAGCTGTGTTACTAACTTTAGAGCACTTAGCAAGTAATCCCCAAATTTGAATATCAGAAATATTACCATTTAGTTTTGTATATACATTATTAACAGTTCTTATCTCTAAATTATTAATATTTTCATCAGTAAAATCAATTAAATCACCATAATTAGCACGAAATGAAGTCGCATCTCTATATGCATTTTGCCCTTTATCTAATTGGTAAACATTACCATAATTAATCGAATTTGAAATATTTACTTTGTTAGAATTGCTAACATCACTATCAAACTTTGAAAAATATACAACACCAAATATACCAGCTGCAGATTCAGAACCATATATATTACCATAATTAACAACATTTATTACATTACATAATCCCATAGTAAGTATTCCAGCTGCTTTACAAGCTGGTTCCATTTCTGATGATGTAATGTTTGTACCATTAGAATATGCAAATACAGAACCATAATTAATTGTAAATGAAATAATTTGTTGTGCATGAGCGTTTCCACCTGAATAGTCAGAAACTGAGCCATCACTATTTATCATTCTATCATTTCTAACAGATATTCCAGCTGCATTAATATTTTTTGATTCAGGAAGGATACTATCTGCACTTGGGGTGTGTTTTTTATCACTTGTATCATTATATGCATTTTTTTCTTGACCATATAAATTAATTGCTTTAATAATACCATTATTAGCGCTATTTAGAATGTATGATTGACTTCCAATATTATAAATAGAAAATCCACCAACATTTATTTCATTTGCTAATGAGGTAATGTAATTTGCACCAGTTAATTTACCAAGATTAAAAGTATTATTAATTACTGACTTATTACTAAATACAATTCCAGAAATCGCAATACTACCAACTATAGTATTTGTAGGACGATTTCCTATCTCATAATCTTCAGCAATTACAGTATTTCCATATTTTGTATTACTTGCTTCATTAAACACTGGTACAGGATTAAAAGATATTTTAGAATATGCCACACTATTTGTAACTAAAATGTCTCCTTTATTAATAACATTATCAAAGGCTGCAACTGCAGTAGAGTCGTAACTATCGCTTAATGGATTAAATTTATTTAATTCACTTTGAGTATAATTATGATTGTTTGAATAACAAATTCCTGAAAAATAAACATTACCAGTAATAGTAACATCACTATCTAATGTCATATTTCCTCCATTATAAATATCATATAATGTAGAATTAGCACCAACATTATCTATAATACCAACAGAAATAATATTTGCCGTAATATTTTGCAAAGTTGTTGTAGTTGTACCACTAGTTTTTGCTTTCAAGAATGTAATATTTCCTTCATTTTTTCCTGATTTAATTGAAATATTATCACCTAATGCAACAGCTGAATATTTCAATGTATTACCTGAAGTAATTTCTTTTGTATTAGTATAATTAATATTTCTCAAATTATAAATTGTATTAACATCAACATTATTAACTTCTGTTGACCCAATAGAATTTAAACATGCTGCATAAGTTTCAGCGTTTGATAAATCAATATCAAAATCATTAAGCTTCTTTATACTTCTTTTATTACTATTTCCATATACGTTATTATTATTTAAGTTATAAATATTAGAAACATTAGACTTTATACCATTTGAAGAAACAATGTTTAAAACAGATGTGTAAACTAATTTATTAGTTGTAGCTAAAACTTTAACATCCGCTCTATTTGTTAAAGATGATGCATAAAATAAAGTATTACCATTTTTATTTTTAAATTGAGATGGTGAAATATTAGTATTATTAACTAGTTGACTCCTTACATCGGCATTCATAACACCTGCAATCATAGTTAAATCATTGGTATTAGAGCCATACAATAATACATTACCTTGATTTACTAGCATTTGAATTTGTTCGGTTTGACCTAAATATCTACCAATTACACCAGCGACATACAAAACAGAATAAACTGTTGCATCATAAGTAGTCTCTGTACCAGATGAAGTCACATCTGCAATAGTAATTGTTCCAAGATTTTCAAGCTGTTGTGACTTTTTATTGTCTTTAGAAGTTGTGTAACCAGCTCCAATAACACCACCAACAGCATAAATAGCATTACTACTACCTAAACCTGTTGTTATATTGATGCTATTCAAGCAGGTATCAACGTATCCTAGAGAATCTTCAATATAACCTACAACACCACCAACAGCAATACCACCCATATAGGATGTATTACTAGTATAATTTGTGTTTTTAGATAAATCAAATGAACCAGTAGTTGTAGAATTAGATATTCCACCTTCACCACCTAATATACCTGCAACACCACCTAAATAATATTCACCAATATTAACTGTTGAATCTAAAGTGACATTAAATTTAACATTGACATTATCAATTATGCCACCTTCAGAATAACCACAAACAGCACCAATTGCCTTTACATTATTGCTTGCATCTACTGTTGATAAATTTGTATTTGTTACTATATTTATTTTACTTACAGAACCTATTAAATAAGGGAATAAACCATAAGCATCAACACCTGATACAATATGTTTTCTTTCTGGATTAGCAATATCAACATTATAAATAGTATAATTATCTGCGCTACCATTAACAAATGTAACAGAACCATCTTTTTTATCGTCACCAACAAATGTTGCACCAAAACCACTCTTATAAGAATATGATTTAGCTGGAATACCATCTAAATTTAAATCTGAAATTAGCTTATAAGTAATAGCATTTGAAGCGAAATAGTTATTACCATTCATAGCTTCAAACATAAACAAGAAATCAGCTACATTACTAATTTCTATTGTATATACCCCATCAGCAAAAACAGCTGCATTTTTAAATCCTCTATGAATAGGTGTTTCATTAGAATAATAATCTGATATCTCATTCATACCATCTGTTAAAGAAGTTTTAATAGTCCAACCAAGCTCTTTAAATTTTGAATTTAAATCGTTAATACTCTTAACCATTGTTCCATAATAAGCTGTACCACTCTTAGTCATTCCGCCTAAATCTGAAACATAAATAAGATTATAGGTACCATTAGTTGTTTGTGTTGAAGTAGAATCAATACTTGTATTATAAAAATAGCAATTTTCAATTGTTCCGCTATTAGTTATAGCAATATCAGCAAATTCAATAACATCAGTTAGTGTATAGTTGTACAAGCTATTTGTTGTAAGATATGAATTTTTAATAGTTCCACTATTATTTACGCACAAACCAGCAATTCGATATCCACCTGCAGCAGTAATACCACACTCATCTAATAATGTCGTTGATAAACATTTTATAAAAACATTTTCTACAGTACCAGCATTTGAGCCAACGATGTAGCTTACACCACCATTATTAACAATTTCATCAGAAACTGCAGCTATTGTAACTATAGGATCAATCAAACCGAAATTTGACACATTAGAATTTGATGCAATACTCGAAAACATAGCAAAATATTTCATATTTGCATATGCATTAACATTAGCACTTGTAATATTAATCATTTCAAGATTTTTAATCTCATAACCATTGCCATCAAAACTACCAGTAAAAGGAGCATTAGTCTTCCATCCAATAGGAATAAAATCATTAGCTTTATAATCATCAAAATCTATATTACATAAAAGCTTATAGTTATAACTTAAGAATTTATCATTTAAAGAACATAAATATGAAAATCTATACAATTCCTCAGCAGTTGATATAGTTAATATTTTATCTGAATAATTAAAATCAGTAGTTTCACCAGAAACATCAGAATCATTAATTGAACTAATTGATTTATAGTTATTATTTTTAGTCTCGTTAGATTTAGAAATATAGGCTTGTCCACCATTATATGATTTATAATCAACCAAAACTCTATCATTTGTTGGTTTTTTATTTATCGAATTAAAAACAAAAAATAAAGAGACAAAAATTATTGCACTTACGGCAATAACTATGCTAGAAATTGTTATTATTTTTCTTCTGCTAATCTTATTTTTTTTCATAGGTAATTTCCTCCTATTTTAATTCACTTGGGTCAACGCCCCAAATTTCATATGCCCTATTAGCTTGAACAATATCTACTGTAAAAGAAACCTGAACATCCATATATTCTTTATAAGCTACTATTTTACTAGGCGTATAAAAATATGCTGGATTTACATCAAACTCATAATAATTAGCAATAAGGTTACCGCTTGAATCATTTTTAGAAGAATTTACAATAGTTCTTAGATAAGCAGTGTTTTCAGCTGCATTATAATACCAGTCAGTATCATTGATTGCAAATGGCGAAGCACCAGATATTTTATCCTTCATAGAGTATGTTTCTTTTTTATTTGAAGAATATTGTTTTGTTAAAATCCAAGCATCTTGGAAATGAATTCTTACATAAACTGGAATATCATTTGTAAAACTAAAACCAAAGCCTAATTGATTTAAATAAATATTTTTTGTATCATTTTTATTAGCAGAAGCACTGCATATCACTGTATTATTACTTTGGTTTATTTCGGTTCTATTATTTTTTTGACTTCTATCTAAAACAACAATGCCTGTTTTATCAGCAGAAATAACAGCATAATAACTATCATTATTAATTGTTGCAGCAGTTAAACCATTTGTTGGATCAATTGTACAAGTAATTTTTATATTTTCACCAGTATCATTAGTTTCCACTACTATCTTTTTTGTGCTATCGATTTCAGATTTTAAAGTATTGCCATCTTTGTCAATAACAGAGTTGATTTTAGATATTTCTTCATATGAAATCACTTCAACATAGTATTTTGTCTTGTCAATAGTATTTCCAACGCTTATATCTGTTGCAGCAATATATTCATTTTCTTCATTTTTAACATAATATGTTTTACCACTTTGAAACACTTCCTCAGTTGGTGTTTCATATTTTTTTGTAGTTGCAAATTCTATTCCATCAATTTTACAAATGCTATCAACTCTCATAGAGTCATTATTAGAATAAGCATAATTATAATAACTTTTAGATACTATTTCAATATCACCTGTTGTATTGTCTTTACCATTTATTTTTTTGTTAAACATAAAGGCAGCAAAAACAGAAACGCATAAAGCAACCATAACAAATGCTGCTATTGAAATAATCATTATTCTTTTTTTCATCTCTATTACCACCTTTCATAATTTAACTAAGCTGTAGCTTCAGTAGACTTAGTAGCCTTTATTGTAATAGTAAAATCGTATTTGGTATAAGTTTTATTTCCATTTTTTATTTTATAAAGAAAATATTCATTAGTTGCACTATCAACCATTTGAACACCAAACAAGTAAATGTAAATAGTTGTATTCTCACTTTTTCCTAAATTAGAAATACTGCTACTAGGTACAATATAATCATTTATTGTTGTTTTATCTGTAGTTGCTAGAAAATCATTTTTGCTTTTACTTACAATTCCTTGAACATATGCATTTGAAATAACTGTTTCACCATCTTTTTTTTCCTGTTTATTCGAATCAAAAGAAACAGTAACATCAACAGCACTTTTTGAATAATTAGTAATGTTAAGTTCTAAACAAACAGCCATACTACTTAAATATTTCAATTCATTTTTATTATCAATATCAAAGAATGTTAAATTACTAATAGTGTATGATGTTGTAGTTATTTCTTCATTATTAATATTATAATCTAAAACAATATCATCAGTGCTTCCATCAATTTCTTGATTAACTCTATCAGTATTCGTATACCATGCATAAACAATAGTTGAAATAACTAATATAACTATCGCAGTTATTGATAAAATGACAGGCTTAATAATCTTCTTATTCATACTACTTTACCTCCCTTATATCAATACTTTTGATAATAAGTTCTTGAAACATATAAGCATTACTTGATTCAGTATCATCAATTGTTACAAGTGATGCTTCACTATTAAATTCTAAAACAAAATAACAATAATATGAATTAGTTTCTTCAATTGTTTTAACATTAATTTCAGTAGATGCTAATCCTGGCTTATTATTATCAGTTGAAAAGGAATCATTACTTTTAATAAGGTTAGGATAAACCCTAAACACATCTTCTATTTTATAATTAGCTAAAGAAATGCTTGAATTTTCTATATTATACAAGACTTTATTTTCTGTACCAATAGTTACCTTATTTTCCTTAATTTCATATAAATTAACTTTCTTTTCACTAGAAACATTATAAGAAACATAACCATTATTAACAACTAAGTTATTAGTGAGATTTGATTCAACATTACTAAATTTAATATTAAAACTTAAATCAGCTTTTGGATCCTTACTTTTATTTAAAACTTTAATTCTAAAATAAAATACATCACCTGGATTTAAATCACGAAGTGAAATTTTAGTATTAATTTCACTATATTTATCATTTAGAAACATTTCAAGACTAAAGCTATAATCAGAATCAGCAGTTGAGCCAACAATTCCACTTGCACTTACATTTTTATTGTTTGTATACCAAGCAAAAAGACAAACAATAAGTAATCCACAAGTAACTACTAAGGATATAATAGATGAAATTAATGAATAAATATGATGTTTTTTCACACTATCGCCTCCTTAGAAATTAAAAAACCAATTGCCCAAACATGTGCAACTGGCTATCTCAGAAAGACCCTCTAGCTTTGCGTCATCAGGTCACCCTGATTTTGCCAAAATACTTAACGTTTAAACTATTTCCTAAATTTATTTTAATTATAATATATTTATAAGCATTTGGCAAGAAATACAAACAAATTAATTTTTAAAAACTTACATAAATCTTATAACAAAGTTATAAAGAACATTAAATTCTAACCTAATTGATAAAATAAATAAACTTACAAGCATAAAAATATTAACAGCGGAATTTATCTTTACAATTAACACTTTATCGCAAAAAACTTAATATTATATTGGTCTATTGATATTTTTTATTTTTTAACATATAATAATAGTGTCGAAAGACAAAGAGACGATATTATAAAACAAAAAGAAAAGGGAAGACTGGCATCTTCCCTTTTCGGCATTTTAAAGGAGACAATACTATAAAACAAAGACAATTCTACTTCCTAGAATTATCTTTAATGATAATAATTAATACTAATATTATCACTAAAGAAACTAAATAATCCATTTAGTTCCTCCTTGTTTTATTTATTAAGTGTTAGATGATTTTATAATTATTAATACAAAATGGAAAAAATAGTGGTTTAAATGTGGTTTTTTAAATTTTAATTTTTTTTGAAAAAATAAATAAAATTAAACCATTTTAATTAACTTTTTTCTTTTTTAGAAATTTGAATATATAAGCAAAATAACTAATCAATAGGATTTTATCAAAAGTCAATCATAAAAGATGCAAATTTTGTATCCTAATAGTTGTATTTTTTTTAAAATCGAATATAATAAAAGTGTAGAAGCCAAGGTTTGGCTACTCTAAAAGATAAGAATTATGATTTAGAGAAAAGCACGTCCCAGTGCTTTTTTTTCTTTCTCCAAATCATGATAAATTACTTTAATTTATTATAGATATATTTTACTATATCCCAAGTAATCTTTAATATTATGCCTATTAGGTATAACATTGATTTGAAGCTCTCCTTTATAGTGTACGGAGGGCTTATTTAATAAAATCATAAGCATCACCGCCTTTAGGGAGCAGCACTGTTAATCTTAACTTCTACAGCCGAATTATATATTATAAATTAGTATTTAACAACAAAAAAATTTGTTATTTTAATATTTATTTTTGGTTTAGAAAATCAATAAAAATACACTATTTTAACAACATTTTTAATTCATTTTTTCTCAAAATTTTTGTAAATTTTAAATTGCTAAATAGCGGAATTTACTTTTACAATTAAACACACCATTGGTCTATTGATATTTTTGATTTTTTAACATATAATAATAGTGTCGAAAGACGAAACATAAATAAGAATAAAAAAAGAAAAGGGAAGATTGCCGTCTTCCCTTTTCGGCATTTTAAAGGAAACATAAATAAGAATTGGATAGTTCTACTTTTTAGAATTATCCTTAATGATAATAATTAAAATTAATATTATCACTAAAGAAACTAAATAATCCATTTAGTTCCTCCTTACTTTTTCTTATTGTCTCCTTTAGAGAATATTAAATTCATATTATATTTCCTCCTACAAATGCCGCCATACTATTGGCATTTGATATAATATCACTAATTAATATTATTGTAAAATCTGGTATTTTGTAATTATTTTCTGATTTTCTTGATTTATTTAATAAGTGTGAAATGATTTTATAATTATTAATACAAAATGGAAAAAATAGTGGTTTAAATGTGGTTTTTTAAATTTTAATTTTTTTTGAAAAAATAAATAAAATTAAACCATTTTAATTAACTTTTTTCTTTTTTAGAAATTTGAATATATAAGCAAAATAACTAATCAATAGGATTTTATCAAAAGTCAATCATAAAAGATGCAAATTTTGTATCCTAATAGTTGTATTTTTTTTAAAATCGAATATAATAAAAGTGTAGAAGCCAAGGTTTGGCTACTCTAAAAGATAAGAATTATGATTTAGAGAAAAGCACGTCCCAGTGCTTTTTTTTCTTTCTCCAAATCATGATAAATTACTTTAATTTATTATAGATATATTTTACTATATCCCAAGTAATCTTTAATATTATGCCTATTAGGTATAACATTGATTTGAAGCTCTCCTTTATAGTGTACGGAGGGCTTATTTAATAAAATCATAAGCATCACCGCCTTTAGGGAGCAGCACTGTTAATCTTAACTTCTACAGCCGAATTATATATTATAAATTAGTATTTAACAACAAAAAAATATGTTATTTTTAATATTTATTTTTGGTTTAGAAAATCAATAAAATTACACTATTTTAACAACATTTTTAATTCATTTTTTCTCAATATTTTTGTAGTTTTTAAAAGATTAGTGAAATTTGCTTTTACAATTAAACACACCATTGGTCTATTGATGCGTGGGTAAACTCTCAAACATGTTTCTCGATTTGTCTTAGAGCATGTTTTTGAAGATAAAATTTAAAGTTTTAATTACATTTTTTAGAAAATGCATTTTGTCAACAGACTGAATATTTATTTAATTTGTAAAAGTAGAAATAATTTAATTAATTTTCTTACTTTTAATTCTTTCAATCAATTTAACAATCTCCATTATCAAAACAATAATAAGTGATAATCCAATACAAATCATAAGTTGAGAAAATGATAGAGGAACAAATTTAAATAAATTACTAATTCCTGGGACATAAATTACAATCAATTGTAATAAAAAGCCAACTATAAAAGCAAAGTTCATAAATTTATTTTTATAGCTTTGCTTACTAAATACTGAATGATTACTCTTTACATTATACGCATGGAAAAGCTGAGTGGATGACAATGTTAAAAAAGCCATTGTTTGACCTAACGTATGATTTTTAAAAATCATATTACCAATTAAATAGCTTCCAAGTGTCGTAAGACCAATAATTAAACCTTCAATACAAATTCTTACTGCATAACCATTTGCAAAAAAACCTTCATTTTTACCCCTTGGCTTTTGATGCATAACATTATCATCAGTCATTTCCATACCAATACCAAAAGCAGGAAGAGAATCTGTAATTAAATTAATCCACAATAAATGCATAGCTAGAAGTGGAGTGGCATCATTTCCCTTAAGTATACCTATAGCTCCTAAAAATGATGTAATGAAAATAGCTAAAACCTCGCCAATATTTGATGATAATAAATACTTAACGCATTTACGAATATTATCATATATTCCACGTCCCTCTTTAACAGCACAAACAATCGTATTAAAATTATCATCAGTTAATATCATATCACAAGCCTCTTTGCTGACATCAGTACCTGTTATCCCCATTGCACAGCCTATATCTGCCGTTTTCAAAGCTGGTGCATCATTTACTCCATCACCAGTCATAGCAACAATTGCTCCTTTTTTTTGCCAAGCAGTAACAATTCTAACCTTATCCTTAGGTGCAACACGAGCAAATACTGAATATTTATCTATATTATTATAAAGCTCAGAATCAGACATTTGATCTAATTCATTTGAGGTAATAGCTAAATCACCATCCTTAAAAATACCTAAATTTTTGGCAATAGCCTTAGCTGTAATAATATGATCACCTGTAATCATAACAGTCTTAATTCCAGCTTCACTTGCTATTTTAATTGATTCTTTAACCTCACTTCTTTCAGGATCAATCATACCAACAAGTCCCACAAATATAAAATCATGCTCTAATTCCTCTTTTGAAGGCAAATGATCAAATTCCTTAACTGCTAAAGCTAAAACACGCAAAGCATTAGATGCCATTTCTAAATTAGCCTTCAAAGCCCTATTCTTTTCATCCTCACTATTAATTGATAAATTAATAATTCTATCTGGTGCACCCTTTGTAATTGCAATAAAGCTATCACCATCTAAAATAACAGTAGTCATAAGCTTTCTATCACTATCAAAGGGCAAATCTAATACTCTTTTATATTTATTAACATCCTCACCATAAATTATATTTAAATCAAGCAAAGCTAGCTCTGTTGGATCACCCACTCTTATAATCCTACCACATTCATTTGAAATCTTAGCATCACAGCATATTGCAAAATAAGTTATCATTTTCCTTGCTTCAAATGATAAATTAGTTACATCCATTAGTTCGTTACAATATAATTTAGTTACTGTCATTTTATTTATAGTTAAGGTACCTGTTTTATCTGTACATATAACATTACAAGAGCCTAAGGTTTCAACAGAAGGAAGTCTTTTAACAATAGCATTTTCCTTACTCATTTTTGTAACACCAATAGCTAATAAAGTAGTAACAACACAAGCTAATCCCTCTGGAATTGCAGCAACAGCTAATGAAATTGCAATCTTAAAGGCATCAGCAAAATGATTAAAATCCCAATTAAGAGTTATCATTTCCATAACAAAAACAACAACACAAACAACTAAACAAATAATACCAATAGCTCCACCAACCTTATTTAGCTTATGTTGAAGTGGTGTTGTTTCTGTATTACAGTTATCAAGCATACACGCTATTTTACCTACTTCTGTATTCATGCCAACAGATGTAACAATCGCATAAGCATTACCATTTGTGATATATGTTGAAGAAAATAAACAATTCTTCCTATCGCCAAGTGAAATATTCTCATCAGCAATATACAATGAATTCTTATTAACAGGAACAGATTCACCAGTAAGCATTGACTCATCAACGCATAAGCTATTACATTTAATAATTCTTGCATCGGCAGAAACCTTATCACCAGCTTCAACGTAAATAATATCACCAACAACAATTTCTGAGGTATCAATAGTTATAACACTACCATTTCTAACAACCTTAGAACATTCAGCACTAAGCTTTTGTAAAGCCTCTAAGCTTTTTTCAGCTTTAACACCCTGATATAAGCCAAGTATTGCATTTACAATAACAACAACCATAATAATTAATGACTCAACCCATTCACTTCTATCTATAACAATAGAAATAATTGCCGCAATAATTAAAATAATAATAAGTGGATCTTTAAATTCTAATAAAAACTTAACAAATAAGGACTTCTTCTTTTTTTCCTTTAATTTGTTTTCTCCATACCTATCACGATTAATTTTAACCTTATCACTAGTTAAACCATAATCAAGATTACTTTCAAATTCACTTTCTAATTCTTCTAATTTTTTATTCATAATTATCCCTCCTGATTAAAAAAATAAAAAAGACCCCATCAAATAGATGATAAGGTCTTGCAAATCAAAAATGACAACTATAACCGGAAAATAAATTTCGAGATGACGATTATAGAAACTAATCTCTTAGTAGCTACTCCCCTTGAGGAATTATTTATTTTTACATTAAAATTATATTTTATTTACCTTTCATTGTCAATAATTCTATGCTTTAAAATTAAAAATAATTACATTAAAATAAATATCATAAATCATTATTTAAATATTTTTTTTAAAATTAATTTTTTCTAAAAATAGAAAGAAAAATTAAAATAAAATAACATTAAAAAAAGATATTTTTACAAAAGAAAAAAGCCTTAAAAAAAGATACTCTTTTTAACAAAAAAATGCTATATTTTCTTTGACATATCAAGCTAATAGCGTATAATAAAGGTGAATAAAGACATGTAGTATATTCTTTTTCAAACAATAAAACAAATAAAAAAAGGAGAAAAAAATGAGCTACGAATTAATTATTTTATGCATTTACATTGCCTATTTAATAGTTATGTCAATAGTAACATTTTCTTTATTCGTTAAGGATAAAAAAATGGCTAAGAATAATGGCAATGAAGTAAGAATTAAAGAAAAAACACTATTATCAAGTGTTGTATGTGGTGGAGCAATTGGAGGCTTTATAGGTAGACTTTATGCTCATCATAAAACAGAAAAATCATATTTTTCATTAACAATTTATTTTTCAATATTACTTGAGCTATTAACACTTGGCGTATTAATAGCACTAGCATTATAGGAGGTTATTATGAAAGAAAAAACATCTTTAGAAAAATCTCATTCAAAGCTTTCAAACACAAAGCTTACACTTATTTGTTTATTTGCTTGTATACTTGAAGCAGTTTTATGGATTGGTGTTGGTGTAATAATAAAATTCCAAGCTCTAGGAATTATATTAATTGTTGTAGGAGTAGTACTTGCTATACCAACAATTTTACTAACAAAAAATTTCAAAAGATAAATTAAGGGGCTGTGAAAAAAACCAACTTTTGAAGCAAGGTATATGGTTCTTACTCATAAGTTGGTAGACTAACATAAGCCATTATAAGAAAAATGACACTATTTTGTAGTGTCATTTTTCTTATAATGAGTAAGCTTTTTATTTAACTCTTAAAATCATACATTTTAAATATAGTTGCTCCTCTGATTGGAGCAATGCTGGATGATCAGGAGATTGAATTCTAAAATCTAAAAATTGAACAGTCCTTTTAGCATCATGTGCAGCCTCATTAACCATCTGCATAAATAAATTAGGAGTCATATGCTGAGAACAACTAAAAGTTAATAAATATCCACCAGACTTAATAATTTTCATAGCAGTCATATTAATCTCTTTATAACCACGATATGCCTTCTTTAAAGATTCCTTATTCTTAGAAAATGCTGGGGGATCTAGGACAATAACATCATACTTATCCTTAACATCATCGCTATGTAAATAATCAAAAACATCAACACATTTAGCCTCTAGCTGGCTAAAGCCATTTATTTTAGCATTGTTTAAAATCTCATCACAGGCTCTTTTAGAAATATCGCAGGCATCAACATGCTTAGCACCATATTTACATGCATGCAAGGCAAATCCACCAACATTAGAAAAAGCATCTAACACTACCTTATTTTTGGCATACAATCTTAAAATATCTCTATTTAACTTTTGATCTAAAAAATAACCAGTTTTTTGACCATTTTCCATATCAACAATGAAATGAATACCATCCTCTTCAACTAAAACTCTAGGATCAAATTCACCATATAGGTATCCCTTTGTTTGTTTTAGACCTTCTTTTTCTCTTACTGGCATATCACTACGCTCATAAATACCCTTGCAGCCTGTTAATTCTACTAAAATTTCTACAATATCCTGTTTTATCATATCCATACCTAAAGACATAAATTGTACAGATAAATAATCACCATACTTATCAACAACAAGACCAGGTAAATAATCAGCCTCACTAAAAACAAGGCGGGTTGCATTCCAACCTAAATTTTTTCTATGTGATATCGCATATTCTATTCTTTTTTTAAAGAATTCTTTATCAATAACCTCACCTTCATCTAAAGATAAAATTCTAACCATTATCTTAGACGAAGTATTTAAAAATCCATAGGCAACAAATTTATGATCAAAAGTATAAACACTACATACCTTACCATTTTCTATAGTACCTTCAAAATTTATTATTTCATTATTAAATACCCATGGATAACCATTTAAAATATTTATTTCTTCATTCTTATTTAATATTATCTTTAACATCATTTCACCATTCTCTCGACATACTCCAAATAATTTCTAGCCTTGTTTGTTAAAACGCTATAGCCATAATAAGCTAATATTTCACGATATAGACTCTCATTATTTAAGCCATTATTTAAATACTCTTTAGTTAAAATAGCTAGCTCCTGATAAGCAATATCATATATTTGGCGTTCATAACCAATACGAATAAACTTAGGCATAAAAATACCATCCTCTGGCCAATAAACCTTATCATACAAATTATCTGTTACAGGAAATTTCCCCTCATTTAATAAACGCATAATTATATCAAAAGCTTTATCACTAATTTTTTTAACACCAAATGCCTCTCTTAGTCTTACCTTGATTAAATTTAGGGTAATAGGTGCTTCAGTATTAATAATCGCACTTAAAGTATATCTTAAATCATTTATAGTTTGAATATCCTCATCATATAATTTATCAAGTGAAATAGGTATCATTTCATTACAAACCAAATAAGGCATTGTTCTTACATTAATTTCCATAAAGCCTCCAAAAATTCTATATAACAGTATTATAAATATATTTTATAATATTAGCTTAAAAAAACAAAGAAAAATGAACAATATTAAGCATTGTCCAAATTATTTACTTTTGATGAAGCTTTGTTCTACGTTTATCAGCATACATATAGCTATCAACAATAGAAATTGCATCATCATAATTGTTAACTTCGGAAAAATGCTTATATCCCATTGCCACACTATCATTTAAAATATTCTTAAACTCAATAGATAAATTCAAAAAATCGCTACAATTAATATCTGTTGTAATAACTAAAAATTCATCTCCACCCATTCTAAAAACATTAGAAGTAGGATAATAATTGTTAATTTTCTTAACTAAATCAACAATAGCTTCATCACCTTTTAAATGTCCCTTAGTATCATTAATCTTTTTTAAATTGTTAATATCAAAAAGAGTAATTCCAATATTAAACTTAGTTGCACTTAACTCAAATTGTTTCAAATAAAACCTATTATAAGCACCTGTTAAAAAATCTTTTGTTGCCATCTCAGTAATTTTTTCAATTGAATTTATATCGTTATTCATAACCTCATGAATAAAGAAACCACATAAATCATCTGCAATAGGAAATGTTTCAATTTTTATTTTTCTATCCTGAACTGCATCATTAGCTTCAATAGTAACACTTTTCTTATACTTTACTGTATTACCAAAGCCATTAAACCAAGTATCCTCACCATTAACAAAATGCTTTAAGAAATTAGAGCCAATTAGTTCACGAGAACTAACACCTAAATAAATACCTAATGCCCTATTAACATAAATGTAAGTAAAATCATAACATTTCCCATCTTTAAAAATAGGCTTTATAATCGCAAGAGGCTTAGGATATTCATCAAAAACATATCCAATATCCATACTATCACCATCACTTCAAATCGTTACTCTATAGTTTAATTGTAACACATAATCATTTAAAGTATAGAAAAATTTAAAAAATTAAAGAAAAAAGACTCCAACGAGTCTTTATTTAATCCTATTTGCTATTTCACGAGCTACAAAAACACCATTAGCACCAGCCTGAGCAAGACCACGAGTTAAACCAGCACCATCACCACCAACATATAACCCTTTGATTTTTGTTTCAAAATTATTATCAATTTCAGGACGTGCTGAGTAAAATTTAGCCTCAACTCCATAAAATAATGTATGCTCGTTAGCTATACCTGGAGTTACATGATCTAATGCTTCAATCATCTCAATAATTGATTTCATTGTATTATATGGCAAAACAAGCCCTAAATCGCCTGGAACTGCCTCTTTAAGTGAGGGCTTAACAAAGCCCTCATCAATTCTTTTTTGAGTACTTCTTCTACCTTTAACAATATCACCATATCTTTGGACAATAATACTTCCACATGATAATTCATTAGCTAGACGTGAAACCTGATGCGCATATTCATTTGGCAAATCAAATGGATCTGAAAACTTATGGGAAACAAGAAGTGCAAAATTTGTGTTGTGACTGCCAAGCCTTTTATCAGCATAGGCATGACCGTTAGCAAGCATTGTACCACTATGATTTTCTACAACGACATGACCACTTGGATTTGAACAAAATGTTCTAACAACTGTACCAACTGATGTTCTATATAAAAACTTACCCTCATAAAGATTTTTATTTATTTCTTCCATAATAACATCATTAGTTTCAACGCGAACACCAATATCAACCTGATTATTTTTCATAGCAATATCATTTTTCTTACAAATATCTTCAAGCCAAGTCGAACCATCTCTACCTACAGCTAAAAATACAAAATTAGAAGATATTTCTTCTCCATTTTTTAAAATAACACCACAAGCCTTGCCATCATTAACAACAACATCTAAAACCTCAGTTTTAAACATCATATCAATTTTAGGCTTTAAGTCCTCAAACATTCTTTTTAAAATTTCTAAATTATTTTCAGTTCCTAAATGTCTAACCTGTGAGCGTAATAGCTTTAAGCCAACTGCTAAGCCTTTTCTTTCAATCTCACGAATTTTATCAGTGTTCGGATCAGTTATTTCTGTTGTTGCTCCAAATTTTAAATTAATAGAATCAACATATTTTATTAAATCAAGTACAACATCATCATCTAAATAATCAGTCATCCAACCGCCAAATTCAGTTGTAATATTAAATTTGCCATCCGAAAATGCTCCAGCCCCACCAAAGCCATTAGTAATAGAACAAGCTGGATTACAGCCACTATGTCCATCCTTATTTATTGGACATTTTTTTATTTTATGCTCATTTACAGGACAATGTCTATTATAAATATCATGTCCCTTATCAATTAACAAAACACGTAAATTTGGATTTTTGATCATCAGCTCATAAGAACAAAAAATACCAGCCGGACCAGCTCCAACAATTATACAATCATACTTCATAAATACCTCCAATTAAAAGGGCAATGCATTGCATTACCCATTTAACTAATATCTTCTAATTTTTCCATCTAATCCATGTAATAAAACATAGCTTCCATCCTCTTTGTTTTTACAAAGAGTTTTAGCATATTCTAATGCCTCGGCCTGTGTTTTAAAAAGCTTAATAACCTTATTAGATCCTTGAATAAATACCTTCCATTCTCTACCTTCATTGTCACGCTTTGAAACATGATAACAAGTCTTACCACCAATTTTCTTATCTATTGGTGCTTGAGCAACAATAGGTTTTGTCGTGTCAACACGCTTAACCTTTGTAGTCTTCTTTTCAGGTTGCTGAGCCATCACAGGCTTTGATGTATCAACCATTTTTGTTTTTGTTTCAATTTTCTCTGCCATTTTAATACCCCCATTTATTAAATTATACAATTTAATAAATTCTTTGTAAATTAATATTTTAAATTAAATATTTAAGAATTAACGTTAAGAATTCAATATTTCATCAAAATATTGACAAATTTCTTTTACAAAAACATCCTTATCTCTTGCTTGAACCTCAAGTAAAAATCTAATTTCTAAATTTTTAAATGTAAGATTAATTGTTTTATATTTTTCAGCAACAGTAAATAGCTTAGTTCCATCAAGAAGATGGCTTCCCTCCTCTGTAACTATAAATGTCCAATATCTTCTATCAGTCTTATCAATTTTATAAATGTTAAGCTTCTTACAATAAACCTTTAAAAGCTTTTCATACATATACATTAATAAATCACCATCAACATTACCAAATCGATCCTCAAGCTCAGCAATTAGCTCATTCATTTGAGCAATTGACTCTAATTTGTCAATACGCTTGTGAACATAAATTCTAGCATCATCATTATTAATATAGCTTGTCTTAATAGTCCTATTAGCCAAAGGTTGGTTTAAAGAGGCATCAATCTTTTTAGGCTTTTCATCTACAATCAGAGGATTCTTTTTCTTATTAATCTCTTCATCTAAAATCTTTAAATAAACATCAATACCGACAGATTCAACAAAACCAGACTGCTCCTCACCTAAAATATCACCAGACCCACGAATAGATAAATCTCTCATTGCAATTTTAAAGCCACTACCAAGTTCATTAAATTCTTTAATAGTTTCAAGACGCTTTTCAGCTGTTTCTGATAAAATCTTTCTTGGCTCATACATCAAATAAGCATAAGCAATTTTATTACTTCTACCAACACGACCACGAATTTGATACATTTGAGATAATCCTAATTTATCAGCATCATGAATGATCAAAGTATTAGTATCTGGCATATCAATACCTGTTTCAATGATAGTCGTACAAAGTAAAACATTATATTCTTTATCTATAAATTTTGAAATAACATCCTCAAGCTGATCCTTACTAAGCCTACCATGTCCTACAGCAATCTTTGCCTCAGGAACAAGTGAGTGAAGCTTAGATGCCATTTGTTCAATTGAATCAACATAATTATATAAATAGAAAACCTGACCACCACGCGCAAGCTCACGCTCAATCGCATCGGTAATAATTCTATCATTACGTTCAATAACATAGGTTTGAATTGGATATCTATTCTTAGGTGGTGTTTCAATCATAGACAAATCCTTAATTCCCATAACAGACATTTGAAGTGTTCTAGGAATTGGTGTTGCTGATAAGGTTATACAATCAACATTAACCTTTAGCTCTTTTATCTTTTCCTTATGAGTAACACCAAATCTTTGTTCCTCATCAACTATTAATAACCCCAAATCCTTATATTTAATTTCAGGTGATAAAACACGATGAGTACCTACAATCACATCTACTCCACCCTTACTTAAATCCTCAATAATATTTTTTTGTTGTTTTAAAGGAACAAAACGAGATAACAATTCTACTCTTATTCCATATTTTTCCATTCTTGATTTAAAGGTTAAATAATGCTGACGAGCAAGAATAGTTGTAGGAGCAAGCATACATACCTGCTTACCACCATACACAGCCTTAAAAGCTGCACGTAAGGCCACCTCAGTTTTACCATAACCAACATCACCGCAAACCAATCTATCCATAGGACGAGGAGACTCCATATCATGCTTAATCGCATCTACTGCCTTTTTTTGATCTGGTGTCAATTCATACTTAAACTCAGACTCAAATTCAAGCTGCTCAGGACAATCAGGTGGAAATTCAAAGCCCTTAGCCTTACTACGTTCAGCATATATAGCAATAAGCTTATCAGAAATATCATGAACTCTTTTTCTAACCTTTGCTTTAGTTCTTGCCCATTGAGTACCACCAATTTCATGAAGCTTAATACCTTCAACATCGCTAGAAGCATATTTCATAATTGAAGATATTTGCTCAAGAGGTATATATAATCCTGTATTATTCGCATACATTATATACAAAAAATCTCTTTCAACATCTCCAGATTTCAAGGTTTTAATACCTAAATATTTACCAACACCATGATCATAATGAACAACATAATCCCCAATACATAGCTCATCATATTTTGAAATCTTAATAGCATTTTTATAAATTGATTTATATTTAACCTTTCTAGGCTGATACTCTATTTCAAAAATAGATTGCTCATTAAGTAAAATATAACTTTCATATAATAAATCAAAGGCCGGATAATAACCATTTATAACATTAATAGAATTAATTTTAACATCAGATAAATCACTAATCTTATTTAAAAATAAATTATTTTCACTTAAATAATCCTCAAGCCTTTTTAATCTATCCTGATTATTAATTGCCAAAAGAAGAATCTTCTTATTTTTAAGCTTAATTATATCATTTAAAATCAGCTTTTGATTGGCCTTATATGGTTCAATAGCCTTAGCAAAAACCTCATAATCAGCCCTACCTAAGCCTCTTAACCCCTCAATTAAAACATTTCCCTTTTCTAAAATGACATTAAAATCATTAAACATCCTCATATGAGCTAAAGAATAGCCACCTATTCTTCCACAATACTCGTTTAAATCTAAAACTAAATGCTCATATACCTCACTTGCCTTAACAACATCTATAAAATAAATTCTTTTGTTAGTTGAAAAATCAAACAAAGTAGAAAGCTTTTCTTCAAAAAAGCCCAAATATCTACCTAATGTATCTAATGACTTATGTCCCTGTAATTTATCTAAATCTGATTTGAAGGTTTGTTCTTCAATTTCTGAAAGCTTAAAATTATCCATAAAAGATAAAATTTTATTTTTAGCAAATTCGAACTCTCTATCATTATAAATAAATTCACTAACAGGCAAAATTCTAACATTGCTAATAGTTGAAATTGAACGCTGAGATTCACTATTAAATTCCTTAATAGTATCAATTTCATCACCAAAAAAATCAAGTCTAACTGGATTAGTATAACCAAGTGGAAAAATATCAACAATAGATCCACGTTTAGAAAACTGTCCTGTTTTAACAGTAGTAAAGGTAGGCTCATAACCAAGCTTAACTAAATTATTACAAAGAACAGTAATATCATATGATTCACCCAACTTAAATTCGTAAAAGCTATCAAGCCATTTACTAGGATTCATTTCATATTTAATTGCACCATGAATATTAGTAACAACAACCTTCTTTTCTCCTTGAAGTAGAGTATAAAGAGTTTGAATTCTTTCATATAAAAAATCACCAGTTGCCGCAACCATCTCAGCCGAAACAAGCTCATCAGCAGGGAAAAATAAAACATCCTCCTCATTCATAAAGCCAACTAAAGAATCATAGTATTTTTGAGCCTGATATAAATTTGGTAAGCATACAAAAATGCTTTTATTTGATGTATAAAAATCACTAGCTATAAGCATTTGATTATACTCATCACATGAATCAGCAAGTCTTATCTTATCTTTATTTAAAATATTAGAAACACTATCTAATTTAGAAAAATATTCATATAGGTTCAAAATAACACCTCTTTTAAAGTAATTACATAATTATTATATTAATATAAACAATTGTCAAATCAAGACAAAATTTAAAACAAAAGCTAAAAACTATAGCAAAAGCTATAGTTTCTAAATTACTTATTTGAATATAACGAAGCAATCTTAACAAAAGGAACATCATTAATAAAATCCTCAATTGCTAAAATTGCCTTATCAAAGGATGGCTCAAGAAATAAAATTTCATCAGCTGTAAATTTTTTTAAAACCCAATCAACAACCGCAATATTTTTATCTCTATCAATACCAAGCTTAATTCTTTTATATTCCTCAGTTTTTAAATGCATGGAAATATTCTTATGACCATTATGACCTCCAGCACTACCCTTATCTCTTAATCTAACCCTACCTAGCTTAGAATCAAGATCATCGGATATAACAAGAATATCATTAACATCAATTTTGTAAAACTGCATAACCTTGATTACACTTTCACCACTCAAATTCATGTATGTCATAGGCTTTAATAAAATAGCCTTATTTCCATCCATATTAATAGTTGAAACCATACCCTTAAACTTAGGCTCTAAAGAAAATGTAAGATTATGTTTATTAGCAAAACGATCTAAAGTCATAAAACCCATATTGTGACGAGTATTTTCATACTCGCTACCTGGATTTCCTAAACCTACAATTAACTTCATTTATTATAATAATTCTCTCTTAGTCTTATCGTATGTATAAGTAAATAAACCTGATAGTGGTTCATCTGATAAAATTCTTAAAATACCATGACCTAATAGCTGACCAACTGATAAAACAGTAATCTTATCAATCTTCTTTTCAGGTGCAAGCTTAATAGTATTAGTAATAATCATTTCCTTTAAAACTGAATTTTGAATTCTTTCAATTGCTGGACCTGATAATACACCATGAGTAACTGCTGCATATACCTCTTTAGCACCTGCATCAATTAATGCCTTTGCACCAATAGTTAAAGTACCTGCAGTATCACACATATCATCTACCATAACGCATGTCTTACCCTTAACATCACCGATAATATTCATAACCTCTGCTTTATTAGGCTCTGGACGACGCTTATCAATAATCGCAATAGTTGTATCTAATACCTTTGCATACTCACGAGCACGCGTAGTTCCACCATGATCTGGTGATACAACAACAACATTTTCTAAATTTTTATCCATTAAATAATTACAAATGATAGGTAAACCCATAAAATTATCTACTGGAATATCAAAGAATCCTTGTTCCTGTGCAGCATGAATATCCATAGTTATAACACGATCAGCACCTGCAACCTGAAGTAAATCAGCAACAAGCTTAGCTGAAATAGGCTGACGGCTTCTAGCCTTACGATCCTGACGGCTATATCCGTAATATGGAATAACTAAATTAATAGTTTTTGCAGATGCTCTCTTTAAAGCATCACACATAATAAGTAATTCCATTAAATGATCATTAACTGGAGCTGAAGTTGGTTGAATAACAAATACATGATGACCACGAACAGTTTCATTAATTTGAACATTAATTTCACCATCAGCAAAATGAAGTACATCACAGCTTGAAAGTGGAATACCAATTGAATCACAAATTTCATTTGCTAACTCAACATTTGAGCTTAAGCTAAAAATCTTTACTTTTTTTCCTAATAAAATAGACATGAGAATAATTTCCTCCCGTATATATTTAATTAAATAATTATTTCTCCTAGACTATTATATCACAGAAAAAAAATAATAAAAGAGAAAGTATAAACTAAAATGAACTTAAAAAAAGTCGAAATATTATAAACATTTCAACTTTTCAATTATTTTTAAAGAAAATTGTGTTGTTTTAATTAAATCTAAACATTTTAAATCATTTGTCTTTAAATATTTTAATATTGCATTAACATTTTCATCATCCTTAAAATAACTAATAACATTACTAGCCTTAGAAAAATCATCAAAGAAAAAACAAGCCAATATAAAAATTGATGCACTAACCCAATTCAATCTCTTATATTGAAATAAATTGTTAGTAACTAAATTAATTATCTCAGCATATTTAGAAATCATAAAACAAGCAAAAACATAATTTAAAACAATGTTACTAATCCAAATAGAATCAGATGGTGAAAAAACATTATATAAAGCATTTTGCAAAGTTTTAATACATAATGTATATTCATTTAAAGCATTATATAAAAATCCAATATTAGAATAAGTAGACATTAATCTCTCATTATTATGAGTCTTTTCGAATTCATCTAACAACTCCTTATAACAACGTAAAGCTTCATTATCCTTACAATTGCTTATTTTGTTATTAGGCTTATAATTTGAATTTTTTAATGAAGCAGAAAAGGCAAACAATTGTTCTTTTAGATTACCATTTGCCACACCAGAATGATGAAATAAAATACTATCTTTAAATACTTCATTAATCAGATAAGTCTTACCTATTCTGAGTCTTACATAAATAGCTACAAAATGAGATACATTATCCTTATAGATTCTATTTAACAATTCGACCTCAGTACTTCTTCCTACTAGCATTACACTACCTCCATATAATTTACTTAATCTTTGTTTTTTTAATACTTTAAGTAAATTATAAGAAAAAAGTAAGAGATTTTTATTTAAAATTATAAACAAAAATCTCTTACCAACTATTTTATAATAATAATAAATAATATAATAATTAAAATTAAAGAAATAAAAACTCCAATAGTTAAAACTTTAATTAGTTTATTAGACCTATCAATATTTTTATTTAAACAAACAACATCATTATTTAATTTGTCACATTGTTCCTTATATTTATTAAGTAAAGCTTCATTGTTTAAAATCATAGCATTAACATCACGAAGCTTCGATGAAAAATCAGTTTGTTTTTTAATTAAATCCTCCTGACTTTTCAAATCCTTAACAACATTTACAAGCTCGCGACGGGCAAGCTCATCAAGTTCATCACTAGAAGCATCATTAAGTCTTAGCTCAAGTTCACGAACAATACTACGATTTACTGCAATGTTAGAAACACCAAGCCCAAATAGGTATTTAGTTATATTAGTTAATGCTTGTTGATATTCAAATGTTTTTTCTAAAACTAATGTATTAGATAATGTTGCTTCACTTAATGACATTTGAGTGTTAATAATCCCCTCAATTGTTTCTTTTTTATTAAAAAAACCAACCTTTTTTTCCTTAGCATCCTTAGCCAAGACTTCAGCATCACATGATTTAGTTTTAGCCAAATCTAAATGCTGTTTAAGATTATTCATAATATTGAATTGATCTTCAATTAGCTTAGGAACATCTGATTCATTTATAGATATTAAATTATCTTTATTTTCTTCCACCATACTACTCCCAATCTATAATGTTTTTCAATTCATCCTTTAAACCTTTATTTTTTTCCATTGCTTTATCCATATTTTGATTAATTGATTTTAAGGATTCAATTTCAGAAGCTAATGTACTTTTAAATAAATTATCAGTTTTTTCCATAAGCTTATATGTTTCACTAATCAATTCACCTGTATCCTCACAGGCATGCCACATATCAGCTTGCTTATAATAAATCTTCTTTCCTAAAAGCTTATTATATTCATTAATAGTGTTTATTCTCTCAACTCTTCTTTTTCTTAAATTATTTCCCATATAAACATCAGTACTAATTGCTAAAATAATTCTTGCAACACCAACATAATTTATACGAACAAAGAAATTAGAGGCAAATAAAGTCTTATCTCCCTGACTTTTAAAAATAGATTCAATTACAGCATCAGCTAAATCAATAGTCATCATCGCAGCCAAAGAAACACTAACCATCCTTGCCACACTACGATTATTAAATGGATTAATTTTCTTAAAGTCAATAGAATCTAATTCACGAATTGAAGAAATTTTTCTTAATTTAATCTCCATAAATAAACGTCTAACAAAATATATAGCTCTAACAATTACCTCATTAACACCAACAACTAATGCTTCCTTACCAACAAGCTTTAAAGTCGCAATACTCTTATTAATTTCACCAATGTTGGCATCGCCCATAGCCTTACTTAATTGGTTAGCTAAATCGTCATTTTTAATTTTCAATCCTGAGGACCTAGCCTCCTCAATTAATCCTAAAAGCTGTGATGGTACATTATCATTGATTTTAGCATTCGATGATATCAAATAACAAAGCCAAGAAACCATACCATAAAATACACCACCAAGAACACCAGTAGCAGTAAAATTGTTCATCTTTTCCTCTTTGATTCCGCCATGCTTTGTTAAGGTAATACCAACACCTGTTATAGCAGAAATGACGCTAAAGGCAAGACCAAACAAAGATGCCTGCTTAGCTAAATTTAAATTACTAATTGCAGATTCAGAATTAAGCTTTGAATTTAAAGCTTTAACAGCCTCTTCTGTATTATTATAATTAGAATCTGTTAGCTTTGATGCAAATTCATTAACAATTGATGAGGTATCAGCATTTAAATTTAAGTTAAGTATAATATCTAATACACCACATAATACCCCACAACAAGCACTTAATGAATAATCTAAAGCATCATTATGACTTTCAAGTCTATAAATATCCTTGTTAGCCTCATTTACTTGTCTTTTTAAATCATTAATTTGTTGATTTAAGGCACCTGTAGTATTAGGAATAATTTCAGCTTCAAAAACTTCATTATTTATTTTATCATCTATTCTAATGATAGGATCTTCATTCATAAAATCACCTTCTATATCACATATTTCAATTATATCATATATAGTTATTTAAAATATACAATCGTTAATTTACTTTAACATATTTATTAATATTTTTAAAGAAAAAAAGAAAAAATAGAGCTAAAAAGCTCTGAAATTTAAAATTCGAGATTGTTAATATATATCTATATGGCAGATTGTTTTAAACCATAAAACTAAAGTGTTGAAAAAGTATAGAATAATACTATATTTTTTAATTTAATATAGAATTAAAATCAGCTGCACCATGCTAATAAAAAAAAGAATCAAATACGCAAGTAGATGCATATAGGAAAAGAAAATAATAATAAAGAATAATTAAAAAAAACTACAGCTCCTAATTGAAAAAAGGCTATTAGAACCTATTATATTCTAATAGCCTTTGTTGTATCAACAACCTATTAATTTTATAGTTTCGTTCTCCCCTATAACTCCTCTATTTTAGAAAACTAAAAGCTCTGGAATTTAATCTAAAGGAATAATATTTGTTTTCTTTTCAGTACCAACAACGATATTTGTTTCAATATGACTAACATTAGGAATAGCTAAAATCTTATCAAATACAAAGTTACGATAATACTGAAAGCTTTTAGCAACAATCTTTAACATAAATGCTGCTGCACCAGTAATAGTATAGCATTCAGTAACCTCAGATATCTTCATAATTTCTTCGATAAATCTACTTGACGTTTCACGGTTAAGTGGAGCTAATGACACAGTGGCAAAGCATGTAATTTCATATCCCAAAATCTTTTCATCAACAATTGAAGTAAATTGCTTTAAAACCTTTTGTTCCTTTAAGCTTTTAACTCTTAATAAGCAAGAAGATGGAGCAAGTCCAATTTTCTTTGAAAGCTCAATATTTGAAATTGAAGAATCCTCTTGTAAATATTGAATGATTTTCTTGTCATATTCGTCTAAATTAATAGTACTACTCATATTTTCACCAGCTTTTCTTAATATATACGTTCATTTTACAACATTAAAAGAAAAATGTCAAATAAAATTCGTTAATTTTAGAAAATATGTGTCGTTTGTACAATTAATAATAACTTTTTTAAATTTATCAATAATTTCTCACCGAATTAAATAGCTAAAAAAAAATAATACTTAACCCAATAATAAAACTTAAAAATAGCACATAATTATTAAAATTTGATATTTTCTTAGACAAAATTGCAATATTTGTACATCTATATCTCACAAAAAAGATTATAACTCAAATTTTAAATTTCATCAACCATTAATTTTAAAATACTTAGAATTTATTAAAAGAAATCATTTTTACCTTTGGAACAAATTCTTTTATAATAGATATCATTTTATTATTTTTAATATTTCTTATAGTAACAATATATGCAATATTAAAATCACAAGTCAAATATATTTTAAACATACTTCTCATCTCATCAAAGCTATTAAATTTCCATATTGCAAGCTTATCTGATGTAAAATAGTCATATATAATTACATAATAAACTTGATTAATAGTAATTAAATCAATAGAAATTCTAACCTCATTAAACCTTTTTTGCATATTAGAAAAGCTCTCATGTATTAAACTATCATAATCTTGATTATAATAATTTAAGAATTTTTCATATAAAACGTCAACATTTCTATCTGATATCTCAATACCCTTTGAAACTAAAATATCACATATTTCTTCTCTACCTTTATGTAGGGATTTATAATAATCAATCATACACACAATTTTTGCTGAATAGGTACAGCCTTTAAAACAAAGCTTATTAGCAGTTTGAGAAAAATAAACAATATTATTACAATTAGGACAACCATAGCCTAAATTTTTGATTCTAAAATACTTACCTGATGTAAATTGAACAACCTTATTAGAAACTGTATATTTATATTTAAGCTTTGAATTACAAAATGGACAAACTAATATCTCAGGCTTGTATATTTTAGTTGCTTTTTCACATATTTTTTTACCCATAATTACAAAATATATGCTGCTCCTAGCATACCAGCAAGGTTTCCAAGCTTAGCAAGCTTAATTTCAGTATCTCTTACAGCAAAATGAGCATATTTTTTATAATATTTTTTTACACCATCAAGTAAAATATTACCACAAGCAGCAACGCCACCACCAATATAAAAGGCATCTACATCAACAGTAACCGCAATCATTGATAAGCCTAAACCTAAATAATTAGAAACCATATCAACAACCATAAGGGCTAATTCATCACCTAATTTAGCATAATCAAATACATCCTTACAGCTCATATCAAATGGCAAACTAGTCTTATAGTTATTGTAGTATTGCTTAGCTAAACGAACAACACCTGTTGCAGAGCATACAGTTTCCCAACAACCACTTAATCCACAGCCACACTTATAATTATGAATATGGTCAACAAACATATGTCCTACCTCACCACAAGCAGCATGAGCTCCTTCAATTACATGACCGTCAATGACCAAACCACCACCTACACCTGTACCAAGTGTAATCATATAGCTAGATGATGTATTATTATCATTAATTGCCTCGCCCAATGCGGCAACATTTGCATCATTATTACTTGCCATTTTAATTCCAGGAAGATATTTGTTGATTTCATTAGCCAAATCAAAATTTTTAATTCCAATATTAGGGAGTAAATAAATATAATTATTTTTTACAACACCAGGAAGTCCAAAGCCAATTCCTTCAATTTCATTTATATTATGTGAAGTCATATAATCCTTAACAGATAAACAAATATCCTTAAAAAGAGTATCCTTATTTGTTTTAATCTGATAATGATCTATAAATTTATAATCCTCAATAACTCCAATTTTAACAGTTGTACCACCAACATCAATACCAAATCTTATCATTTAAACAACCCCGCAATCATTTTAAATACGTCATCAACCTGACTACTATTAGAAACACCAAATGCACAGCGATTAGAAAAATGCTCACAATTATTTGAAACCAAATCATAGCCACCCTCGCCTAAATGCTTTTTAGCATAGGCAATAATTTCCTTAGGATTTCTCTTTTGCTTTAGCTCATCTGGAGTATAAGCTCTAACCTCAACATTCCCCCCTTTTAAAAATTCATTTAAAGTTGTGCAAATAACCTTAGCATTTTCAGAAGAAACCTCACTACCATATGGTGCAGCAAATTGATAAACCTCATCATTAGAAGCATATATTCCGTGATGATAATATAACCCTCTATTAACTCTAATTTGATCTCCATATACTGGATTTTTCATTTCCCACATTAAAAATCACCCTACTTTTATTTCATTATAACATATATTGGAAAAAATAACACAAAAAAACTGCTATCATTTTATTTAATAACAGTTTTTACTTGAAAAATTATTTAATCTTAATAGGATTAATAGTTCCATCTGGATTTGGATGCTCATCAAGATATTTTCTAATTTCCTCAGGCTTACCTGATTTACTACCTGGCTTACATTGGCTAAGATTTTCAGCAGTTTGGTTAACAATCGCCTCAGCGAAACCAGCACAACCAGGATATCCACAAGCACCACAATTGGCATTTGGTAATATTTTAGTAATATCCTCTATTCTAGTATCAACCTCAACATGAAATACCTTTGAAGCTAAAGCTAAACCAAAGCCAAATAAAATACCCAATACTGTTAAGATTAATATTGCCCATAAAATTTGCATTATTTTTCTTCCTCCTTAATTTCATCTTCTAATTTCTTTAAATCCATTTTTTGTCTAATACCACAATCAGTGTTATGACAGGCTAAACAGCCCTCCTCACTTAGCTTAATATTTTCACATCCCTTTGGAACAGGTGTTTTTTTATTAAGAAAATAAGTAACAAAGAAAACTGCAATAAGCAAAACAACAACACCAATAGCTATAAACAAATAATAATTAATAGTCAAAATCATATTAAATATTAATCATTCCACTTAAGCCTAAGAAAGCTAAAGCCATTAAAGCAGCTGTAACTAAGGCAATTGGAATGCCCTTGAAGGCCTTTGGAGTATTTGAAGAATCAAGTCTATATCTAATAGTTGAAAAGATAAAGATAATTAACGCAAAACCAACACTTGTACCTAAAGCATTAGCCATAGACATCCAAAATGAAAAGCTTTGATCTGTATTACCTTGAACAACACCAAGTACGGCACAGTTAGTAGTAATAAGTGGTAAATATACACCTAATGATTTATAAAGACTAGGTGAATATTTCTTAATAATCATTTCAATTAATTGAACTATTGAAGCAATTACTAAAATATAAGTAATTGTATCCATAAACTGAATACCAGCTAAAGCAAGAAGCTGATAAATTGGCCAGCAAATAGCTGATGCGATCAAAATAACAACAATAACAGCAGCTCCCATACCTAAAGAGGCTGTAGGCTTTTTAGATACACCTAAAAATGGACAAATACCATAAAACTGGGATAAAATTACATTATTAATTAAGGCGTAATCTAAAACAACTAATAAAAACATTACAATATAAGTCATATTATGCTGCCTCCTTTACTTCTGGCTTAGCATTTACTGAAGAAGCCTCAAGCTCCTTCTTCTTTTGAAGTTCTAAAGCCTTTTTAGCCTTTAGCTCCTCAATTCTAGCCTTTTCTAAAGCCTTCATTTTTTCATCCTTCTTATTTTTTCTCCAAGCAATAAATGCTAATACACAGCCTAATGTTAAGAAACCACCAGCAGGAAGAGTAAATAAGCTAATAGCAATAGATTCAGGTAAAATATGAATAATAATTTTATTAGGTAATGGGAAATATTCACCAATAGTAATAGCACCTGTACCTAAAAGTTCACGAATAATCGCAATTATACATAAAGCCATAGTAAAACCAAGACCAGTACCAATAGCATCCATAAACGAAGCCAAAGTACCATTTTTAGAAGCAAACGCCTCAGCTCTACCTAAAATAATACAATTAACAACAATTAATGAAATAAACACACCAAGACCACTATATAACGCTGGAACAAATGCTTGACATAGCATTTTAATAATTGTTACAAACGTTGCAATAATAACTATATAGCAAGGTATTTTAGCTTCTTGTGGGATAATATTACGTAATAATGAAATTAAAACATTAGAGCCTATTAAAGTTAATAATACTAAAATACCCATACCTAATGCTGCCTCTAATGATTTAGTAGTAGCTAAGGTTGAACACATACCTAGAAGTGAAACAAATACAGGATTTTCAGAAATAATACCTGCAAGAATTGTCTTTTTATAAGAAACCTTATTCTTATCCATATTATTTTGCCTCCTTTGCTTCAGTTAAACAAGCAGAAATCATATTTTTTATTAAGGTAGCACCATAAGTAGCACCACATTTAACATCAACACCATTTACATCATTTTCAGTCATTGAAGAAATATCGGTACTATCACTCTTTCCATAAGGATTTAAATCAATATCAGTAGAAGCACTTGAAGGATATGTATCCTTTAAATGGGAATTAACAGTTGAAGCAAATGATTCGGTATTTGATAAGAATTCAACATCACAAACAACATATTCATTACCACTTTTTTCAATACCAACCATTAATGAAATTCCACCATAGGAATTTTTTCCACTTACAGTGTAAATATAACCAACCACTCCATTTTTTGAATCTAAAGCTTGAACCTTAGCTGTAATATAACCATTAGAATCACTTATATAATCAACATCAGCCTTTGAAGAAGCCTTAGTACTAAATTTATCATATAAAACTGAGTAAGTTTCATTTATAGTCTTTTCGTCATTCTTAGCAATAATAGGACTACTTACCATATTAATCAAAGCAATTAAAGCCGAACAAATCAAAGCAATAGCTCCTAAAATTCCTGAAACCTTAAAATAATTTTTCATTAGAACCAACCTCCCATCACAGAAGCTGAAACAATACAACAAATTAAGACAACTACAATACTTAAGCCAAGACATTGCTTCCATGTGTAAGTATTTGGCTTACCGCGCATAAAGTAATCAATGCATGGAGTAAGCATATTTACAATCAAAATAGAGAATGCAGCACCCTCAGGATAAGAACCAACTACACGAATTAAAGCTGTAATTAAACCTGCAATAGTACCAAAGGCTACTCTACCAAACTTAGATGTTGGTGAGGTAACTGGATCTGTAATCATAAATACTGTAGCAAAAATTACACCACCAGCAAGAATTTGATATAACCACATTTCCCAAACATCACCTTCTTTATACTTACCATAGAAGCTAACAACTGCAATAAGCATAACAACTGCAAATGATAAGAAATAGCTTAAGGCACTTCTTAAATCAGCAGAATGTCTATAGAATAGATAAATTCCACCAATCAAAATAGCAACAACACAACCCTCGCCTAAAGTACCAGGAACATTACCAACAAATAAATCAAGCAAGGTATAGTAGCCAGTATTAGCAAAATTCAAACCCTCAGATGTCTTAATAACACCAAGTGGAGTTGCACCAGCAGTAACATCATATCCTGGCTGTGATGAGTAAGCTGAACCAATTTGTGTACCAAAGCAAACCATCGCAAAGATTCTACCTGTAGCGGCAGGATTGAATATGTTAGAGCCTAAGCCACCAAATAGCATCTTACCAACAATCATGCCAAAGGCAGCACCAACAAATACAACATACCAATTTGTACCAGCTGGCATAATTAATGCATAAATTAAAGCTGAAATTAAAGGAGCAGTTATATTATTAATAGTATAAGTTTCCTTAACACGTAAAAAGCCTTCCTTACTAAACAATTCCTTAATCTTCATATCCTTTGGCCATTTGATAAACATATGACACAAAAGCTCAAAGAAAAGCATTGTTACAATTGAAATCAAAAATACATAAATACCATTCCATCCGTTAACAATCATCGCAAAAATACTAATTGGTAATAATGCGATAATTACATCAAGCATCATTCTCTTTACAGAGACGTTCTTACGAATGTATGGAGAAGTTTGTGGAACTAATTTCATTTTCTTTCCCCCTACATTGCCATTTTCTTTGCCTTACGACAATAATCTGTTAAATGAATTTTAGATGTACATGTATATGAACACATACCACATAATATACAAGACTTAATATTAAGCTTAGTCTTTAAAGCTTCCTTATCATTATTCTTAACCGCCTGCATAATAGCTACTGGCTGTAAGCCTGCTGGGCAAGAATAAACACAAGAAGCACAGCGAACACAAGGTTCCTCAACCTCCTTATGTTCATTTAAAATAATACATGATGTACAAGTTTTTGTTACAACCGCATCATCACGAACAAGATTAGCACCCATCATAGGTCCACCAAGAATCATAACCTTATTCTCATCACCCTTATAGCCACCACTTTTAGCAATAAGCTCTTGAATAGATGTACCAACTCTTACACGATAATTTTGAGGAATTGTAATACCATCACCTGTAATAGTAAAGTTTCTCTTAACTACTGGCATATTATAACGAATGGCTTTGTATAAACCAACAATAGTAGAAACATTAAATACCATAACACCAAGCTTAGCTGGTAAAACACCAGCAGGAACCTTAATTCCTAATGCTGACTTTATAACCTCAATTTCCCAACCCTGTGGATAATAGTTACCAACTCTTTTAACCTCACAATTTAAATCAGGGAATCTAGTTTTAGCAACAGTTAAGCAATCATATAAATCCTGATATTTTTTCTTAATACAGATATAAGCTCTTCTTGCCCCAAATGCTTGCATAGCATATTTAACACCATTATAAACACGATATGGAAATTCCATAATCAAACGATGATCGGCTGACAAATAAGGCTCACATTCAACACCATTAATTAAAATAGTATCAATCGGATCCTTAGTTTGAAATTTAATATAAGTTGGAAATGAACTACCACCTAAGCCAACCAAAGAATTTTCTTTAGTAATTCTTGCGAAATCCTCTAAAGTTAATTTAGAAATTTCCTCAGGTGTTCTTTCAACACATCTTTCAGAAAGCTCATCCTTCTTATCATTTTTAATTTGAATAAATTCAGTAAGCTTACCACTTCTATGGAATTTTTTAACAATACCTACAATCTCACCACTTACAGTTGAATGAATAGGCTGTTCAAAGAAAGGCCCCTTTCTTAAACCAATTTGTTGTCCTACTTTTACATGATCGCCAGGATTTACATAAACCTCACCACTTGCACATCTTGCATTTGTTTTAGCAATATAAACATACTCCGGATCAACATAACGAATTGAAGGTAGGCTGACCGTTAGCTTACGGATATTTGCGATCTCTTTTGTTTTAGCTATCATTTTCTCACTCCTTCTATAATCTAAAACTAATCTTCTAAATACGGGTGTTTAGCCATTAGCATAACAACCTTATTTTTAATACTATCTAGCACTAAAGGCTTATCACTATTTCTTAGTGCATCATTAATAAAATGAGCAACCAATCTCATATCCTCTTCATCAAAGCCTCTTGTTGTTACTGCAGCTGTACCTAATCTAACACCAGATGTAATAGTTGGCTTTAGTGTATCATTTGGAATTGCATTTTTATTACAAGTAATATTAACTGAATGTAGTATATTTTCAGCCTTCTTACCAGTAACACCTACAGAGCCATAAACATCAACTAAAATTAGATGATTATCTGTACCATTAGATACAAGCTTAAAGCCTAAAGACTGAAGCTCTGAAGCTAAAGCCTTACAATTTTTAATAATTTGCGAAGCATATTCCTTAAATGAAGGATCTAAAGCTTCCTTAAAAGCAACCGCCTTAGCAGCAATAACATGCATTAAAGGTCCACCCTGACACCCAGGGAATACTGATGAATTAATTTTTTTCGCCAATTCTTCATTATTAGTTAAAATCATACCACCACGTGGTCCTCTTAGTGTCTTATGCGTTGTAGTAGTAACAATATCAGCATATTCAATAGGATTTGGATGAAGTCCTGCAGCAACAAGACCAGCAATATGAGCCATATCAACCATTAGATAGCATGAACCGGTTATTGCCTTAACCTCATCAGTAATTTCTCTAAATTTTTCAAAATCAATAATTCTTGGATAAGCTGAAGCTCCTGCCACAATAACCTGAGGTTTAATTTCTAAAGCAATTCTTCTAACCTCATCATAATCAATGTAACCATCAGAAGTTAGTCCATAATTATGGGCTTCATAAATTTTACCTGAAAAATTAACCTTATAGCCATGAGTTAAATGACCTCCAGCATCTAGTGACATACCTAAAATTTTATCTCCTGGAGACAAAATAGCATTATATGCACAAAGATTCGCACTCGCACCTGAATGAGGTTGAACATTAGCAAATTTACAATCAAAAAGCTCACATGCTCTTTTTATTGCCAAATTCTCAATAACATCAATGTATTCACAACCACCATAATATCTTTTACCACAATAGCCTTCAGCATATTTATTAGTTAAAATAGAACCTTGAGCCTCCAAAACAGCACGAGAAACAAAATTTTCTGATGCAATTAGCTCAATATGAGTTCTTTGCCTATTAAGCTCGTCACTAATAGCGTTAAAAACCTCTAAGTCGCTCTCTTTTAAACTTTCCATCTTATCCTCTCCACTCTCTTCCATATCATGTTGATTATATCATATTAATCGAAGAAATAAGCACATTTATTAAAATTATTACTCAATTTTTTTATTTTTAATATCAAAATAAATATCTATTGTGATATAATTTCAATGTATTTTCGGAGGTAAATATGAAAAAGCATTCTTTTACAATAGTAACTATACTATATTTTTTGTTAAATATAATAAACGCTTATTTTTTAACATCATCAGTACTAAATAGATATATTCTTTCATTTACTCACAATTGGACCTCAGAAATAACTTCTATAATTGGCAATTTCGCAGTACTTGGAATAATATATTTTATAGGTGCTTTGATATTCAAAAAGGAAAAGCCTATAACAATTTTTTTAACAGTAATATCATTTTTATTAAACATAGGAATAATAGCCATTCAATACTATACTAAAGGATATAAGATAGCATTTTCTTTGTTTAATATTACAATATTTAAAAGTCCAACTGGAGGCTTTGGTGGTAATGTCTTTTTAGATTGGCTGTATGAATTATTCGTTTATTTTAGAATAATTTGCCTTTTTCCATCATTATCACTACTAATAGTATTATTAATATGCAAAAAAAGTTTTAATAATTACTTAATCAAGCTACCAGTTAGAACCTATATAATTTCATTTACATTACTATTTTTTCTACAAGCATCAACCTATATTTATTATGAAGCGTCTTTACAAAAAAATTGGAAATATTCAACCGACTATGCTCAATATGGATGTCAATATGCTGGATGCTATAACTATTATGCTGGAGAATTTTTATTACACATCGATAATAGAAACATCAAAGATGATGCTGACTTAGAAAAAATAACAAAAGAGCTTAATGAATATAACAAAAATACAGAAAGCTATACAAATGTTATTGATAATAAAAAATATTCAAATAAAGATGAACAAACTGGAATACTAAAAGGAAAAAATATTTTTGTAATTCAAATGGAATCAACAATGTCATTTTGTTTTAATAAAACAATAAATAATATTGAGGTTACCCCAAATTTCAATAACCTTTTCTTAGATGAAAACTGCTTCTACTTCGACAACGTATATACAACAGTTGGAGTTGGAAATACATCAGACGCCGAATTTGCATTTTTAACAGGACTATATCCAACAGGAGATATGACAATAGCTTGGGAATATGCTGATTATGATTTTTCACTACCAGCCTTAGGAAATATATTAAGTGATTACGCATCATATTCATATAACGGAACAGATGAAAATTTTTATAATCACGACAACGTTCATGAAGGCTTATATGGAATAAAAAGCTTTAGAGGACTTGATACATTTGAAAGCATATATCCTAAAAAAGATAAAAACAATTCCAAATATTATTTAAACTATTGGATAAGTGACTTGTCAATACTAAGCTGGGCAAGAGATACTCAGCAAAAAGAAAACAAAAATGGTAATAAATGTTTTACCTTCTTAGAAACAATTACTCCCCATAATCCATTTTATGATTTAAGTTATAGTGAAGATAATCTTTATGCTGATTTTTTACCAAATTATACAACAAATGGTATTTATAAGAAAAATGATTATGACTTACCTGCAACATCATATCAGCTCGAAAATTACATTAATCAAGTAACCTTCAATGATTATATACTAACAAGCTTTCTAAATGATGTAACAAACCCAAATAGTCCTCATTATTTAGAAAATACAGTATTTCTACTATATGGTGATCATGGAAATGCACTAACAAAATCATCATATGAAAAGCTATACAAAAAAGAATTAACAGATTTAGAGTATAGAAAGCTATTATTAAATATTCCAGTAATATTTTATGACCCAACAGGAACAATTAAAGAAACAATTAAGAATACTAACACTCTATCAATGATAAAATCAAATACAGACATGCATAGAACATTGTTAAATTTATTAGGAAGCAATACTAGTGAAGCATACTTTGGAGTGAACATGTTCAGCGGGGAACCATCATATACCTACGACCCTAAAAATTCCGATATAATAACAGATACATTTATGTATAACCATAAACGTAATGATTATATGGAATCAACTACTAACGCATTCAATAGAGATGTAGTAAATCATATTTTAAATTACAGAACTATTCAAGACGATTTTATTAATACCTTAGTTTATAAATCAAAAAAGAAATAAAAAATGTGTTCGTAATAAATCGAACACACTTTTATTATAGAAAAAGCCACTATAAAGTGGCCTTATTTTTTTATTCTGCCTTGCCAACAGAACCAAACATTTCCATCTTAATTCTAACAATTTCTTTAATAGCTTCAGTACCAGGAGCAAGTAACTTACGTGGGTCAAAGCCTTTACCCTCTAAATCCTTACCAGCTTCAATATACTTTCTTGTTGCCTCTTGGAAATATAATTGACATTCAGTGTTAACATTAATCTTAGTTACACCTAAAGAAATAGCCTTTTTAATTTGATCTTCAGGAATACCTGTACCACCATGAAGAACAAGTGGGAAATCTCCAACCTTCTCCTTAATTGCGGCTAATGCATCAAATTCAAGACCCTTCCAATTTGCAGGATATTTTCCATGAATATTACCAATACCAGCAGCAAGCATATCAATACCAGTATTCTTTAAAGTTAAGCACTCTTCTGGATCGGCAACCTCACCACGACCAATAACTCCATCCTCTTCACCACCGATAGTACCAACCTCGGCTTCAACTGTAGCACCTAAGAAATGTGCAATTGTAACAATTTCCTTAGTCTTTTCTAGATTTTCCTCTAGTGGATAATGAGAACCATCAAACATAACTGAAGTATATCCAGCTTGTAAAGCCTTCTTTGCTCCTTCATATGTACCATGGTCTAAATGTAGGGCAACCGGAACAGTTATATTAAGAGTTTCCATCATTGCCTTAACCATATCTGCAACAACCTTATAACCTGTCATATACTTATTAGCACCCTCAGATACTCCTAGCATAACTGGTGATTTTAACTCCTGTGCAGTCTGTAAAATAGCTTTTGTCCACTCTAGGTTGTTAATATTGAAAGCACCTACAGCGTAATGACCTTCTAAAGCCTTTCTTTCCATTTCTTTTGCATTTACTAATGGCATAAACAAAATCCTCCTATTTAATTAATAATAATTTCTTTCTTTATCTTTATTATATTACCGAGCCTATTTTTTTACAAGTAAAATACCTTGTAAACGTTTTAGGTAACGTTTTCATAAGAGTAAAGACAAGAAAAAAATCCTTCTATATAATCTATTTATACAAAAGGATTTTTATGTTTGTTAATTTTATTTTATATATAATCTATGAGCATAAAATTCAGGCTCACAGGTAACTTCAATTTTAAGCTTTTTAAGCACTAATGCATCAATTTGAGGAAGGATAACAGTTGAATGAGCTTGAGTAAATTTCAATTCATCTAAATGCTCCATAGCAAGCTCAGCAAGAGGATTAGTAGTTGCAGATATAGCTAAGGCAACAAGTATTTCATCAGCATGTAATCTAGGATTATGATTACCTAAATTCTTAATCTTCATTTTTGAGATTGGCTCAATAATAGATGGTGATATTAAATGAATATCATCCTTAATTCCAGCAAGATACTTTAAAGCATTTAAAATTAACGCAGCAGGTGCGGTTAATAAATCAGATGTTTTAGCATCAACAATATGACCATCTGGCATTTCTATAGCCATTGACACAGTTTGACTTAAGTCTCTTTTGTTAATGGCAGCCTTAACACATTTTCTATCATCAACTGAAATATTTAACTGACGCATTAATAATAATATTTTATCTACTGCCTCTGTTGTCGCTTTACCATTTCTTAAATCAACTAATGTATTTAAATATCTTCTAACAATCTCAGCCTTACTAGCTTCGCATGCAGCCTCTTCATCACATATTGCAAAACCAGCCATATTTACCCCCATATCTGTTGGTGATTTATATGGTGATGTTCCGTAAATAGCCTCAAACATAGATTTTAAAACAGGAAAAATTTCTACATCGCGATTGTAATTAACAGTTGTTTTACCATAAGCCTCCAAATGATAAGGATCTATCATGTTGACATCATTTAAATCAGCTGTGGCAGCCTCATAGGCTAAATTAACAGGATGCTTTAATGGAATACTCCAAATTGGAAATGTCTCATATTTAGCATAGCCTGCTTTAACTCCACGCTTATTTTCATGGTATAGCTGAGATAAGCAAGTAGCCATCTTACCAGAACCAGGACCAGGTGCAGTAATAACTACAATTGGTCTTGTTGTTTCGATATATTCATTATGTCCAAAACCATCCTCACTAATAATATTATTAATATCATGAGGATACCCCTGAATTTCATAATGAAGATATGTCTTTATACCTAAATTATTCAATTTATTTTTAAAAGCTATAACCTGTGCAATCTCTTGATATTGAGTAATACAAACAGAACCAACAAATAATCCAGATTCGCGGAAAGCATCAATTAATCTTAATACCTCAGATTCATAATTAATGTTTAAATCTCCACGAATTTTATTTTTTTCAATATCCTTAGAATTAATAGCTATAACGACCTCAACCTTATCCTTTAGCTTCAAAAGCATTTTAAGCTTAGCATCAGGTAAAAATCCAGGTAAGACTCTTGAAGCATGGAAATCATCAAAAAGTTTTCCACCAAACTCAAGATATAGCTTATTTCCAAACTGAGAAACACGATTCAAAATATTCTCAGATTGTAATTTTAAATATTTATCATTATCAAATGCAATTTTCATACCCATAAACCTCAAAATAAAAAAATAAAAAGCTCTCCCACAAGCCTGAGAGAACTTCTAGAGTGCCCTTATTTATTATATTACAAAGACACATTCAATTCAAGAAAAAATTATATTACATGCATTCTTTAATTGCACGTGGTAAATACTTACATTCTGAAGTACTAATTGCTGAAATTGTCACTCTTAAAACATTACCCATTGGAATAATATGAATATTTCTTTTAACTAACCTTTTATAAACTTCATCTGCATTTTTACATGGAATTGTAATAAAGAAACCACATTCAAATGGTAAAGTCTTAAGACCACATTCATTAGCTGATGCTAAAAATGTATTAGCCCTAGAAATCAAAATATTTCTAGCATTTTCAAGTTCAGCCTCAAATTTAATTCTCTTTTCATTATCTAATACGACATGTTCAATAATGCTCATACCTAGATTAGTTGAATTACTCCATTTAGAACGAGAAGAAAACTTATTAGCACTATTAAATTCATCAATATCACGTTGATTCTTGCATACAGCAATCTGAGCACCAATTCTTACACCATATAGCGCTAAAGTCTTAGAACCAGAAAAAGCCATAACAACCATAACAGAATCATTAATATTTTCATATAATCTAATATTCTTTCTTGTACTTTCAAAGCCACCAGCAGCATAATCAATATAAGCCATATCATGAACCAAAATGATTGGAGTTCCATCCATTGATAATTCATTAATAATATCAATTAGCTTAACCCACTCCTCATGCTTCATAGTATAACCAGTAGGATTATGACAGGGATCATTAATAACTAATAAAACTCTACCCTGATTCTTTTTTAAGTTAATCATTTTTTCTTTAATATCAGCTAAATCTAAGACACCTAAGTCATTAAATAAATTATATGTTTCATAGCCTAAATCAGATTCATAGGCAATTTGCTTATAATTTCCCCACATATATGATGGGATCAAAACCTTATCACCTTCATTTAAATAATTAGTAAATGTATTAGATAAAGCTCCAGTACCACCAGGAGTAGCCATTACACCAACATGCATTTTACCCACAAATTCATCATAATATTCTCTAAAAACCCAACGCTTAATTGCCTCATGAAAATTTTTACTACCAGGCGTAGATGCATATGCATATTTCTCATCATTAGATAATTCACTTAAAGCCTCATCTACACTCTTAAAGGTAAAAAGCTTTCCACTTTCATCATAAAACATACCAATTGTGGCATTTATAACTGAAGGATTCTTTTTCTTTTCTTCTTTTGCAATAGCACCTAAAGTAATAATATTACTTTTATCCTCTTTACAAATACTTCTTTTTCCTAATAAACTCACCATCAAGCACCTACTTTACATATAATAAACAACCAATATATATTATATGTTTAGAAAAACAAAAAGGCAAGAATTAACTTGCCTTAAAGTATCATCATTCAATAATTATAAATTATTCAATGGCAATAGTTTTCTTAGTATTTACTTGAGCCTTTTTGCCAACACAAATCATTAAGATGCCATCAGAAAGCTTTGCCTTAACATTTGACTCATCACCATTTTCAAGATAAAAGCTACGTGAATAATCATAAACAGAACGCTCCTTACAAATGTAATTCTTTTTCTCATCATTTTTCTCTTCTTTTACCCTTTTAACATCTATTGTTAATGTTTGATC
>CAKQEA010000009.1 GCA_934229785.1 uncultured Anaeroplasmataceae bacterium
AGTAAATCTAGTAATTAAAAACTACAGTTTTAGAAAAATAAAAGACTGTCAACAATCATATATTTGTCAACAGTCTGTAACAGTCTTTATAGACTGTTTTTTTATTTTTTTGAATACATTATATTGTGATACTATGATATTTTTAATTTTATTATTATTTGTATTAATGCTAACAAATCAAGCTTTAATTAATAAGACAGTAATTGAAGTAACCACTAATTGGTTTTATAATTTACTACCAGCACTATATCCGTCAATGGTTTTAACCTCTTTAATAATTGATAATAAGACAATAAATTTCTTTTTAAATTATATTTATACAAAATTTGAAAGCATAATTTTTTTTAATAATTCAAAAACTCTATTTATTTTTTTAATCTCCTTAATTTGCGGAGCTCCTGCTTCAACAAAGCTAATTATGGATTCGTATAATAATCAAAGCATTTCTATTAATGATAGTAAATTATTAATATACATAACCCCTACATTCTCTCTTTCGTATGTAATATATATTTTTAACCTTTTTGATATTAATAGCTATATAATAATTTATTTTATTCTAACTATTTTAGTTCAGCTAATTTTTTTAAAAATACTAACAAAAAGAAATAATGAAGCACCAAAGATAAATAAAAAAACAAGTCAGTCATTTTTTACCATAATAGATAAAAGCACTAATATTATTTTATCAATTCTTGGAATTATGATAATATTTAATTTAGCACTAAAGCTACTTAAAATACCAAATTCACTATATATATTGTTTGAGCCTCTTTGTGGGCAAAGAGAATTATTAAATTTAAAAATAAATAAAAAGCTAAGAGATATACTTTTGTTTTTTTCTCTAAGCTTTCAAGGATTATCTATCCATATTCAAATAAAATATGTTTCTAACCTAATAAACATTTTTAAACTAATTTTATTTAGACTTGTTTTTGCTATTATTGTTGTTGTTTTCTTCTACCTTTTCACCGTTTTTATTTAACACAATACTTATAGCCATTGTAATACATAAAGCTAACATCCATAATATAGTTATATAGCCATATTCCTTAGGAATAAAAAAGCCAGATATTCCAGCTATAATAAAAACAATTCCATGAATTATAGACACTATAGACATATAAAGCTTATTTTTTCTTAAATTAAAAACAAAAAATAAAATTAAAACAATACCAATAATAATACTAAAAATATTATAGAAAATATTCAACATTTTTTTGCACCTCATAATAATTATAAACTATTATATATTTTTTTCAAAATATTATTCAAAAAAAATGATTTTAGAGTTATAATAAGCATATCAATTTTTTTGAGGTGATAAAATGCTTGATATAAAGTTCGTGAAAAGAGAGATTTTAAAAGAAAAACCTGATCAAAGCAAATTAGGATTTGGTCAATATTTTACAGATTATATGTTCATTATGGACCATGATGAAGGAATAGGCTGGCATGATGCTAGAATAATTCCTTATGGCGATATTCCTATGTCACCTGCCTCTACTGCCTTGCATTATGGTGCAGAAATATTTGAAGGAATGAAAGCCTACCGCACTTGTGATGGGAAAATACAACTATTTCGCCCCTTTGAAAATGCTAAAAGGCTAAATTCATCTGCTGAAAGATTATGCTTGCCATATTTAGACGAGGACGATTTCGTCCAAGCAGTTAAAGTTTTAGTCAATGTAGATAAGGATTGGGTTCCCACAATGCCCGGCACCTCTTTATATGTTAGACCATTTATGATTGGTGATGATCACACCTTAGGTGTCCATGGTGTTCATCATTCAATGTTTATTATTATTCTATCTCCAGTAGGCTCTTACTATAAGGAAGGATTAAATCCTGTTCCAATCATGATTGAAACTGAGGATGTTAGAGTTGCTGGCAAGGGTGGAACAGGTTATGCAAAATGTGGTGGAAACTATGCAGCATCAACTCGTGCTGGAAAAAAGGCTGAGCTTAAAGGCTACTCTCAGGTTTTATGGCTTGACGCAGTATATAGAAAATATATTGAAGAGGTTGGAGCTATGAACGTTATGTTTAAAATAAATGGTGAGGTTATAACTCCTTCACTTGTTGGTTCTATCCTCCCTGGTATTACTAGAAAATCTTGTATTGAAATTTTAAAGGAAAAGAATATAAATGTCATTGAAAAGCGAATTACTCTTGATGAGCTAACAGAAGCTATTTTAAATAATACATTAGAAGAGGCATGGGGTACTGGTACTGCTGCTGTTATATCACCAATTGGCTTACTAGAGGTAAATGGGGAAAAATATCTTATTAACAATGGAAAAATCGGACCAATTTCTCAAATGCTTTATGACGAGATTACAGGTATTCAATCAGGCAAAATTACAGACAAACGTAATTGGACTGTTGAAGTCAAATAGTTACACCACACAATGTGGTGTTTTCTTTTTTTAAAATAATATATCAGAAGTTGACATTTTATTTTTGATATGATAAAATAGCGTTAATTTTAAAAAAAGGAAGTAAAAAAAATGAATAAAATTATCTCTTTAATCTATAAAACAATCTTTATTACAATTTCAGGAATTGGAATCTATAATATGCTATTTAATCTAAATTTTGACACCTTAGCATACTTTACAAATCTTTCTAATATCATTGTCTTTATCTTCTTCATAATTATTTGGTATAAAACATTAAAGGATGTTTTAAATAAAAATTATGATGGTAAGAATACACATTTAATAAAATATAAAGGAATTGCTACCTTATGCATAACTGTTACTGGATTAGTTTATTCGCTATTATTAGCTGATTATTCTTCAAAGTCTAACTACACATTTCAAAATTTAACAGTTCATTATATTATACCTATTATGACTATACTTGATTATTTTCTATTCGATGAAAAGGGATTATTGAAATGGTATCATCCACTTATTTGGGTATTTGTTTCAATATGCTATCTTCCATATATTTTCATTCGTGCTTTAATACTTGGTAGTAACACGACTCATTTAAAATATCCCTACTTCTTCTTAAATATTGATAAAATAGGAGTACAGGCAGTTATATTGTGGTGCGTTGGACTTATCATATTTTTCGTCTTACTTTCTTATTTATTATTTTTATACGACCAAAAAAATAAAATTTTTACAAAAAAGAATCCTCAATAAGGATTTTTTTCTTTTATTTTCTTTAAAAAGATATATAATATGTGCTGGTGATTTTATATGAAAACAGAACTATTATCTCCAGCAGGATCAATTTCAGCTTTTAAACAAGCAATCTATAATGGAGCAGATGCAGTCTATTTAGCGACTGAAAAATTTGGGGCAAGAGCTTATGCTAAAAACCTAACACTTGATGAATTACATGAGGCTTTAATACTAGCTCACACCTTAAAGAAAAAAATATATGTAACAGTTAATACAATTATTAAAGAAAATGAGCTTGATGATTGTAAAAGCTATTTAAAAAAACTATATATGCTTGGAGTAGATGGAATTATCGCAGCTGATTTTGCGGTTATAAATTACGTTAAAATGTATCTACCTAACATGGAGGTACATGCCTCAACTCAATGTGGTATTAAAGATATCAACGATATTAGATTCTTTGAAAATTTAAAAATTGATAGATGCGTTTTAGCAAGAGAAAACAGCTTTGATGAAATCAAATATATAAAAGAAAATTCAAAAATGCCACTTGAAGTATTTGCTTATGGTGCACTTTGTGTTTCCTATAGTGGTGGTTGTCTTTTCTCTTCTTTGCTATCGCTTAGAAGCGGCAATCGTGGTAGATGTAGCCAAAATTGTAGACGAGAATATGAAATATATAAAAACAATGAGCTACTTGCACCTAAGGGATTTCATTTATCAATGAGAGATTTAAATACCTTTGACAATATTAAAAAGCTTACTTCTATAGGTATTGATTCATTAAAAATTGAAGGAAGAATGAAAAATGATAGCTATGTCAAAATAGTTACCTCCGAATTTAGAAAAAAGCTTGATAATTTAAACTATAATAATAGTAAGCTTGATACTGTATTTCATAGAAATTATACAAAGGGATTTATCTTTAATGAAGATAAAGGATTAATAGTTGATCCTGATAAAAAATCAAATGAGGGTTCATATATTGGCACAATTGCTAATAAGGTTGGTAAGCTTACTAAAATTAATCTTATTAAGAATTTGCATATTAATGATAGAATCCGTATTGTATCTAATAATGAAGATTACTATTTTACAATTGATAAGCTTTATAATAATTCATTAAAATCAATAAATGAAGCAACAAGCTACTGTTTAGTTGACATCTACAAGGATCAACAGCCTGGAGCAAAAGTTTATAAAATGATTGATGATTCTATTGATACAACAATCGATAATACCTATAAGCTACCACTAACAATTAGAGTTTATGGTTCAATTAATAAGCCTCTTTCATTAAGATGTAAGGTACATAATAAAGAATTTATGGCAACAAGTAGCTTTATATTACAGCAAGCTAACCAAAAGCCTTTAAATGATGAAATGCTATTTAAACAGCTTTCAAAGCTTAACGAAACATCATTTTATTTAAATAATGTTGAAAACAATATAAAAGATAAAGTATTTATAACAGTTTCTGCATTAAATGAGGTACGTCGAGAGCTTATAGATAAAATTGAAAATTATTTTTTAAATGAAAGAACGCTTCCTATAATTGATGAGCAGTTTGATACTCTAAACAAACCATATAATACTAACATAGAGCTTGTTTGTAAATGTCAAACTATAGAACAATATAATGAATTAAAAAAATTAAATATTAAAACAATCTATTTTGATAATTATGTTCCCTATGTAAATGCTAAATATAGTGATATAGCTCAAGATTATATTCTTGCAGGAAACTATGGGGCAATGAGCTATTATAAAAATAAAATAATAACTACAGATTATAGTTTTAACACAATTAATAGTGATTCTATCTACTACCTATTAAAAAATGGTGCTAGTTATGTTTGCCTTTCATTAGAAATGGATATGCCTTTAATTAAAGAAACAATTACCTCATTTAACAAAAAGTTTGGATTTAACGCTCCTGTTGAAATGGTTGTCTATGGTAAACAAACATTAATGACTATGAAATATTGTCCAATAAAAAAATATGGTCAATGTGGAAAATGTCAAGATAATACCTATACAATGAAAGATGATTATTCAACATTTGCAACTATAAGAAAAGAATGCATAACCTATATATTAAATAATAAGCCTTTAGATTTAATTGATAATTTATCGGCTATAACTTTATATGTTAAAAGAATTAGATTAGATTTCACAAATGAAACACCAGAGGAAACAAATCAAATTGTAAACAAATTTAAACAAAAATTAGAGAATATGCATACAAATAAATTTTTTGATTCACAAACTGAAACTACAGGATATTTTAAAAGACCAATTCAATAAAAGAAAAAGGATTATTAATAAACAACACATTAATAATCCTTTTGTTTTTTTAAAAAATTAGCTTCTCACAATTAGAAATTAGCATTCTAAAATCAAAATCATCAATTCTAATCGCATAATACTTATGAAAGCCTTTCTTATAAATTGTACCACTACTTATAATTGGATATAGCTGATATTTATAAAACTCTATTAGCTTATCAGGTCCATTTGATTCATAAGCATAAAGACCTTCAACTAAAACATTTGTCTTTTCCCAAGCTTTAACATCCATTGTTTTTAATTGTGTCATAGTCTTAGGCTCATTAATTGTAACCATTGCCTTTAAATCAGCAAGTAATGAAGTTAACATATGATTATAATAGTCGTCTCTCACTTAAAATCCATCCCTTCTAGAAATCACAAAACATTACAAATTATAATCAAATGTGTCAAAAATTTCAAGCCATATTTTTATGAAAGCATTTTACAATTAATTTTTTTTCAAATGAAATCTAAATTTTATAATCTATACTTATATTATTTATTTTTCACCTTGGCAAGCATTCTTTAATTTAAGCATTTCTACATTACCATGAAAATGCTCATATATTTTAAGTCCAAATTCCATAGAATAATACATTGATTTTGCGGTTATAAAATTACCATCACAGACAACGCCACACTCTCTTAAATAGTTACCCCCAACTATTTGGTCTTCAAATCCTGGATGAACTGTATAATTTCTATTTTTAAAATAGCCAAGTCTTCCAACTAAATGAGGGGCAGCACATATTGCAGCTACAAGCTTATTGTTATTTACAAACAACCTAATCAAATCAGAAACAATGGTTAAATTAGGCATAATTTTAAAAGAACCGGGTCCTCCTGGAATAATTAAAGCATCAAAATCATTTGGATTAATATCTTCAATTAATTTTGTAGTTTTAATTAGATTACCACATTTGCTCACAACCTCTAATCTTTTCATTAAAGATGCACAAATAACATCTTCTCCTCCTCTTTTTAAAACATCAAGGGGAGTAATAGCCTCAACATCCTCAAAGCCATCAGCAAATAACATTAAATATTTCATTTTGAATATCTCCTTCTATTTTATATCTAATCTTTATCTTGATTATATATCTTTTTAAAAGAAAAAGCTAAAAAATTACAATTAAATTTTATCAATCATAATTTTTTAGCAATTTAAAATACACTAATTCAATGCCAAATCTTTATTTTCAAACTTAATTTTTCTAAATTCAACAACAAAGTAAATAATTTCAGCAATGCCAGTTAAAGCCCAAGAGAATACATATAATAAATATAATGACTGAATAGTATGGAAATAAGCAAATATTGTATATACCCAAGCAACTCTAAATACACATGAACCTAAAATTAAAAATATCGTTGGTAGGAAGGTATGCCCAATACCACGGTTTGCTGCTATTGTACAATCCATAAAGGCGGAAACACAATAGGTAAAGCCCATAATAAGCATTCTTCTCATGGCAGCCTCAATTACTTCATCACTTGATGTAAATAAATGAAGAATTGGTCTTCCAAATAAAATTAAACATAATCCAAATAAAAGCCCAATTGAAAAAGAATAAATCAAGGCAACATAATAAGATTTTAGCATTCTTTTTTTATTTCCAGCACCATAGTTTTGACTAATATAGCTTGCACAGCCAGCATAAAAGGCTGCCATAACATCATAAACTAACGAATCAAAGGTTGCACAAGCAGAATTACCCTCAATATCAATTTCTGTTAATTCATTAACTCCAGATTGAATAAACATATTTGCTATAGCAAAAATTGCCATTTGGAAGCCTGAAGGAATACCTAAACTCAAAATAGGTAAAACTCTTCCCTTGTAAAGTCTAATATCTTTAAGCTTTAAACCATAGTCTTTCTTTTCTAAGAACAAAAATAAAACAATTAGAATTGCTGAAACATATTGACTAATAGCTGAAGACATACCAACACCTACAACATCAAGCTTAAATACAATAACAAACAATAAATTCATACAAATATTTAAAGCTCCAGCTATTGATAAGAAAATTAATGGCTTTTTAGTATTACCAGCTGCAGAATAAACACCATTACCAAAGTTATATATTGCTAAAGCAGGAAGTCCAATAAAATAACATTTTAAGTATTGAACTGCTTTATCTAAAAATATATCTTGAGTTTTCATTAAAGTAAGTAAAGGCTTACAAATAAAAAAAGCTATAACAAATAAAACTATGCCTAAAATCAAACTAATCACAAAAGAGGTATGAACTGTATCATGTACAAGCTTAGAATCCTTAGATCCGATGTATCTAGCAACAATTGCGTTAATACCATTTCCCATTCCGATAGCAAATCCTGTAAACAAGGTGATAAGCATTGAGGTACATCCTACTGCGCCTAATGAAATATCACCTGAAAATGAACCTACAACCATTATATCTGCCATATTAAATACTTGTTGTAAAACATTTGAAATTATTAGCGGAATACTAAAAATTAAAATTCCTTTCCAAATTGATCCATTTGTCATATCATGCTTCATTTCCATTAAAAATCAACTCCCAGTAACCCTATACATTATACTACAATTACTTTAATATTAAAGTAATTTTTAAAAAAACAATCCCAACCTAAGTTGGGATTACTTTTATCTGTGTAGTTTAAATTGTAAATAGCTCTCTAGTAAAGTTGGATTAGGATTCTTAGGATCTTCACATAAATAAGGTGTTTCACTTAATGGATATGTCTTAGAACCTACATTGCCATCCTTCATAATAAAGGTTTCAATAACAACAGGCATTAATTCAACATTATAATAGAATTCTCCACGTTCATTTACTACCTTACGGCAAATTCTATCTCCATCTGTGTAATATGCTTCATTGTAAGAATATCTCTTTTTTCCATCCTTATTAGTATATCCATAACCTTGAGTGATAGCTAATGAATTGTCACCAACAACAACTTTTACTAGTTCATTTTTAATCTCTTCCATATTTATACTCCTTCAAATGATAATTCATTACTTACATATTATACTATACTTTTTTAAAAAAGAAAACTTTTTAAATTTTTTTGTGCAAAAAAATGTCACATTTTGTCGAAATAATAGTTTATAAAAGAAATTCTTTTAATATTTGTAAAATATATTTTACATAATAAAAATTATTTTTCTTATTCAATACCAATAATATAGCTATAAAGCTCCTGATCACCTGGTATAGGATAAATTTCAACATATGGATTATAATTATTTAAATATTCATTTAATTCATTAATTTCATCAATTGAAGAATCCTTGCCTGTAAAAACAGTAAATACCTGCATATCACTAATATTATCAATTTTCTTAATAGCTTCCTTCATTGCATCCATTCTACTTTTATTACAGGATAATAGTTTATTATTATAAATACAAATATAGTAATCCTTGAAAACATTAACACCATCGATAATTGCATCTCTAACTGCATATGTAACCTCTAAAGTGTTTAAAGAATTAATAATTTGTTTTTGCTCAGTTATAATATCATCAAGCTCATTATCAAAATTAAGCATTGAAATAGCACTATAGCCCTCAGGGATAGTCTTACTAGGAATAACTATAACCTTAGCCTTATCATAAGCCTCACAAGCCTGATTAGCAGCCATAATAATATTAGAATTATTAGGATAGACCAAAATGTATTCACAATCTAATAGATTAAAAGCATTAATAAAATCCTCTGTTGATGTATTCATTGTTTGACCACCTGGAATAACTTCGTCAACACCAATATCTGTAAATGTTTTGACAATACCATTACCACTTGCGACCGCAACAACCGCATATTTCTTATGTTTTCTCTTTGGTCTTTCCTCTGTTAAATTTGAATCTGTATGCTGCACATTCATATTTTCAATTTTAACAGTTAAATACTCACCATATTTTCTAAATTCATGAAGAACTAATCCTGGATCAAATGTGTGAACATGTACCTTAATTATATCATCATCCTTAAATGAAACAACAGAATTACCACCAATTGAATCTAAATAATCATTAATTATTTTTAAATCAAAGGTTTTAGGATTAACCTTAGTATTTTGAAGCTGCAAAATAAACTCTGTGCAATAGCCATAGGTAAGCACACTATCAGCATTAAAGCTTGAGGTGTCTAATGATGTCCCTTTAGCCTGTAAAATATTTTCTTCAATATCCTCGCCCTTAATGTATTTAAGCATTCCTTCTATTACAAGCAAGAAGCCTGCTCCACCTGAATCTATAACTCCAGCCTCCTTCAAAACTGGTAATAAATTAGGAGTATTCATAAGAGTCTTATCAGCATATTTAATATAATTTTTCAAATAATCCTCTATCGTTGTTTTAGAATCAACTGCCTGATAAGCCTTATCTCCTGCTTCTCTCATTACAGTAAGAATAGTTCCTTCAGTTGGATTAGAAACTACTGAATAAGCCTGACGTGCTCCAACTTTAAAAGCCTCAGCTAGCTCTTTAACAGTTATTTTTTCCTTACCAGCCACAGAAATTGAAACTCCCTTAAAGAATTGAGATAAAATAACACCAGAATTACCTCTAGCACTTAAAACCATAGCACGTGCTATAGCCTTAGTTAGCTCACCAATATTGATATTTGAGTTATTTAATCCTTCTTTAGCTCCACCTTCAATAGTCATACTCATATTAGAGCCAGTATCTCCATCAGGAACAGGAAATACATTTAAAGCATTAATTCTTTCCTTATCATTTGCTAGATTTTTAGCACCACCAGCAACAAGATTAGAAAAATCGATACCATCAATCAAATCCTTCATAAATACTACTCTCCACTTGAAATTGTTACCTTTTCTCCATAAAAATCAACAGCAATAGTGTCTGGACCAGTTGTAGCTCCAATAATTGGACCAACAGATGAAATATTAAAATCCTTAATTTCAGGATTCTTAGCTTGAATTTGTTCTTTAATATAGTTAGCATCTCTTAAGCAATCAGCATGCTCAATCATAACCATACCATATGGCTTAGAAATTCTAGAAATAACTGTATCAACTAGCTCATCAAGTGATGCCTTTCTTCCTTTAGTTTTTTTATATCCATAATTATTTCCATCCTTATCACCAACAATAATAGGCTTAACACTAAATAAATTACCAAAGAAAGCAGCACTAGCCTTAACACGACCAGCCTTCTTCAACCAATCAAGAGTAGCCACTGTTGCATAAGTTTGATAATTTAGCTTATATTCATCTAAATACTTAACAACATCTAAAATATCTTCACCATTATTAGCTCTTTTACTAGCCTCAATAGCCATCATTCCCTCTGCATAGCAGCTTCTTAATGAATCATAGCAAATAACCTTACGATCAGGATATTTTTTCAAAAGCTCTGCCGCAATATTTTTAGCGCTATTTACAGAGCCAGAGAGCTTAGATGAACAAGCGATATATAATATATCTAAGCCTTCATCTAATGACTTCTTAAATTTCTCTTCAACCTCAATTGTCTTTACTAAACCAGTAATTGATCTATTACCCTTTCTCATTAATCCATAATATTCCTCAGGTGTAATATCAGTCCAATCTAAATCTGCATCATAATCCTTATTATCAATTGTAAATACCATTTTAAGATACTCAATATCATATTCATCTCTAAATTTCTTCTCTAAATCAGAAGTTGAATCTGTAATAACTTGAAACTTTTTCATTTTAAACCTCCATAATATCCAAATAGTTTATTCTTATTATAAATGTTTTGTCATTTTTTGTAAATGTAAAATTTATTTTACTTTTTGAAACAAGTAATTTAATTGCACATTTTAATACAACAATACATATAATAATACAGTTGTATTATTAAAAAAATAAATGTATAATACAATTATAATAAAATTTTACTCAATGAAAGGAACAAAAAATGGAGTATAAAGAGGATTTACGAATTCAAAAAACAAGACGTGATTTAAGAAATTCAATAATTAATCTTTTAAAGAAAAAGCCAATTGAAAAAATAACAGTAATTGAAATTTGTAATGAAGCAATGGTGAATCGTATTACCTTCTATAAATACTATGAAGATAAATACCAACTATTAAATGATACATTCTATGAAATTAAAGATACCATTGTATCTCAATTACCATTAAAAAATAAATTCAATTCAATCACTGAAGCCTCAAATTATTGGACAAAGCTTACAACAGTTGTCTTAACCTATATTGATGATAATATTGATTTATTTCAAGCTATAAAGAAAAATAGCAACAACGACAATATAACAAAAATAATTTCAAACATAACTGAAGAAAGCTTTACAGAATTATTTTCTCAATTTTCTAAAATTCATAAAATAGAATTCCCAATCAATTTTGCTTCTGCCTTTTTAAGTGGTGGCTTTTATGCAATCATTAATTATTGGCTTGATCATGCAAGCACAATATCTAAAAATGATGTTATTAAACTATTAAATAATAGTAAAGACAAAATAATAAATTAAAAAAATTCAATCGTTAAAAAAAGCTGTAGCCATTTATAAGACTACAGTTTTTTTATATTATAAAATTATTTTTTGCAGTTTTTCTTACAATTTGAGCACCCACAATAGCAGCTTTTCCCCTTTATTTTATTAACAATCATAACTAACAAAACAAAGGCAACAACTAAAGATAAAATCACAATTATTAATATATCATATCCATTCATAATACCACCTAAATTAAGCAAAATAAATGAACAATAAATGTCATAATCCAAGCAACACCAAGCTGAAAAAAAGCAACCTCAAATGCCCATTTTACTCCAAGCTCACGTTTAATTGATGCCAAAGCCGCAACACATGGCGTATAAAGTAGGCTAAATGTTAATAGTGGTAGGGCCATCTTCATTGTTATAGCTCCACTAATTCCATCTGCAAATAAAATTTCTAAGGTTGAAACGACACTTTCCTTTGCCATGACACCGCTTATGAATGACGTTACAATTCTCCAATCACCTAAGCCTAAAGGTTTAAATAATGGAACTAAAAAGCCTGAAATAGATGCAAGCATGCTCTTTGATGAATCACTAACTAAATTAAATTTATAATCAAAGCTTTGGAAAAGCCAAACAATAATTGTTGCCACTAAAATAATAGTAAATGCCTTTTGTAAAAAATCCTTAGCCTTCTCCCATAAAAGCTGTAAAACATTTTTAGCCTTAGGTAAACGGTAGCATGGCAATTCCATTACAAATGGAGATGCTTCACCTTTAAACAAAGTCTTTTTAAAAACTAATGCAACTAATATTCCAACAATAATCCCTAGAAAATATAATGCTGTCATAACTAAAGCACCATATCCTTTGAAAAATGCACTAACAAAGAATGCATAAATTGGTAATTTTGCTGTACAGCTCATAAATGGAGTTAATAAAATAGTCATTTTTCTATCACGCTCAGATGGTAGTGTTCTAGTTGACATTACAGCAGGTACAGTACATCCAAAGCCTAAAAGCATAGGAACAATACTTCTTCCTGACAAACCAATTTTTCTTAATAATTTATCCATAAAAAAGGCAACACGAGCTATATAACCACTATCCTCCATAAGTGATAAAAAGAAAAATAAGGTTACAATAATTGGTAAAAACGATAAAACAGTACCAACACCTGAAAATATTCCATCAATTAATAGACTATGCAAAACCGGATTAACATTTGCCTTAGTCAATCCATCATCAACTAAATTTGTTAACGCATCAATCCCCATTTCTAGAAGAGTTTGAAGTCCACCACCAATAACATTAAATGTTAAAACAAACACCAAAGCCATAATTAAAATAAAGCAAGGTATAGCAGTATATTTACCAGTTAAAATTTTATCAATTTTTTCAGTTCTAATCTTTTCCTTACTTTCTTTAGGCTTAACAACAGTTTTTTCACAAACCCTCTCAATATAGGAAAATCTCATATCAGCAATCGCAGCACTTCTATCTAAGGAACGTTCATGTTCCATTTGCTCAACTATATGCTCAATTGCATCAACCTCATTTTTATCAAGATGCAAACTTTCTAAAATTAAATGATCACCCTCAATTATCTTAGATGCTGCAAATCTTAATGGAATAGAAGCCTTAATACAATGATCCTCAATTAGTGCTGCTACAGAATGGATACACCTATGAACAGCTCCCCCAAATTCATATTCATCACAAAAATCCTGTTTTTTAGGTACCTCTTGATATTTAGCAATATGAATTGCATGCTTTATTAATTCATCAACACCCTCATTTTTAGCCGCAGAGATTGCAACAACAGGAACACCAAGAAGTGCTTCCATCTCATTTACATCAATCGAGCCACCATTACCAGTAACCTCATCCATCATATTTAAAGCAATAACCATTGGAAATCCCATTTCAAGTAATTGCATTGACAAATATAAATTTCTTTCAATGTTATTGGCATCAACAATATTAATAATTGCCTTAGGTTTTTCCTGCAAGACAAAATTTCTTGAAACAATTTCCTCACTAGTATATGGACTCATTGAGTATATTCCTGGTAGATCAGTTACCATAGTATTAGGATATCCCTTGATTGGACCATCTTTTCTATCAACAGTAACACCCGGAAAATTACCAACATGCTGATTAGCACCTGTTAGTCTATTAAATAATGTTGTTTTACCACAATTTTGATTTCCAACTAACGCAAATGTAATAACCTCATCATCAGGTAATGGCTTTTCTGTTGCCTTGCAGTGATATTTACCATCCTCGCCTAAGCCTGGATGAATACTATTATTAATATTACTTGCACCCAAATGAGGTCTTGTCCTTTTATCAATTTCCCTTATTTCAATTTTAGATGCATCCTCAAGTCTTAAAGTTAGCGAATATCCATGAATTTGAATCTCCATTGGATCTCCCATTGGAGCTAACTTTACAACAGTAACCTCAACATTAGGTATAACACCCATATCAAGAAAATGTTGTCTAAGTGCACCTTCCCCACCAACACTTAAAATTACACCATTTTTACCAACAGGTAATTCTTTTAAAGTCATTAAACTCACTCCTCTCTCTCTTTTAGTAAGCTTAATAATAAATATTTACTTAATAATATTATATTATTTATTTAATTTTTTTAAAAGTCTTATTTCAGAATATAGCATAATAATACAAGATATAAAGCCAACACCAAATACAGGATAAAATCCTAAAGGAGTATAGCTAATTGCATACATCAAAGGTCTAAACAAAAAAATATCAAAATCTCTTACAGTCATACCATTAAAAACATTATTGGTTTCTTTTAAATAATTACAATATAACCTAAACATAACAACAAATGTTAAAGGAAATGATATTGAGCAACTACAGCTTAAAATATATAATGCAACTTTATTTTTAACAAAAACCATACCAATTAGGCTCGCAATAAACAATACAAAGCCAATTATAACACAAAGCTTTTCCTTTTTAATTGATACTAGTTTTTGGCTTAAATAATTAACTAAAATCTTCATAAATTCAACAATAACAATCATAATAGTTACTGCTTGAAATGACAAATCATTTATATATAGATATAAAGGAACAACATTATCCATTATAGGCTGAAACAATCCGAATGTAATGTGAAATATTTTAAACCAAGGATCAATCTTGATTATATTAATGGAGTCATTATCATTATATTTAATATAATTATCTTTAAGTTCCTTATATGAAAATATTAAAGGTATTGCACATAAAATATAAAATATAGATGACGATATACTCAAAATCAAGAATGAATTCTTAATTGTACTACTTAAAATTAAACCAGATACCAACGTAAATACAAGCTTACCAATATTACTAGCAATTTGAAATTTACCAACATTTGTTTTTTTATCACCAAAGGTAAATATCAAATTTAAAGGAATTGAATAGAATGCTTGATTTAGAGCCATTAAGGCTGCAACCCCAATAATACTATATATTGAAATCGGAACAAATGATAAAATACCTTCAGCAACTATTATAGGGATAAAATGCACCATCATGGTAATTACACCATATTTTTGAATTAGCTTTTTAAAAACAAACATAAATAGCATTACAAATAAAGAATAAATTATTAAATAAGCCATTGACATTTTAAAATCATTTGTTTCCTTTAGGATATATAGTGGAATAAAAACAATAATAATACTATCAGCTATAGCCTTTAAAAGCTTATGAATAAATATTAAGTTATCATGCTTCACTATAACACCTTCTATAATATAATAATCTTATGTGATTATATCACCAAATTTAATTTGAAAAAAGAAATTTATTAAAAAAAGGCTACTACCAAAAACAAATTGATTTGATAGTAGCCAAAATTTAGCCTCAAATTTATTTTTTTAAATCATCACATAGTTCTTCAACACTAGCACATATTTTTTGTAAGCTACAGCTATTACAATCCATATTTACCTTATTAACTAAATGATCTAAAGCCTTTGTTATATTTTCCTGTAGCATAATACATTCATTTAAGCTACAATAATCAAAAGAGTCCTCAGTTATAAAAATAATTTTAGAGTGAATGACATTTTTTATCTCATGATATTTTTTTATATATTCCTTGCCAATGCTTGCAAAGCTTATCTTATTTTTAACAAGCTTCTTACTAACTCTAATACTTTCCTTTTGAAGTGTAGGAGAAATTCTAATCATATAACCATCTTTAGTTACATGGTATCTAACATAATCAATTTTTCTAATTTTAGAAAATAAATTATCTTTATTAATTTGTTCATCAACTAAAATTAAAGAAATACGAGCAAAATTACAATCACAACTAATTTCATATAAATCCTTGCCAATTAAAACAACTTCATCATCATTTAATAAGCTTTTATCATCAGTAATTGCATAAGCACCTAATCCATAATTAGAATCACTTCCAAGCTCATACGCTGATTCATTTTTAAAAATTATACTGTTTTTACCATCAGCCAAATCTAAAGCATTTTTATAATCAAGAACAACTCCCTTATCTTTAATAAGGTCATTCATTTTAATAAAAACATCATCAAATAGCTTCATTAAATCTCACGCTGTTTTCTTTTTCTTTTTTCATTTAGCTTAATTAAAATTGGTTCAAGTTTTGATGTAAGCTTCATATCTAAATTGAAGAAATAAATGCCAAATAGCATACAAAATAAAATAACAAATGATGCAAAAACTGTAATAACAATACAAGCCCAAAGTGGAATCAATTTAATTAATAAAACCCAAGACAAAACAATTAATGCTGTACCTATAATCATCTTGAAGCCTCCTCATTTAATCCCTTTTGGCGTGCATATTCTGCAGCACCTAAAGCACCCATTAGCTGAGGATCAATCTTTAAATCAATAACCTTAAGGTGTAATACCTTCTCAATAGCTTCCTTTAAACCAGCATTCTTAGCACAACCACCAGTTAAGGTAATCTTATCAACTGCACCGGCCTTTTTAGCCATAACAAAACAACGTTTAGCAACTGAAAATTCAATACCAGCTGCAATCTCATCCATTGGTTTTCCTTCACCAACTAAAGAAATTACCTCACTTTCAGCAAATACAGTACATTGTGCAGTAATTGGAATAATATTTTTAGCCTTTAATGACAAATTAGAGAAATCATCTAAGCTCATTTCAAAAGCTCTTGCCATTGCTTCAAAGAATCTTCCTGTACCTGCAGCGCATTTATCATTCATTGCAAAATTCAAAACAGTACCATCAGTATCAACCGCAATTCCTTTAACATCCTGACCACCGATATCAATAATTGCCTTAACTGTCGGATCAGTAATATGGACACCCATAGCATGACAACTAATTTCTGAAATGTTTTCATCTGCAAATGGAACCTTATTTCGACCATATCCAGTACCAACAAGATAACATAAATCCTTAGGACTATTTAAATCTGGAACCTCTTTAATTGCCTCATTAAGAGCTTCCTCTGCACTTAAAACTGAATTGATTCGGCTACGTGTTGTTACATTTGCAACCATTTCACCCTTTTCATTTAAAATTACACATTTAGTGTAAGTACTTCCTGAATCACAACCACCAAAATATTTCATTTTTTATTTCCTCCTACCATGAATTTGCATCATCAATAATTTCAAGTGATGGATCAACTGGCTCCTCACGCATTATAGAACGCATATATCTATTTACATCATCACGAACACTTTGACGTGAAATAACTCTAGGGTCCATCAAATCATGATTAACCCAAATAAGCCTAATTCCATGTTCACGAGCTCTTTGTTCAAACATACCATGCATACCATCTAGAGCCTTACAGCTAATATGCTCCCACAAAATAACCATATCAGCATTATAATACTCACAGAATCTCCACAAATCATCAAGTAAAACCTCATAACCACCATGAGTTCTATTTCTCATAATCATTTCTTGATATAATTTAGCGATATCATAAATTGCTTGTTCCTTGTTATCCTCTGAAAGCTTGTCAAAATAAACCAAGCTTAGCATATCAACAAGAGGTAAAATTCCCCAACAATTTTGAAGCCATGGTAAGAAGTCAGTATAATATTGAGCCTGAACACCCCAAATAATAGCACGATGTCTATATTCCTTACAAACCATTTCATGATTTTTAAATGCAGCCTGAGCTAGTTTTGTAATCTTTTCATCTGCACGTAGAAATGCTGGGGCTCTACCTGCAACAGCCATATAGGTTGTTTCAGAATATAAGGCCAAGTTAGCACCAAAAACCTGGGGATAATCTGTTCTAGATAATTCCATCCAACCAAAACGGTGTTGATTTTCCTTATTAAATCTCTTTATATTTGTAAAATAAGCATCCCAATCCCATTTTTCACCAGTATTATCCTCAATAAACTTTATAGCATTTCTAATTTCTTGAGCTGCATATTCCTGAACACCTTCTTCTGTGTGACGAAGTGGAGCAGCAATTTGAAAGCACGGAATACCTTCCTTTTCATATCTTCTTGTTAAAATACCATTACCCATTAATGAACCATCACATGTAGTATTACATTGAACAACACAGGCACCAAAAATAGGAATATCATCATCAATAACTACACCAGCCTCAGCCGCAGGCATTGGGCAAACATCACCTGGAAGTCCCATTTCTTGAACAACATCAAGATAATGGGTAACTGATGAACCATTCAACAATACAGAAACATACACTGCTGCAGTTTCCCAACTTACAGATTTTAAATTAGGAAACCCACACATAATTGTAAACATTTCATTTTCATCTAAAACAACAATCTTCTTAGAAAGCTTTTGATTATTTCCACAATTTTTATCTGCATGGAAGGCTGTATTTAAAAGATCTGCCACATCCTTGGCAACTAAATCATATTCTTGATGCGCAATTCTTAAATGCTTACCACGTAAACCAGCTGTATGCTTATCAATCATCATTGGTACGGCCAAATAATTAATCATCCAACGATACCTAAAAAAGCCCTTTAAATTAGCTGGCTTAACTATAAATTTAGCAAGCATACCCATAATTTTAAGCCAGCAAAAGAAATCATACATTGTATCTTTAAATCCACGCCATTCACGACGACGTCTAACCTTACCATGAGAATATAGCTTTCCTAGCTGTTCACTTCCAACTTTACTACTCATTTTTTAGATGCCTCCTGTATCTTTTTAATTTCAATACTTTCAACAAATGCTTGAACACGTGTTTTTAACTGACCAGAGCTTCCAACAGCGTATGGTCTATCAATAGATAGAACTGGATAATTATATTCATTTCTTAAAATAAATGTTCCAGTCATTCTTTCATAAGCCCATGGATCACAGAATTTCATTTGTTCATAAATAATACCATCAGCCTTATATTCCTTAGCAATCTTATCAACATAAGTCTTTCTTGCCTTCATCTTATCAGAATTCATATGACGAGGACACATACAATTCATTAAATAATGACGACATATTTGAGTTAAAACATCCTCATTATCATTTAAAACAATCTCTTCTCTACCAGGTAAAGATCCAAAGCAGAATCTATCCGCAACAACCATTGCTCCTGACTCCTCAACTAGCTTAATCATATCAATATCATCAACCTCAGAGCCTACAAATACAACTCTAGCTCGATACTTTTTCTTCTCATCAGGAACCCTTGTTTTAATTTCCTCTAACGTTTCCTCAAGCTTATCAATAATCAAATTATGTGGACACACATAGGATACCATGCAAATAACATGAAATTCATAACCAGTAATTCTAGGATGTTCGTCCTTTCTAAAATTACCAATTTCAGTTATAACTCTACATAATCTATTATGCTTAAAAACAGCTCTTCTTAAAGCTTCATCACTAACATCAGTACCAAAATGATCATGAAGCTCATTTAATATTTTTTTTCTACATTCAGATACATAAAGGCTTAATCCATTTTCATCAGCCTTCATTGGTACTTCCATATACTTATAAAAGAAATCGTCATTTGGAATAGTTTTTAAAAGTTCCATATTTTCAACACAACGATTAATCATTGTACAACCATCAGGAGCAATTAAACAATCTAAAAATTGGTATCCTCCCTCAATCGCCCTTTCAAGCAAAGCTCTTGTATACTCACACAAAAAACTCGTTAAATAGTAAGTACCCATCTCCATTGAACCAGTTCTAGGTGCTCGTAGACGTGCTGAAAAGGTATTATCTAAGTTAAGTAATACCTCAGGAACCTGATAGCATACACTACCAACGCACTTTAAACCTTTAGCCTTAGCTTCTTTAATTAAATCATTATTTGCATTATCTAAAAGCTGTTCAAAATAATACAAATGCCTTAAATCTCTCATTTTATTCCCCCTCTAACAATTTTTCTATAGCAATCTTTGTTTTTTGATATATTATAGAATTTGAATCAAGTTCAAATATACTATCCCCCATCATATCAGATTTAGCTATTTTTCTATCATCAGGAATAAAAGTTAAAACATTTAACCCTAATGTATCAATAGAATCAACATAGCTTAAATCAATTACACGATTAACAATCAAACCGTAATGTTTAAAATTAACCAATCTTTTTGAAACATCATAAATAGTTCTGCCAACCTCAAGCCCCTTCCTTGAGCCATCTGAAACTAAAACAAGATGACTAACAGAATCCATAACTCTTCTGTTAATCTGTTCAATACCGGCTTCACCATCAATAACAATAAAATCATAGTTAGAGGCAATCATAGAAATTACCTCCTTCAAATAGGCATTAACCTTACAATAGCAACCACTAGCCTCAGGTCTACCAATAGCTAAGAAAGATAAATTATTAATTTCAACAATCGAATCTACCATTCTATACTTAGCCTCTGAAAGCATCTTAATAGCTGAATCAGTTTTCCCATCCTCAACAGTTGAAACAAATAAATTTCTTATATCATCAACAGTTGATGAAACACTAACACCTAAAGCCGTAGCTAACCCAACAGCTGGATCAGCATCTATCGCAAGTATCCTTTTATCTGGATACTTTTCCATTAAAATTCTAATCATCAAAGCAGAAATTGAAGTCTTACCAACTCCACCCTTACCGACAAGCGCAATAATTATAGGATTATTCACATTTACCATCCTTTGTATTAATGATAATGTAATTATCAATCAAATCAACCTTATCAATACAGCCAATAACAGTTTTTTTTCTTTCCATTAAATCAACTAAAGTTATCTTATCCTTATCAATTTTCAAATTACTAACATTATTCATTAACACTGAATCATCAGAAATAACATTTTCATAAACAGTAGATAAACACATTATTTTCTTACCTTCTTTAAAGCATCTTCAAGCTTACCATTAGCCCTATCATAAATTGAAATTGCTTCTAAAATTTCATCATATGCTTCTTTATTTTTAACAGCATCGAGTTTCAAAGCCAGTTCTCTTAATTCATTATTATGTGCCTTATTATGATTAACTAAATAATTAATAAGCGCAATAAGTTCATCTAAATCGTTTACGTTATTCATTTTTACACCTCATTTTATAGCTATATTTTAATTAATTATACCATATAAAACTTCATTTTTTTACAAAATGTAGAAAAATGTAAAAAAAGAAATAAAAAAATTATTTCTTGAAAATATATAAATTTAAACCATTAAGTATTAACAAATTGAAAAAAATTAATTTACAGTATCAAAATATTATTTTGATATATTATTTCTACATTAGATAATAAACCATATTTTATTTTTCATTTACTCCAACTCCCATCCTGCATAGATTTTTACTTCTTTGAATATCTCTTTTCCTTCAGAATCATATTCTATTTGTGGTACTTCATCTTTTTCGAAATCCCATTTGTTTATACACTCTACCTCCTTATACCATCCTTTAAATTTATATCCTTCTCTATATGGTATAGGTGGTTCTACATTCACTATAGCACCAGATACATAATCTACAAAATATGTATTTTCTGTTCCATCATTTATGTAATAATTTACATTTGCCATTTCAATAAAAGTCACTTTATTATCCTCTCTACGAGTTTTATCAAGATAATAATTTTGTTTTGACACATATGTTAACGATTTTTCATACGGTCCCCTAAATAATTTATTGCTATTTACATCTCCCCAAAATATTTTTTCAACATTTGGTAGTTTATCATAAAAATCATCAATATCAGAATTACTAAAACCACTTGGAAAATATATAGTTTTTAGTTTTTCACTTTTGAATTCTGCATATTCTGCCCCCATATCATAACGACATCCAATACTCATTACTCTTTTACCATTTAATATTGATGGTATTACTATGGTTTCCTCTTGTTGTCCTTTTTTTGACAAACCCATAATCATAATTTCTCTTGTATCAAGATTAATCTTATACGTAAACAAGCCACTTGTTCTAGTTATTCCCCCATTAGTACATGAATATAATAACAGCATTAAACTAAATAGCATTATAAATGAAATATATTTAATAACCTTTTTCATTTACTCCAACTCCCATCCTGCATAGATTTTTACTTCTTTGAATATCTCTTTTCCTTCAGAATCATATTCTATTTGTGGTACTTCATCTTTTTCGAAATCCCATTTGTTTATACACTCTACCTCCTTATACCATCCTTTAAATTTATATCCTTCTCTATATGGTATAGGTGGTTCTACATTCACTACAGCACCAGATACATAATCTACAAAATATGTATTTTCTGTTCCATCATTTATGCAATATACTACATTAGCTATATCTATAAATGGTAAGTCATAAAATTCATTCTCTTTTTTTTCAAAATTTTGTTTTGAAACATATGTTTTTGACAATTGATATGGGCCTCTACAAATTCTATTATATTTGTGATCTCCCCAAAATACTTTTTCAACATTTGTTAGTTTATCATAAAAACCATCAATATCAGAATTACTAAAACCACTTGGAAAATATATAGTTTTTAGCTTTTCACTTTCAAATTCTGCATATTCTGCCCCCATATCATAACGACATCCAATACTCATTACTCTTTTACCATTTAATATTGATGGTATTACTATTGTTTCCTCTTGTTGTCCTTTTTTTGACAATCCCATAATCATAATTTCTCTTGTATCAAGATTGATCTTATACGTAAACAAGCCACTTGTTCTAGTTATTCCACCATTAGTACATGAACATAATAACAGCATTAAACTAAATATCATTATAAATGAAATAAATTTAATAACCTTTTTCATAGACATTACCTCAAAACTATGTTAGATTTTATCAATTAAACACTTTAAACTAAAAATTATTATTTATTAAAAATTTAAAAGAATTTTAGTTTTTACAATTATGTGTTCTTTATTACTTTAATAATCCAATCAACTACAATTTAATTATAATACATAATTCATCAATGTGAATAATTTTTTATTTTTAAGATAAAAAAAAGTAATGACCTTTTTTCTAAAGCCATTACCTTTTTAGTTAAATGTTTAAATTTACATAAGTTTTTTAAATAATTCAACAACCTCAGCATGAGTTGCTTCCTTTGGATTACCAGGATAGCAGGCATCATGCAAAGCATCAGTTGCTAGATTGTCAAGATCTGAAGCTAATATCTTCTCACACCTAGTAGGAATACCTACATCAGTTGACAATTTCTTTACAGCATTAATTGCAGCATTACGATATTCTTCTTGGCTCATACCAGTAGTATCAACGCCTAAAGCTTCAGCAATATCCTTGTATTTTGTACCGGTTACATCCTTATTAAATTCCATTGAAATTGGAAGTAGCATTGCGCAAGCAACACCATGAGGTACATCATAATATGCTGATAATGTATGTGCCATAGCATGGTCTATACCTAAACCAACATTACTAAATCCCATACCTGCAATATATTGACCTAGAGCCATACCTTCTCTTCCTTCTTTAGTGTTTTGAACTGCACCTCTTAAAGATTTACCAATAATTTCAATAGCCTTAATATGGAACATATCTGACATTTCCCAAGCACCACGAGTAATATAACCTTCAATTGCATGAGTTAAGGCATCCATACCAGTTGATGCAGTTAAACCCTTTGGCATTGATGCCATCATATCAGGATCAACAATTGCAACGATAGGCATATCGTGAGCATCAACACAAACAAATTTTCTCTTCTTTTCAACATCAGTAATTACATAATTAATAGTAACCTCAGCGGCAGTACCAGCAGTTGTTGCTACTGCGATAATAGGTAAGCAAGGCTTCTTTGTTGGAGCTACTCCTTCAAGGGAGCGTACATCTCTAAATTCTGGGTTAGTCATAATAATACCAATAGCCTTAGATGTATCCATTGAAGAACCACCACCGATTGCAATAATAAAATCAGCATTAGCCTTCTTACAAGCCTCTACACCGCTTGTAACATTTTCAATAGTTGGATTTGGCTTAATATTGCTATAAAGCTCATAAGCTACACCACCAGCATCTAATAAATCAGTAACCTTTTTAGTAACACCAAATTTTACAAGATCTGGGTCTGAACAAACTAGTGCCTTCTTAAAGCCTCTAGCCTTTGCTTCTGGAACTATATTTTCAATTGCTCCATGTCCATGATAAGAAGTTTCATTTAACATAAATCTATATGACATAATATCTTCCTCCTATGAAATTATAAATGAATTTCTCTACTAACAATTATATCTCATTTTTAAATTTGTTAAAGAGAAATAAGTAATTTTTTTTATTTTTATAAACTATTTTTTATTTAATAACTCACTATATTAACAAAATCAAATTATGCTTAAAATTGAAATCTACATTTTAAACAAATTAGTATAGTACAATGTCAATTCTACTATATTCTTATTTTCCTTTGAAAGATTAGCTAAATAGCTAGCATATAAATAAAGAGTATTTTCTGAATATGATGATAATTCTCCTCTTAAATAGGTTTCATATGAAGCATTGTTATATTTATCACTATTTGTATTAATAGTTCTCATTTTTGAAATATCATTATCTTTAGAATATTCTTCTAGCATTTCTAACTGTACAGAAACAATTGCCTCTCTTAAATTAATCATTTTTAAAGATAATATAGGTAAGTTATCCTTAATAAGTTTAAAATGATTAGGATCAACCGTTTCCTCCATAAATGCATATTTAATCCATAATAAATTATAATTATTTTCCTTAGCCTTAATTAAATCATTATAATATGAATTAATTAGGTCACAATTCCAAGCAAAATATTGGCTTTTTCTCATCAAATTAAACATTGCTCTATTATTTTGACAATCAGCTCTACCACCAATATTATTTAAATTTGAAAACATATCCCATTCAATTTCAATAATTTTTTTAACCATTTTTTGTTTATAAAGATATTCCTTAACAAATTTAGCTATTTCATCCTTATAATCACTTATATAGGCTGAGCTCTTTTTTATGATAATATGATTATTAAATAAATCATTAATTATTGTTTCATTTATTTTTTCATATTCAATATTATCATTGATAATATTAATAATAAAACTATAAATAGCATTATTTTTATCCATAAGAACAAGTTCAAGCTTGTCATGAGGTAGATATTTATGATTGTAAATATAATAGTATTCAATTAGTCTATCAATTAAATGATTTTTTAGTAAAGCATAAGTATCCACATCAGCTCTATCACTGCATCTTTTAAGATTATAAGGATATTGAGAAATCTCTAATGCCTTCAAGCTTACATCTATTAAATAATCATTTTTAGAATTGTCTATTGTATTCCTTCTTAAAGCATAAAAAGTTGAATTTTCACCTAAGTAAAATATTTTACCATTCGTTAATAATGATTTATTTTGCATAGTTAAATTATTAATATCTTTAATACCTAGAAATTCAAATAAATATTCATCTACATAGAAAACACCATGCTTAGGAAGAACATTTCTGATAAAAAACCTATCATATTCCCTTGGCAATAAATTATAATTATTACTAAGCTTTAAAAATTCTGATTTTGGCACATTATTTTCAACTAATACAACATATCCTGGATTAAAATCATGATCCTCAGAAATATAATCATCGCATAAATAGCATTCACTACCAAGTCCAAATAAACCAATTGTTATATTATTTAAGGTATCAGGCTCTATATCTTTAAATAATATAGACTTAAAATCATTAAAATAATTCAATGACATCTCTAATCCTGAAGTTCTTTTTTTATTTAATTTTTTTAAAACAAGCTCATATTCATCTCTTGTATTAGAATAAAGCTTACCTCTTCCTACAAATTTATCAATTTTACACAATGCTTTAATATAAAATTCATTACTCAAATTTAAATCGTTAATTAGATAATAAAGCTTAGCCTTGGTTTTATAATATCCCATAATATGAAAATCATCCAAATTATTATCAAAGACGATTGTAGCCTTATTTAAATAATCTAATGCCACATTATATTGATTTAATGCAATATAGCATTCAGCTAAATTTACATATGTTGTAGCATTTTTAATTAAATCATCGCTTACTATATCAATTGCCATGTTAAAACATTTTATTGCCTCAACATAATTATTTTCATCTTGATATAAAAGGCCTAAATTGTTATACAATGCCTTATGCTCCTTAATTAAAGATAAATCATTAATATTTAAACAACAGTTAAAAGCATTATGGGCTAAATCATAATGCTTTGACTGTCTATAGGAATTACTTATATTAATATAGGAAATAAATTTAGCGTTATTATCATCAATATTCTTGATTAATTTTTCTAAAGACATAGCTAACTTATAAGAATTATCATATAAACCTAAATCTCTATAAAATCCAATAATTTCATTTAATAAAGTAATAATTAATGAAGTATCACCACAACAAATTGCCCTATTAAGTTCATCCTCAATAAACTCTTTAGCTTCAGTTATTTTATTTTCCTTTAAAAGGCTATCAAATTTTTTTATTGTTAATTCTTCATTCATAATATCATCCTTTATTAATTTAAATAAAATTTTACAATAAAATGAATTTTTATTTAAATTTTACTTTTTTAAAAAGCTTTGATGTCTAATAGCTTCATACATATCTGGTCTTCTATCTCTAAAAATACCCCAGCTTACTCTTTTTTTATTAATCTCATCTAAATCAAATTCGTAAACTAATATTCCTTCCTCACTTCTATTAAGCTCACAAACCTTATCGCCTTCCTCATTTGCAATAAATGAAGAGCCATAGAAGGTCATAGATGAATCACCCTCTATTTCAACACCTACTCTATTAGATGCAACTACAGGAATAATATTGGCTGCTGCATGACCACACATAACATTCTGCCAATGATTCTTACTATCCTTTGGTAAAACAGGCTCTGAGCCAATTGCGGTTGGAAATAACAACATTTCTGCTCCCATTAAAGTAAGACATCTAGCTGTTTCAGAAAACCACTGGTCCCAGCAAATGCCAATACCAATTTTTCCAAATTTCGAATTAAAAACCTTAAAACCAGTATCTCCAGGTGTGAAATAGAATTTTTCCTCGTAGCATTCACCAGTAGGTATATGAGTTTTTCTATATAAGCCCAAATTACTTCCATCAGCATCAATAACTGTAATTGAATTATAGAAAGCAACTCCATCACGTTCAAAAAAAGAAAGAGGAATTACAACATTCAATTCACGAGCAAGATTTTCAAATGTTTTATAAAAATCACTTTCATAAATGTTTGAAATAGCTAAATCAAAATATTCATATTTTTCCTTTTGACAAAAATAAGGTGTTTGAAATAGCTCTTGAAGCAAAATAACATTTGCTCCTTCTTTGGCTGCTTTTCTTACCATATCACAAGCCTTTTTTATGTTATTATCTATATCCCAAGATATAGTCATTTGTGTTGCTGCTAGCTTAACCTTCATAAATTAATCCTCCTTTGGTATTTGCATAGTTACGCAGTGAATATTACCACCTGCTAATAGTATTTCACGAGATTCAAGCTGATAAACATCCTTATTTTGATAAAACTCCTTTAAAATATTAAAGGCAATATCATCAAGTAAGTTACCATACTTAGGTACAATAACAAATCTATCAGATTGATAAAAATTGACATAAGATCCAGCTAACCTGTCTCCCTCACAACGCTCTATTGCGTCAGTTTTATCAAGTCCTTCTGCCTCATCACGTGTCATTTTTAAATTGATTGGCGTAGGTATTTTAATTACCTTAAGCTTTCTTCCCTTAGCATCACACTCATTTTCTAAATACCTTATAGCATCCTTTGAATACTTATATTGAATGTCTGATTCATCATCACAATCAGCCACCAAAACAACACCAGGCTTTAAAAAACAAGCCATATTATCAACATGCTCATTTGTTTCATCATTATAAATACCATGCTTTAGCCATAATACCTTTTTAGCTCCAAGATATTTAGATAGCACAGCTTCAATTTCCTCTTTTGATAAATTATTTCTACCCTTTGATAGCAAGCATGCCTCTGTAGTTAAGAATGTACCCTCACCATCAGTATGAATAGATCCACCCTCTAATATAAAATTATCTAAAGAAACACATTCATCATTTAAAGCCTTAGCTAGTTTTTTTCCTAAAGCATCATCTGCTCTATAATCCGAGTATAGTCCATCAACACTTCCACCCCAAGCATTAAATCTAAAATCAATGGCAACATTTTTATTATTATTTTTAACATAAATTAAGGTATTATCTCGAGCCCAGGCGTCATTGTACTCTAAGCGTAATATCAGAACATTTTTCATTTTAAATCTTTCAATTTTTTTATCATCTATAGATGGATCACATACTAAATAAACCATTTCATATTTGCTAATAATAGAAACAAGGTTATAAAATACATCCAAAGCATATAATGCGTCACATCGCCATGTATCACATCTATATGGTAATAAAATTATTGTTCCCCTATGAGGCAGTCCCTCAAATGGCATATTATTCATTTTTAAGTCTAATTGATTCATAATATTCCTCTAAATCCTTCTTGTGCTTTTCGTATAAATCCCATGTATCTAAATCAATAACTGAAACATAATCCTCATAGTCAGATAAAACAGTCGCCCCAGTCCTACGATATAGCTTAATTCTTTCAATAATATCCTTAGTAAATATTTCACCTGGTATTATAAGAGGAATTCCAGGAGGGTAAATCATAATTGATTCTTTTGATATTTGATGCGTAGCCTCTTCAAGAGGTATTACCTTTAAAGGTGCATGATAGGCTGTTCTAGGTCTTACAATTCCCACAGGAAATGGTCTATCATACTTATACTTTGGATAATTAATATTTTCTTGATAATGGTGAAGTGATATATCCTTCAATGCTAAAACTAAATTATCAATATGAGCTTTTTTTGACCCGATCGCAATAATTCCTAAAAGCGTATAAGCCTCTGCTAGCTCCATTTGAATAGAATATTTATCCTTAAGTAAATTATACATTTCAAATCCATTTAAATCCAATGATTCAATTTCAATAACAAGCTTAGTATCATCATAGTCAAAAACATTCTTAGATAAAAAGTATTCCCTACCACGAGCCTTAAAGCCAGGAATTCTATTTATTTCCTTTCTTGCGTAATTTGCAAGATTAACAATATCATTTAAAGCCTCTTGTCCATTTAAAGCCATATACTTCCTAGCTGAATCAAGTGAGGCTAAAAGTAAAGTAGATGGGGATGTTGTGTTTATTAAGGCAAATGCCTTAGCAATCTCATAATGAGTAACTCTATTTCCCTTACGTAATAGAACAGATGATTGAGTAAGAGAGCCTCCTGTTTTATGTAATGATACAGCAGATAAATCGGCATCACATTCCATTGCACTATCAGGACCATAATGATTGAAAGCGAAATGAGCACCATGTGCCTCATCAACAAAAACAATTAAATTTCTATCATGAGCATATTTAACTAATTCCTTTAAATTCAAGCAAGCACCAAAATATGTAGGATTAATTACAAAAATGGCTCTTGCATCTAAATTTTCATCAATCGCCTTCTTATAAGCATCAATTGATGGCTGATTAGATATTTCCAAATCGAAATCATATTCTGGTGAAATAAATATTGGTGTAGCTCCCGATAAAACTAATGCATTAATTACTGATTTGTGGCAATTTCTAGGAATAATAACTTTTTGATGGGCACTACAACAGCCCATAATCATAGCTAAAATTCCACCTGATGTACCATTAATCAAAAAGAAAGCCTCATCTGCCTTATAAGCCTTAGCCATAAGCTCCTGAGCTTCTAAAATTACACCTGTTGGATGGTTTAAATTATCTAAGCCTCTTGGCGCATTAACATCACATTTAAATGTCATTTCACCAATATATTTTTTAAAATCATTTTGGACATTTCCCATATGATGGCCTGGAACATCAAATGGTGATACCTCTTCTTTAACATACTTCTTTAAGGCAGTTAAATATGGAGTCTTTTTTTGTTCGTTTTGCTTATTATTTTCCATAATCATAAAACTCCTATAATAAGATTAAAAAATTATTTTTAGAAAAGCTTACCTAAAAAGCTTCACAAAAATAAAATTCAAGATAATTATATTATAGAATATTAATCAAGTAAATATTAAAAGAAATGCATATTAAAAAATATTTATTAAAAACATTTGCAATATTAATACTAATAAACTATCATATAAAAGACAAAAATATATGGGGGTAAAAATGAAAAAAACATTATTATTTTTATTAACAACAATTTCGATATTTACACTTGTAAGTTGCAAACAAATAGATGTACCAAATGACGATACGCCGAATGACACACCAACAACACCTATTAATCCGGATAAAAATACAAATGATGAGACTAAAACAAAGCTAAGCTTTGAAGGTAGTGATTTAAAAATAGGATTAGCCTACGAGATACTTGAAAATGTTGAAAGAAATATTCCCCAAATAAGCGATGAAGGAAATAGATATCCAACCTATGGTACAAGTCTTGATAATATAACTGATGAAGAAAAAACAGCTTTAATTAATGAATCAAATTATTTAAAAGCAAGTGACAGCACCTACAATAAAATTGATAAGGATGGAAATCTTTATTTAAATGATACCATACTAGAAAGAAAGCTATATAAGCACACTACATCATTAAATACCTATTATGGTACTCCAAGTGATGATGAAGCTGCGGTAATTAAAAGGTTAACAATTTCAGCAAGAGAGGTTGGAAACCACGTTACAGGATTGTATGCTCCTGCAGGCGAGGTTATAACTATTACCTTATCTAATGAGGATTTATCTAAAACAGGTGGAGTTAAAATTGAGATGGGACAGTACTCTCAAAATAATGAGCTGAATAATATTTGGATCACTAGAAACGATTTTTCAAGAATGCCTCTATTAGGTAATGAAATGCTTGCAAATGAAGAAACAACCTATGTTGCTACATTCTTAGGCGGTCCAATTTATGTAACACCTATTAAACAATGTGATTTTACAATCACAATATCTGGGGCTTTAGAATATACTCATTTTATTTATGGGCTTACAACAAAGGATGAATTTGAAAGGTTAAAGGGCTGTAGTGCCCCATATTTTGACTTAGAGGTTTGGGATTCCTGTGTAAGACATTCTGGTCCTAAAAAATATGCCAATTTAGACTATGATAATTTAAATCAAATTTCAAATTTTTGGCTTAGTGTTTCAAACATAAGTAAACAAATTCCAGCTGGTTCAAGAAAAACTATCGGAATTGATTTTATTTATGATCCTTTTGTTGCAGCTGGCTCTGCTGTTGCCTTTGTTGGCAGAAATTGGTGCAATTTACCACCTGATTGGATGAGTGGTGCACTAGACTATGAAGGATTTACAACAAATGGTAGTTGGGGTCCAATTCATGAATATAATCATCACTTTCAACGCTATGGCTTTAATCCCGGCGATGAGGTAACAAATAATGCATTAAGTCTTTTATCATATATAAATTATACTAAAATAAGTGAAAATAGAGATAACTTAAGAGATTGGAATAGATATTTAAACCCTAAAGTATCATTAAATGAAACATTAAACCAATCAAGCTCTACTACTTCACCTATTTCCTCTTTAAATACATATGCTGATATAATTCATACCTTTGGTGTTGATACCTTCATAAAAGCCTGTAATTATAAAAATGGTGGCGGTGGATCAGATAATTGGTATGAATCACTATGTGAGACAACAGGCCATAATATGGAATATTACTTTTCTCTTTTACATCAGGAGGTAAGTGAATCATTAAAACAAAAATATTCAAAGCTACCTATGTTTATTCCTGCAACCATAAATGAACAAACAGGTAAGGTTATTAATGATAGTGAAATAATTACAGTATTACCTTATGTTGTAGATCCTACAACAAGCTATGTTTTAGATTTAGATAAATCATTAACACTACCAGAGGGCTTTAGCTATAAAATTAAAAATATAATTTCACCAACCTATACTAACTATACTACTAAAAATAATAAAATAAATATCTCAACTAAGAATAACTCAAAGCTTCTTATTAATTTAGAATTAACTAACAACGATATCACAAGTACACAAACGTTTGTTGTTGAGCTATTACCAAAATTCATTGGAATAAATTATGAAAAATATAGCTATGATACAAAGACTTTTACAAGCTGTAGTGAGGCAATAGCTAAAAACTTTGAGGGCTATACAAATAAAATAGCATCTTTAATAAATACTCATTTTGTTAATGGTGTATCAAATAAGGAAATTGCCTCATATTATGGTAAAGTCTATATGCCAAAGGATGGAGAATATAAAATCTCAGTAGGAACTTCAAATAGAAGCGATACTCTACTTGAATTAGGCTTAAATACCTCATCTTATACCGATATTATTGATAGTCCCAAAAATAATCCAATAAATTATAATGATAAATATATTACCTATAATGTAAAAAATGGTGATTACATTTATTTTAGAATAACAATAAATTCAAATCACCAAGATGGATTTGCAGAATTATTTGGTGGCTATGATAAATTAACCTCAATTAATTCTACATATTTATTTAATAATCAAACATCAAAATCACAAACATTTAAAATTAATGATAGATACAAAAGAGAATACAATAGTACAAGCTTCACTGTACCACTTACAAATCAAAAAATAATAGACTATAGTGAAAGCTATAGTAAATGGGATGATTCATTTAAAATTGAAAACATTTTAGATGGCAATAGCTCAACAAGCTATCATAGTGTGAAAAATAAATTTATTAATGCTGAGCCATTTGAGCTTACTATCGATTTAGGCGCAAATTACTTCGTAAATACCTTAAATATGACAACCTATAATGGAAATCAAGCTCATTATCCTACTTTCTTTACCTTATATGGTGGTACAACACTTGATGATTTAAAAAAATTAAAGGTCGTTGAAAATCAAACTGTAACAAATAAAAATTTAAGTGTTTCGTTTGATACAATAAATATAAGATATTACAAAATTGTTATAACTAATACAAGTGAACAAAAGTATGTTGCAATTTCAGATATTAATATGGCTCTTACAACAAATGGTAAGCAAATATCACCAAAAAATGCTTTATATTATATAGACGATAATCAAACATTTGAAAAAAAATATACATCATCAACCTTTGGTTATACAATAAAAGGAAATGGTGAAATTGAAATCGAAGCAACTAATTCATTTGGAATAATCACTAAAAACACTAATGCTAAAATCACTATTACTATTGATGAAAAAGAACAAATTGTTGAATTTGATAAAATATTTTATATTGATTTAAAGAATTTGAAAAAAATAAAAATAAAAATACTAAATGAATTAGAAATTGATTCTTTTATTATTTAAATGATCAGGTGTGAAAATAATTTTCACACTTTTTCATTTTTTATCAATCACTAGATAAAATATCAATACTTATATTACATCCATTATTCGTATATTACTCCTTCAAAATTATAATTTTTAATAAATTTTAAAAATTCCTTGGCAGCTGGCGAAAGCTCCTCATCCTTAGTTACAACTCCAATTATTCTTTTATCAAGTGGTAATATCGGAACCATCTTAACTCTGTTCTCTAATCCCATCATTGTTAATCTAGGCATAATCGCAATACCATAGCCAGCCTCAACCATAGATATAGTTGTTAAATCATCAACAACATGACAGGTAGTGTGAATATCTAAGGATAGCTTTGTAATCAATCTTTTTGCATCAGCATCACAGCTTTCTCTTTGCATAATAAATGGTAGATTAGACATTTCATCTAAGGTAATAGATTTAACATCCTCATAATTAAGTGGTAATATACACATAAGTGGATCCTCAAAAATAGTATAAAAATTAAATTCCTTATTTACTGATTTAGATAAAAAACCTAAATCAATTTGACTATTTTTTAACCAACCTATTATATCTTCATATGAGCCTTGGTATATTTCAAAGGTAATTTGTGGAAACAATTCTTTAAATTTTTTTATTAAATTTGGGATAAAATAACACATTGAATTAAAAATTCCTAGTCTTATACTTCCTTTACCTAAACCATTATATACAGAAACAAGCTGTTTTAGTTCATCCTCTTTTTTTACTATTTCATAAATTTTAGGATAAATAGCTTCTCCCATTTGAGTAAGCTCAACTCCAGTTTTATTTCTTTTAAAAAGTGGAAATTCAAATTCATCCTCTAAAAGTGAAATTTGATGTGATATTGCAGGTGTTGAAACGTAGAAAAGCTTAGCAACCTTAGAAAATGATTTATGCTTAGCAATAGCAAGAAATATACGATAGGTTTCAGTTGTCATAGAAATACTCCTCTGTTAAATTTTATTTAACTTACGGTTAAATAATTTAAATTTTACTTAACAGTATTTTAACACTATAATAGTATGTAATCAAGGAGGAAAATATATGACATCTAAAATAACCTATATATTAGCTATGCTTATATTTTCAACATTAGGCTTAGTTTCATCATATATTCCTCTATCAAGCATAGGTATATGCTTCATAAGAAGTATATTTGGACTTTTATTTTTTATTGTATATAAACTAATAAAAAGAGAAAAGCTTGATTTACTAACGCTAAAAAAAGAATGGAAAATAATAATACCTGAAGCAATAGTAATGTCTTTATCATGGATATTTTTATTTAGTGCCTTTAAATATAATGTAGGCTCATCAACAATCATTTATTATACTGCACCTATAATTGTAATTATCTATAGTATAATCTTCGAACATGAAAAAAACGCAATTATGAAGCTTTCAACTGTAATTTTGACATTTGTTGGACTAACACTAATGATTAGAGCTGGTGGAATAAATAAAATGTCAACAATTTACTCTATACTATCAGCAATTTGTTATAGTATATTTATAATATTGAACAAAAAAATAACAATTAATTCATCAGATAAGAATATAATTAATTTTATAATATGTCTTATTGTTACCTTGCCTTTTTATATTTATAATAAAGACTATAAAATTAATTTAACATTATCGGCTGGTATTGCCATAATTATATTAGGGCTAATTAATACCGGACTTTCCTATTTTTTATACTTTGCTTCATTAAAAAATTTAAACAAAGATGAAATCTCAATATTATCCTATATAGATCCAATGTTTTCATTTATATATTCAATGATAATATTAAAGGAACAACAAAATATAATATCAATAATTGGAGTTTTAATTATCTTTATTTCACTTGTTTTATTTTCTTTTTTAGATTATCATTTTGAAAAAAAACAAATTGAAGATAATAAAAATCAAATTGAAAATAATAAAGCTATAGAAACTTTAGCTTCAAAATAAGTAGTGAAGACTAATTTTTAATTAGACTATTCACTGCTTTTTTGTTCTTTATTACGAACGTAAATTTTTTTATCATCACAATTAAAAATATATTTCCAACCACACTTTTCAAAAAAATCTCCAATAGTTGTTTCTAAATATAAAGAATAAATTCTTCTTTTACTCATATCATGGCAAACATAATCAAGCAGTGTTGTAGCAACTCCTTGATTTCTATATTTTTCATCAACATACAAATAATTTAGACTTGGATTAAACGAAGCATCATCAAGAACACCACAGCCTGCGATAATCTCATCACTTAAAATAACAACATACCATTGAGGAATTGCCATTTTATTTCTAAGATTGTCCCTCATACTTTCAATATAATATTGTTTAGGTTTATTCCATTTTATGCTAAACCATAAAGCTCCTTCATTTATTAAATCTACCTTGTCATATAAATTTATAATTTTATACTCCATAAAAGCCTCCATTAATTTTTATTGCACCTATATTATCTTTAAAATATATAAATATTTCAAGGGCAAATAATTATCTTAATAAATTATGTTTTGTTTGTAATTTTAATTGTGCTATAATAATTTTAATAAGGATGTGATTTAATGGATTTAAAAACAATGAAAATTAAAGATTATTTAATCATATCATTAAAAGGATTTTTATTAGGACTAATAAGTGTTGGAATTCCTGGAATAAGCGCTTCTACAGTTGGAATAATTGTTGGAATATATTTTTTAATGGTTGAAGCAATTGCTAATATATTTAAAGATTTTAAGCATAATGTAACATTTCTTCTATTTTTAACCTTAGGTTATTTTTTAGGAGCTATTGCGGCTGCCTTCTCTGTTAATATATTATTTGAAAAATTTCCTTTAATTACAACATTTGCTATACTAGGATTCATTATAGCTTCACTACCAGATATGATATTTAAGCTAAGGAAAAACTTTAAAAAAATATCATGCTGGATAGTATTTTCAGTCATTTTTTCCCTGCTACTATTGTATAACATGCTATGGAGCGAGGGAACTGTAACTGAATTTCCAAAGGATCCAGACATTTGGTATTTACTTAGAATGGGAATTATTGGAGTTGTCACAAGTGCAACATTCATTGTTCCTGGAATTGACTTTGCTGTAGTATTTTTATCACTTGGTATCTATTATGCCTTCACTAATATGATTACTGAGCTTTTAACCTTTAGTGCACCCAACTATTTAGAAATATTTATTTCTAATATAAAAATTTTAGGAGTATATCTTTTAGGCTATGGAATAGGAATCTTCTTATTTTCTAAGCTGATAAAATTCTTAACAAAAAAATATGACGTCCAGATGCAATTTGCATCACTTGCCTTTGTTGCGGCAGCACCATTTATTGTTATTAAAAGTTGTCTAATTGATAATAAATCAGTTGAAATGACACCACCTGAAATTATTGGTGTAATTATTGCAGCTATACTTGCTTTTACAATTATAATTTCAGCTAAAATTTTTATTAAAAAGAAAAAGAAATCCTCTGATACCTCAGAGGATAATAAAAGCACCTCACACTAGAGGTGCTTTATTTCTTATTGAAATTCTTTAGCTATTTTACTAACAATAGCCATATCACATAAACCATTAAAGTTAGTTTTAAAATGTTTCATTACGCTTGGAATTTTCTTATCTTCAAGCTTAGCGATTTCGTTTCGAATTTCATCTTCACTCATCATTTTTGGTAAGAATTTCGCAATAACAGCCTTTTGCTTTTCAATTTCTAAAACACTTTCAGGTCTATTTGCCTTTTGATAGCCCATAGCCTCCTCATCAAGCTCCTTAATAGTCTTTTGAATAATACGTAAGCAATCTCCATCAGGCAATGATTTAGCATTTAAGCCTGAATCAATGCTTTGTTGCTTGCACTTTCCATAAACCACTGACAAAATAGATCTAGCTACCTTATCATGATCCTTTAAAGCTTGAATATTTGCATGTCCTAACTCTTCATATAACATAATTATTTTTCTCCTTTCAAATTAAACATGTTTTTAATCTTTTCTTTATCACTTTCACTTAAACTTGAATTATCAATTTTAGAAGTAATATCTTCTTTTTTATCTTCTGGAATATCAACCTTTAAATCAGTCATACCCGCAATTTGAGGTAATAAATTAGATTCAATTGCAGAATCTACTAATTTATCAATTTCTTGATTAAGCTCATCACCTGTTAAATTACCATCCATTACTTTATAGGCAGATTCAACAGCATTTGCTGTTTCATCAAAATTTATCTTAGTAATATCTAAATTTGATAAATCAATATCAGCATTTAAATTATCACCAACAACCTGAATAATATTATTTATTGATTCCTTAACTTCTTCAGTTGAACCATTAACAATACTACCGATATTTCTAATTGCTTCGATTAAGCTATCCTTATTTTCAGATGTGATACCACCACTAAAATCAATATTTTGAATATTCTGTAACTCATTTGCAATTTTAACTGCTGATTTTAAGGTTTCAATTTGACCATCAAGAGTATACTCCTTATCATCAATTTTATATTTTGAAACATTTTTATATAATATAGAATCAAACTTACGATATAACACTCCAACCTGACTATTATTATATTCCTCTATACCCAATTTTTTTCCAGCAACCTCAATTGTTGATTCATCAATTAATGACTTACCATTAAGTTCAATTCCCTCTAATACTTCAACATTAATTGTTACGCCAGTTAAAACATTGCAATAAGCAATAGCTATAATAATTCCTTGAATTGCCCCAATAAGTAAACCAATTAATGGATGCTTTTTTACTCTTCCATATTCATTTTTTCTTGGCTTAACAAAAATAGCTAAAATATAATAAATTATTAAAGATAATAATTCACAAACAAATAATCCGACCATAAAAATAATCATACTAGAAAGAATCATAAATATTGGCCAAACAATATCCTTATATTTTAAATATTCCTCAGGAATAGCTTGAACCACCCATTCTTCAATAGTTTTATTATCATATGATGCCTTAAAAACTATTGCGGTAATTTGCTCGCGAAATAAAAATATGCAAACCAATACTGCTATTACTATAATCAATCTCAATATTGCACGCTTTCCTCCCTTTAAAAAGCCACCAAGCATTGAGAAAATAAGACAAAGACCTGTAATAGCTAAAATTACTAAACTTACTAATCCCATAACAAAAACCTCCTACTAAACAAAATATAATAATGATACAATAATATTTTATCAATTTTTAATTGATACTTTATTATATAACAATTAAACTTGTAATTCTATATACAATCTTAAAAATAATAAATAACTTAAAGCTCTATATCATCTTCATATTCAATATGATTTTCAATTCAACTATTCTTTTCCTTTATTTCTACAAGCATATCTTCATATTATTTAAATCTGCATACTCAAGTTTACACATATACTTATAATCTTTTTAACTGCTAATATTAGGCTTATTGCCTCAATGCTTGAGCATAAAGCCTTATGAATAAACCAACAACTGAAAAAAAATCTAATACATCAATTCGATTTTCAATCAATTATATCAGAATTAGTTAAAAGATTATTTAAGTAAAAATCTATATTACTAATATGCTTCACTATTGTTTTTGGTGTAAAACCTTCTTCTAATCTTATAGAAAGCTTATCTAAATATTTTTCATTTATTAATCCAGTTTTCTATTTAAATTATAACCTAATTAGTTAAAAAAATCATCACAAAATTAAAAAAGCAAGAACTTAGCTTGCTTACAATTACATATTCATATTAGGATTAAAATTACCAGGATTTGTTCCTATTTCCTTGATATTCATTAGGATTTAATCCTTGAAAATTCTGATAGCCATATCCTTGATACATAGGCTGTTGATAAATTGGATTAGCATTTACATATTCATCTATATAAACATTTTCATAGCTTGTTGAAAATACTGGAATATTTATATGCTTTTTAATGCAATTATTAACCTGATGTGTATGATAATTTGTATAATGAGGAATCTCTACTACATTATAGGTTTGAACTACCTCACAACAATTCTTTGTTTCCATACAACCACATGTATTGCCATTCATATTATTAAACATAACTTCCCTCCTCATTCTACTATATGAAAAAGGGATTAGAAAAAATAGGCTAATTATTTGAATTTTAAATTTAAAAAGAAAAATTTAACATTCTAATTTTCAACATTTTTTGATTCTTTATTTTTTTTAATTTCCTTATATATGTGATAACAGGCTGGAAGAAGTCCTGCAAAAACAAGAATTTGGACATATAAATAGCCAATAGGGCTCCATAAATTAGCCTTCATTACATAAACTAAAATTAACAAACCAACTATAATAATAATTGTACTTGCGATTTTATAATTTTTACCTTCCTTTGAATCCATTGGTCCAAATTTTTTTCTATTATAAAAATATAAAATATAAAACAATAATGCTCCAGGTGCAATATAAATTCCTATTGCTATAATAGGTAATAATACGATGCCTAAAATAATATAACCAATCACTAACAAAACTTTATTTTTCATACATTTCTCCTAAAAATAATAGCCTACAAGAGTAGGCTATCAATATTTTTTTATTTTTCGTTTCTTGCTGCAATTAAAATAATTAATCTTAAAATTTCAACATAGATATAAATTAAACTAACAATCAAGCCTAATGCAACACACCATTCAGCTTCCTTAGATGCACCTGATTTAACAACAGCATCAGCCTCATTGAAATTTAAGCATAATGTTATAGAACCATATATCAATAAGAAGGCTTCAACAGCAATCATCATAGTAAAATATGCTTCTCCACCAACCCAAATACTTGCGATTGAAGTAAGTAGTACTAAAGCAATAGCTCCAAACCCCATAGCCATACAAATTCTTCTAAATGTTGAACCAACCCTTAAAATACCTGTTGAATACAAGGTAAGTATAACTAAGAAAATAACAAGTGTTGAAAATGCTGCAATTATAACAGATTTATCAACAACTGCTGCACATAAGGCTGAAATACAGCCAACAAACATTCCTTCACAAATTGAATAAATTACTCCAGCATATTTTGCTGCACTTTCTTTAAATCTACCAATCATAACACTAATAAAGCCAACTACTGATGCAACTGCAAGCATCATATAAAATGGAATAAAATTACCAGTTGTAATAATTGTTGGTAAATAGAATGCAACTAAAGCTGCTACTAAAACTGTAATACCTAAAAATATAAATGTTTTAATACAAACACCCTTATATGAAGCTCTATCCTCTACTGTATCATAATAGGCTTCACCAGTTTGAATATTTGAAAAAATTGGATTATTTTTCATTTGTATATCACCTCGTTAATATAATTATATCACAACACTATATCAAATATATATATATTTTTTATTTCCCACAAAATCACATAAAAGCGAATATTCCCTGCTCTTCCTCGGGATCCTCATCAGGAAGATCACCAAAGGCATGCATTATATTGAAATTTTCAAATAATGTTTGTGATAGACGAGTACGTTTTAATACATCCTTTTTAGATGTAAATGGTTGTTCATTGCGTCTTTCAACAATATCAAAGGCAATGCTTTCACCTAATGAATCAACAGCTGAAAATGGAATACGAAGATTTCCATCCTCTATTGTAAAAATTGTTGCATCTGACTTCATAACATTTACAGGTAAAAATTTTATTCCTCTTGCTACCATTTCAAGGGCAACCTGTAGAGCAATAAATTTATCATCATCAGTCGCAGTTCTTCCCTCTTTATTTTGAATTTCCTCCATTGCGGCTCTAATTGCAACCTTGCCACCTAAATAAGCAACAACTGAATGGTTTTTAGCACGCTTTGAAAACCATGCACTATAAAATAATGATGGGGCATAAACCTTAAACCAAGCAATTCTTAGTGACATCATACAATAAGCTGTAGCATGAGCCTTAGGAAACATATACTTGATTCTTGCACAACTCCAGATATACCATTCAGGAACATTTTTTTCTCTCATCATTTTAGTATATTTTTCCCATGTTTCAGGATCCTTTGCTACCTTACCCTTACGAACAAACTCCATAATTTTAAACGAACTTAATGGTTCAACCCCAAATCTTAATAGGTCAACCATAATATCATCACGACAACCTATAATATCTTTGAATTCAATTTTACCAAATTCTGTTTTTCCAGCAACCAAATCCTGAGCATTAGTATTCCATACATCAGTACCATGAGAAAGACCTGAAATTTTTACAAGCTGAGCAAACGTTCTAGGTAAGGTTTCAACAAGCATACCACGAACAAAGTTTGTTCCAAGCTCTGGAACTGCATATGATGCAACTGGAGAATCAATATCCTCTGCTGTTACACCAATAACACTTGGGTCATAGAAAAGTCTATATAGATTTTTATCATCAATTGGAATATCCTGAGGATTATCAAATGGGAAATCCTTTTGATGCTCATGAACATAATCCATAAAATACTTAATTAAAGTAGGATCATCGTGTCCAAGAATATCAAACTTTAATAAATTTTGCTCGAATGAATGATAATCAAAATGAGTTGTTCTCCAATTATTTTCAATGTTATCAGCAGGATATTGAACTGGTGTAACATCATAAATATCAACATAATGAGGAACAACAACAATTCCACCAGGATGCTGACCAGTTGAACGCTTAACACCTACAAGGTAGGTGGCAATTCTATCCATCTCACAGCTTCTAAGATTAATTTCCTTTCTTTCGCAATAGCCTTTAACATAGCCAAAGGCATTTTTCTCAGCAATAGTACCAACAGTACCTGCACGGAAGGCATTTTCTGGGCCGAAAACACTTCTAACATATTCATGGGCCTGAGCTTGATATTCACCAGAGAAATTTAAATCAATATCTGGTGTTTTATCTCCATTAAAGCCTAAGAATGTTTCAAACGGAATATCATGTCCATCCTTAGCAAGTGGCTCACCACACACAGGACATACGGCATCAGGTAAGTCATAGCCTGAATCTACACTTCTTAAAATTTCTTGGAAAGGCTTTTCCAAATCAGTTAATCCATATTGGGCTATTTCATCATCACGCATCTTAAATGTGTGGAAATGACATTTCTTACATCTATAATGAGGAGCAAGCGGATTAATTTCTGAAATGTTCATCATCGTCGCAACTAATGATGATCCAACTGAACCACGTGATCCTACTAGATAGCCATCTGATAATGATTTAGTAACCATTAGATGACAAATATAATAAATTGAAGCATAGCCATTAGAAATAATACAGTTAAGCTCATGATCCAATCTTTTAGTAACAATATCATGAGGATGATCACCATAAAGCTTGCGTTTAGTTTCAGCAACAATTCTCTTTGTTTCAGCCTCAATTGAGGCAACATGTAAGAAAGAATTTTTAAATTCATCATCATGTGGAGCAAAGGTTTCTGGCTTGAATGCTGGCCAACGTTCAATCATATCAGCAATTAAATTGGTATTAGTAACAACAATTTCATATGCTAAATCCTTATCTAAGAAATTAAATTCATCAAGCATTTCATTAGTAGTTCTTAAATGCATATCTGGTGATTCTTTGTATCTTTCAAGCGGATGAGTACCTCCACCAATTTGAGGAGAGGCAATTAAAATATCACGATATCTTTTTAATTTAGGTCTAGCATAATGACAGTCAGATGTCGCAACAACAGTTTTTCCTACCTTTTTAGCAATTCTAATAATCTTTTCAATTATTTCCTTAACTCTTTGTTCACCATTAGGCATATCATCAAAAAGCTGTCTATAGGCTGTAGGAGGCTGAACCTCAATATAATCATAATATTTAATTTCTTCCTCTAGCTCCTCCTCACTTCTATTAAGAGCAAGCTCAAAAACATTACCATTAACACATGATGAACCAACTAAAATACCTTCTCTATATTTTTCTAAAACACTTTTTAAAATTCTAGCATTACCAGCATAAAAATGTGTAGTTAAGGCATCTGAAACAATTTTAAACATATTTTTATAGCCGACATTTGTTCTTGATAAAATAGTAATATGAGATGGAATAACATATCTGTAATGAACATTTGGATCAATTAATGAGTTGATATCCTGATAATTTAATATTTCTTTTTTGTATAAATCATTTAACATACAAATAAAACATAGGGCTGTTACACGAGTATCATCAATAGCTCTATGATGATGCTCCTGCTTAACCTTAAAGTATTTAGATAAAGATTTTAAGTTGAAAGTCTTGACCTCCTCATAATATCCACATCTAAACAAATTTAGAGTATCAATAACTGGTAAAACCTCACAGTCAAGATTTAGCCTCTTAACATCACGATAAATCATACCCACATCAAATTTTGCATTATGAGCAACTAGAATACTACCCTTACAAAATTCCATAAATTTTGGTAAGACAGCCTCAATTGTTTCAGCTGATGCAACCATATCATCAGTTATAGATGTTAAATCCGTAATCTTTTCTGGAATATGCATTTTAGGATTTACAAACACCTCAAATGAATCAACAATTCCTCCTTGATAAACCTTACAAGCAGCAATTTCGATAATTTTATCATAGCTTTGGGATAAACCTGTAGTCTCAATATCAAATACAACATAATAAGCATCTCTTAAACTAATATCACGCTTATCGAATGTAATAAAATACTTAGAATCATCAACATAGGATAATTCCGTACCATAAATTGGCTTAAAATCAGGAAGCTTTTCAATGGCATGGTTGACATCCGGAATAGCATAAACACCATTATGATCAGTAAATGCCATGGCTTTCCATCCCCAGCTTGCAGCAAGCTTAACATAATCAGCAGGTTCAGTTAAACCATCAAGGGTTGAACTCTTTGTATGGCAATGAAGTTCAACACGCTTAACTGGTGCATCATCAACAACAACCTCTTCCTTATGCATGCCTATAGCTTCAATTGACGAAGCAGTTAAAACAACATCCTTAGCATAATTATCATATTCAGCATTACCAATTATTCTTAATTCTACCCCTGATGTAATTTGTTCTTCATACAATTGCTTTTCTTGATCTGTTCTTAACCATTTTTTAACAACAATCGAGTCAGAATCATCAGTAACCTTTATAGTTGCAAGAGCTGACTTTGTTTTTAAAAATGTTTTAATTTCAATACCGAAAACATAGGCGTTAATTAAAAAAGTTGGAAATCCATTTTCATTTTGATATTTTGTTAATTCAAATTGAGTTGATGGAATACTTTTAATCTTAGAAACAATTTGGGGAACAAATTTATTTCCATATCTAGTTTTTTGATTTTTAATTTCATTATTAAACTTTTGAGCCTGTAGGGCCTCCTGATGCTGACGAGTTAGCTCGTCATCAATTTTCTTATCTAAAGCGTCAATTTGAGCTTGAACACTTTTTGTTTGATCCTGCTCAACAAAAACATCTACCAAAAGTCCATATTTTTCAAAAGCCTTTTTAACAGGAATACATAAATCATCAACACCTAAAGCATCATAGGCAACTAAAAATGTTAGCTTATGACTTTCAAATCTACAATCATCTACACTCAAAGCCTTAAATCTAGCTGATGATGAGATTAAAACCTTTAATACCTCATCTAAATACTTTTTATACTCCTCTTCAGTTAAGGAATCATCCTCATATCCAATTGATATCTCTAGTTCAAGATCAAGTGGCTTTAGTAAATCAGTAATAGATGACATTAGTTTATTGTAAACATTTAATGAAACAGCCTTTTGTAATACAAACGAAATACTTAGTTTCTTACTTATTTTCTTTAAAACTGCTTCATCAATAGAAATTCTGTTATCAGATAAAAGATTCAATTTTTCAATTTCTTCTACTAGCTTCATAAAAAACCTCTATACTTTTCTTATACGAATTATATGAGCAAATGTAATATTACAGTAAATCATTGGAAAAAGAAATGCCAAATACTGAATCAACTCTGCTCCAAAAATAAAGTAAAATGACATAATTACAAAATAAATACCTGTTGAAAAAAATATAAGCTTAAAGCGTACATCTTTAGCAATATCAGGATTAACAAATATACTTAACAAAATTGAACAAACAATTATAATAGCATAATAAAGTAGCATAAATAAAACATCTATAAAAAATGAAACCTTTGAATAACCAACATTTGCTCTATCTAATACCTGATCTAACATCTGCTGCATATAAACTGTATCAGTAACAACACCATTACTTACATTTTCAAATGTAAAACTCTTACAATCAATATCAGTGTATTTAACCTCAGCTATTTTCATTTTGCTAAAATAAACTGTAACACCTTTTTCTAAAAAATTAAATACAAATCTATTCTGAGAATAAGCCTCACCATTTAAAGCATTAATAACTACGCTTTCTGATGAAGTCTGATAAACATCCCCTGAAAGTGTAGAAGTATTTGAATCATACGATACATTGCCCTTATCACTAAGAGTAATGATAGTTGTTATTTGCTTAGCATTATCATAATCAAAATGATTTGTTGAATAGTTTTTTAAACCACAAGCCAAAATGCTTATACCAAACAAAATTAAAACATAGCCTACAACCCTTGATATTTTTTCTTTAAACAACATCACAATCATTTTAGGATGACAAATAGCTAATTTAATAATTTTGTACATCTAATCACCTCTAATATTCTTACCGAATAGCATTATTATATCAAATAATGTCTATTTTTAATAGACTTTACTTTGAAAATATTTTTTATTATTTTATAATATTATTGGTGATTAAAATGAATTTTATTACAAAAGAAAAGCCTTACAATACATTAACTGCATATAATCTTTACAAATACAACTCGAAGGTAGCAAAAATTGCCCTAAACGCTGATTTTACCTGTCCTAATAAGGATGGAAAAAAAGGATATGGGGGCTGTAGCTATTGTTCTAAGCTTGGAAGTGGTGATTTTGCAGGCAATAAAGAAAAACCACTTAAGGAGCAATTTGAGGACATAAGAAAAATATTAGAACAAAAATGGCCTAATATTAAATATATGCCCTATCTTCAAGCAAATTCTAATACCTATGCATCATTAGATCATTTAAAAAAAATTTATGATGAGGTTATTAAACTTGGTGGTGATAAAACAATAGGTATTAGTATCGCCACAAGAGCTGATTGTCTACCACAAAATATTGTAGATTATCTTGGCACTCTAAATAAAAAAATAAACGTTCAGATTGAGCTTGGATTACAAACATCAAACGAAATAACAGCAAAACAAATTAATAGATGTTCAACAAATGATGAATTTATTGATGCTGTTAAAAGACTTAGGGAACAAAACATCGAGGTAGTAGCTCATATTATTAATGGGCTTCCCTATGAAGATGAAGTCGATATGTTAAATACAATTAATTTTTTAAATAAGCTTGATATTCAAGGAATTAAGATTCACTCATTGCTCGTTTTAAAGGATACCGCTTTAGAAAAACAATACTATAATGAGCATTTTAAAATACTAACCCTTAATGAATATGTTGAAATAACAGCCAAGCAAATTACTCATCTTAGAGATGACATAATAATACATAGACTGGCTGCTGATGGTAACGTATTAGATTTAATTGAACCTAAATGGACAATAAAAAAGATGGTTGTGATGAATGAAATAGATAAATACCTAAGAAAATTTAATTTATATCAAGGAAAATATTATAAGCCAGAGTAAGCTCTGGCTTATAATATATTTTCATTTAATAAAATAAGAAGGTAAAAACTAAAACTAAAATACAAACACTATTAGCAATAAAATATGGTTTATAAATCTTATAATGGCCTCTTATTAAATGATAGATAAGTGATGCCACAAGAACAATAATCAATGCTAAATTATATTCTAAATATTTATATAGAATTACAGCCAAAGACATTCCCAAAGAATTTGCTGCAATAGTAATATAAACAAAAAATAATAAAGCTATGCAAGTTAAAATTATTATTGAAATCATTTTAAATTTCAACTCATTTTTAAATTCCTTGAAATATAAGTCATCCATAATATCATCTCCCTTAATATAAAAGCCAATATAAAAAGCATAGTCCTAAAAACAAAATGCAAATTGGACAAATTATAAAATATGGCTTATACAATTTATAGTGTTTCTTTATTAAATGATATATAAAAAATAATAGAAATACTAGAATTAAAGTTCCTACAATTTCACTATATTTTATTAAAAAAACACCAAATATATCCTTAATTTTAATAAATGGTAGTGGTATTACAATCGCTATAATTGTTACAATTATGTATGCTATGCATCTAATTAGAAATTCATTTTTATACTGTTTCAATCCAAAATCACTCATATTATAACGTCCCTTCTACTTTTATATAATTGCAATTTGAACATTTGTAATTATTAGCATCATATTGCGGTATAATCACACTAGTGTTATATCTACTAGTAATCCTTTTTAAATTATGTTTTTCCTTATATTCACGTCCACAACCACAAGTTGCTATATGATATTCATTGTTATATTGACTATATTTTTTTTAAAAAACATGTTTAAGTTCAAATGATAAATTCAATATTTTTAAATATCCAACATCATTCATTTTACCAAAGCAATCTAGGATAATGTTATTATCATTTGAATCAAAATCATATACATCTGTTATGTGTAGAGTTGTATATGTTGATGAAGCTTTAGTGTAATGAAAATTTCTAAGTGATAAATAAGCATCGCGATCACAAGTTTTCGTTGACCACAAATAACAAGCATCTCCATTAGTAGCATTATCATGCACCAAACTCTTTGTTAACTCAACATTACTTAAAACGTCTTTATAGTATGAATCGTAATATTCATAATTATTATTTGAACAATATGCTTTTATTAATAGTTCAAGTGATAATTTACAATCAAGTTTACTAAATAATGTTATCCGCTGAATAAATTAAAACGTCATAATAGGCATTTGAATCATTTGCATAATTTGTATTCAAATTATCACGATAGGCTTTATAGCGATTTTTTAGTTCATATACATTTAAAATCAAACTTGATGCATTGCTGTTTTCTATAATTTTTACTATATTATCATTTTCATTTAAAGCTGATGCATTATTATTAGCTAGCTCTTCCTCTACACTAGTAATTCCGCTATAAAATGTTTCTTTATCAAAAACATACATAGCCTTGGTCTTTACATTTAAAATTAAAACAATAAAACCAAAAATAAAACAAATAACTCCAATACATGTTTTCTTTAAAAACAATTTTCTCATATAGCATCCTCCCTTTTAAATAATTATACACAAGAGAGATTATATATTCAACATGTTTTTAAACATTTTTATGTAATTTATTCCCTTATTTATCGTTTTTAGTAAATAATATTTGGTATAAGTTCATTATAAGAAAATAAATAAAAAAATAATAAATTTTACATTAATGAAAATAATAAAAGCCAGAGTAAGTTCTGGCTTTTATTATAAAATTAATCAGGAATATCTTCATTTGAAACCGAATATTTACCACCAAATACCTCTTTATATATTTCCTCACAAGTAAAAGGAATTAATGGATAAGCTATAACTATAAATTTTAATACCTGTTTTTTAGATAATCCTGATTTTAAAATATATTCACTAATAAAATTATATACACTCTTAGCATATTCACAAACATTGCCAGCCTTTAAATACAATTTAGAATCATTTATAAGCTCATATAGGGCATAATCCGATAATGAATTTGCTTGATTATTCTCCTTAAGCTTAATAAAGCATTCATCTAAAGCCTTATTAATATCCTCAAGCTCATAGCTGTTTAAAACAAACTCCTCATCAAGCTTTGCTTTCATAAAATAAAGTCTAATTGAATCAGAATGATATTTCACAAGCATTTGATTTAAATCAATTAAATTATTATTAGACCTTATAATTTTTTTTCTTCTGTGGTCTAAAACATTATCAACTAAAAATAATCTATGAATTAGTGAATTAGTAATACCACATTCATTTTTAATAATTCTATAAAATATTAAAGGCATTAAAATAGATGAATAAATATCACCCTTTGATGCGTAATAATATTCTATACCATTCCATTCATTATATATCTTAACCGCATCATTTGATAAAATTGGAACAATTGCTCCAATACTATCATATAACATCCCTAAAATAGGAGTAATTCCTTCAATAAATAAATTATTAATTGTGCCATTCATGGTACTGCCTTCAATATTAGCTCCATCAGGCAAAACTGGTCTTAGATGCTTAGAAAAGGCGTATGGTAAATAACCATCAAGTGAATAAATCTCGCCACTAAGCTTGTCTTCTAAAAATGGGAACAAACAACCAAAATTATCAAGTGATGATAGTAATATTTCATGCTTGTCATAATAACAAACCTCTTCTGCCATATCAGCCTCAACAAATGCTTCAAATATTTTATTTTTTGCCTCATTAGGAGTCATTCCATCAAGAAAATCCGAGTTAATAAGATGGCCATCATCTATTATATCTATTATATCTAATCCATCCTCATTAGCTAAAGCTAAATCATCTAAATCAGCACCAGGTATGCCTAAATAAGCATCAGTCTTAAACATGTTTGAAATAAAAATTGGAATATCATTTCCGGTTAAAGGATTCTTACAACTTAAACCACTATAGGCAAATGCCATTTGACTATTACTATCTAAATATGAAATAATACTTTGATATTCATTAATATCAATGTAATTTGTAATATCAATAAATTCAGGATTTAGAAAAATAAAGCTAACACCACCTAAAAATTGAGGTTCATATAGCTTTACATGTAGTGTTGAGCCATTTGAAACAATCAAATTAAGTTTCATAAGCTTTTTAGGAGAAAAACAATTTATTAGTTTTTTCTTCAATTCATCATTACAATCTAAATTATTAATGTCGTTAATAACATCATCAATCACTGAATCTATTTTTAGAACAAATGACTTTTGCTTTATAATAGTTAGATTTTCATAATTTGTAATAGTATCATATATTTTATTTTTTTTCTTATCATATAAAACCTTAGCTTCCTTATAAACAATGTAGCCTTTATTATATAAATCTAAAAAAGCCTGTTGTAAAGCCTGCAAAAATTCATTATGCTTCATATCAATGTAGGCATCATTATTTATACCAATTCCAAGCTTTAGCATTTGATTTTTAAAAATATCAGTAATATCATCATTTATAACATTATTAAGCTTTTTATTCTCTAAGAATGCTGAATAGCATAATGAATGACAACCAGTTGGAAACAAAACATTGTTATGATCTAAACGCAAAAAACGTCCAATAACATCGGCAGAAACTAAATGACGGAAGCCTCCATCCTGAAATCCATATAAATTTGCTTTAGGAAAATAAGCATATACATAGGATTTCTTTTTTAACCTATCGTTGTCTAAAGCAAAATAATTGTTCATAGACCAATATTTAATCCAATAATCTTCCATCATTTCACCTCCCTAAAAAAAATAAAAATGACTGTCAAGCAGTCATTTCAAATCTTACTGAATTTTTGATTCAATATAATCGACGATATTTTTTACTGTAGAAATGGCCTCTGCATTATCAGTATCAATTTCAATATTGAATGCATCCTCAAGATCCATAACAATCTGAACTGCATCAATACTATCAGCACCTAAATCTTCCTTTAAAGTTGCTTCAGGTGTAACCTTATCTGCATCAACATTTAATTCTTCAACGATAATTTCTTTTACCTTATCAAAAACGTTCATAAAACGAACCTCCTATATCTAACAATGATTATAACAAAAAACAATATCATTGTAAACAAAATTTAATCTATTATACGAGCGTAAAATTCAACAAATTCACTCATTTTGTTTAATTCTTCACCACTAATTCTTTTTGTAATCACCAAATTACCCAATTTTTTTTCACAAATTGAATAATCAAAGCCAATATTAGTTTTAATAAAATATCTTGAGCTATGATTTTTATTACCACAGCACTCAAACTCATACTTAGGTATAAACTTTTGTCTATAATCTGATAGAACAAGTCCTAAATCAAAAACAATTGAATTTGCAGTTGTAGGTCCTGCTCCCTTACCATACATAACCTGTGTTGAGCACCCTTCACCATAATATCTAATAATGTTATATTCATAATCAGCGTTGGCAAGCAAATTATCTGATTTAAATAAAACTGGCTCAACCGCAATTGAAACCTCATTATTATTAAGCATAGCTGAAGCTAAAAATTTAAGTTTATATCCTAATAAATCAACAATCTCGACAATCTCACTATTAACATTTTTAATTCCATAGTGATATACATCATCAATATTAATCTTACTATTAAAACAAATCATAGACAATATAGCAATTTTACGAACCATATCAAGTCCTTCTAAATCAGCAGTTGGATCACTTTCAGCAAATCCTAAAGCTTGCGCCTTAGCCAAAGCATCTGAAAAAGAAATCTTCTCCTTTTGCATCATTGTCAAAATATAATTAGTTGTTCCGTTTAAAATACCTTCTATTTTAGTAATATGGTTAAATGGAGCACTATTAAGAAGTGTATGAACAATTGGAATTCCACCACCAACAGATGCCTCAAATAATAGCTTAACCTTATTTTCCATCGCAATTGTTTGAAGCTCTACATAATGACTAGCAATTACCTCCTTATTAGCAGTAATAACATGCTTCGAACGAGCTAAAGCCCTTTTCATATATTCAAAGGAAACAGCTGCTCCCATCATTTCAACTACAACATCAACATCCTCATCATCAAGTATTTGTTCATAATCAGTTGTAAGTAATGATTTATCAATATTTTTATTTTCCTTATTTCTTACTAAAACATATTTAACATTAACCTCATAGCTTTGAAATATTCTAAAAGCCTTTGAATCTAAAATATCAAATACTGCCCTTCCTACTGTACCAAGGCCTAATAAAGCAACATTCATATTACTCCACCGCAACTAGCATTACATCAATAACATTATTAAGTTCACGTAGCTCACCAATAAAGTTTTGAATTGAAATATCCATATCACTAAGGGCAATAGTTAATGTTACAAAGGCAATATTATGAATAGGCACCTCCTGATTAATAGCTAAAATATTAGCATTTTTAGAAGCAACCTCATTTAAAATAGTTGAAAGTGCACCTGGCTCATCAACAAGCTTTAGCGATAAAATTATATGCTTGCCTACCTTCATTGAAGGACGATTAACATAATCTTTATATTTATAGAAGGTTGAGCGTGACAATCCAACCTGCTTACAGGCATCTGAAATATTAACTCCTTTATTTATGATTTCCTTAATTTGAATAACCTTTTCAAAATAATCAGGTAAAACTTTTCTATGAATTACAAAATAATCATCAGACATACTATTTCTCCTCTATAACAACTCCACTACCAATATTAAGAACCTTAATCTGGTAGTTGAATTTTTCTAATTTTTTTACAATACTACAATCCTTAGCAATAACTAGCATAGTAGAACCACTACCACTTATCGCAAAGGCAGCATTTTCCTTACTACAAACATCCTTAATTAAATCATAGCCTGGTATAAGCCTACCTCTATATGGCTCATGAATTTTATCAACAAATAATTCCTTTAGCAATTCAACATTTCCATCCTTAAGTGCAAGCGGCACGTTAACAATCCTTGATAAATTAGATACAATATCAGGAATTGGTAAATCATTAGGAAGGACACTACGAGCTTCATGGGTTGATAATTTAAATGGAGGAATTATCGTAATAAATTTTAATTCCTTGCTTACCGGATAATTAATAGACATATATCCCTTACTAGACTTAAAACTTGCAACCAAGCCACCATAAATTGCTGGGGCTACATTATCAGGATGTCCTTCAATTTCTGTACAAATATTTAAGCATTCCTCATATGATAAAATATCTTTCATCATATGATTTGCTGCAAAAACTCCCGCAACAATTAAAGATGACGATGAGCCTAAACCACGACATACAGGTATTTCACCAGAAAAAGAAATTTTAACAGGAATAACACACTTATGAGCATATTCAAATGTTTTAACATATGAATCATAAACCATATTATTTTCTTTTGTACAATATATATCATCAAAGCCATAAAATTCAAAATCTTTACTTTCATCAAAAGTAAACTCATTAGCTAAAGCTAGGGCAATTCCTAAAACATCAAATCCTACACAAACATTTGCTGATGTCGCATTAACGATTACCTTAAACATTTTATCACATCCACAATATAGCTATCTAAAGAGTCTAAGGATAAAACCTCACGATTAGGCTTTGGATAATTTAAAACCTTAGGGATAGCTAAATTAAATTTAGAGCTTAACTCATCTATAGCATTTGTATCACAATTATCCCCAAAAGCACTTAATACAGCCTGAGGGAATTTAAATGGTGAAGCAGTTGATATAACAACAGTCTTTTTTAAATCATCATTATTATTAGCATACTCTAAATATGCATTATAAGCTACAGAGGTATGAGGATCTATAACATAGTTATATTTGTCATATACATCTTTTATAACTTCAAGGGTTTTCTTTTCATCAGTTGAATAGGATTTAAAGAAGTCAAATGGGTTTTTAAAATCATATACTCCCTTTGCTTTTAAATCATTCATTAACATTTTAGTCTTTGATGTATCTTCATTTGTACCATAAAAAATTAATCTTTCAAGATTAGATGAAATCAAAATATCCATTGAAGGAGAATTAGTCTTATAGAATTTTCTATTTTTATTATAAATACCTGTATTAAAGAAATCTGTCAGCACTGAATTCTTATTTGATGCACAAATTAAATTATTAATTGGTAATCCCATTTTTTTAGCATAAAAGCCTGCAAAAATATTACCAAAATTACCAGTTGGAACATCAAAATTAATCTCCTCACCAGCTTTAATTTCACCTCTTCTAACTAATTCAACATAGCTATAAAAATAATAAACAACCTGAGGAATCAATCTAGCAATATTAATCGAATTAGCGCTTGACAAATTTAAATCCTTATGATTATCAAAAAAATTCTTTACAAAGCTTTGACAATCATCAAAATTACCTTCAACTGCTATAACCTTAGCTGTATTTGATTTAAAAGAACACATTTGAGCCTCTTGAACCATAGATACACCACCATTAGGATATAAAACAACAATTGAAATACCATCAATATTTTTAAAACCATTTAAGGCAGCACCTCCTGTATCACCTGAGGTAGCAGTTAAAATCGTTATATTTTTGTTAACACCTAGCTTCTTCTTAGAAAGTTTCATCAACCTAGGAAGAACAACAAGTGCCAAATCCTTAAAAGCCAAAGTTGGTCCATGAAATAATTCAAGAAAGTAGGCATTGCCACACTTTTTTAAATCAACTACCTCTTTTATATCAAAGCTACTGTAGGCATCACTTATCTCATTATAAATATCATCATAATCAAATTCAGGAAAAAATGCCTTTAAAATTTTACTAGCTATAGTAATATAGTTATCATTTAAAAAATCATGATAATCAAGTTGTGGTAATTTATCAATTACATATAATCCACCATCAGGTGCTAAACCATTTAAAATAGCCTCACTTGATGTAACTAACTCTTTGCCTCTTGTACTATGAAACATAACAACACTTCCTTAAAAAATATTTTCTCTTATTATATTATGTTTTGCATTTTAAAACAAGTGTTTTTTCTACAAAAACAAAAAAGTTATTTTATTAAGATAAATCATTTGAAATTATTATTATAACATACTACAATACTATAATATGGTATTTTACTCCTTTATTTTAATTATTTTTATTAATAAAGTCCTAAAAAAATTAAAAAAAACTCATTTAATTTTAAATACTAAAATCAAATGAGCTGTTATTATTTATTTTGACTGGAATTAAAAGAAGCATCTACACTACGAACGTAATCTAAAACCTCACCATCACGTTGAAGTAAGCTACAACCATCTGGGATTGCAGAAAATTTCTTACATCTAAATATCTCTACATATTTTTTAAACCATACATGCTTACCAATGTAAATAAATGGAAATACTGCCAATATTTTTCTATGAGAAATTGAATGAACAATACATACATCAAGTAAATCATCATTTCTTGAAGCCTTAGGACAAACCTTCATTCCTCCACCCATATATTTACCATTATTACAGGTAAAAAACCAAACATTTTCAAAATGTCTTTTTTCTCCATCAATTTCTACATCCAAGCTATAAGGCCTAAAATTTTTAATTGCGGTTATACTAATAGAAAAATAACTTTTCTTAACCTCAGCAAACTTGTATTGAGCTTTACTTCTACAAACTAAAGCATCAATTCCCATTCCTACGCCATTTAAAAAAAAGTAATTCTCCTTATCATTTATTTTTACTGTTGGTAAGTGATTAATTAAATCTGTAATTTCAAAGTATTTACTATATTCCCTTGAAAAATCATTACCTGAGCCTAGTGAATAATAAAATAGCCTACACTTAATTAAAGCACCACTTATACGATTAATAAACTGATCTAAAGTTCCATCTCCACCACAAACAATAACAATATCATCTGAATTACACTGTGAAATAAAAACCCTTTCCATTGAATTAATTTCAAGCATGTTAATTTTATATGAAACACTATTTTTAGAAAGCTTCTTATAAAGTTTGTTTAGCTTACCATCAAGATTTTTACTTGAGCTTGTAGGATTATAAAGAATATAATACATCGTAACACCACCAATGGTATTATAGCATTTTTTTATTTAAGCAACAAGAAGCAACAATATTCGCTAGATTTATTTGAATTTAAAAAAATATCACTTCTAATATGAGAGCCTAAAAACTCCATCTTATCTCCAATATTAACTAAATCATCAATCAAAACAAATGTTTGATTCATGCAAAGCTTACCTACAACTCTATAATATTTACCATTACAATAAACATATCCCTTAAAATCAGGATTTAAGCCATTAAAATAGCCAACATCTAAAATAGCTATTTTTTGTTTTGAGGTTGCCTTATAGCATTCATCATACCCAACTGATTCAAAAGAATCAATTTCTTTAATATTAATTACATTACCATAAAAGCTTATAGAATCAGAATAAACAATTCTTCCCAACCTTAAGCATTCATTAGTATAGCCATAAATCAAGCTTCCACCAAAGGATATAGAAATGCCAAGACTTTTTTTATATGTTTTTAAAATAGTTATCCAATCATAATTTTCTTTTCTATTCATATGAAAATGAACGTAAATATGTCTAATGTATTTTAAACCATCACTTATCACCTCTAGGCTTTTAAGTCCAAATCTATTCATCCCATCATCAAGTTCAACTGCATAGGGTATTTGATTATTTTCATAATAGGTAATATCATCAATCGATGAAGCATTAGGTAATATATTATCTGGTAAATTCTTATATGAAACACATCTATTATTCTCAATTAGTAATATTAAGCCATCACTATATTTTCTAACCTCTAAAGCCTCAGCTAAATTATTTACAGCAAAAAAATTAACATTATTTTTTACAGCAAGTGGAACAATTTCCTCAATTTTAAAACCATAGGCATCATTTTTAACAACAAGACATATTTCATTAGTTTTTCTAATTCTTTTAATATTATTCTCAATAATACTATAATCATTATATCTCATAGGCTTCACCACTTAATTATATGTTAAAAATTTCCAATTATACTTTTTTATACTTTTGCATATAATAATACTGGTGATAGCTTTGAGTGATTTTTTTCTAATAATTCTAGTACTTTTTCTTATACTTGTTTTATCTGATAAAATTCCCAAAGCAAAATAAGAAATAATATTCTTTTAAGAGACTATGGTCTCTTTTTCTTTTTTAAAAAAATTTTATCCAAAAAAATATGAGAAATTTAACAAAGTGCTAACCAAAAAGAAAAGACTGTTAACAATTTTCATCGTCAGCAGTCTTATTTATAAAAAATAATTAAAATTTAAAATCAACAAAAATATATGAAACAAACTTTTCAACATTAATAGACCCATCCTCTGATGCATAGGCCTCATATTTAGCCTTGCCTGCAACAGAAGTATCTGATGTATCAAGAATTACATTACCATTGTCATATACAACAAAGATTAAACCACTTGATATATCTATAATACTATCAATGTTTAAAGCTTCCTTTACACTATTACGCTTTGGGGTTGTTGTGTTATAATCTGTAACATCTAAAACCTGAAGTTTACCATTAAACTCAAGATAAACTGATGTGTTATAAATAGTTTGCATATCTGTAACATTAGAAGAATATTCAGGGGCAGCAAGAACTAAAACAAAAGTTTCTTTATTATTGATTTTTTCCTTAGCATCATCTAAAGAAATATCTTCGAAGCAATTTTCTTCTTCAAATTCTACTCCTGCATCAGACCATTTTTTATAAAAGCTTTCATTTGATGAACAACCTGTTAATACCATTGCAAATGAAATAATTACAACAGTTAATAAATATTTTAAGTATTTCACGTACGAATCCTCCACTTTCAAAAATCACCTTGTATTATATACGATATAACCACTTTTTTCAAGGAAAACAATTTATTTAGCCATAAATGTAGGTAAAATCCTATAAATTTGTCTTAATATTATTCTTTCCATTATTTTTTACATAATACAAAGCATCATCGGCTTTATTAATAAAATCAATTTCATTCTTTATGCTATTATCATAGCTTGCAATACCACAGCTTAGAGTTATATTTTTATTACTAAAATATACTTGAAAATTATAAATTATTTTTTTAATAATTTGCTTAACAACCTCAACTTCATGGTCAATAAATACTATTAAAAACTCATCGCCACCATATCTTGATGAAATTATTTGAGGACTTGAAATCTTCTTTAACTCATTAGCCAAATAAAAGATAACCTCATCACCAACAATATGTCCATAGTTATCTTTTATTTTTTTAAAATCATCAATGTCAATCATAGTAAGTATTATGTTTGAATTATCCTCAATAGCAAGATGTAGTTTAACCTTTATTGCCATATTATTATATAATCCTGTTATTGAATCTAGTTTAATTAGTTCATTTAGCTTTTCTTCATTATTTTTATATCTAATAATCTTATTTAGCTTATCACCATAGGCATTAAGAATAATAATTGTAGCGATATAGCAGCACACAATAACAGCAAGACTTAAAAGATAATGCATAGTTGCTAAAGCAAACCTATAATCATGAGTTACAAATGATAAAATCCAAGCAACAATATCTGAGGTAATAAACAATCCTAATAATAAGTTAAGCATTCTTCTATCATTTTGTAATGTTGATAAGAACAAAGGAATAATCATAGTAAGTGATATTTCAGGATAACCACTATGCAAAATAGTAATGACACAAGATGGAATAGATAAGGCAATAATCGCACACCAATCTTTAATCTTATTACTCATATTTTTCCTATATATTGTATAACAAATAAAAATAATACCAAAATTTATTATTGTTGGGGCAACTAAATTTTTTAAGACATATAAGCTTATTTGATAAGTAAATTTATCTTCAACATAATAAATAATAAAGAAAACAAGCTCTAAAAATAATGCGACAACTGAAAATATAATTGCATCCTTAAATATAGTTTTATTTTGTTTATTGTAAGAATAATTCATAATTTACTCCTTAAAATACAAACCTCTAAAAAACATTAAAATTGTAACACAATGTGTATTATTATTCAAATATTTTTAAAAACTAAGTTGTAAATTATTTGTAAATTAAATATTCCCCTCTATAATTTGAAAAGCCCTCATCAGGATATTTTTCAAATTCCTTTGTTTCATAAACCTTATCAGCTTTATAAATCCACATTCTATTTAAATCCCAGCAAATAATTTCGTCAATGCCATCATGATCAACATCATAAACCTCACAACATAACGTTGGATGTCCATCTTCATCAAATTTAACAACCTTATCAAGCTCTCCATCTAACAATCCACCATCACTTGAAGCATTAGATAAAATTAAAATATGCTTACCATCATAATTAACTGGTGTAATTACACACCCATCAGTTTGCATCTCGATCTCATTAAGTAAATTGCCATGACAATCATACATACAAACGATACCATCACTACCCCAAAAGGCTGTAGCACAAATTTGAAGTCCATCAATATCAAGATATTTAGAAACACTAATTCTTTGAGCATGACCGATTTCATTATGCTTATAAATCGTACCATCTAAATTAACAATATTCATTCCTTCATTACCACTTGCTAAAATAAGGCGTTTAGGCTCATCATCCTTTAATCTAGCATAAATTATTTCATCAGTATGATCTGAGTTCATAGGAAGTGAAAATATAATTTTGCCATCGTGGTCTACTAAATCATAGCCCACAAACATTTCATCAAATCCATCATTATCAAAATCATAAATATAAGGAAAATGACCTGTATTTTTATGATTATATCTCCACATTAATTCCATATTATGATTATAGGCCCAAACATTTTGATATCTATCTTTAATAATAAAATCACCTTTATAGCCTAACCCCTCAAAATCAGCAACTCTAATCGCATCAACATTCAATCTATAAAATGGTTCATTTTTAACTAAAGGATCATTATATATAATTGGTGTTTTCATTTTTTTAATCAAGCTACCTGTTTCTAAATCAATTATACAAACCTCAAAATTCCTAGCATAAATAACCTCTTTTTTACCATCATTATTGATATCAGCAATTTGAAATGGCAAATCACATGAAATTAAAGTATTATCTACACTATTACATGGTTCACCAATTTGCCATAAGATATTACCATCTTCATCAAAACAAGTCATTGATGATAAATGAGCAAACGAATCTCTAATATATCTTTTTTGATGCTGGGCAAGAACAAAAACCGTTTTACCAGAAATGTCAGAAATGCGAAGCTGTCTACCACTTCCAAAGCTTTGTAAATCTATTTTCTTTATACACTTAAGCTTAGGATATATTTTTGATTTATTTTTTAATTTAAACTCATATGCTTTTAAATTTTCTAAATGCTTTTTATAATTATCCTCTTCCATAGTAACTATAATATTACTATACCTACATAAGCTCTTACTTACGCAAGCAACAAAGCCAAAATCAAAATCAATATCACCAGTTAAAATAAGCTTATCATCTAAATAAACACAAACATTCTTTGAAACTTCAACTTTGAATGAATAGGTTTTAAAATCATCAAATAAAACCTCACAGCTTGAGATAACTTCAAAATTCTCTTGATATCTTCGATACAAAGAAATAATATTTCCTTTAACTCCTACTGCATAATAATTTCTAGAGGTTTTATAACAAAATGCCATTCCACAATATTGATTTAATTCAAAAATCCTAAGATTAAATTTCAAAGTATAATAGCTATAAAGCTTATTTTTATGGACAAGACAGGCATAAACATTTTTGAAGGCATCAAAAGAATTATCTCCTCTATTTTGTTCAAGAAATCTAACGCCATTATCCTCTGTAATTAGCCAACTACCATCACAAGAACGCCATTGATGTAATGATATTGGATCATACCAATTACCAAAATAGCCATCCTTCTTAATATAATGATATTCACCTAAGGCTGTATGCCCCTTATCATATGGTAATTCACCAAGCTTAAAATCAGAAAAATCTTCATTAATTATCTCAATCATTTTAATACCTCCTCTAATGCTCTCAATCATTTTAATACCTCCTCTACTGCTTCATGTAATGTTGAATAAATTTTAGCATTTGCTTTTTTTAAAACGTTAACAGATTGATGTCCTGTTGAAACTAATCTACATTCTACACCAATAGCACTTGCAACCTCGTAATCATGAATGGTATCACCAATAAGCAATGCTTCATTGGGATTTATATTTGTTTTTTTCATAAAATCTAGGGCAAGTGAAACCTTACCACCTGCATGAATATTATCAATTCCTAAAATTTCATCAAATAGTGGTAAAAGATTATAAAATTTACATTGTTCTACTAAATTATTTTTTTCACTTGCTGATAAAATATAGGTATGAATACTTTCAGCCTTTAATTTTTTTATTGTTGGGATTACATCACTAAATAATCCACACTCTAAGCTTCTAGGCTGATATTCATTAATAAATTTTATTGATAAATCCTCAAATGAATTCATCTGTAAATCAATACCAGCCGCAATATAATAATCCTTAATGGGAAATGTAAATATTTCCTTATATTTATTTATATCTACACTAGGCTTTTTTTGCTCACTTAACAAATTATTTAAAAGTTCTAAGCATAAATCAACATCATTAATTAATGTTCCATTAAAATCAAAAAATATATGTTTAATCATAAAAAACTCCATTACTTATATAAATCAAGTGTTTTATTTAACTCATTCTTTACACTTTCTACTAACCAATTTGGTCCTAGAACCTGACATTTTGAGCCAAAAGATAACACAAAGGATAAAATCATATTTTCATTTTGCATATCACATGAGAAATTAATATAATGGTTATCAATAACCTCAATATGCTGATTTTTTCCATAAATTCTTTCCTGCATAACAGTATTTAAATCTCTAAGCTTTAATTCAACGTGATAATACTCACCATTTTGTTTCATTCCAAAAGAATCTAAATATCTTGTCTCATCATATGTTTTAAGAAGAGTAAAATGATTTTTAGTTTTCTCAATGCTTTCTATTCTATTAAGCTTATAGTAACCAAAATCACTAATTTTCTCATTCCACGCCAAAATAAACCAAGAGCCATTGTAAACAAAAAGCTTGTAAGGATGTAGTGTATGCTTTTTGGCTATATTTGAAGCTGGAAGGTAAACAATTTCACATTTTAGTTGATATTCAATACACTCAGCTAAAACTGAATATCTTTGTTGTAATAAATTTTTATCCATCGATAAAGGAAATCTATCAATCATTGTTATTGGAGTTACCTCTTTATGTGAATTAAATGAGGACATAACCTTACCTATTGCCACCTCATAATCCCTAACATTTAAAAAATCCTTACTTTGCGCTAAAAAATCAGCACCCTTTTCAATTGCCTGTCGTTCATCCTTAGTAAGCTTAATAGATGGCATTATTTCTCTTTTATCTAATCTATAACCACCATTTTTTCCTTTAATTGAATCAATAGAATAACCAGCAAGTTCAAGTTCTTTAACATATTCCTTTATATTTCTTGGATTTGTTTCTAATATATCAGCAAGCTCTGTAGCAGTTACAACATCTCTACAGCTTAATATTTGAACTATTTTTATACATGCGGCAGTTTTTCCCATAACTTTACCTCCTAAGAACGCATATTAACATTTTATCATTTTTTTTGACACCATTCAACATTGTCATTCATCATTTTAATAAACAATTTTGAATTGAAAGATAAATAAAAAAATAATATAATCTAAACATCTGGTATCAAACTACATTTCAATTTAAAGGAGATTAATAGTACCATGAACATAATTTTAAAAAATGAAAAGGCAAAATACCTAGAGCTGTATGAAGCACTAGTTGATAAAATAAATACTGGTGTTTTGGTATCAGGGGCAAAGCTACCATCAAAAAGAGATTTAGCTATTGATCTAAATATAAGTCAAAATACAGTAATTAATGCTTACAATCTTCTACTAGATGAAGGATATATTTATTCAATTGAAAAAAAAGGATATTATGTTAGCTCACAGCCAATTTGTATAAATGTTAAGCCTAAAACAATTTTAGATGAGGTTAATGAAGAAAATATCTTATACGATTTTACAACTCAAAATGTTGATACATTTCCAATTACTACATTTAAAAAAACAATAAATGAAATATTATACGCAAATGATTTTTTAAATAAAACTCATTTTTTAGGCGATTTAAATTTAAGAATAACAATAAAAAATCATTTAAAGGAAAATAGAGGAATTGATGTCCATGAAAATCAAATATTAATAACTAGTGGAATGGAAATATTTGAAAGAATATTAAAATTAACAAATATTGATACTCTTGGAATTGAAAATCCCGGATATCACAAAATTGTTAAAATTGCTAAAAATAACAATTTATCAATCAATTACTTTAATCTTGATCAGGAAGGAGTCATTTGCCCTCTTAATAGATGCATATTATATACAACACCATTTAATCAATATCCTACTGGAATCAAAATGAGTATAAAAAGAAAAAAGGAATTAATTAAATGGGCTTTTCAAACAAAAAGCATCATAATAGAAGACGACTTTGATGCTGAATTTAGAATAAATCAAGCTCCAACTACATCTATAATATCATTGTGTCCAGATAAGGTAATATTCTTTTCAACATTTTCAACAACAATGTACCCAGGACTAAGAATATCTTATGCTATTCTTCCAGCCGACATCTTAAATCTATATATAAAAAAATATTCAAGCTATTCCTGTAGTGTTCCAACTTTTGATCAAAAAATGCTAAATGAATTCATTAAATCAGGTAAATACGCATCACACATTAATAAAAAGAAAAGAGAATATTTAAACATACGTCAAATGATTATTAATTACCTAAATAAGTATCCAAGCATCTTTAAAGTAAATACAGATAGAAATTACCTTTCACTTCTTATTGAAATAAAAAAACACATTAACATAAAAAAGTTAACTGAAAATCTAAAAAAGAAGCAACTTAAAATTCAAGCCTTAGATGATTTAAATATTGACAATGAAAATAAAAGTAATATTTTAATATTAGGGTATACAGCAATTTCAAAGGATAAAATAATTGAAGGACTTAATATAATAAAAAAAGAAATAGAATCGCAAAATTCTATTTCTTAATTAATCTAGAAATTATAAATTTTCATTTCTTTTTTTAATTGTTTTCTTCACTTTGATTTATATCAGATTTAGAATCATCTGCTAAATCCTTTTTTACTTCTTCAGACTTTGTATTAACTGGCAAATTGTCATTTTGATTTTTTTCATCATTATTTACTGATTCAGTTTGAGGCTTATCATTATTAACTTCATTTATTTTTTCATCAATCTTAGTTTTATTTTCTTGTGATGTTTTCACATTTTTAGCCTTAGAATCGCTATACGCCTTACCAGGTAATGGCTTAACATTTGCCTTAATTGAATCAGTTTTTCTTGGTGCGCCATAATTAACGCGACCCTTACCAGAACCTGTAATTAATCCCTTAATAAATGCAAAGTGGAATAAAAGAATGTAAATAAGTACAACGCATAATGCAAAAACAGCAAGAATTCCAACACCATTCCAAATCAACTTACCAGGACGTAGGTAGCTATCTGAATAACGGAATGTATAATCTGTATTTGTTGTAAATTTCTTTTCAAAGCCATCCTCACCATCATAGAAAGCATTAAATTTATCCTCTGCTGCCTTCTTATCTTCCTTTGATTCAGAAGCTGAATATTCCTTAATATATGTGTTGTAGTGAGAAACTAACTCACTTGCATCATGAAAAAACTTTTGTGAAAAATCAAGGTTTACATCACTTGTAGCTATAACATTTCCAGTTTGATCAAGAATATCAAAGCCTGTAATTGCACCTTCTAAGCCAGCGTTTTGCATAGCCTTGATATCTAAGCTTGTAAGTGTAATATTAAAGAAATCATAATTTAGCTTATAATTAAATAAATTTCTTTCACCCTTTAAAAGATAATCATCAACAGTTGTTGGCTTTTCAACATAGCTTGATGAATTAACATCACTTGTAATCTTAAAAAGATAATCATAGCTTGATGTATTTGATTTAAATCTTAATCCAGCCATATTAGTTGCAACACCATTAGTTGTTGAATTTATATCACTAATATTAGAATTAAAAATATAGATATAGTACGAATTACAAAATTCATTATAAGTAATAGTTTTTTCATCCTTAGATCCAACTGTTTCAGCATCATAATAATTGAATGATTCTAAAGTAACTGATGGGAAAATAACTAAATCTAATTTATCAGAACTTGTTGTAGAAATATTTTTTGTGTCAAAACATCCACCATGAATCATACCTACCTTATAGTACTCTTTACTTTCAATCGCAGTTTTTGTTAAATTATTTATATAATTGAAGCCTGCAGTGTTATAAGCATTCAAATAAATAACAACTCCAAGTACAACCGCAAATGCTAAATAGAAAAATTTTAATATAGTTTTCATTGAATAATTCCTTTCGATATTAATATATGAGATAATTGTAACATTTTTTTTAAAAAATTCAACACTTTACTATTTACAAATATTTTTTTTTGTGTATAATATAAAAGCACGGCAAAGTTGTGCACAAATGGCGCATATGGTGAAGTGGTTAACACGGCGGATTGTGGCTCCGTTATGCGCAGGTTCGATCCCTGTTATGCGCCCCAAACTTGATTTTAAGTCCAGTATACTGGATTTTTTTATTGAAATCTTTATGATTTCTATTATACATCTACTCCTCTTATATAATGGCTAATTAATAATTAGTCTATTCCTTGAAAAGGGAATAAAGTCCACTCTTTCAGTATCTAAATGACTATAAACTTTTACTTATACTGTTTTAATATATATCTGCAGTAGTTTTAGTATTGGTGCAACTCCAATAGCAGATTTCCTTTTCAATTTTTCTATTTGTTTTTAAAGTATATTTACATAAAGTCATTAATTGTGATATACTAAAAACAAGTTAGGGGCATATTGTCAATGGTAGCAAGCCGGTCTCCAAAACCGTTAGTGAGGGTTCGAATCCTTCTGCCCCTGCCAATTAAAAGTATTAGTTTGATACAAAATGTATCGAACTTTTTTATTTTAGCAAGAACTCTATTTCTACCAAAACTCACGAAATTAGACACATTAGAAAACAATTCATAAGGTTTTTGCTACTTTTTTATATACTGATTTATTGTTTTTAGGTGCAAACAATAAAATGATTACAGGAACTATCGAACGTTTACTTCTACAATTGAACTTGCACTAAAATAGATTTATCTATAAGCATGTTTTAATTGAAAAGGAACGATAAATTCGTCACAATATTTAAGAAAAATAATGGTAATAGCAAATTATTAGTGTAACGGCTTGCAATTATATAAAAGTTATGTTGTACTCATAACTATATAATTCTAATATTAAGGAGGATGTATAATCTTAAGTACAATTTGATTATACTAGAAAAAAATGGAACAAAAGAATTTAGTAATAAGAAAAGCAATCATAAAAGATGCAGATTTTCTTTATGAAATGATAAAAGGATTGGCATCCTACGAAAAACGCCCTGAAGATATAACTGGTTCTATTGATTTGCTAAAATATTGGCTTTTTGAGAAAAAGGCTGCGACTGCAGTTATAGCCAAAGTCAAAGATGAGGCCATCGGTTATGCAATATATTATCCTATCTTTGCTTCTTTCGCAACTAAAGTGAACGTTCATGTAGAGGATATATTCATAAAGCCTGAATTTCGTGGCCGAGGCTTTGGTAAAGAATTCTTTTTTAAACTTTCAAAAATGATAAAGGATGATGGCTATTCTGAATTAGAATGGAGCTGTCTTGAGTGGAACACCCCATCAATTGAATTTTACAAAAGACTTGGTGCAACTCAAGAAACAGGAAGAGTCTATTTTGGATATAAGCCTAAGAAAGATTAAAAAATTCAGTAGTGTTTGTTTATGTCTAAAAAAATTAGAGATAAAGGCGTTGCACCAACTAAGCAGATTAAGCATCAAAATATTACTAGCATAAAAAGCCAATGAATGGTTACACAATTATATTTTTTGTGTAGGACTTTTCATTGGCTTTTATTATTTAAGTATATTTACGACAAAACTATAACCTTAATGAATTTTGTATGTTTTTTTATTACAAAAGTAAGCGTTGAAAAAAATATCATGTGTTTTTAATCATTAACAACAATGGGCAACGTCCTACTTTATACACAAAAATATAACTATAATAAAAAATCTTCAACAAAAAGTTGGGGATAATTTTTTATAATAGTTTTAATTGTGCTAGAATTAATTTAGTTCATAATTAATTAATAAATACTTTTTTTCAACCATTCTTTCCACCTCATAAGTTTTTATTCGAGAATTTCTCCTCATCTTATTTGGTATTTGAGTCCATCTTTTAAATAAAAAATGCCTCATACCAAATTTTCATTTGAAATGAAGCATAAAAAACGTAATTATGGTATGTTACTTAATAGAATCTGCTCCATTTCATAGACTCACCAAAGCTTCCTAACGCCTTTGTGTTTATATTAAATTATTATCTTAAGTATATAGGACATAAGTAATTAGCTTATGTATACAAAAGATTAGGTTTTAACGACTTCAACTTGTCAAAGTTATAAAAAAACTGCAAATCAAAAATATAAGACCTGCAGTTTATTGTAGTTAACATAATTTCTATATCAACTATATTTAACAAATTGATTCGTATATGAAATCAATTCATTAAGCTATTTATTAATTTAATGGTTTCACTGATAAAATAAAAACTCCATCTCTACTATTTCCATCATTAAAGATAGATTTGTATTCAGGATTTGCCTTTATTCCATCAAAGCTATTACAAGTTACATTACGTGTAACAAATAATAAAGCAAAGGCACCACACACCAATAAGATAGCTAAAATAAACTTAACTTTTTTCATGGTTAACTCTCCTCCTTTCGAAGGCGATATTACCACTTAATATTTAAACGCCAAAATTTCATCGCTACTATTTTGTTGACACTTTTTATAAATTTACAATGAAAACAAAAAATTGCTAATGCTTTACTGTCAGACCAAAAATTTTTTACATTTTTTTACAATTTTAAACATATTTCGATTTTAAAGTTTTTATCATCTACTGATACTAAATAGATTTTAATAATTATCATCAAAAACATCAGTTTTCTTCTTTTTGTAACGATTAAGCTTATTTCACATTTTTACATCAATTTAGTTATATATTTATAAAAATTTTAGGATATAAAATTTAATTTTAGTTATCCTATACTAACTTTTTTATTGACAAATGAGCTATATAGGTTTAAACTAATTATGGTTAGTTAAATCTAACTACTAGGAGGTAATTAATATGCCATTGACATTAGCACCATTAAATGTAGATTTAAGAATATTAAAGGTTATAAGTGATAGTAAAACTAAAAAGCACTTAGAATCTCTTGGTATTGTTGAAAATTCAAATGTTAATGTTATTTCTAACCATAGTGGCAATTTAATTTTAATCGTCAAAAGTGTTAGATTAGCTTTAAACAAAGAAATTGCAGCAAAAATATTTGTTGCATAAAGGAGGAGAATTATGTTAAAAAGGTTAAATGAATTAACCGTTGGTGAAAAAGGAACCATCAAGTCTGTTGAAGGTGTTGGAGCTTTAAAGAGAAGGTTATTTGATATGGGAGTAACACCTGGTGCTGTAATTACAGTAAAAAAATTAGCTCCACTTGGTGATCCAATCGAAATTAATATTAGAGGATATGAGCTATCTTTAAGAAAAGATGAAGGTAAGCTTGTAACTGTGGAGGTAATGTAATGAAACGTGTTGCGTTAATTGGTAACCCCAATTCTGGTAAAACAACTCTTTTCAACTCATTAACCGGTTCTACTGCTCATGTTGGTAACTGGCCCGGTGTTACAGTTGACAAGAAAACTGGAACTTATAAAAAATTAGCTGAAGATATTGAAATTATTGATTTACCTGGTGTATATTCATTGTCTCCGTATACTCCAGAGGAGGTTATTTCAAGAAACTACATTTTAAATGAGCATCCTGATGCTGTTATAAACGTAGTAGATGCTACTAACCTAGAAAGAAATTTATACTTAACAACTCAATTACTTGAAATCAATGTCCCTGTTGTTATTGCTTTAAATATGACTGATTTAATCAAGAAAAATGGAGATAAGATTGATAAGGATCAAATAGAAAAGAAGCTAGGCGTTCCTGTTGTTGAAATTTCAGCATTACGTAATGAAGGCTTAAAGGAATTAATGGAGGCCTCATTAAAGGAATGTGGTAATAAAAGAGTTGGTACAACTCATTTAGAAAATAGTGAGCTTGAAAGGTTAATTAAGAATTTAACATTTGCTTTAGAAGAAAAGAATATTGAAAATCCATTATTCCATTCAATAAAGTTAATTGAGATGGATCAAAACGAAATTGAGGAGCATAAGGATTTACTACCAATAGTTTCAAGCTATAAGGAAAATCATAAAAACGAAGTTTTTGGTGATGATTTTGAAGCGTTTATTGCTGATTCAAGATATAAATATATCGAACATGAATTTTCTAAAGCATATAAAAAGAGTGATCAATCAACTGGCGAAACAAAATCTGATAAAATTGATAAGGTATTAACTCATAGAATATGGGGATTACCAATATTTATAGTAATTATGTTTTTGATTTTCCATTTTACATTTAGTGAAGACTTATTCTTCATGGGCAAGATGGGACTTAAGATAGAAAATGAAGGTGTAATTAACTTCTTCACAGGAATGGGCTATGAAGGTGAAGCACTAGAAGGAATCCCTTCACTTGGTGTATTCTTGCAATCATGGATGGGTTGGTTAACTGGTGAAATCATCGCAGTCTTCCAATGGATTTGTTCAGGATTTAAAGAATTTGGTGATACTGCTGCTGAAATTGCATCATCAACTTGGTATGGTTCATTAATTTGTGATGGTGTACTTGCTGGTTTAGATGCTGTATGCTCATTTATTCCTCAAATTATGTTATTATTCTTATTCATTGCAATTATGGAAGATACTGGTTATATGGCAAGAATTGCCTTTATCTTGGATAGAGCATTTAGAAAATTCGGTTTATCAGGAAAAGCATTTATTCCTATGCTTACAGGCTTTGGTTGTTCTGTTCCTGCAATTATGGCAACTAGAACAATTGAAAATGATGTTGAAAAAAATCGAACTATTAGACTAATGACATGCTTCTCATGTGGAGCTAAGGCTCCAATTTGGGCTTTACTTGCTGGTGTTGCTTCTGCATGTGGCTATGGCTATGGTGACATCTTTGTATTTACAATTTATATTGGTGGAATTGCACTTGCTGTTATTTTTGCAATATTCATGAGAGTATTTACTGCTGATAAGTATGTTTCTCCATTTATTATGGAATTACCTCAGTATCATCTACCTCAGCCTAAAAATGTTGGTGCTCACCTATGGGAAAAGCTAAAGCATTATGTATATAAGGCTGCAACCATTCTTACTGCTTCATTAATTGTTATTTGGTTCTTAAAAACATTTGGTGTTGAAAATGGTAAGTTCTGTATGGTTGAAGAAATCAATAATTCATTAATTGGTTATATTGGTATGGGATTGAAATATATCTTCTATCCATGTGGTTGGGCTATTAATAGTGATGGTTGGAAATTTGCTGCTGCTTCTATTACAGGATTAGTAGCAAAGGAAGATGTTGTTGGTACAATGGCAGTATTATTTAACGGTGGAGCTGAAGATACACTAGCTGATAGTATTACATCATTATCTGCTGCTGGTATTTACTCATTTGCAGTATTCAACCTATTAACATTCCCTTGTATGGCAGCAATTTCAACTGCAAGAGCCGAACAAACTAAAAAGGAATTCTTAAAGACATTAGCCTTCTGGTTTGGAGTTTCATATGTAACATCTGCATTAGTATATTGGATTGGTACATTATATGAGATTGCAGTTTGGGGTGGAATCTTAGTAACTCTTGCTCTTGTATGTGCTATTGTTGTAACTGCAATATTTATCATACGAGCTAATAAAAAAGCACAGGATGGAGCAGTTCTAGAATGAAATATTATGAAATATTAGTACTTATTATTGCCATTATCTTAGTGGTTGGGCCAATAATATCATATTTCATTAAAAGAAAAAAAGGAACGTTAAAATGTGAATGTGGTCATTTAAGAAGCGAATGTATTGGTAATTGTAGTACCTGTAGCAATCTAAATGATTTAAAAACTAAAAAATATACTAAATATTTAATTCATTTAAACAATATTGATAATGAAACTAAATTAGATGATTTTATAAAAAATAGTTTTAAAGTTAAATATGTTAAAAGTATTAAGGATAAAAAAATTATTGTAATAACTGCTTTAAATGAATTAGACATAGAAGCTATAAAAATAATACTTCATAATGCAAAGTATGAAGTATCATCAATTGATAAGCTAGCATAATTAAAGGGCTCATTTTATATATGAGCCCTTTAATCTTAAATATTTAGATTTATTATAACTTAGATAAATTATTTACTCTAATTCTATTTTTATCTGAAATAACATATTCGATATCATGACGTCTATTTCTATAAACAATATCATTAACCATTAAGCCATATTCATCTAATATCTTATCCATCTTTTTATTTGCCTTTTTTCTAGTTGTATAATTTTTATTTTCAACAACTCTTCCATTTATTACAGCAAATACATTATATTTTTTTTCATTTTCATTTTTAAAAACATTAAACATTTTAATCATTCCTTCTTTTTTATTCATCAAGCATTTTACTTATTTTTTAAATAAAATCAAGATTAAAATAAATAAAAAGTATATGAATACGATTTCATAGTAAATGAAAACGTATATCATAAAAAAAGAAAAAAAAGATAAATAAAAAAAGTTAAAATAATACGATGATGTTGAAATTATTAAATTAAAATATAACTAAATATAGTTGTTTTTTTAAAAATATATTTTGTCATGGATTTAATAAACAAATATTATAAAGCAAGATTACAACTTCCTAATAAATAAAATTAAATTTTAGCAAAAATATCGGCTTATGCCGATATTTTTTACTTTAATTTCTTACCACAAATTTCACAAATATTATTTTTTATAGCACATTCTTTACAACAGTAAGGTTTGGGTATAGAAGCTGCAATAAATTCTTTATTACAAAATCTACATATATGATGAACCAAATCCATTGTCATAGGCTTATGCATACATTCATTACAAATTACCATATAACTACTCCTTCATATTAAATTTAAAGCCTTTTTTTAAAGCTTTATTAAAATATTCTTCTGACAAATCCAAATCATTTAAATCAAGCTTATACATTAAGCCTAATAAGTATTCAAATTCACCATTCCATTGATCAAAGAAAAAGCCATCACTTATTGCCTTCTCATAATATTCCTTCATTTTAATATCAAGTGGCATAAGCATTAAGCCTAAGGTCATAATTTCATTTTCTTCCTTATCATTAGCTAATACCTTATTGTTTTTATAAAAGAAAACGTCTGATGCAAGCTCAAGCTTATTTGAAGTACCAAGCACCTCAGCATAACCATCTAACAATTTAATAGATTTAAAATTTTTTAAAGGATGCTCATAATCCTTTAAATCAATAATTCCATCTTCATATTTAAAATACGTAACTATGGCTCTACGTATTCCTACACATTGTGAAACCGCCTTTGCTCTAATAATATATATCATGTCACACCTCACAGCATTTTACTTTATTATACATTAAAATATATAAAAATTAAATATATCTATCAAGTGATGAATGAAATGCCTTTCTAGTTGGATATTTATTTTTAAATGCATTAATATACTCCTCCTTACCTTTAGAAATACCAATATTTTCTAATATAGTAGCATATGATGAAATATATAAGGAACAAACATTATAATTATTATATTTATTATGCTTAATTGTTGTTGATACAATTGAATCAATACTATTTTTTATAAATTCAGTTATTTGAGCAAACTCATTCTTAGTTAAAACTAAATTTTCGTGTAATTTAATAATTGTTTCTTTAAGTACATTTTTACTTACTGTACAATAAGCAAAATTAAATGTATTATTAAAATAATAATTTCCTAATACATCAATAATTTTATCAAAATGTTTAAAGTCACTTGGTAAAAGAATAGCAATTGGAAGTAAAATATTGTAATCATTAAAAAATTCTAAAATTTTTTCATCTGTAATATAATTATAATATCCTTCAAAAAACATAATGTTTTTATAATACTTACGCTCAATATTTGTATTATTCAAAACGTAAATTATATCATTTTTTATTACATCATAATTTGTATTTTCACTTCTAATTCTTAAATAATTTATCATATTTGGATTAACTTTAAATGCATTAAAATAACAATTATTCATATTACTATAATCATTTAAAGCCTTAGCATAGCTTGCTGTTGTAATTAAAGCCTCTTCCATATATTTATTATCTATATGACTTAAAGAAAATAAGCCTAATTTAAGCATTTCCTCATTTTTATTTGAATTTAAGTTATCATTAAGTGTTTTTAAAAACAAAAAATTATATTTCTCACCATATTTATAAATATAAGAAATTTTTTCTTCTTCATCACCTATAAGCATGATTGAATCATATAAGTTTTTTTTAAAACTATCATCTTTTATATTGCCCAAATAATTAATCCATTCAGTTAAAAACGAATTAAAATCAGCTAAAGATTCACCAAACTTTAGTAAGTTTTCAACTGAAAATCCATAGTATGCTTGTGATTTTATAAAGTCATATAAAACCTTAGTTCTGTTTTTAACATTATTTCCTTTATATAATAAATATAATGCTTCATCTGCTATCTCTTCGTAGTTAGAAAGAATATTAAAAGAAAATAAATCACCAAATGTCATATTCTCATCATAATCTCCTACAACATCAATATTTATATTAAATAATAGATTTACAAGACTAATTCCTTCAGAATAACATAGATTATCTATAGACTTATGAATATATTCAATAGCTTCGTTAATAATTGACAATGAATCATCAATATTATAAAAATAATATTCTTCATCATAATCATCACTCCAATATCTATAATTTTCATTATAAGAGCTCTCAATTATAAATCCTTCTTCTTGCTTTTTTTCAAATTTAACTATAAATTTGTTAATTTCATTTTCAAATGATTTATTAACAATATTAGAAGTTTTAAATAGTGATATTTTTTCTTTAAATTCACACCTTTTTTCTTCTGATATCATTTTAGCAAAATCTAAAATAAATGATTTTAAAGAATCTACATCCATTGTACTTAAAATATTATTTAAATCAGCTATAAATTGTGGTAATCTTTCAAAATTTGACATAATTTTTCTCCTTCTTATCTAAAGCTAATAATATGGTATATATTAAATAGACATTATTTATGTCTATTATCAAAAAATATTAAAATAAAATAGCAAAATACAATTTTATATTATATAATAATAGTTGATGTACGCAATTAAAAAATAAATAAGGAGATGAAGTATAATGGATGCTGAGTTTAAAAAAATGCTAGGATCAAAACGTTGTTTTATTTTTGATTTGGATGGTACTATTGCTGACACCGAAAAAATACAATGGGAAGCTCATAATTCTATTTTGAAAAAAGAATATGGAATTGAAGTTGATTTAAACCATATTTATAGTTATTTAGGTAAGCCTGAATCTGTTTTTCTAAAAGAAATAGAGCAAGATTATAATATTGATATTGGTGGCAAAAACGGAAAAGGCTATGCTAAATATATCAAAAAAAGAAATAAGCTTGCTGAAAAGCTTATATTATCTAATTCAAAGCCATTTCCATTTATAAAAGAAATTCTAAACGATACCTTTGGAATTCAAATCGTTTTAATTTCCGCCCAAAATAAATCTCTAATTAGAAAATGCTTAAGCTTTTGGGGCCTTGCTGGTACATTCCAAGAAGCAAATACATTTGTAGTTGAGGGAGATAAAACAAAACCATATTATTATGATTATGTAATGAACAATATTTTAAAAAATGCTAGCCCATCTGAAATAATTTTATTTGAGGATGTTAACAAATACCTTGATGAAGGAAATAAAAGAGGATTTGTAACAGTGGGAATTAAAAACAGCTTTAGTTCAAATGAAATTCATGCAAATTACGTTATTGATTCAACAAAAGAAAAATTAACAATTGAAAAAAAATAGGACATAGCCAAAATGGCTATGTCTTTATTTTATGTTGCCTTTATGTACAAATCTCCTAATTATTTTTATGCTGATAAACAATACCTAAATTATTAATAGAAATTTATGGTTATTATGCAACTTTTTAACATTAATTTTTTTATTTTTTGAATTTAATTATCTATTCAATTTTATTTCCACATTTTGAACAAAATAAATCATCCTTATTTAAAACATTATTACAAATAGGACAAACCTTCTTATCATTATGTTCATCTTTAATTAAATTTCCTTCAACATCTAAAAGAACTACCTTTAAACAAGAATATTTTTCTTTAAATAAAGCTTCTAATTTAGATGCTTTATCAAAATTATTATTTCTATAATAAAAAATTTGATAATATAAACCTATTGCATTTTTATATTCACTCTTTGTATTAATAGGGGCTATTTCATCAATAGAACCCTTTAATTTACCATCATAATAAATATCTATCAAATTAGAAAACTTATCAATATTCTTTAAAATATTTTTCTTTTTAGAATATTTATTCTTCAATTCATTTATCCTATTATTAACTTCTTCTCTAGTTAATAAATAATTTAAAGATACTAAATCGTAAATGACACTATATTCTTTATTCTTGGGCTCAAATATCTCATTTTTTAACTTATTAGATAACTCTAAATCAACATTAATTGCATATTGATATAAAAGCATTCTCAAATAATTACTTGTTTCAGGATGAATTTTATTATTTTCTAATACCTTATTAACACTTTCAACTAATAAATTAAAATCTAAATTCTTTTCATATTTTCTAAATGGTTTTAATTGTGATAAAGAATTCAAAAGAATATTAATAAATAAGCTTACAAACAAAATAATAAAGAAAATAAGAATAATAAACCAATTATTCAAATTATAATACAAAATGCAAAATACAATTGTTTCAATAATTATTATTACAATTGAAGAAATAGCATATCCAATTTTAACATAGCCAACAGGATAATATGATCCTTTATATTCTTTATTAATAACAACCACATTCCCAATACCAGCTTTATTAAATAGATAATAAATATTCATTATATACAATATTAAAGCAATTATTGCTCCAACAAAAGAAATACTATTAAAAGCTTCCATTGTAGTTTCAGAACCAATAAACAATATTGCCATAAAAACTAAATAAACCATTAGAATAATCATTCTAGTTTTAATAAAATTTTTATAAAGTTTATGCTCAATAAGATAAATAACAAATAATACTCCAATTAATACAATACTTAAAATTCCATTACCTTTTGTATCTATTATCGTTGATAAAAACAAAACACCAATCTCTATTGAGGTTATAATACCAACTAATAAATAAAGAAATCTTAATCCTTTATTTGAAGCTTTTTTTCTAGCAATAAAATACAAAACAATAAAAATTAAAAATGGAATAATAAATCCAATAGACGCAATAATTAAAAATACAATGTCATATACATCAAATTTTCTAGTAGGATTATTTGACTCACAAAATGAAAAGCTCAATTCATAATTAGGCAAGGTATCAAAATGAGCTTCATAGCCATTTTCAGTTTTTATAAAGCCATCAAGACTAATACTTCTATTATACATATCTGTATTAATATAGATATTTAAATTTTTAAAATTCTTCCAAACTTTTGCTGGAGATAGTAAATACTTATAAGAATAAATATATGGACTATACTCAGTGTTAGTATCTGGATATATTAAAGATATAATTTCATTGGTTACTATAGCGTTTTTTTCAATAGTTAAATCATATTCATACCAAGACATTACATTATTAGCTTCAAGATCGATTAATAAATTATTATAATCAAGAAATTGATAATACCAAGCATTATAAAAATCAATTTTAGAAATATCACTATAATGCTCTTTAAATAAAGAATACATTGAATCAATATATTCTGAAAAGCTAAGCTCATTAAGTAAATTATATTGAATAATACTATTATCAATAATAGTACCATCTTCTATTGTTTCAAAATTATCTCTATCTACCATCTTATTTGTAATAATTCCTATACTTGAATTTTCATAAATATAAAATTTTGATGAATGATTACTAAATATAGACTCATCAAGCTTAATTAAAATAGTTTTATTGGACTTATTAATTATTTCATACTTATATATTTTTGATGTTGAATCAAAATAATCATTTTTCACATAATCATCTTGTATTCTACTTAACGATTCATAATCATCAAATATATAATCTTGATCATAAGAATACCTTTTTCTAGATGTTACTTCTTTATCATTAATTAGAATTTTATATTTTGTATTATCATTATCAGCAAAAACTTCATTATTTAATTTTCCATAAGGAAATAATAAATTACAATTAACATCATAATCAGCCATATTATGAAAAGTATATTTAGCACTTAAATCAAATAAACTTTCATCCTTTTTTTTATAAAAATTAAATGTTAAATCTTCATTTAATACTTCAATCGGTACATCCTTATTAGCACAAACTACTCCATTATTATTACCATTCCAGGCTCTGAGTGCTGAATTTGCATGCAATTTTAAATTTCCAAAAAAGCACAAAAATATAAATATTAATGCAATTATTAAAAATTTATTTTTTTTCATAAATCTCTCCCATATTTATATTAAGTCAAAAATAATCAAATAATATTGCACTAGCTTTAAAGCATAATAGGTCCTTTAATTATTAAACTACTTATTTTTTTTATAGAAGTGAAAATCACAACAATCTCCACCATAGCCTAATGTCTTAGTCCTAGAAAAACCAATTTTTTTAAGATTATCATAGGTTACATCATCTACATCACAAAATAAGCGGCAAAGCTCTTCACAGCCATTTTCAACACATGCAGTATGCCATAAGCATTTTGTTATAGTTACATCAAATGAATCACTATTATGTGTCTGATTACTTTCTTGTAAGTCAGTTTTCTCCATAATTTTTAAAAATACACCACTATAAATCTTATAAAAGCCTGGTACACGCTCCATCTTAACCATTGATTTATGTTTTTTAGCTGCAACATAATCAAGCATATATTTTTTCATATAAGCCTCTATATATCTTTTAGTTAAATCAAAATCCTTCAAAACCTTATATAAAGCTATACGAGGCAAAATTGTAATAGTTAATGTCTTCATTTGATTTTCAGTTTTATCTTTAGTATTTTCAATCAAAGAATTTAAAGTCTTATTTTGCATATTAAATACGACATTACCATTATTTTCACCAAACTCCTTAATCAAAAAATCCTTTATTTGTTTTTGTTGTTTTATCTTCATATAAATACCTCTTCTAAAAATATTTTATCATTACAACCATAAATATTAAATATAATATTTAAATTAACTCACTTTTTTCAAGATTTAATAAATATTTCTTTCTATCTATTCCACCAGCATAGCCAGTAAGCTTACCATTATAACCAACTACCCTATGACAAGGAATAAAAATAGATAAATGATTTTTACCAACCGCATGTCCAACAGCTCTAGCTGACATTTTACTAATACCATGATTTTTAGCTAAGAAACTAGCAATATCTTTATATGTTATTGTTTTACCATATGGAATTGTAAGTAAAATATTCCATACTTCTTTTTGAAAATCAGTACCAATTAAATGAAATGAAACATTAACATTATTTTCAGTTTTGTTGAAATAATTATTAAGCCATTCTTTAGCATATATTATAAATTTATCATCCATAACAACAGCATTACATAAATCTAAATCGGCATAATATTTTTGTCCTTCAAACCAAGCCCCAACAAGTCCAATAGAATCTGATGCAAGAAGAATTTCACCAATTGGTGAATTATAAAAACCTAAATGATACATAAATTACTCCTTATTTTCATAAATAACAAATCCATTTTTATTTAACTTAATGTTATCACATTTATTTCCAGCAACATGCCAAATATATAAAGAGGCAACACTTCCATATGGTGATAATCTTTTTTTAATTTTTTCAAATTTATCCTTTGTTAATTCCTTATAATGATAAATCATTTTAATTCCTCTTTTAATAGCTAAATCATCATAGCTTAAAATATTTTTTCTTTGAAGAGAAAAAAGTAAAATCATCTCAGCAGTCCATTTCCCGATTCCCTTTAAGGTTGTTAGATATTTAATAGCATCCTCATCATTCATATTATTAATTAAATTAAGATCAAATTCGCCATTAACAATTTTACTTGCAAAATCCTTAATATAATAAACCTTTTTATAAGTTATACCACAAGACTTTATAGCCTCATCATCATAGCTTAGTAAATTTTGGGCAGTAATGACTTTTAGTTTATCATTTAATCTATTCCAAATAGTTTTTTGAGCTGATGAAGATATTTGTTGACCAATGATATGATGCAAAACAGACGCAAAAATATTATCATCACATTCTCTTTTGATAAAACCAATTTTACTAATAATGTATTTCATCTTTTTATCCTTTGAGGAAATATAATTAATCATTTCTTCATCATAATTAAAATTCATATAATTCACCTTCTCAAGCAAATAATTTTATAAATAAGTATTACATAATGGTACAATCAATTCCAATTAGATAAATATTTTTTTATTAAAAAAGAACAAAAATAAGGAAAAGTGTAAACATTATTTACACTTTCAATATTAAAATCTCCTAATTTAATACCATGCTTTATATCTGAATAATTTTCATTTCTAATTAAAGGTTGAAGTGATTTTGACTTATTACTATTAGACTTAACCTCAATTGGAATCAATTCACTCTTACTTCTAACTGAGAATTCTCCTTTTTAAAATAATAAAGTCCTAAGCCTTGTTTTACAAATGCCTCTGCAACAAAATTTTCATATAAGACTCCTTTATAAACTCCCATATTTTTATTTACTCTTAAATCCTCTTGAGCCTCATCATCAAGCAAAGAAACAAGCAATCCTGTATCAGGATAATATAATTTATATTTAGCTTCACAAGCATTTCCCTTTAACGGTAATTCTGGATACATTAAACAATTACACTTTAATATAACACCAGCATCAATTAACCAATCTATACAGTCACTATATTCTCTTGAGCGTGCATTTTTATCAAGATTGTTAAACTGAAATTTCTTATTTTCTTTTTAAATACATAATACCACCCTCACTACAAGTTTATCACAAAATAATAGGACATTAAACGAGCTTTATCACATTTTATGAGCGATTTTAATAATTTATATCACATTTTATGATAATCATTTCTAACATTATTTTTTTACACATAGCGTAAAGATTAAATATCCTTATATTTTAATAAATTTAAAAAAACTAATTGTAAATTAAAACAATTAGTTTCAGACTGTTGACAAAATGGTACTTTTAGAAAGAAAATTTCTAAAAGTACTCTTTTTTGTTAATGTAAAAAGTATATATCACTAAAAATGCAATA
>CAKQEA010000010.1 GCA_934229785.1 uncultured Anaeroplasmataceae bacterium
GAGAAAATAACAGATCAAAATGATATAGGAAATATAAATCCATTTAGATATAAAGGATATTATTTTGATAGTGAAACGAATCTATATTATTTACAAACGAGATATTATGATCCAAGTATAGGAAGATTTATATCACCAGATTCAATAGATTATTTAAACAATGAATCAGTTGATGGATTAAACTTATATGCTTATTGTGGTAATAATCCAATCAACTATGCTGATCCTAGTGGATGTTTTCCTGTGTTAGCACTAATATTATGTGGAATTGCATTGGCAGGTATGGGATTAACAATTGGTGGTGTTGCTACTAATAACAATCTAATGACAGGAATTGGACTTACAATGGTTGCAGTACCAGCTCTTATTTCTGGAGTAGGTGCTATTGCTGCAGGTATTGGAGGTGCGACATTGACAGGAATAGTTGGTTGAGTTACAGTCGCTGCTGGAGTTGGTTCTGGATTGTTTGCATCTGCGGAATATCAAGAATATGCTGGATCAGGAAATTGGATTCAAGACTCAACTGGCATGAATGATGGACTTTACAATACATTACTTATTTCTACAGCTATTATTGCATCTTTGGGAACATTTACATCAACAGTAGGGAGTGCTTTTAAAATAAAATCCATTGATAAAATTGGAAAACTTACTCCTAGTAACCATTCAAATCAAGGTTATTTTGGAGTTAGATATAAAACAGGTAGAGGTTCATTACATTCTTTAGAAATGCATAATCATGCTCCTCATGGGTTCCATTTTCAAAGAAATGTATGGAATCCTCAAACATTAAAAGTTTCTTCAAAAAAGGCGGTACACTGGACATGGTATCTGATGAAATTTTAAATGAAATAAAAAACAAAGAAACTTTGGCACTTAATGTACTTAACAAGTCGAAATTATATTTTAAATTAAGCGAAATTGTAAAGTCACACTCTCTAGTATTGGTTTCAAAATTAAACAAAAATGGTTCTTTTATTTCTAATAACTATTATTCTCAAATATGTATTACAATTTATGATAAAGAAGGTAAATCAGTATTTTTAAAAGATGAACCTAATATGTCATTAGAAGTTTTTAGTGATATTGTAATTCAAAAGAAAAAGAAATTTAATATATTGGATATAAATAATGATTTCGATTTTTGGGAAGGTATTCAATTTCTAATAAATAGTATTTTAATAGGCAATTATTATAGTTTATAATCATTAGAATATTTTAACCTCTATCAAAAATATAATGGTAATACTATTGTGTATTAAATTTCAGGCGCAAAAGGTACTTTAGAAGGAACATAACTCTTAACAAATAAAAATTGGTAAGGATCAGCAATTTGACATATTTATTAGATTTACATGTAAGCATATTGCTAATATTATAACTTAATCAAGTAAATTAATCTGATGCCAATATAGGGATTAAGATTCCATTAAAAGTATCATGCAATTTAGAGAGCTTATTGGAGCTGTTGTTGATGAAATTTGTGTTGTTTGATAAAAATGTGGGTAATTATAATTTTTCTGAGACATTATCGAATTCTACAAACTTAGCTAGACTATATTAATATTCAACATTACTTCAAAGAAACATTATTAAATATGGAAAAATGACGAATGATTTACACAAACCTCTACTTGATATGTATTTAATGTAGAAGGTAGTCTTAATTGGACGGAAAAGTTCTAAAGAATAGTCTTATCTAATTTGGACAAGATTATTTTACATTTTTGTTTTAGTTGCTAGGAGGGAAAAATATGGCAAGCATTATATCTGATTCATTTAAAATAACTTTAAAAATAATAAATTGTGATTTTTATGAGGTGAAAAGAGGTAATCCGTACAATACTTCATGTTTAGTTGAAATATTTAGTGACGAATTTTATGGTAAAACTAACTTTTTAGTTAATTACAATGATTTGATTTTATTTTTTAAAGAAATAGAAAATATGTATAAAATTCTTTCTGGAAAAGCATCTATTAAAGACTACGACTTTGGCTCATATTTAAATGTAGAGTGCGACGACCTTGGGAAGTTCATATTTGATGGAGTTCTAATCAATGAATCTTTTCAAGAATTGAAATTCAATAATAAAATTGACCAAACATACTTGAAAGGGTTCTTGAGTGATTTTTCAAAGGAAATAGGACTCATGAATATGTAAACTGGGTATTATAGTTTCATTAAGATGATGTGATGTTAATTAACATTTATTTAACTGTTAATTAGCATTTTATTTAATACTAAAAGTAATAAATTTAATCAAAATAAATTAGGGAGAAGCCTAAGATAATTTGAATAAAAGATAATCAAATTATTTAAGGTTACTCCCTTTAATGTTATAATTGAATCAAATAAAATAAATAAAAAAAGATAGATAATCTAAACCCTCAGAAAGTTACTTTATCTATCTACCAAAAAGGCAATAGTATGATTACATTAATTTCATCCAAAGAAAATAAATTAAATAATTTTTGTGTAAATGTTAACAAATACTATGCTTACATGGATAAATTATTGTATAAACTAATGTGGATGCACTATAAAAGTTTTTAGATCTGATGTTACTGGTGTTATTAAAAAAGGATTAAGAGTTGTTGAAGTCGTTAGTAGTCAAACATACGCAGTCAGGTATCTAAAGTAGGAAGAATGATGGAACAATATTCTCATATTTCTTATGGGTTAACATTAGATGTTTTACGATTTATTACAAAATGGTTTATTTTCTAAGGTTTTTTTTAAAATTGTTAATTTGAAATTAAGTACAGAAAAACAATGTTATTTAAATTATAATATTTAGTGCTGTAATATAAAAGTTATGTTGTACTCATAACTGAAATCTCTTATAGAAGGAGAATGTATAATCTTAAGTACAATTTGATTATACTAAGAGTCTTATGCTTATTCCTAAACATTTAAAAAAAATATCTATGATTATAGAAGCTTCTAAAAATATAGAAGTTGTTAAAATTAAATGTGAATGCAATCATAGTTATTTTTGGGTTTATGAATTTTGTGAGCAAGATAACATTAATATTAAACCTGAATTTGGCGAAATAATACGTGAAAATAATAAATTATATTTGATTAAACGTAATTTTTTTGGAAAAATTGTGAAGAAAATTGAATATGAAAATATTTTTGGAAAAAAACAACGAAGAATAATAAAAGTAAAATGTGAAAATTGTGGATTAGAGTATATTCTTTTTGATAATTATAAACATGGATATGATGCAGTTGTTACAAAGCAAACATGTTATTCTTTAAAAGAAGAAACAAATTTAAATTTTAAAAAAGTGTATCCACAGCCAATTGAAGTTTTTGTAAAAATTCATCAAGATATTTCTTTTGATCAATTTAAAAATGAATTTGAAAATACAGATTACTCTAATTATTTGAATTCGTTTAGCAGCATTGATATATATGGTATAAATTCAAAGTCGAGAAAAATAAAAATTTGTTCAGAAGAAACTGCATAAAACATTATATGACTTAATGCCATTGGATTGGTTATATTTTTAGTTAACCGAGTATGGTGTTGATTTATAGGGCTTCGACTGACATTAAATAGAATTATTAGAAAGCATAATAAAAACTTGATAATATAACCTATGAAGATGATAAGCTAGCAGGTTTAAATTATAATAATAAGAATTGTTTTTACATTTTTGGTTTATTAGGAAATATAATTGATGATAGTGGAAAAATTGTTGTAAAATATAGTTATGATAGTTTTGGAAATCATGAGGTATATAATAGTGTAGGTGAGAAAATAACAGATCAAAATGATATAGGAAATATAAATCCATTTAGATATAAAGGATATTATTTTGATAGTGAAACAAATCTATATTATTTACAAACGAGATATTATGATCCAAGTATTGGAAGATTTAATCATTAGATTCAATAGATTATTTAAACAATGAATCAGTTGATGGATTAAACTTATATTCTTATTGAAGGCGGATTCAATGCTGTTTCTGGCGCATTATCTGTGTTAGGTGGCTATTTGGGTGGTATGGCAGGAATTCATAATGTAGTATTTAAAAAATCGTTATCACAAAATGGCAATTTTTTGTTGAGATTATTAGTGGAAAATGTATTTACTGCTGGATTCAAATTAACAAATGCATTAATAAAACCATATTTTACAATTTAGGAGGATATGACCTGTGCGTAGATATTTATATTCTAATTTATTAAGAATAATAGCTTGTTTATTATTGATGTGGCCTTTTATTTTTTCAGTTGTTTATTTTCTTTGTTCTTTATTAATTGATAAGACTTTAAATATAGCAAGCTTGGTATTAATTGTTTCTTGTTTGTTGGTGTGGCCTTTTCTCGAATTGGTTATATTTATATTAAACAAAAAAGCAAATAATAGTATTCTTTTCGAAGAAGGGAAATTAATATACAAGAAAAAAACTACATATTCCAACTATGTTAGTATGAAATATTTTAAACTTTATATTTCAATTTTAGAACCAAGTATGGAAATTCCCAAATTACATATAAATGGGAATAATAACTTATCTGTAACGTGTTATCTTTCAAAAAAAGATATAAAGAAACTAAAAAAAATGAATTTCGAAATAAGAGAAATATAAATTAGTAAATTACTTTCATAAGCAAAATAGGCGAGTTTTCACTATGCTAACAATTTAGATTGTGACACAAGTTATAGTAAAATTAAGTTTAGTGATATTGGATTATTAATTACATCAATTTTGCTATTAGGATTATTATACCGATTGGAATGTGATTTAATGGAAATAAACCATATTTTAGAATATGATTATAATTATGCAGAGTATATAGTAACTGATGGTAAATATGATATAGTATGCATGTGTTTGTCTGTTCCATTAGAAAATAATAATGATCTTAAAATAGGTATGAAGGTGGATAGTTTATAGGCTTTTTCTTATAATGACAGCATTATCTTGAAAGCTTCAAATACTAATAAATGCAACATACAAAAAAATATTTTAAATATAATCTTTGTGGAATTGTAGTTTATTCTAAAAAATCTATAATTAAGGTATTTGATTTTGTTATTGATTTATCAAATGATTATCCGAAAGGTTTTGATACTCTAATAAAAGATGGTGATTATGTGGAATTTGAAGTTGATAGAATAGAATGTACGTTGGCGAAAATATAAATTAATAATCAAAAATGTTATATTAATTAAACTCATTAACAAATTAATATTAAATATTAAATGCAAGGAGTGTGGTTATCTTATAGATAATCGCACTCTTTTTAAATGAAAAATCATAAATACTTGTAGCTAATATCGATATTTTAGTTAATTAATCAATTATAATTGGCTTTTTTTACATTTGATATTCAATTGTTTATTAATTTTTATAATTAAATTATGTATAATATTTATAGAAGGAAAGAGGGGATAAAATATGAAAAAGAGATTTTTATTATTAGGTGGTATTGCTTTACTTGCTTTAACTTCTTGTGAATATAAGGATACAAAGGAAATTCAAAAAAACATTGAGGGTAAATCAAATGAAGAAATAATCCAAATGGTTGCTGATGCTAATACTGATGCAAAGGTTGAAGAGGAATTAAAAAGTGGTGCTAAGTTAACTGGTAATGTATTGGTTAAGGGTAATTTAGATCCTGAAAATATGTTAGGAGTTGGTGGTGAGCTTTCTCTTTCTGCTGATGTTACAGCTATTTATAATAGTGATGGTAGTCAAACAACTGCTAGTGCTAATGTGTTAGTTAAGGATAGTGATAGTAAGGAATCAACTGCGAAGGCAGAGGCAACTGTAGAATCACTTAATTCAGAGGATGATGTTTATTTATATTCAAAGATTTCTAGTAAATTGAATGGTACTGAGTCTAATCAAACTTCTAAGATTAAGACTAAGAAATCTACAAGTGATGAATCATCATTAGATGAAATTTTCAAAAACTTAGATATTAATATTGATAATGTTGATGTTAATGAATTAAAGGATTTCTTTAAGGATTGTGAGGTTTCTGTAGATAATGGTTTATTATTATTTACAAAAACAGTTACAAGTGATACAAAGATGTCAGATGGTGTAAGTGTAGAAGGTCTTTCTGGCAGTGTTATTGTTGGCTTTGATAAAGATTATCATTTGAGAAAGCTTGAGTGTTCATTATCTGCAACTAAATTAAGTGCTAGTAAAAATGAATCTGTATTATTTTCAATATCTAATTTAAATATGAGCTTTAAGGCTAATTTAGAAATTGGTAGCTTTACTTTTAAGTCATTAGAAGATAAGGGTTCATATATTTATAGTATTGGTTCTTTGTTTTAAAAAGAAAAAACCAGTTTGATAACTGGTTGGGCTGTAGGCGTTTGCTTACAGCTTTTTTAATATCTAAATTTAATTTTTTTATTTATTGAATCCATTTCATCAATTATCGCAAGGCTATAAACATCAAAGCCTTTTTCTCTTAGCATATCCCCACCATGCTGAAATCCTTTTTCAATTGCGATTCCGATTCCAATTGTTTTAGCATTAGCTTGATTGATTATATCGATTAATCCTAATGCTGCACTACCATTAGCTAAAAAGTCATCTATTATTAAAATGTTGTCATTTTCGTTTAAAAATTGTTTTTCAATTGAAATTATATAGTCTTTGTTTTTAGTGTATGAATGAACCTTACTGGTATAGACCGCTCCCATATTTGATGATGATGTTTTTTTAGCATAAACAACTGGGACATTAAACCTTAAACCTGTAAGGATTGCAAGAGCTATACCTGATGCTTCAATTGTTATTATTTTTGTTATTTTTTTATCTTTATATTTTAAATACCATAAATTTGCCATTTCATCTAATAGCTTAGGCTCTAGCTGGTGGTTTAAAAAAGAATTTACCTTTAATACGTTATTTGGAAGAATTTCTCCTCTTTTTTCAATTTCTTGTTTTATATCCATATCTTTACCTCATTAATTTAACTGTGTATTATTTTACCATAAAGAAGAATAAAAGTAAAAATTATTACTATAAAGCATTAATTATATAGTTTTTTCTTGTATATTAGGTGTATATTTAGTGAATATTTAAAATTTCTTTTTTAATAGATTTTTTCTTTCTTTTGGCGTTTTTCTTTATTTTGTATGAAAATTTATGATATAATGAAATAGATTGGAGTGATTTTTGTGGAATATAATCCGGATAAAAAAACTGTTACTATTTTTGGTAAAAATGAAAAATTAGATACATTAGCTAATAGATTATCAAATTTAAGTGGTGACCAGGTTTATAGTATGTTTTCAAATAGAGGAATAGCTGTTCCAAGAAGGCTAAATTGTTTGGCATTGTATTCTGTAATTAATCAAAGACTTAAAAATATTCATGCATCTGAGTTATCAAAGGATTATTTTTTTAGATTGAGATATTATAAGGAATTTTCTGAATTTCAACTAATTAATTTATTTTCTTTAATTTGTAATACTTCAGAAGAGTTTAAAATGTATCGTGTTAATTTATTTAAGCTAATAATAATTAACTATGTTGGATTAAATTTAAACGATGGAGAGATTAAATATCTTAAGGATTTAAAGAAACTATCTATTGAAAGCTTTGATGTATATTTAAGCTTTATTTCTGCGATGTGTCATGAACAAAATAATACATTTGATGGTCAAGATATTAAGGTTTTAGAGGATTGCTTGATTAATTCAGCTACTTCAAATGAGATTACATCTTTAGCTTCAAAATATGGTCTTAGTGTTCCAACGAATTTAAAGAAAAATGAAATTATTGATAATATTTATAATTATTATGATAAGCAAGGTAAATTAACAATTGAACTAAAAGATGAGATTGCAAGTAAAAATTTAACTGAGCTAAATGCCTTTTGTAAATCAAAGAAACTTCCGTTTTCTTCATCTATGACAAAAAATGAAATGATTTATTATTTATTTTATAGCTTGTCAAATTGTGAAATTGTTACAACATCAGTAAATCGTATTGAATCACCAGATGAATTTTTACCATTAGATATAACTATTGATATGCAAGCGTTTAAGGGCTTTAGTGCTTGTGATGATAGAAGAATTGTTTTATATCCAGGCTGTGAAAATGATGAATTTAATGTTCTAACTAAAGATTTAAGTGATGAATTAGATACTAATAAGGATATTTTAGATAGTGAATCAACAGAAGATGTTAAAAAAAATATAGCCTTAGATATAAATAATGATGTAACACCTATATCAGAAGGTTCAGCTGATATTATTGATACATCTTCAAAAATGGTTGAATCAAATGATATTAATACAGTTTTAAATATTAATGAATCAAATGATATAGATATTCCTTCAAAAGAAGAGAATGATTTAGTTTTAAATCAAAATGATGATTTAAATAAGAATACAGCAAATTTAAAAGATGATGATATTGTTTTAGATAACACTATAGCTATAGATGATGGTTTAAATGATTCAAAATCATTAGGGCTTGATGATGTTACTTTAAATGATCATTTTGGTGATGAGAGTATTTTAAAGTCTTTGGCAAGTCCATTAAGATGGCTTTGGATTAGTTTAGGTATTGTAGGTGTTATTTTAATAATTGGATTTATTATTTGGTTAGTATTGTAGTAGGTGGTAAAATGGCAAAGGAATTAAAGTACACTCCAATGATGGAGCAGTATTTAGATATAAAAAAAGATTATAAGGACATGATTTTATTCTTCCGATTGGGAGATTTTTATGAAATGTTTTTTGATGATGCCTATACAGCATCAAGAGAGCTTGAGCTAGCTTTAACTGGTAAGGATGCTGGAGTTAAGGAACGTGTACCTATGTGTGGTATTCCTTATCATGCAGCATCAGGATATATTGAAAAGCTTGTTTGTCGTGGCTATAAGGTTGCGATTTGTGAACAAATTGAGGATCCAAAGGATGCTGTTGGTATTGTAAAAAGAGGTATTATCAAGATTGTAACTCCTGGTACAATGGACCAAGGCTTAAGGGAAAAGGAAAATAATTACATTGCATCTATTATTAATGTTAAAAGAGAATATATTTTATGCTATGCTGATATAACAACTGGAGAAGGCTATGTTTCATCATTTAAGAGCTTTGATTTGTTAGCTAATGAGGTATTATCTTTAAATATAAAGGAAATTGTTATTTCTAGTGATTTAAACATTAAGCCTTTAGAGGAATTTGTTAAAAATAATGAAATTGTTTTATCTTATGAGGAAAAGAAGGAAATACCTGAGGAGTTACTGCCAATTATTTCTGAAATTGATCCTTCATACATTTCAGCTGTTGGAATTTTAATTCAGTATGTTATTACAACTCAGAAGCAGGTTCCAAGCTATTTTAAGAAGTTTAAATCTTATATTGCCGAAAAGTATTTACATTTAGATGCGTTTACAAAAAAGAATTTAGAGTTGTGTGAAACATTAAGATTAAATAATAAGAGTGGATCCTTACTATGGCATTTAGATAAGTGTTCAACTGCTATGGGCTCAAGACTTATGCATCGTTATATAGATAAGCCTTTAGTTGATGTAGCTTTAGTTGAAAGAAGACTTGATTTTGTTGAGGCATTAAAAAATAACTATATAGTTAAAGAAGAAATTAAGGGTTATTTTAAGGATGTTTATGATTTAGAAAGAATTATAAGTAGAATATCTTCAGGTAGTGCTAATGCTAAGGATTTAGTATGGCTAAGAAGGTCGTTAAAAAATATTCCTGAGGTTGTTGATTTAATTAAAGAATTGAATATGGATGAGGCCTTAAAGCTTGCAGATAATATTAATCCTCATAGAGAGTTATATGAGTTATTAGAGAGTGCTTTAGTTGATAATCCCCCTATGTCTGTTAAAGAGGGTGGAATGATTTTAGAGGGCTATAGTAGTGAACTTGATGAAATTAGAGCTATTTCTTCTAATAGTAAAACTTGGATTATGAATTATGAGGCAGAGCAAAGAAATAAAACAGGTATTAAAACGTTAAAGGTAGGATTTAATAGAGTTACTGGTTATTTTATAGAGGTATCAAAGGGAGCAATTAAGGATTTACCAGAGGATTGTGGCTATGAAAGAAGAGCTACCTTGGTAAATAGTGAGAGGTTTATTACTGAGGATTTAAAGCATTATGAACAGATTGTTTTAAATTCAAAGGAAAAAATTGAAAGCTTAGAATATGATATATTTTGCGAGTTAAGAAAAAAATGTGCATTGTGTATTACCTCACTTCAAGCCTTAGCTGATATTATCTCAGAAATTGATTGTTATATTGCCCTTGCAGAGGTTGCAGCTAAATATAATTATGTTAGACCAACTTTCAATAATAAAAGAGAGGTTAATATTGTTGATGGACGTCATCCGGTACTTGAAACCTTGATTACAGATAATTATATTGTTAATGATGTTGTCATTAATTCTTATAATATGATTTTAATTACAGGACCAAATATGAGTGGAAAATCAACATATATGAGAATGCTTGCAAGTATTATTATAATGGCTCAGATTGGAAGCTTTGTTCCAGCTAAGAGTGCTGATTTGATGATTTTCGATGCTATATTTACACGTATTGGAGCTTCTGATGATTTAGTTTCAGGACAATCTACCTTTATGGTTGAGATGGTTGAGGCTAACTATGCTATTAGTAATGCAACTAAAAATAGTTTGGTTTTGTTCGATGAAATTGGACGTGGAACAGCTACATTTGATGGTATGGCATTGGCACAGGCTATCTTGGAATATTTACATGAGCGTGTTGGCTGTATTACTTTATTTTCAACTCATTATCATGAGTTGACCTCACTTGATCAAAGACTTAAGAGACTTAAAAATGTTCATGTTGAGGCTAAAGAGGATAAAGGACATGTTGCGTTCTTACATAAGGTTTTAGATGGTCCAACTGATAAGAGCTATGGTATTAATGTTGCATCGCTTGCTGGTCTTCCTAAGTCACTTATTGAAAGAAGTAAGAAAATTTTAGAGGCACTAGAGGAGGATAATAATTCTCATAAGGGTGTTGCCTTAGATTTATTTAATTTCGAGGAATATGATAATAAAGAAGAGGTTAAGGAGGAATCGTTAGCATCTAAGATAAAGGATAGATTAGATTCTGTTGATGTTAATAAAATGTCTCCGATTGAGGCTTTAAATCTTTTATATGAGCTTAAGGAGATTAAATAATGGGAAATATTAAGAAAATGTCACTTCATTTAGCTAATATGATTGCGGCTGGTGAGGTAGTAGAGCGTCCGAGTAGTGTAGTTAAGGAATTAGTTGAAAACTCAATCGATGCTCATGCAACGTCTATAAAAATTTTTTTAGAAAATGGTGGTTTGGATTTAATCAAGGTTGTTGATGATGGTATCGGAATGGATCGTGATGATGTTGTTATGGCTTTTTTGCCTCATGCAACATCTAAAATAAAAACTGAATATGATTTATCAAGAATTTCAACCTTAGGCTTTAGAGGTGAGGCTATTGCCTCTATTGCTTCCGTTTCAACAACTCAAATAATTTCATCAATGGATGGAATTAGTGGTTATGAATGTACTTATAAAAGTGGTGTAATTTTGCATGAGGGGATTACTAATTCTAATAAAGGTACTACTGTAAGTGTCGATAGTTTATTTTTTAATACTCCTGCTAGATTAAAATATATGAAAACTCCAAAATCTGAGCTTTCATCTATTATGTTTTGGGTTGAAAGGATTGCTGTAGCTCATCCTGAATTAAGGTTTAGCGTTATTTCAGATGGTAAACAGATATTTCAAACAAGTGGCTCTAATAATTATAAAAATTTAATAGCTGAAATTTATGGAATTGATGCAGCTAAAAATTATATGGAGTACTCGTATGTTTGTGATGGCTATAAGACAACCCTTGTTTTAATTAAGCCTCAAATATATCGTGCCTCTAAGCTTGAAATAACTATGATTTGTAATGGTAGATATGTTAAAAATTACAATATTACTAATGCTGTAATTGATGGCTTTCAAACATATTTGCCAATTGGAAAATATCCGATTGCTATAATGTACTTTGAGGTTGATCCAATTTTAATTGATGTTAATGTTCATCCAAGAAAAACAGAAATTAAGATTTCTAATGAAGAAGAAATTTGTAAAAGGTTAACCTTAGAGATTAAAAATTGCCTATTAGAAAATACTCATATTCCTACGAGGGTTGTTAATCATAATCCTAATGTTGCCTATGAAAAAATAAATGTTTTTGAATTTAAAGAAGAAAAAGCTGATGATGAAAATAAATCTTATGTTGATAATTCTTTAAAAAATGAAAATAAAGAAAATAACGTTTTAAAGGATGAGGATGTTAGATATACTCATTCATCTACAATAGAACTAGATAAAAAAATTAATGATAGCTTTGCTCCTGTTAGTGATGGGGTGGAATCTTATTCATATCAAAATGAAGAAATGAATTTTTCTAAAAATAATGTAAATCATGAAACTAGTGATGATGTTACTAATAAAAGTGATGATGTTGTTAAAGAAGAAAAAAAGAAGCTACCATTTATGGAATATATTGGTCAGGCATTTGGCACATATTTGATTTTTCAAGGTGAGGATGGTCTATATTTAATGGATCAGCATGCAGCGGCAGAAAGAGTAAATTATGAAAAATATTATGCTTTATTATCTAATCCTAAGCAGCCTAAAACAGAACTATTAATACCTGAGGTGTTAACATTTACTGCTAAGGAAGCTTTATATATTGAGCAAAATTTGACTAAGTTTTCTGATATAGGGTTTGTTTTAGAATCAATTGGTTCTTGTGATTTTGTTGTAAGAGAAATTCCTTTATGGTGTAAATTAGACAATATAGATAGTGTTATTTATGATGTTTTATCGTTAATGGTTGAAAGAAAGAAAATTGATATTAGTTATTTTAGAGATGAGATTGCTAAGCAAATTAGCTGTAAGGCATCTATTAGAGCCAATAAAAGAATTAATAGAGATGAGATTGATGCTTTAATTTGTAATCTAAACAAATGTCAAAATCCTTACACCTGTCCTCATGGAAGACCTACAATTATTAATTTAAAGATAACTGATATTGAAAAAATGTTTGAAAGGATTCAAAAATAATGAAGCGTGTTTTAGTTGTTGTTGGCCCTACGGCTGTTGGTAAGAGTAAAATATCAATAGAATTAGCTAAATACTTGAATTGTGATATTATTAGTGGTGATAGTGTTAGTGTATATAAGTGTTTAGATATAGGTAGTGCTAAGCCAACTAAAGAAGAAATGGCAAATGTTAAGCATTATTTAATTGATATAAAGGAACCAACTGATCAATACAGTGTTTGTGATTTTCAGCGTGATGCAAGAAAAATAATTGATGAAAATGATTTATCCATTATTTGTGGTGGAACTGGATTATACATTCAAAGTGTTTTATTTAATTATGAATTTAAGGCTAAAAGTAGAGATAAGGATTTTGAAAGTAAATATTTTGGCTATTCTAATGATGAATTATTTGAACTTTTGTTAAGAAAGGATCCTACAATTGATAAAACTAAGCTTCATCCTAACAATAGGAAGAGAGTTTTAAGGGCTTTAGAGGTTTTAGAGTCACTAGATAGGTCTATTTCATCTTTTAATAAGAAAAATGAAAAAATGTATGACTATTTTATTGTTTATTTATCTATGCCTAGAGAAAAGCTTTATGAACGTATTAATATGCGTGTTGATGAAATGATTAAGGCTGGTCTTTTAGATGAGGTAAAGAGCTTGTATGATAAAGGAATAACTCCTCATGCAATAGGCTATTCTGAGTTTGTTCCGTATTTTGAGGGACTTGTAAGTATTGATACTGTAATTGAGGAGATAAAGAAAAATACTAGACATTTAGCCAAACGACAAGAGACTTGGTTTAAAAACCAGATGGATAGTCATTTTTATAATGTTGATCTGGATAATATTAATAATACTATTGATGAAATAAAGCTAGATGTAGATAGGTGGTTATAGTATGCGTATTTATTTAATTGGCATGATGGGTAGTGGAAAATCAACTCTTGGTAAAATGCTTGCTAAAAAATTAAATTATGATTTTATTGATATGGATCATTATATTGAACAAAAGGCATGTATGTTTATTGATGAAATATTTGATTTATATGGTGAGGAGTATTTTAGAGTCTTAGAAACAAATACCTTAAAGGAATTTTTAAATTTAGATAATGTTGTTATTGCCACTGGTGGTGGTGTAATAAAAAATAAGGAGCACAAAAAGCTTATGGATAAATGTATCTATTTATCCGTTCCTGTATCAGAGCTTGAAAGAAGATTAAAATATGATAGTACTAGACCGCTTTTAAAGACAAAGAGTGTTTCTGATATATTTAATGAGAGAAAAGAAATGTATGATTATTTTGCTGATATTACAGTTGATAATACAAATGTAGATAAAGCTATTAAGAATATAATGGAGGCATTAAAATGAAGGTTTTAGTTTTGAATGGTCCTAATTTGAATATGCTTGGAAAAAGACCTAAAGAGCATTATGGTAGTAAAACCTTAGATGAAATTAATAATCTTATGCTTAATGAATGTAAGGATTCTAGTATTAAATTAGAGTTTTATCAAAGTAATTATGAGGGTGATTTAGTTACTAAAATTCAAAAGTCATTAGATTATGATGCAATTATAATAAATCCTGCTGCCTATACACATACCTCTGTAGCTATTCACGATGCCCTAGAAATGTTTTTAGGTGTAAAAATAGAGGTTCATTTATCACATGTAGATGAGCGTGAAAGCTTTAGAAGGATTAATTTTGTTCGTGATGTTTGTAATGCTACATTTAGTGGAAAATTTGAGGGTAGCTATATTGATGCTATTAAATATTTGAAAAATAAAGAATAATGTGGTATAATCAAATCGTTACAAAAAATAATGTGTATTGTATTATTTTTTGCACGTTTTAATATAATTATACTAAAAAATAGGAGAATATGGAATTGGACATACAATCGATTATCTTGGCACAAGGTGCCAAATTTAATGCTGGTTTATTTATTTTAATGCTTGTTATGATTGTTTTATCAGCATTTTTTTCAATGAGTGAAACAGCATTTTCATCAACTAGTCAGGTTAAATTAAAGGTTGAGGTTGAAAATAGAAAAAAAGGTGCTAAAAAGGCTCTACAACTATCTGAAAATTTTGAGAAGGTTTTAACTACTCTATTAATAGGTAATAATTTAGTTAATACTGCCTTATCAACAGTATCTGTTACCTTCTTTACTTTGCTAGCAATTGATGCAAATTGGATTTCGTTAATTAATACAGTAGTTGTTACAATAGTTTTATTAATTTTTGGTGAAATTGTTCCCAAAATGATTGCTAAACAGCATCCAGAGGCAATATGTGTTAAAGTTGCTTGGATTATTTATATTATTTCTATTATTTTTTATCCGCTTGTTATTTTATTTTCTAGCCTACAAAGACTTATTAATAGAAATAATGATGATAAGAACGTATTAGATGAAAATGAATTAGGTGTTTTACTTAATACAATGGAAGAGGAAGGCGAAATTGAGAATGATGAGGCCTCAATGATTCGTAATGTCTTCGATTTAAATGATAGAACCGTTGAGGATATAATGATCCCTAGAATTCAAATGGAAGCTATTGATTATGATTCCACATTAGATGAGGTTAAGGATTTTATGCTTAATCATTCATTTTCACGTATTCCTGTTTATAAGAAGGATAAGGACCATGTAATTGGTATTTTATATGAGAGAGATTTTTTCCCTGCGATTGTTAAAAATCCTAAATGCTCATGGAAGAGATTAATTAGACCTGTAAAGTTTGTTGCTGCTTCAATGAAGGTTGATGCTTTAATTGAGGATTTACAAAAAACTAAAACTCATATGGCTGTTGTTAGTGGTGAATATGGTGATACATTAGGTCTTGTTACTATGGAGGATGCTTTAGAAGAACTTGTAGGTGAAATCTATGATGAGCATGATGTTCCTGATGAAAATGAAAAGAGATTTGAACATCAGGATGATGGTAGCTATATTGTTGATGCTGATATGTATGTTGAGGATGTTTTTGAACGTCTTAATATAGGAGATGTTCCTGATGATGTTCCATCTAAGTTATCTGGTTGGTTATTTGAAAAGTGTGAATCACTTCCTACTGAGGGCTTTTCATTTGATTATTTATCGGTATATACAACTATGAATGAGGAAACACAGGAATATACAGATTATGCTAAATTACTTACTCTTTCAATTTATGAGGTTGAGGATCGTAGAATTACTTTAGTTAAAATAGTAGTTAAAGATGCAACTCCTGAGGAAATTGAAGCCCACGAGGAAACTATAGAAGAATAAATATGATTCATAAAAATGCTCGAGATTTTTAAATAAATAAGAAAATAGGAATTAATAGCACTTCCAAAAGGAGGTAGTTACTAATTCCTATATTTTTTTGGGCAAAATACTTATTTGTTATCTAAAATTAAATTTTTTTCTTTCTAGGTTTTCTACCTATTTTGATGTATCAATCATTTTTATAACATAATCAGAATTGATCATATACATAATTCTATTTCTAAAATGAGTAAATTAATATTTATACAATTAATAATCAATTTTATTATTAAGTCCTTCTAAGAAGGTATGGATAATTAAGTAACGGCTCTAATATCGACTTTTCATAAGAATAGGATATAATTATCAAAGATAAGGAGGCTGTTTATATGTCTAATGATTTTGTGAATGATAATTTAATTAATGAAATCAAAACTATCATCGAAGAATCAAAAAATTAATAGTTAGAAATTGTAAATACAATTATGCTTCAAACATATTGGAATATCGGAAGAAGAATTGTAGAAGAGGAACAAAGTATTTGTGATAATCTAATAATAGATAATCTAAGACATAGAGGTTCAGATACCATTAAGACTTAGAGTAATCTAAGCTTCCTAGAGTAAAAATTTATTTTTTACTTATGTTCTTGTTTTAAGTATGTTTTTTTTATTTTTTTCATAGAATTTATTGGTGATATAATGAAGCTTTTTACAGGAGGTAAAACAGGTGGACATATTATGCCTTTAGTTCAAATAATAAAGGAAGGTAATTTTGATTCTTTGTATGTTGGATATCAGGATGCTTTAGAAGAAAAAATATGTTTAAAAAATAAGGTTGATTTTTATGGGATGAAGCAATATGAGAGTAAGTTGGGACTTATAAGTAATTACAAGGAATTAAATAAATATATGAAAAACAAGGAAATTGAGCTTGTTATATCAACAGGTGGTATTACATCTTTGCCATTATGTCTTTATGCGGTAATTCATAAAATACCACTATATTTAATTGAGGAAAATTGGATTCGTGGTTTTAGTAATTTAGTTTTTTATCCTTTTTGTAAAAAGATGTTTTTAGCTTATCCTTTACAAAAAACGTGGAAGAAGGAGTGTGTAACTGGATTACCTATAAAGTCTTATAAGCCGAATGTTATAAAAGAATATGATGTTTTAATAATTGGGGGTTCTTTAGGATCTCGTCCATTATGTGATATTGCTACTAGGCTTAGTAAAAAGTATAAGGTTTGTTTAATTTGTGGTAGGTATTATGATGATTATAAGGGTTATGACTTTGATATTTATGATTTTTGTGATGATATATATAGTTTAATGCTGAAATCAAGGGTTGTGCTTGCAAGAGGTGGTTCATCTACTGCATCAGAAATTATTTATTTAAATATTCCATTTATATGTATTCCTTCTAAAAACACTAAGAGAAATCATCAGGTTATAAACGCAAAAGCTTTTGATAGACTGGGAGTTTGTAAATATATTGATGAGGATGATTACGATAAAATTTGTGAAAACATTAATTTGTTTTTAAATGATAATAATAAAAGATTAGAAATGGTTGTTAAGCAAAGAATGTTTAGCTATGGGAATTCAACATTAAAAATAATTGAGGAGATAAAAAATGAATAGCTTTATTAAATTTGTTACTTTAAATAATTTAGGTGTTATTCAATGTGATAAGGATTTTAAGAGTTTAACGACTATTGGCTGTGGTGGTAAAATTAAGGTGTTATATTATCCTAGTGATACATCTTCACTTGCTTTAGCGTTTTCTTATATTTGTGAGCATAATATAAGATATTTTATATTAGGAAATGGTAGTAATGTTTTAGCATCAGATATGTTATTTAATGGAGTTGTTGTATGTTTAAAGAAAATGCCTTATAGTTATGAAGTTATAGATGATAAAATAACAATAAGTGCTTTTTACCCAACAATTAATTTAGCCTATGATTTAGCTTTAAAGGAGCTTGGTGATTTTTCTTACTTAGGTGGTATTCCAGGACTTTTAGGTGGAGCTATTTATAATAATGGTGGGGCTTTCAATTCTAACATTTCAGATTCCTTAATTTCATTAAGATATATCAATACATCAGGAAATATAATAGAACTTTTAAAGGAGGAATGTGCCTTTGGCTATAGAAATAGTATTTTCCACTATATTCCTGGAATTATAATTGATGCAAAATTTAATGTGAAAAAAATGAATACAAACGAAAAACTAGAGGAATATAAGAAAAAAAGGATGTTATCACAGCCTCAAAATGCTAAAAGTATGGGTTCGATATTTAAAAATAATCCTTTAATACCTGCTTGGCAAATTGTTGATGCGTTAAGACTTCGAGGTGTCAGAATTGGTGATGCTTTAGTTAGTAGTAAGCATTCTAATTTTATTTTAAATGTTAAAAATGCTAAATCATCAGATGTATTAAGAATAATTCAGCTTATAAAAAACAGAAGTCGATTAGAATTTGGAATCCAACTTGTAGAAGAGGTCACCATTGTGTAAATTGTCTTATTTTCTCTTTTCTCTTGTATTGAAAAAACTCTTAATTTAAGGTACAATTAGATTAGTGTTTTCAGACCTTAGTTAAGGAGTGGTAGGATGATTTTTGATGAGTTAGATACTTTAGAATCAGCAAGAACTAAAATAAAGGTTATTGGTGTTGGTGGCGCTGGAAATAACGCAATTGACCACATGATTGAAAATGAAGTACATGGAGTAGAATTTATTGCTGTTAATACAGATGCCCAGGATTTAAAGGGATCAAAGGCTAGAAATAGATTATTAATTGGTAAGACAAAAACTCATGGTCAGGGAGCAGGAGCAAATCCTGAGGTTGGTAGAGCAGCTGCCCTTGAGGGTGAGGATGATATACATGAAATGATTGGTGATGCCGAGATGGTTTTCATTACCTGTGGTATGGGTGGTGGAACTGGTACAGGTGCTGCCCCTATTATTGCAAGAATTGCTCGTGAGCATGGTTGTTTAACCGTTGGTATTTGTACAAAGCCTTTCCAGTTCGAAGGACCTATAAGAATGAATAATGCAGTTCAAGGATTAGAGGAATTACGTCAATATGTTGATACTTTAATTGTTATTCCAAACCAAAGATTACTACAAATTGTTGATGTTCATACACCTGTTTTAGAGGCTTTCCGTGAAGCTGATAATGTTTTAAGAAAAGGTGTTCAAGGTATTGCTGAAATTATTGCGATTGATGGATTAATTAATGTCGATTTTGCTGATGTTAAGGCTGTTATGGCTAACAAGGGTACAGCCCTTATGGGTATTGGTGCTGCAAGAGGTGAAAATCGTGCTATTGAGGCTGCAAGACGTGCAATTCATTCCGAATTACTAGAGGTTACTATTGATGGAGCAACTGATGCAATTGTTAATGTTACTGCTTCTCAGGATTTATCATTAAAGGAAGTTGATGTTGCGATTGCTGAAATTCGTAATAATTGTGGTAAGGATTTAAATATTATTTATGGCTCTGCAATTAACAATGATTTAGGTGATGAAATTGTTATTACTGTTATTGCCACAGGATATGAGCTAAAGGCTCAAAGTAATGGTTATGATGAGCTTGCTGAAACTATTTATAGAAATATGTCTGATAAGAATATCGAATATGAAGGTCTTAGAGGCTTGACAATGGATGACTCTGAAGAAGAGGAAGAGGAATCAGATGATTTATTTGAATCTAAGGAGGCTGAAATTTTCGCATTCCCAGGAAATAAAAAAGAGGAGAAAAGGAGAATGAAGGCTGAACGTCAAAAGGCTCGTGAGGCTAAGCTAGAGGAGCGTAAGCGTCAAAAGACAACTGAAGAAGAAAGAAAGCCAGTTATATCGCCAGGTAAGAGTTTGCCAGATTGGCTTAGAAAGAAATAAAAACCAGTTTTTGAACTGGTTTTTATTATTTGTATTGTTTTTCTAAATGTCTCATTTGAAGTAAATGTTTTTTCTTTTCCTTTAAAACATTTTTTTGATGAATAATTGTATTTTCAGAAATTACCTGATCTAAGCTTAAATCTATATTTAAAATATTTTTATGTAAAGCTCTTTTTTTAACAGCTGAATCATAGGTTTCATTTCTAATATCAAGCTCAATACTTTGATTAATTTCTCTTGTTTCTCTTTGCATTTGCTGGGATTGAAACTTCGTTGCTGATGGAAGGTGATTAATTAATTCTTCCTTACCTTTAATGAAATTTTCAAGGTTTATAGATAATTCATTTTTCTCATTATCTATTTCCTTAACTAATCTACTTTTATCATTTTTAAAGTTTTCATTTGCTTGATTTGTTTCAATAGTATAATTAGAATTTATATCACTTAGATTATCGCACATCGCATAAAACTCCTTGTAGAAGGTATTCATACTTTCTTTCTTTTTTAATAGGATATTTTGGATTTGATTATTATATTGTTCATCGACTGTATTAAACAATTGAGTATAGTGCTTTTGTTCAAGCTTTATTTTATTTTCTAATTCTTTATTTTCGTTTAAATAGCTAGTTATCTTTTTATCAAATTCCTTTTGATTGTCCTCAATATCATTTAAAATGTCTGAATATATTTTGTTTGTATCATTAGTAAATTTAAGAATTAATAGCTGTTTATCCTTTTTTATTGATTTTACTGTATCATTACTAAATTTATTGATTATTGAATATAATTGTTCAATTATAGCATCATCCATTAAGGTAAGCTTTGTTTTAAATTCATCTAAGATGGTATCATAGGATTGATATAATTGAGGGTTATCTAGCTTATTTGTAAATTGAATTTGAATTCTTGAAAGTGTAGCTGCTGTATAATTAGTGATATTTCTACGTAATTCATAGAAGGAAGTAGCACTATTATACTGCATTTTTTCAATTTCCTTTACTCTCATATTGTAATCTCTATCTAGATTTTTTAGTTTTTTTGATAATGCTAGGTTATCTTTATCTAATATTCTTTTTAATCTATTTATGTCTTCAATTTTTTTCGTATGATTTAGAATTTCATCTTTATTTTTTTGAATTTCTTTAGCTATAGATAGTCTTTCATTTTGAGATGCTTGTGCTTTTCTTTGTTTTATAATTAGGTTTTGGTTTTCCAAAGTATATATTCTACTATTAAATGTTTCAATGGTTTTTACATAATTATCGATAGTATCTGAGATTGAATTCCTTTTTGACAATAATTTTTTTCGATCAGCTTCATATATTTGTAATAGGTCATTATAGTAGCTTTTGAATTTAAATTTTTCTTCAAAATCAATTCTTTTTAATATTATTTCACATTCCATTTCAGAGAATGTTGAAATTAATTCAGAATAGAAATTTTTAATGATAAATAAAAAATCATGGATAAAAATTTTGATGAGGTTATGATATTCTGGTCTAATATCTACATTTGAGAAAAACATTAATAATATTTTATAACAAAAGCTTTCAGTATCTCTAAGTAACAAAATATAGGTTGACATTATTTGCTGGATAATTTTTATTTCACCTTTAAATCTTTCCTTTAATACTGTGTGATTAATATAATCAAGACTATATTGTTTATTTCTTTCTTGTAGGTGCTTATCACCAGCTTCATAAATTTGATCTTCTTTTATTTTGTAAGCCGCCATAACAATATCTCTATTTAAAGCATTGTTTACAAGTTGAATATTTAAGTTATTAAGTGCCTCAAATTTCTCAGTATCAATGTCTAATCTTTTAAGACCATAGTTTTTATTAAGCTCTGAGCTTTCAATATTGTATTCATATTGTCTTTTGTTGAAGGAGTCAAGTATTTTGCATTTTTCAATTTCTAATAATGTTGATACTGATAAATGCTTTAGGTCTTTCTTATAGGTTGAGTCCTCATAGCTATGAATAATCTCCTTTAGCTTAAGCGCTCCATCTATTTCTAGCTTGCATCCCTTTATTTCTGTTTGAATCATTTCGATTTTTTTTTGGAAATTAGCCTCAGATATATCAAGGTCCTTTTCTAAGCCTTTATTTCTTATACGGCTTTGACATTTAACAAGGTTTGCTTTCTTATTATATTTCATATTTGAAATTTTAATAAGAAGATTCATTTCGTTTTCATAAATATTATTTAGTTCCTGGTAATATTTATTATCTCGCGATTCCTTTTCGGCAAGTATTTTTAATGAGTAATTTTTGTCTAAATCAAGTAATTCTTTATTAGAACGAGTGTTTTCTATTTCCCTTTGTAATGCTAAATCGATATTATTTAATTGTTTAGTGTAAAGATCTTTTTGGCTTGTTTGTTGTTTATAATAGGTATATTTTTTGTTTTTCATTAACCTTTTCGTATACTTATCGTATTCTCCATTTACTTGCAAACCATTATCTAATATTTTCTTTATATCATTGTTTTGATTTTTATTAATTGAAAGCTGATTATAAAAATAGCTTCTTTTTTCTTCATCTACTTGCTTGTTATAATTGTTTTTATATTTGTTTATTGATTCATCAAGCTCAGTCATATTATATACGAAATCTTTTAGTATTTTTTGACTTTCCTGTTGATATTCTTGACGTTTGCCATCTTTTTCTTGTGAAGCATCAAGCTGAGATTGAAAATATTTTTTTCTAGCATCATCGATAATTGTATTTTTTTCAGTTAGAAGTACACGTATTTCATCATTTAATGATATACTTTCTTGTAAAAATCTTTCCTTCATTTGGTTTCTTACATTATCAAGCTTATCGTTTACTTCATTAAGTTCGTCATAGCATTTATCTATTTTTACGTTTATTTTTTCAATTAGCTCTTTGTTATTATCATCAAAATCAACTAATAGTTCTTTATGCGATGAATCAAGTTTTTCATTTTCAGCTTGTAGTCTATTATTGAATTCACTCATATTTTGGTTATAGTGATCAATTGCCGAAGAACGTTGATAATCATATTTGGTTTTGTTTTCATCACATTCTATATCAAATATTTTAGCCTTTTGCTGAGATGAGGCTTTGTAGATAACAATTTCATCTTCAAGATTTTTGATCTTTTTATTTGATAATTCCTTAAGCTTGGCTATCTCATCATTAAGGTTGTTAACCTTTTGAGTGTATTTTTTATTAATTTCATCTAGTGACTCTAAAAGCTTATTTTCAAGATTTTCTCTTTCTGTGTTATTTTTAGAAATTACTTGATAAAAAAAGTCATTAAAGTCTGACTGATGTTTTGTAAGTAAGGAAGAATATTGATTAGAAGATGAGTTGAATGAGTTTGACAGATTTTTAAATTTTTTAATAAAATTTGAAGAAAAAGAATCACTTTCCTCTAAAGCGTCGTATCTATTTATAAATGATATTAAATCTGCATTTAATTTTTTTATTGATTGAAAAAAATCGCTCATTAACTACACCTCCTTAATTTGAAAAATAATCATTATTATTATATAATGATTTTGAAAATTAGTAAAGAAAGGACACTAAGTTGATGAAATGTTTTTGTGGTTCTAATATGTATGAGTTTTTTATTGGAAAAACTAAATACAAAAAATGCGATAGCTGTGGATATATTGAAAAATTAAATTTAGTATCTAGTTTTGATGAAAAAAAGAGATATGATTTACATATTTGCGATGATGCTTATTTAGATTATATGGCAAGTGTTTATCAAGCTATTAAGAAATATGTTGGCTATGAAGTGCTTGATTACGGCTGTGGACAGGTTCATGCCTTAAGTGATTTAATTAATAATGATAATAAAAAATGCGATTATTATGATCTTTATTATTATCCAAAGCTTAATAATAAAAAATATGATTCAATTATTCTTATTGAGGTTTTTGAGCATATAAGAGAACCATATAATTTAATAATGAATTTGAAGAATATGCTAAATCCATGTGGAAATATTATTATTATGAGCCAGGTATGTAAGGAAGATTTTTCAAAATGGTGGTATATTAGAGATATTACTCATGTAAGCTTTGTTACAGTAAAAAGTATGGAATATATTGCTTCAAGCTTAGGATTTAGTCTTTTTTTTGATGAAAAAAGTTCAGTTTTTGTATTATCGAGCATAAAATGATATAGGTGATTTTTATGCTTGAGCACATTGTTAAAAATAATGAAACATTAGAAAATATTTGTAATCTTTATCATGTTTCAGAAATGGAGTTAAAATGGAATAATAGCCATATAACTGATTGGAATAATATCCCCTTTGGTGTTAAGCTATGGATTCCAACCTTGAGTGTAGATGTAGAGCAGGTTTTAGATAAAACTGAGCCTTTTGTTATGGATTATTATCCAGAAATATCAGATGATATTATTCCTACTATGCAGGATGATAGTAACTTAGATAATAAAACTCCTGTAATCGATGATGATCGTGATGAGGTAGAAAAAAACAAAAACATAAATAATAATTTTGTAGATAATAGTCCAAAGCCTGTAAATAATCTAAAAGATAATGGAGTCTATAGAACAAATCAATCAAATTTTAGAGCCTATAGCGGTATTTATCCACCTAAAAGACCTTACAAAGGAAGATAATAATAATGCAAGCTATTAAATTTTAACTTTAGTAGTTTGCAATTCTTTTTTTTAATTTTATTTTGTGGTATTATTATAATTGGTGATTTGTATGTATGGATATATAAATGGTATTGTTACAAAAATAACACCTAAGCATATTATTGTTGAAAATAATGGCATTGGATATATTTTAATTGTAAGTAATCCATATAATTTTAAATTAAATGAAAAATATAAAGTTTATACCCATCAATATGTTCGTGAGGATGTATTAGATTTATATGGATTTATGGCAGAAGAGGAGAAGGATTTATTTTTAAAGTTAATTTCTGTCTCTGGAATAGGACCTAAAAGTGCACTTAGTATGCTAGCAAGTGGCAGCGTTAAGGAAATAGTTAATGCTATTGAAAATAGAAATGATGTTTATTTAAAAAAATTCCCTGGTATTGGTCAAAAGGCTAGTCAACAAATTATTCTTGATTTAAGAGGAAAACTTAATTTTGGCGAAGAGGTTACGGTTGTTGGCAATTCTAAGCTTGAGGATGTTGAGCTTGCTCTTATTGCCTTAGGCTATGCTAAAAAGGATGTTACTAAGATTGTTTCTAAGCTAGATCCTTCATTAGATGAGGGTGAATTAGTAAAACAAGCCTTAAAACAAATGATTAAGTAGGTGATTAGATGGAAGAAAGAATAGTTGATCCAAATGAACATACATCTGATGAGGATTCATTGAGTCTAAGACCTCAAAAACTTAATGAGTATATAGGTCAACAAACAGCAAAGGAAATGCTTGATATTTATGTTAAGGCTGCGTTAAAAAGAAATGAAGCACTAGATCATGTTTTATTATATGGTCCTCCAGGACTTGGTAAGACAACTCTAGCAGCTATTATTGCCAATGAATTGGGAGTTAACTTCAAGGTTATTTCAGGCCCATCAGTTGAACGAAGTGGCGATTTAGCTGCAGTGCTTTCAACCTTAAATGAGGGTGATGTATTGTTTATTGATGAAATTCATCGCCTTCCTCGTTTTGTAGAAGAGGTTTTGTATAGTGCGATGGAGGATTATGTTCTTGATATAATGGTTGGAAAGGATTCTCAAACAAGAAGTATTAGAATTGATTTACCACCATTTACTTTAGTTGGAGCTACAACTAGATTTGGTGATTTATCGGCTCCGCTTAGAGATAGGTTTGGTGTTGTTACGAGATTAGAATATTATACTATCGAAGAGCTAAAACTTATAATTACAAGAACAGCCAAGGTTTATGAAACTAAAATTGATGAAAATGCAGCACTTGAGCTTGCTCGTCGTAGTAGAGGTACTCCTCGTATTGCCAATAGGCTATTTAGAAGAGTTAGAGATTTTGCTGATGTTAAAAATGATGGTGTGATTACACTTGAAATCTGCAAAGAAGCTTTAGCTAAGCTTGGTATAGATGATGATGGTTTAGATTACACTGATTATAGATATTTACGTGCAATAGTAGAGGTGTTTAAGGGTGGACCTGTTGGAGTTGATTCTCTTTCAGCTACAATCTCTGAGGAGGTTACTACTATTGAAGATGTATATGAGCCTTATTTACTACAAGAAGGATATATTAGAAGATCTAATAGAGGTCGTGTAGCAACTGAAAAGGCTTATGAAAAATTAGGTATAAAATATTTAAAGGGGATTTTTGCATGATATTAACTAGTGATTATGATTATAATCTTCCACAGGAGTTAATTGCCCAGACTCCACTAAAAAATAGAAGTGAGTCTAGATTAATGGTATTAAATAGAAAAAATCAAACAATTGAGCATAAGCATTTTTCTGATATTGTTGATTATTTATCAGAAAATGATGTTTTAGTTTTAAATGATACAAAGGTTATTCCAGCAAGACTTTATGGCCATAAGGAGGATACAAATGGTGTTGTTGAGCTATTACTTTTGCATGATGAGGGTAATAATGTTTGGCAGACACTTGCACGACCTCAAAAGCGTGTAAAAATTGGTGGTATTATTTCCTTTGGTGATGGAAGATTAAAGGCAAGATGTATTGAAAAGGAAGATATGGGTATTTGTAAGTTTGAGCTAATATATGATGGTATATTAGTTGAAATATTGGACTCTCTTGGTGAAATGCCTCTTCCACCATATATTCATGAACAATTAGAGGATAAGGATAGATATCAAACAGTTTATGCTAAGCATCCAGGTAGTGCTGCTGCTCCAACAGCTGGATTACATTTCACTCCGGAGTTGTTAAAAAAACTTCAGGATAAGGGCGTTGAGCTTATTTACGTTACCCTTCATGTAGGTCTTGGTACCTTCCGCCCTGTTAATGAAGAGGACTTAACTAATCATGTCATGCATTCTGAGTATTATGAAATATCACAGGAAGCAGCAGATAGGCTTAATGAGGCTAAAAGATTAGGAAAAAGAATTGTATCAGTTGGTACTACATCAACAAGAACATTGGAGTCTGCCTATGATAATGGATTTAAGGCTTGTTGTGCTAATACATCAATTTTTATTTATCCAGGCTATAAATTTAAGGTTGTTGATGCCCAAATTACTAATTTTCATCTTCCTAAATCAACTTTAATTATGCTTGTAAGTGCATTTGCAGGAAGAGATTTTATTTTAAAAGCTTATAATGAAGCAGTTAAGGACAAGTATCGCTTCTTTTCATTTGGCGATGCAATGTTTATAGAATAGAGGTTATTATATGAATTACGAAAAATATTTAAATGAAACAAATCCTAAGGTTATTATTGATGTAAAAAATTATGGTGAAATTGAGGTTGAATTATTTCCTAGTGTTGCCCCTATTACAGTTGAAAATTTTTTACATCTTGTAGCTGATAATTTTTATGACGGTTTAACATTTCATAGAGTTATTTCAGGCTTTATGATTCAAGGTGGAGACCCACTTGGTAATGGTACAGGTGGCTCTAAGAATAAAATTAAGGGTGAATTTGAAGCAAATGGTGTTAAAAATGATCTTGCACATAGTCGTGGTGTAATTTCAATGGCAAGAGCGATGAACCCAAATTCAGCAAGCTCACAATTTTTTATTATGCATAAGGATGCACCTCATCTTGATGGTAACTATGCAGCTTTTGGCGCTGTTGTTAAGGGAATTGATATTGTTGATAAAATTGCTTCAGTTAGAACTGATTATTATGATCATCCACTTGAGGATGTAATTATGAATGTAAAGAGAGTGAAATAATATGCAACCAGTATGGTATGAATTAAAGCATGTTTGTAAACAAACAGGAGCACGATATGGAATATTACATACTCCTCATGGGGATTTTGAAACACCGATATTTATGCCTGTTGGTACAAAAGCTAATGTGAAAACATTAATACCATCTGAAATTGAAGAGGTATCAGATGGACTTATTTTAGGTAATACCTATCATTTATGGCTTCAACCAGGCGATGAGCTAATTAAAAAATTTGGTGGTATTCGTGGTTTTATGAAGTGGAATCATGCCCTTTTAACAGATAGTGGTGGATTTCAGGTATTTTCATTATCAAATATAAGGAAAATAACAGAAGAGGGCGTTGAATTTCGTCACCATAAATCAGGTGAGAAGCTATTTTTATCACCAGAAAAATCAATTGCAATCCAAAATAATTTAGGCGCCGATATAATTATGTCCTTTGATGAGTGTCCACCATTTAATGCTTCATATGAATATATGAAAAATAGTGTTGATAGAACTATAAGATGGGCAAAACGTGGAAAAGAGGCTCATAAAAACCCAGATACTCAAGCTTTATTTGGAATTGTTCAGGGTGGTGGCAATAAGGAAATTAGAAAATATTGTCTTGATGAGCTTCAAAAAATTGATTTTCCAGGCTATTCAATTGGTGGTTTGTCTGTTGGTGAATCAAAAGAAGAAATGTATGAAATGCTTGAATATTTAAAATCTATTATGCCTGTTGATAAGCCAAGATATTTAATGGGTGTTGGTTCACCCGATGATTTGATTATTGGATCTATGAATGGTATAGATATGTTTGATTGTGTACTTCCTAGTAGAAATGCACGTCATGGTACTGCCTTCACTTCAAGTGGTAAAATTCAAGTTAAAAATACTAAGCTTAAGGAAGATATGGGACCACTTGATCCTAAATGTGATTGTTTTGTTTGTAAAACATATTCAAGAGGCTATTTAAATCATCTTGTTAAATCAGAAGAAATTCTAGGTATGAGGTTATTAACATATCATAATCTTTATTTTTTAAAGAACCTAATGCATCAAATAAGAAAGGCTATTTTAGAGGATAGACTATTAGATTTTAAAAATGAATTTTTTAAAGAATTTGGCTATGAGAAATAAAAAGGTGAATCTATGAAACAGCATTGGAAAGGTGGGAATATGGTTTATCCGGTTCCTGCAGTCTTGGTTACATGTCAAAGAAAAAATTCATCACCTAATGTATTTACAGTTGCGTGGTGTGGTACTTGTTGTACAAATCCACCAATGGCTTATATTTCGGTTAGACCAGAGCGTTATTCTTATGATATTATTAAAGAGACATCTGAATTTGTTATAAATTTAACAACTAAGGATCTTGTTAAGGTAACTGATTTTTCTGGAGTGAAATCAGGTAGGGATATTGACAAATTTAAATATTTAAATATCCATGAGGAGAAGTCTGTCCATGTTAAAACTCCTGGTATTTTAGAATCTCCAGTTAATATAGAGTGTAGAGTTAATCAAATATTAAAGCTCGGTAGTCACCATATGTTTATTGCTGATGTTTTAGGCGTTAATGTTGATTCAAAATATTTAGATCAAAATGGGAAATTTGATTTAAATAAAGCAGATTTGATAGCTTATTCTCATGGAGAATATTATACTCTAGGTCAATACTTAGGTAGGTTTGGATATTCTATTAAAAAAAGTAATAAATAAAATTAATAAACATAATAAGCAGGATAAAAGGTCCTGCTTATATTATTAAAAAAGAAAAAATGGCTTAAAAGCCATTACCCTAGACTGTTGTTGTTTGATTACATAGCTCTACATTAACTGGAGAAAAGCATTGCATAGCTGTAACCTTGTCAAGGTCAATTATCATTGTATAGTTTGTTCCTGTTACAGTGGTTGTTTCGCCTTCTGTTGTTACACTTAAAAGTCTAGCTGTAACAAATCTGTTACAACGAACTGATTCAATTCTTAAAACTGATGTATCATTACCATTTAGGCCGATTTTTCCTGCAATTGTACAGCAGCCATCATTAAATGTAACTGGAATTGTGTTGTTTATAGATGAGAATAATGATGTTTCACAGCTAACACATCTTCCTACAGCCTCAGCCTTTTGTACATCCTTTTGAAGTTTATCAATTTTAAAAACTGATTCTTTTATGTAATTGCAATCACATGTGGTTGTATCAAATTCTTTATTCATGGAGTTCACCTCCCATATTACGATATGTTGAAGACTAAAAATAAATATGGACAATTGCCAATATTTATTAACAATATCTTGATATTTTTGACAAAAAAATTTATACTATAAGTAGAGGTTATCTGTTAATATGAGGAGTCGTTATGATGATTAAAGCAATTAATTTAAATTTGTTGATGATGATTATTGCGATAGCTGTTGTTTTAGTAGCTGTATTAGCTATCGTTGTTATCCTATTAATTAAAAAAAATAACAAAAAAACACCTAAAATTAAAATTGATGATAAATTTATAGAGGATTTATTAAAGGCATATGGAGGTATAGATAATATATCATCAACAGCCCTAGATAATGGAAGTGGAAGATTAAGGGTAAGTGTCAAAACATTAGATTTATGTAATCTTAATGAATTAAAGGGATTTTCTACAAAAGGTGTATTTGTTACTAATAATGTCATTGTTACATTATTTAAATATGATTCAAAAAGGATTAAAGAGGAAATAGATAAAAGGTTATAGGAGGCTTTAATATGCTAAGAAGAATTTTTAGAATTACTAATGATTCAGGAATCCATGCAAGACCTGCAACAACACTCGTTAATATAGCCATGGAATTTAAATGTGATATTGGATTAACAGCATTAAAGAAAACTGTTGATTTCAAATCAATAATGGGAGTTATGTCACTTGGTATCTATAGTGGTACTACAATTGAAATTACATGTGATGGTGTTGATGAGGCAGATGCTATAAAAGCATTATCTGATGCCATTATAAGCTTAGGCTTAGGTAAGGAATTATAAAGTCAGGCCATTTTTAATACTCCAAGTAAGAGCATTGTCTTTTACTTGGAGCTTTTTTTTAAAAAAAAGAGGAACTCCCTAGGTATTAGCCTAGGGAGTCTAGAAAAAAGAAAGAAGATTTATTACATGTAAACATCAACGTTTACAGTATTATCATTTTTATTATATGGAATTACGTTTCCATCAATTTCTTTACCATTAACAATCATTTTGTATGGATTTCCATCATTATGAATTGTTATATTATATTTAACATTACGATAAGTTCTTGTGGCCTTAGTCAACTTCATTTCCTTTGGAAGATGAGGGTCAACCTTTAAGCCGTCATAATCAGGAACTAAACCTAGTAATGCTTGAGATGCAGCCACAAATGTCCATGATGCTGTTCCGGTTAAGAAGCTATTTTTAGCTTCACCATAATTTTGAGCATCTCTACCTGCGATTGTCTGACTATAAACATAAGGTTCGGTTTTATGAATTTCAGATATATCCTCTAAGTATGCAGGACAATTACGTTTATAAATATCAAATGCTCTTTCTGAATTACCTTCAACTGTATTTGCAATTACAATCCATGGGTTATTATGGCAGAACACTGATCCATTTTCTTTATATCCAGGAGGGTATGATGATACTTCTCCAAGCTCAACATGATATTCTTTATATGTTGGATATAGAATCTCAACACCATAGTCATTTGTCAAATATTTTTCTACTGAATCTAAGGCCTTTTTGCCATAGCCTAATTCTTTACCAATACCAGCCATTGTACAGAAGCCTTGTGGTTCAATGAATATTTTTCCGTCCTTACATTCCTTTGAACCGACCTTGTTTTCAAAAGCATCATAGGCTCTTACAAACCATTCACCATCCCAGCCATATTTTATTACAGCTTCCTTCATAGTTTGAATTTCCTTTTCAACTCTTAATGCTTCATTCTTATCCTTGTATCTCTTACAAATTTCTACATATTCATTACCATAGTATACGAACATTCCTGCAATAAATACAGATTCAGCCTTTCCACTTTCAAAATTAGAGCATGTTTGGAAGGATTCACCAGGAGTTTTTGAAAAACAATTTAGATTTAGGCAGTCGTTCCAATCAGCACGTCCAATAAGTGGAAGACCATGTGGACCCTTGTTTAATATTGTATGGTTGATTGAGGCTTTTAAATGCTCAAATAATGGAACTTCTGAGCCTGGTTCATTATTAAATGGTGTCTCTTCATCTAGAATAGTTGCGTCACCTGTTTCCTTTATGTATTGAGCAACTGCACCAACTAACCATAATGGATCATCATTAAAACCACCACCAATATCAGCATTACCACGTTTTGTTAATGGTTGGTATTGGTGATATGTTGAGCCATCTTTAAACTGAATAGATGCAATATCAATTATTCTCTCACGAGATTTTTCGGGAATTAAGTGCAAGAATCCAAATAAATCCTGACATGAATCACGGAATCCCATTCCGCGTCCTGTTCCACTTTCATAATATGATGCAGATCTTGACATATTGAATGTAACCATACATTGATACTGATTCCAAATGTTTACCATTCGATCGAATTTATCATTAGATGATTCAACATGAATTTTAGATAGAAGCATCATCCATTGTTGTTTTAATTCATTTAAAGCTTTTATGACCTTTTCATCACTATTATATTTGTTCTGTAAAATAATAGCTTTTTCCTTATTTATTACCCCTGGAGCAGAAAATTTTTTATCATCATCATTTTCAATGTAACCAATTTGGAAAATAATTGTTTTTTTCTCATTTGGTTTTAATTTAAATTTAAACTGATGACAAGCAATTGGGCTCCAACCAGAAGCATGAGAGTTGAATGATGTTGCATTTCTAACAGCAATAGGTGTGTCATAAGAATTGTATAAACCTAAGAATGTATCAAGATCTGAGTCATAGCCATCATGCTTAATGTTTGTATAGAAATATGAATAATGATTACGACGTTCTCTATATTCTGTTTTATGGTAAATACTATGATCATCAAGCTCAACCTCTCCAATATTATAATTTCTTTGGAAGTTTGTTTGATCATCTACTGCATTCCATAAGCACCATTCAATCATACCATGTAGGACTATTTCTTTTTCCTCATTTGAAGTGTTTTCAAGAGTTAACATATTTATTTCGCAATTATCCTTTAATGGTACAAAACAAGTCAATGTAGCCTTTAGTTTGTTTTTTTCACTTTCAAATATTGAATATCCAAGTCCATGTCTACATTTATAGCTATCAAGTTTGGTTTTAGTTGGCAAAAAGCCAGGATTCCAAATTACTCCGTTATCGTTAATATAATAATATCTACCACCATTATCTCTTGGAACATTATTGTATCTAAAACGAGTTATTCTTCTTAATTTAGCGTCTTTGTAAAAAGTATAGCCGCCACAGGTATTACTTATTAAAGAGAAGAACCCATCTTGTCCAAAGTAATTGATCCAAGGAAGTGGAGTTTTGTAGTTTGTAATAACATACTCATAATTTTCATCATCAAAGTGTCCAAATTTCATTGTATATATCCTCCATTTTCGAAAACGTTTAAGTAAATCAACCTTATTATATGTTAGTTTTTTTGAAAAATCAATATAAAATAATAAAAAATGTAATAAAAACGAGAAAAAATGGGTTGCTCGTGGGTATTAAAAAATAATTTTAAAAAAACATAAAAAGTTGTTGACAATTAGAAAACGATTTCATATAATTAAAGTGCGAAAACGTTTAAGGGGTTAAAAAAATCGTTGTTGAACAAAACTGTTTTATTTTGATAAACATTATACATTAAAATGTTTAAAATTGACGTGTTTTTTATTTTGTACGTTTTAAAATTTGTGTGTTCAATAGTTTTGTTTAATCTTAAAAACGTATCGAACTAAAATCGGAAGTGAAATTCCAAAAAAATTCATAATTAAAATATTAAAAGGAAAAAGGAGAAAAGAAAATTATGAAAAAGAAAATTATTTCAGGGCTAGCTTGCTTAGCACTAGCAGGAGCAACAGTTGCAGGCTTAACAGCATGTGACAATGGTAACAAGGAAAATAATAGTGGTACTATTTTCCACATCTATTGTTGGAATCAGGAGTTTAAGGGATTCTTTAACAAGTATGTTTCAGATGAAAAGAACAATGATAATCCAAATGCTGAACATCATTTAGATGGTATTCCAGTAAAATGGACTGAAACTACATCAGATAATGGTGCATATCAAAATGCTTTGGATACTGCATTAAGAGAAAATAAAGATGCAGATGAGGAAAACAGAGTAGATATGTTCTTAGCAGAGGCTGACTACATCTTAAAGTACACAAATACTTCTTTAACTAAGAATGTTAAAGACATCGGAGTCGATGATTTTTCTAATGCTTATCAATATACTGTTGATGCAGCATCTGACAAGAATGGTGTTGTAAAGGGCGTTTCATTCCAGTGCTGTCCAGCAGGTATGGTTTATCGTAGATCAATTGCTAAGGATGTTTTAGGAACTGATGATCCTCAAAAAGTACAAGAAAAGGTTAATTCTTGGGAAAAATTTGATAGTGTTGCAGCTCAAATGAAGGCTAAAGGTTATTATATAACTGCTTCATATGCTGATACTTATCGTGTATTTTCTAATAATGCTGATCATGCATGGGTTGATGAAAACAAGAATTTGACAATGCCTACTCCAGTTAAGACTTGGATGGATCAAGCTGAAAATTATGTTAAGAAGGGTTATACAAAGACTGATGGTGTTTGGGATGCAGGTAAAACAAATGAATTTACTAAAGATGGTAAGGCATTCTGTACATTTGGTCCAGCTTGGTACTATAATTTCTGTATGGGTACAGCAATGGGTGATTCAACAAAGCCTGCTACAGACCCAATCAATGTTAATAAGTCATATGGTGATTGGGCAGTAGTTCAAGGACCTCAAGCTTATTTCTGGGGTGGAACTTGGATGATTGCTACAGCAGATGGTAATAATGATAAATTGGTTGCTAAGACAATGAATGCATTCTTGAATAATGAAGAAGTTTGTGAAAAGCTTGTAAAAGATGAATCACAATTCTCTAACAATAAGAAAGTTAATGAAAAAGTTGCTGCTGAATATACTGCTTCAAATAAGGGTAATGGTTTCTTAAATGGTCAAAATGATACTCAAATTTGGGTTGATATGGCAGATAGCATTAAGTTCAAATATAACACAATTTACGATCAGCAGTGTAATGAAGGTCTTCAAACTGCATATGTTAAGTATTTAAAGGGTGATGCAAAAATTAATAGTAAAGAAGAAGCATTAAAAGACTTTTACGCAGAATTAACTAAGACATTCCCTAATATTAAGACAAACTAATTAATATTTTTTAGGAAAATGCCATGGCTGATAGTCAACCATGGCTTTTCTTAAAAAGTTTGAGCATAGGAGGATATAAATATGGAAAATACAATAGATAAACCAAATAAGAAAAAAAGCCCTAGCTATGCCAAGTGGGGATATATATTTGTTGCTTCTTTCTTTGTAGTATATTTTTTATTTACATTTATACCACAGATTCTAACAATATATGATAGTTTCTTTGATTATGCAGATTTAGCAGGTACACTAGAAACAGATGCCCCATTTTGTGGTTTTAAAAATTATATAAGTTTATTTCAAAAGAATCAAAGAGGAGAAATTGAGATTCTTGTTGATTTTGGTAATACATTAATAATGTGGATTATTGGAGCGGTACCACAAATGATAGTTGCTTTATTGTTAGCACTTATATTTACTGGTACAAAGCTTAAAATAAAAGGTTCAGGATTTTTTAAAACAGTATTTTATATGCCAAATTTAATTATGGCTACAGCCTTTTCAGCATTGTTTTTAATTCTATTTTCAACAACAGGACCATTCCATAATTTGTTTTATGAAAATGGATGGATCACAGAACATTTTGATTTTATCTCTGATGGTTGGAGTGCTAGATTATTAGTAGCAGCTATGAATTTTTTAATGTGGTTTGGTAATACTACTATTTTATTAATGGCAGGTATTCAAGGAATAGATGAAAGTGTATTTGAATCTGCAAGAATTGATGGAGCATCATCAGCTCATGTTTTATTTGATATTACTTTACCATTGTTAAAACCTATTGTAGTATATGTAATGATAACATCTATGATTGGTGGTTTACAAATGTTTGATGTGCCACAGGTATTAACTAATAAAGCTAAAAACAATAGTACAAGAACTATGGTTATGTTAATAAATGATTATCTTGTTCCTGGTAATTATGGTCATGCTGGTGCTGTTTCTGTTATTCTATTTATTATAACAGGTATTTTAAGTCTTCTAGTATTTAAGAGCATTAATAAAAAGGAGGCATAATATGGAAAATACAATTAACAATAAGGAAATGAAAAATTTTGATAAAGAAAATCGTATTGCAATTGCTAAATTAATTATTGTTAGAGTTATTTGTTATATATTTTTAGTAATTCTTGCGGCACTATGTATTTTCTTCTTCTATTTATTACTTGTTAATACAACTAGATCAAATAACCAGTTACAAAGCGGAAATCTTGCTTTAACTTTAAGTAATAGTTTTGGTACCAACTTTAAAAATTTATTTACATCTTTTAAGGGTGAATTTAATGCGTTAAGAGGTTTTACAAACAGCTTAGTAATTGCAGGCTTTTCATCTATATTAACTTGTTATTTTTCGGCACTTACAGCTTATGGTATTTATGCATATAATTTTAAAGGTAAGAGATTTATGGAAGCATTTATTTTAGCAATTATGATGATTCCAACTCAATTATCTTCAGTAGGCTTCTTCCAGCTTGCAGTTAAGCTTGGTTTAAAAAATAAAATTTGGATTTTAATTATTCCAGCAATTGCAGCTCCATCTTGTTTCTTTTATATGATACAATATTTAAGAGCTACATTACCTAAAGATTTGATTGAAGCATCAAGAATGGATGGATCAAATGAGTTTATGACATTTAATAGAATTGTTATTCCTATTATGAAGCCAGCAATTGCTGTTCAATTTATTTTCTCTTTTGTTGCATCATGGAATAACTTGTATATGCCATCATTGTTATTAACTGATTCGAAAAAGAAGACACTTCCGGTAATGATTAATGCTTTACAGCATACCTCATGGGGAAATCTAGACTTGGGTTGTGTTTATATGGCAATTTTCTTGTCAATTTTGCCAGTTGTCATTGTTTATTTATGTCTATCTAAATTCATTATAAAGGGTGTAACAGCTGGTTCAGTAAAAGGCTAAAAGGAAGGTGTTTAATTATGGCAGAAGTAATTTTAAAGGATTTAGTTAAGGTTTATCCATATGTTGATAAAAAACCTAAAAAATCATTAATTGATAAATTGTTAAAAAAAGATAAACCTGTTGAGCAGGTAAAAAAGACAAACCTTCAAATCACAGATAAGGGTGTTGTTGCAGTTCAGCAATTTAATCTTGAAATAAAGGATGGAGAATTTATTGTTCTTGTAGGACCATCTGGTTGTGGTAAATCTACAACATTACGTATGGTTGCTGGTCTTGAGGAAATAACTGAGGGTGAATTATATATAGATGGAAAATTATGTAATGCAATTGAACCAAAGGATAGAGATATTGCAATGGTATTCCAATCTTATGCTTTATATCCTCATATGACTATTTTCCAAAATATGGCATATCCACTTAAATTTGTTAAGGTTAAGGAAACATTAGAGGATGGTAGTGTTAAATATAGACATTTAACAAAAGAAGAGGTCGCTCAAAAGGTTAATGAAGCTGCAGAGCTTTTAAATATATCTGATTATCTTGAAAGAAAACCTAAAAATTTATCTGGTGGTCAGCGTCAAAGAGTTGCGATTGGTCGTGCAATTGTTAGAAATCCTAAGGTATTATTGATGGATGAGCCATTATCTAACTTGGATGCTAAATTACGTAATCAAATGCGTACAGAAATAATTAAATTACGTCAAAAAATAAATACTACATTTATTTATGTAACACATGATCAGATTGAGGCTATGACATTAGGTGATAGAATTGTTATTATGAAGGATGGCTTTATTCAACAGGTTGGTACTCCACAAGAGGTTTATCAGCATCCAAGAAATTTATTCGTTTCAGGATTTATTGGTAATCCTCAGATGAATTATTTTGATGCTAAGCTTGTTAAAAATGGTGATGACTATGAAATTGTATGTAAGAGTGGTTACACTGTAAAACCTTGTTTGGAAAAGCAAGAACGACTTAAAGCTAATAATGTCCCTGAACAGGATATTATTTTAGGTGTTCGTCCGGATCACATTAATATAATTGATGATGATAAGCCTGGTGTTGTTGGTAATGTTTCTGTTTCTGAGCTTATGGGTTCATCTTCTCATTTACATGCGACAATTGATAATAAGGATGTTATCGCAATTATTCAAAATGAGGGCATATATAAAAATTATGTTGGACTTGATTTGAAATTTGGATTTACTGGTAATGTCGTTCATATGTTTTCTAAAGAAAATGAATTTAATCTTGAATATGCAAATGAGTATAAGCCTAATTCAGTAAAAGAATTAGAAAATCAAGCTAAAGAAAAGCCTTTGGAGGCTAATGTTTAAATTTTTACAAAATGAGGCATATAAATGCCTCTTTTATTATAAAAAACGATTAAGTAAGTGTTTTCTAGTAGAGATTTTTTCTTGAAAAATTAGATGTAAATCTTTATAATTTTAATGATTATGGAGGTGATTGTGTGGTAAAATTAAAAGATATTGCTGAAAAATGTGGTTTATCAATAGCTTCTGTTAGTAAGGCTTTAAGTGGTAAATCAGATATAAATCCTAAGACGGTAGAATATGTACAATCTGTTGCTAAAGAAATGGGCTACATTCCTAATTCTTCAGCAAGAGTTCTAAAGACAAATCACTCTTATAGTATAGGTGTACTATTTGAGGATGACACTAAGTCGGGTTTGCAGCATGAATACTTTTCTATGATTTTATCGGCAATAAGAGATGAATGTGAAAAAAATGGATATGATATTACTTTTATTTCTCATCATGTTGGTAAGGATAATTTAACATATTATGAGCATACAAGATATAGAAATTGTGATGGTGTAATTATTGCCAATGTTGAATATAAGGATGAAGAGGTAAGAAGGCTTGTTGAAAGTGAAATACCAACTGTTACAATTGACTATGACTTTAATAATCGATCATCTGTAGTTTCAGATAATGTTCAAGGTATTTATGATATTTTGGAATATGTATATAAAATGGGACATAGAAAAATTGCATTTATTCATGGTGAGCTAACTTCGGTTACTCAAAAAAGAATAAGTAGCTTCTATAGAGCTTGTCAGGATTTTAATATTGAGGTACCAGATTGCTTTGTTAAGGAAGGAAGGTATCATATTCCAAAGATTTCAGGTGTTGCAACAAGGGAACTATTAGCATTAGATGATAAACCAACTTGTATAATTTATCCAGATGATTATTCGCTTCTTGGCGGCTTAACTGAAATTGAAAAGCATAATTTGCGTGTGCCAGAGGATATTAGTGTTGTTGGATATGATGGTATTGCCTTATCAAGACTTATGCGACCTGAATTTACAACCTATGTCCAAAATGCTAATGATATCGGTAAAAAGGCTGCCTTAAAGCTTATTGAAATAATAGAAAATCCTAAGACATCATTACCAGAAAGAATTTCTGTAAAGGGGTATTTACAAACTGGTATGACTGTTAAAAACATTAATGAATAGTTAATAAAACGCCTTTTTATGGCGTTTTATTTTTATCAAATCTTAAACGATTAAGTTTTTATTTACAAAATAGCACTTAAATGATAAAATTTAAGTGAAGGATACTTTTTTAATTTAATATTTATGGAGGTTTTTATGTTTGATAAAGATTTTATTTTTGGAACTGCCACTGCTTCATTTCAAATAGAAGGAGCATATGATATAGATGGCAAGGTTAAATCAATTTGGGATAAATTTTGTGAAGATAAAACTCATATTTTAGATGGTTCTGATGGTAAGATGGCGTGTATGTCGTACTATAAATATTTAGATGATATTGAGCTTATTAAAAGTCTTGGAGTTGATTCTTATCGCTTTTCTATTGCTTGGCCTAGAATTGTTAATGAGGATTTTTCAATTAATGATAAGGGTTTGGATTATTATCATAAATTTTGTTTAAAACTAGTTGAAAATAATATTAAACCTGTCGTTACCTTATATCATTGGGATATGCCTTTATTTATTGAAGAGTTAGGTGGCTTTTTAAATGATAATATTGTTGATTGGTTTTATGATTATGTTGATGTTGTGACTAAGGCTTTAGGTGATATAGTCTTTGATTATATTACGATTAATGAACCTCAATGCATTATGTATATGGGGCATAAATCTTGTCTTCATGCTCCTGGAGTTTTATATAATGATAGAGAAATGCTTCATGCAATTCATAACCTATTAAAATGTCATGGCATGGCAGTTAAGGCAATTAGAAAGAATGTAAATGAATCCAAAATTGGGTTTGCTCCTTGTTCTACAGCTATTGTGCCAGTTAGAAATGAGTATGCTTTATATAAAAAATGTTTTGATAAGTTTTTTGAATTGGGTGACAATGAATTTTATTCAAATTTAGTTTCTATTTACAGCGATCCTGTTTTTTTAGGTGATTACCCAAAGGAGTATTATATAAGATTTAAAGATATGCTGCCTGAAATTACTAAGGATGATTTAGAGCTTATTAGTCAAAAAATAGATTATTGTTATCAAAATGTTTATACAGGTGATTATTATGATTTAGATAAAAATGGTAATTTATATAAGCTACCTAATAAATTAGGTCTTCCTATGGCAGATGTAGATTGGCTTAGAATTGTTCCTGAGGCATTATACTATATTCCTAAATTTTTATATGAAAGGTATCACCATCCTATTATAATTTCTGAAAATGGAACATGTTGTCATGATGTAATTTCTTTAGATGGTAAGGTTCATGATCCTAATAGAATTGACTATATTAGAAGATATCTTCTTAATTTAGAATTAGCTAGCAAAGAGGTAGATATTAGAGGGTATTATTATTGGAGTCTTCTTGATAATTTTGAATGGGCTTATGGATATAGAAAAAGATTTGGATTGGTTTTTGTTGATTATGAAAACTATAATAGAATTCCCAAGGATTCATTTTATGAATTTATGAAAATAATTAAGGAGAAAAAGATATGAAGTTTATAACACTTGAAAATAAATTTAAAACTGTGGTTACTCTTTGTGATATAGGTGCATCTATTTATAATATTAAGATTGTTGGACAATCTGGAATGAGTGAATCTATTTTGGTTACTCCAATAAAGAAAAATGAATTTATCTATTCAAATAGTTATTTTGGAAAAACTATTGGTAGAACTGGTGGAAGAATTTCTAATTCTAAATTTGAATTAAATGGTGAAACGTATAAAATTAAATCGAGTGACCCCAATGGTCTGCATGGCGGAGATGATAGTCTAGCTATGATGGAATTTGAATACTTTGAAAATGAAACAAGAGATTATTATGAAATAACTTTTCACTACTTGTCAAAGGATTTAGAATCTGGTTATCCTGGTAATTTAGATTTAAATGTTATTTATAAGCTTTACAAAAATGAAAACAAGCTTGAGGTTAATTATAAAGGTAAAACAGATAAGGACACATTACTTAATTTAAGTAATCATGCTTATTTTAATTTAAATTCAGAAATGGGAAATGGTATCTTACGTCATAATTTATATATAAACGCAAGTAAAATGGAAAAAATTGAGAATTTATTACCTGTTGGTATTGTTGATTGTGATGAAATTTATTCATTTAAAAATTCACATGAAATTGGTAAATATTTATTTAATGATGAAATAATTAAAAATACAAATGGCTATGATTACCCTTATATATTTGATAACCCTGGACTTGGAAATGATAATATCATATTAAAGGATAATGCTTCAGGTAGAGTGATGAAAATAGAAACATCATATCCTGTTTGTGTGGTATATACTTGTAATTATTGTGAAGATGTTGAGGTTGTTTCAAATAGAAAGCTTAGGCCATATGATGCAGTATGTTTAGAATGTATGTATCATCCTAATACAATTAATTCAAGTTTTATAACTGATAAAAAGGATATTTTAAAAAAGAATAGTGAATATAATGAAAAGATTATTTATAAATTTGGACTTATAGGAGAATAAAATGAAGAAGCTTATTGGATATCAAAAAGGTGTTAATTTAGGTGGCTGGTTAAGTCAAGGAAGTAAAGAACAAAATCATTTAGATACATTTATTGTAGAAGCTGATATTAAAAGAATTAAAGACATTGGTTGTGATCATTTGCGTCTTCCTGTAGATTATGAAAATATCGAAGATGAATTTGGTAATATAAAACAAAGTGGATTTAACTATATTGAAAAATGTATCTTATGGTGCAAAAAATATAATTTAAATTTAGTTTTAGATTTGCATAAAACACCCGGATATGTGTTTGATGATATTAAAAATTCAAAGGGATTTTTTGATAATGAAAAACTAAAGGAAAGATTTTTAATCATTTGGGATCGCTTATCATCACGTTTTTGTAAATATAGTGATATGATTATGTTTGAAATGCTTAATGAGATTACTGATTATTCCTATAGGGATTCATGGAATGAATTAGCATTAAGATGTATTAAGGTGATAAGAAATAATGCACCAAATGTTAAAATATTATATGGTGGTGTTGGCTATTCTGCAGTAAACTCAGTTAAATATTTACTACCACCTATTGATGAGAATATTGTTTATAATGTTCATTGTTATGAACCATTTGTTTTTACGCATCAGGGAGCATATTGGGTTGATAAAATGCCAAGGGACTTTAGAATTAATTATCCTTTTGATTATAATAAATATTTAGAAATATCTAACAAAGTACCTACTTGTGTAAGCTCTATATTAAATGATAATACAAGATTGGATACTGATTTTTTTATTAATTTATTTAAAGAGCCAGTTGAATATGCAGAAAAATATAATATATCCTTATATTGTGGTGAATATGGAGTTATTGATTTGGCAGAGGTAAATTCCACTTTAAGGTGGTTTAAGGATATAAACTATGCATTATCATACTATGGCATCGGTAGAGCAGTATGGAGTTATAAAGAAATGGATTTTGGTATAATAGGTGAGCATTATGAACCTATATTTGATGAACTTATTAAATATTTATAATGCTTAATATGTTATGCAAAAAAATGATTGATAGTTAAAGAGATGATTTTAAGAATTGTCTCTTTTATTTATTAATTAGGAGCTTTAGAACAAAAGGTGGAACATAAAATCACAAGATTTAAAGTAGTATTTAAAGTTCTAATGTGATAAAATATTTAGTAAAGGGAGTGATACCATGGCATTATATTTGAATAGTGATAATTCAAAACTGAAAAAATATATGAAATCAGAAATATTTATTGATAAATCAATGATTATTAAAGAATGCAATAAACTTTTTGGTTCTGAAAATGCATATATGTGCATTACCCGTCCCCGTCGTTTTGGTAAAACAATGACATTATCAATGCTTAATGCTTATTATTCAAAAGGCTGTGATTCTAAATCTTTATTTGATAAACTAAATATAGCAAATGATAGCACGTATTTAGAACATTTAAATAAGCATAATGTTATTTGGATTGATATGTCTAATTTATATACCGATATTAAAGATAAAAATACGTTTGTTGAAAAACTTAAATTTAATATTTTAAGAGATTTAATGGAGTACTACTCTGATATTAATTTTACTGATTTAACTTTAGGTGAAGCCATTGTTAAGGTTAAATCTGAGCTTAATGAACGTTTTATTTTTTTAATAGATGAATGGGATGTTATATTTAGAGAAGAAGAATATAATTATAAGTTATGTGATGAATATATAGAATTTTTAAGAAATTTATTTAAATCTAGTAATGTATCAAGTTGTATAGATTTAGTTTATATGACAGGAATATTACCAATTAGGAGATATTCAACTCAATCAACTTTAAATATGTTTACTGAGTATAATATGTTAGATTCATTTCCTATTGAATCTTATGTAGGATTTACAGAAAATGAAGTAATTGATTTATGTAATAAATACAATAGAGATTTTAATGAAATAAAGAAATGGTATAATGGATATAATTTAAATGGTATTTCATTATATAATCCCAAATCAGTAGTTGAGGCTGTGCTACGCGGAGAATGTGACGATTACTGGACTCAAACATCAGCTATTGAGGCTGTTACAAATTATATGAATTATGATAATGGTGAATTAAAAGATATAATCTGTAAAATGATACTTGGTGATAAGGTTGATATTGATGTATCAGAATTTGGAAATGATTTAACAAAGGTTGATTCAGCTGATTGTGCATTAACAGTATTAATACATTTAGGTTATTTAGCTTATGATAAAAAATTAAAGGTTTGTTATATTCCAAATTATGAAATTAAGCAAGAATTTGAACGTGCACTAAAAAAGCTTAATTGGAAGGAAATCTATAATCCAATTTCTAATTCAAAAAAACTATATGAAGAAACATTAAAAGGTAATGTTGAATTTATAAATAAAACATTAGACCAAAATCATAAGGATTTAGCAGGACCATTTAATAAGAATAAAGAGGATATATTAGGAATTATAGTAGAAATATCATACTATAATGCAAAACAATTCTATAATATAAAAAAAGAGGATACATCTATTTTAGGAAGATCTGATTTATCCTTTATACCATATGATAATAATCATATACCATTTATAGTAGAGCTTAAGATTAATTCATCAGCTGAAGAGGCAATAGAACAAATAAAACAAAAAAAGTATTTTAATTCACTAGGTGATTATCATGGTAAGGTATTATTACTAGGAATATCATATGATGATAATACTTTAAAGCATTCATCTAGTATTGAAATAATTGAAATATAATTGATTGGAGTAACTGTTATGTTACTCCTTATTTAATTAAGAATTGACATTTATTTGAAAATTTTATGTGTAATTTTAATGGCGTGGAGAAAAAAATGACAAACACAAATAATACTTGTATTAGTTTGAAATATGAATTAAAATATAATATGCTACTAAATGTATTTTAGGAGGAAAATTATGGATTATAAAATAAGTGATAATGATTTTAATGAGGGAATTGATCTTTTAAAAAAACTTGTATCATTTCCTACTGTTTTAGATGAATACAAGGAAAATAGTGATGCTCCATTTGGTAAAAGTAATAAGGAATGCTTAAATTATTTACTAAATAAAGCTTTATCTGATGGATTTAAGGTTAAAAACATTGATAATTATTGTGGTTATATCGAATTTGGTGAGGGCGAAGAATTAATTGGTATTTTAGCTCATTTGGATGTTGTACCAGTTAAGGTTAGTGAATGGGATAGTAATCCATTTGAATTATCAATTCGTGATGGTAAGATGTATGCTAGAGGTTCTATTGATGATAAAGGTCCTCTTGCTTGTTCATACCAAGCAATGAAGAATTTAAAGGATTCTGGATTTAAGCCAAATAAGCGTGTTAGACTTATTTGTGGTTGCGATGAGGAGTCTGGAAGTAGATGTATGGAGCGTTATCTTGAAAAAGAAGAAATGCCAACAATGGGATTTTCACCTGATGCGTCATTTCCTTTAATTTATGGTGAAAAGGGTATGAGTGTTATTGATATTGTTGGTGAATGTGATGATGTTATATCCCAGATGATTTGTGGAGATAGATATAATATTGTTCCATCTATTTGCAAGGCTAAGCTTAATTGTGATTTATCAAAGGAATTTTTTGACTTTTTAAATGAATTTAAGTATAAAGGTGAAATAAAGGATGGCTATTATATTACATATGGTAAGGCAAGCCATGCAATGTGTCCACAAGAAGGTATTAATGCTGCATACATTATGTTTGAGTTTTTAAATAAATATACTAATTCAAAGCTTGCTTCCTTTGTTAATGAGTATTTCTTAAATGATACTTGGGGTAAAAAGCTTGGAATTGACTTTTATGATGCTGATATGAAGGAGTTAACTTCAAATTTTGCTATTGCGATGGTTGAGGGTAATAAATTTAAACTTGGAATTAATTTAAGAGTTCCTGTTGATTCTTTGTTTACAGTTATTGATGAAAAATTAAAGAATGCTTGCAATAAGTATGGCTATAAATTTAATGCAAGCCATTCAAAGCGCCATTTTGTTTCTTTAGATAATCCACTAATTAAAACCTTAATGGCATCTTATCAAAGAGTAACTGGTGATTATGAAAATAAGCCAATAACAATTGGTGGTGGAACATATGCTAGAGAGTTTAAAAATTCAGTGGCCTTTGGTCCAGTATTTGTAGGAAGAGAGGATGTTTGTCATATTGCTAATGAATATATGTATGCTTCTGATTTTAGAAAAGCGATGGAAGTATATTTAGATGCAATATACGAGCTTAGTAAGTAATGAGATTACGTAAGGTTAAGAATGCAAAGGAGAAGCTTTGCGAAAATAATAATTATTTTGTGTTAGATGGTAGAGAATATAAGGGTAAATGGAATGAACTTTTTCCTAATAAAAATCCATTACATATTGAAATTGGTTGTGGTAAGGGACAATTTATGATTACTCTTGCTAAAAGAAATCCTGATATTAATTATGTTGCAATTGAAAAATATGATTCTGTATTATTAAGAACATTAGAGAAGGCAAATGAGGTTGAACTTTCAAATTTGAAGCTAACAATTATGGATGCTGAGCACATTAGTGAATATTTTGATAAGGGTGAGGTATCAAGAATTTATTTAAATTTCTCTGATCCATGGCCTAAAAATGCTCATGCTAAAAGAAGATTAACTTCTAAGGTTTTTTTAGATCAATATCGTGATATTTTAACTGATGATGGTGAAATTCATCAAAAGACTGATAATCGTGGTTTATTTGAGTTTTCGCTTGAATCATTTAATGAAAATGGGTGGGCAATGCATCATATATCTTTAGATTTGCATAAGGATTATGAAAAATATCCAGACAATATTACGACTGAATTTGAGGATAAATGGAGTAAGCTTGGACCTATTTATAGGCTTGAGGCTTTAAAAAAAATATAAAAAGTGTTAAAATAGAGGTGATTTTATGGCTGTTTTCGCTTTAATTGGTGGAAAAAGAAATAATGTAAAGATCACTAATAGGATAGAGGAGCATCTTGTGTCTTTAACAAAAAAAGAAAATCCTACTATCCTTTTTTGTCCCTTTGCTCAGATTAGAGATATTTATAGAAGTATAAATCGTTTTAAGTCCTTAATGGCTAATTTTAAGTGTAAGATTGTTAATATGACATTTGAAAATTTGACTGATTTTGATTTATTACTTTCTAATTGTGATATCTTTTATGTAGATGGCGGATGGTGTGATGATTTAGTTTCTTTTTTTAAGAAAAATCATTTAGATGTTATATTAAGTAAGCATTTAAATGACAATATTATTTTTGCAGGTTCATCAGCTGGAGCTATGCTATATACAAGAGCCTCTATGGGGGATAGATATGTATATTATGATAATTTTCATAATTATAATTATAAGATGGTTGATTGTCTTAATATATTAAATATTACTATATGTCACCATTATCAAAATGAAGATTTGATTTTGTATAATGATGAAGTAAAAAAATATGATTGTGATTCTTTTGGGATTGAAGAGGATACAATGCTTGTTATAACTAATAATATTACAGATGATAATAATTTTAGTTACAATAGATTTTATGTTATAAAAGAGGAAGGATGTTTAGGGATTTATCAATTTGATAAGTCTTTGGGATATCAAATGATTCCATTATATGAGGGTGTAGTTTATGAAGCAGATAGCAGTTTTAGGTCCTAAGGGTACTTATTGTGAAATGGCCTGTAGGAAATATTTAAGCGATGAAAATTTAAATTATGAAATAGAATATTATCCAACCATTTTGAAAACTATGGCTTCAATTAATAATGATAGATTAGCTATTGTTCCTTTTGAAAATACTTTAGATGGCTTTGTTATGGAAAGTATGGATTCTATGATTATAAATAAATATTATGTTATAGATCAGGTTAAGCTTAATATTGATTTTGCTTTTGTGACTAATGCTAAAAGTATTAGTGATGTTAAGCATTGCTTTGTGCAGTTTAAGGCTAAGGGCCAATGTCTTGATTTTTTGATGAATAAGAGTTTTGAGATACTTCAAACTGAAAGTAATATGGAAAGCTTAGAATTAGTTAAAAAAAGTGATTTAACATACTCAGCTATTATTCCAATGCATTCTTTGGCTGATAATGGCTTTAATATTGTTATTCCTCATGTTGCTGATAGTAGTTCAAATGAAACGAGGTTTTTTGTTTTAGATAAAAATCCTAATTATCATATTTCATGTGATAATTTATGTAGTTCAATTGTTGTTACAGCTAAGGTGGATAGACCTGGTATATTATATGATATCTTAAAGAATTTCCATGATTTAAATATTAATTTAAAATCATTAATGTCTAGACCAATGAAAACAGAAATGGGTAAGTATAGATTTTATATTGAATGTAGCTTGGATTATGAACAAATTAAAAAATTAGAAAAATTAAGTGCTAAATTGTTAGATGATAAGGAATTTGATGTTGATGTTTTAGGAATTTATAAGGATTTAGGGTGATTATATGCGAGCAGTTGATATAATAATTAAAAAAAGAAATGGCAATAAGCTTACAAAAGAAGAAATAGAATTCATGATAAATGGCTATACTGATGGTAGTATTGAGGATTACCAAATGTCTGCCTTAACTATGGCTATTTATTTTCAAGGAATGGATGATATAGAGGCAACCTATTTAACTCTTGCTATGCGTAATAGTGGTGATGTTTTAGATTTGTCAAGAATAAAGGGGATTAAGGTTGATAAGCATTCAACAGGTGGTGTTGGAGATAAAACATCATTAGTTGTTGCCCCACTTGTTGCTGCTTTAGGAATTAAGTTTGCTAAAATGAGTGGACGTGGATTAGGGCATACTGGTGGAACTTTAGACAAGCTTGAGTCTATACCTGGATATAATATTTCTATGAGTGAGGATGGTTTTATTAAGCAGGTTAATGATATCGGTGTTGCTTTAATTGGTCAAACTCAGGATTTGGTTCCTGCTGATAAAAAGCTTTATGCTTTAAGAGATGTTACTGGTACAGTAGAATCTATTCCTTTAATTGCTTCATCAATTATGTCTAAGAAGCTAGCTTCAGGTGCTGATGTTATTCATTTAGATGTTAAGGTTGGAAGCGGAGCCTTTATGAAGGATATTGCTTCTGCAACAAAGCTTGCAGAGCTAATGGTGCAAATTGGTAGAAAATGTGGTAAAGAGGTTACTGCTATTTTAACAAATATGGATGAGCCATTAGGTCTAGCTGTTGGAAATTCACTTGAAGTGATTGAGGCAATTAATACCTTAAATGGAAATGGGCCTAAGGATTTTACAGAATTATGCTATACTTTTGCAGAGCATTTAATTGTTGATGCTAAATATGCAAATTCCTTAGAAGAGGCTCATAAGATTTGTGATGATTTGATTAAATCAGGTAAAGCCTTAGATACGTTTGCTAAGCTTGTTACAGCTCAGGGCGGAGATGCTTCATATGTTTATGACCCATCTAAATTTGAGCTTGGTAAATATGTTGTTAATGTTTTAGCAACTAAATCTGGTTATGTTTCTAAGATTGATGCTTTAGCTATTGGTAATGCAGCAATGATGCTTGGAGCTGGTCGTAAGAAGATTGGCGATGAAATTGATCATAGTGTTGGAATTGTTTTAAATAAGAAGGTTTCTGATTTTGTAGCATCAGGTGATGTTTTAGCTACAATATATGCTAATAAGAGTGATGTTGATGTTGAAAAAAAGATGATTTTAGATGCTTATTCAATTTCAAATGATAAAATAAATCCTAAATTAATACTTAAAATTGTAAAATAAATGTTTTTTTCTTGCATTTAGCATTTAATTTGGGTATAATACTTATTGGACTTTCAATTGTTAGGAGGTATTGTTTTATGGAAAAATTTATAGTGGATATCTTTGTTTTTATTACAGCAATTTTATTAATTATTATAGTAATGCTTCAAAGCTCAAAGGATGATATCAATGATGCCTTTAATGGTAGTAAGTCAGATTTGTTTAAAAATCAAAAGACTCGTGGTGTTGAATTATTCATGCAGAGAGCTACGTTAGTATTAGCTGTTATCTTTATAGCTTTAGTTATTACGTCTGTAGCTATTCATACAAGATAAAAGAATTAATGAGATTTCTAGTAAATCTCATTTTTATTTTTTAGGAGGTGAAAATCGTGACTTTAGATGATTTATATAATTTAATTTCTAATGAATATATTTTTAAATTTAATACCCTAGTAAGAAAAACTAAGCTTAATAAGAAAGAACTAGCTAGTATGCTAGATACCTTAGTAAGTCAAAATAAAATTATTCATGTTGATTATTTTGATGAATATTATCCTTTAAAGAAGGCTAAGCTTATTGTAAAAGAATCAGGCTATGCCTTTGGTGTTGTTGATGGTGAGGATAAGGATTATTTTATTCCTGAGGACTATTTACCAGTTTTAGCTTTTACTGGCGATATTGCAACTATTTATCCTTTTGAAATGGGCTCTAAGCTTTATAATGCTAAGGTTTTAAAAATAGATGAGCATGCACATAATTATGTGATTGGTATTTTAAAATGTAAAAAGACAAAAAAAGGTGAAAAATATTTTATTGATTCAACAATGAAGGGGTTTGACGTTAGGGTAAATGTTAGAACTGAGCATTTGAATAATGCAAGTGTTTCATCAGTGGTTAAGGCAGATATCGTTTATCAGGGTACAGCTATAAATGGTTATATTACTGATGTTATTGGCTTTCCTGATGATCCGGGAATTGACATTTCTGAAATTGCGTTAGCTTATGGATTTAAGACACCTTTTCCCGTGTTAGTTGATGAAGAAATTAAAGGAATTCCTGATCATGTTTTAGAAAATCAAAAACAAGGTAGAAGGGATTTTACAAATTATAATGTTATAACAATTGATGGCGATGATTCAAAGGATTTTGATGATGCTGTTTATTTGGAAAAAAATTCTATTGGTAATTATATATTACAGGTACATATTGCTGATGTATCAGAATATGTCAAGGAGGCATCCCCTCTTGATAATGAGGCTTTACAAAGAGGTACTTCAGTATATTTAGCTGACAGAGTAATTCCAATGCTACCAAGATATTTATCTAATGGCATATGTTCATTAAATGAGGGTGTTGAGAGATTAACGTTATCTTGTGTTATGGAGATTGACCATAAGGGAAATTTAGTTAATTATGAGATATGTGAGGGTGTAATTAAATCTCATCATCGTATGACTTATCATAATGTTAATGGTATTTTAAATGGTGATGAAGATTTATGTAAAAAATATTCTGATATTGTTGATATGCTATCTATAATGCATGAGTTATCAAAGATTATAAGAGAGCGTAGATATAAAAAGGGTGGTTTGGAATTTGAGGTTGATGAATATAAAATCACTCTTTATGAGGATGGCTCTCCAAAGGATATTGTTCTTAGATGTCGTGATGAGGCTGAAAAGCTTATTGAGGATTTTATGCTTATGGCAAATGAGACTGTTGCCTATAATATGAGTATTATGAATTTACCATGTAGCTATCGTGTTCATGAAAAGCCTGACCAAGAAAAGCTTCATTCTGTTTTCCAAATGATTTCAAATATGGGTGTTAAGCTTAAGGCAAATAAAAGTGATATTAAGCCTAAGGAAATTCAGGATGCATTAGAGAAAATAAGTGATTCTCCTTATGAGCCTGTAATTAATAGTATGCTTCTAAGAAGTATGATGAAGGCTAAATATAGTGAAAAATGCTTAGGACATTATGGACTTGCGATGAACTATTATTGTCATTTTACATCTCCAATAAGACGCTATCCTGATTTAATTACTCATAGAATGATTAAAAATTTATATCTTCATCCTTCTAATTTAGATAAGGATATTAATCATTTTGAAACAATTTTACCTGAAATATGTGTTTCAAATTCATTAAGTGAAAGAAAAAGTATTGAATGTGAGCGTGAGGTTGATGATATGCTTTATGCTTGGTATATGTCTAGGTACATTAATTCTAAATTTAGTGGAAGAATCACTTCAATGACGCAATTTGGTATGTTTATTACCCTAAATAATGGAATTGAAGGTATGGTTTCATATAAGAATATGGATGGTTATTTTGTCTTTGATGAGGAAAAAATGACTGTTTCATCAATTAATAGAGAGTATAAAATTGGACAAGAGGTAACAATTGTTGTTATTCGTGCTTCAAAACAGGAGCGTAAAATTGATTTTATGCTTGAAAGTGATTATAATACATACTATGGTGAATGATATGAAAATAATATGTACAAATAGAAAAGCATCCTTTGAATATTTTATTTTAGATACATATGAGGCTGGTATTAAGCTTACTGGTACTGAAATTAAATCTATTAGAGAAGGAAAATGTAATATTAATGATGCTTATGTTGTTATAAAAAATAATAGAGCTTATATTTTAAATATGTTTATTGCTAAATATGATCATGGTAATATATTTAATCATGATGAAACTAGAACTCGTGAATTATTACTTCATAAGCATGAAATAATTAAATTATTTAATAAAGTAAAGCTAGATGGCTTAACTTTAGTTGCAACAAAGGCATATTTTGAAGGATCATTAGTTAAAATAGAGGTTGCCCTTGGAAAAGGTAAAAAGCTTCAAGATAAAAGACAATCTTTAAAAGAAGAGGATGCTAAAAGAAATATTGCAAAACAAATGAAATATAGTGAAAGATACTAGAAAAAAATAAAAAATGTGCTAAAATAAAATAGCATTAAATAGCTACCTAATAAATAGTTTATAGTGTAGAATAAAAGTGCTATTTTATTAAACGGGCCTGTTCATGGATTCGCTGGGATTTATGAAGAATTGTAAGCATGTCGGAGTAGTCTTCGTTAAAAACGTCGAGGTTTTAAATTAACCGCAGAAGAAAATAATGAATATGCATTCTTAGCAGGTGCTAATAACACTACTGCTAATTATGCATTCGCTTGCTAATTATAATTTAAGCGACTCATCCCTACTAATCTCCCATGTTAGTAGGCTATGAGCTAATTACAGTGGGATATATTTACCCTGTGCTACTCTAACAGGAATAAATGAATATAATAGAGCGTAGTTAGTCTTTGGTTGGTTTATTCGCTTAGGGCTAATGAAGATTTAGGATAAACTAAACATGTAGAAAGCAATTTGGAGTAGGTTTCATACGGGAGTTCGAGTCTCCCCAGGTCCACCAAAAATTGGCATAATTAAGCTGTTTTTTGTACGTTAAACTAGTGGGAGTCTGACGTAATTTCAGGTTAGAAATAGCTTAATTTGTAATAATTAGACTACTTTTATAAGGTAGTCTTTTTTTTATTTGTTTTGATTTAAAATTTCTAACACTTCATTTTTAGCAATATCATCATTTAGATGTAAATATCTTTTTGTTGTAGTGTATTGTGTATGTCCTAGAACATCCATCATTCTATTTATATTCATATTAGCTTCAGCAAGCTCCGTAGCTAATGAGTGTCTCCATTTGTGAGGAGAAATAGAACCTGGTATATTTAGTTCTTTTTGGATATTATCAATTATTTCATAAATATAATTTTTATTCATGCGCTTACCATCTTTAGTTGAGATAAAGAAGTATTCACTAACATTATTATGATATTTTAAAAATTCTCTAATATAGGATACTGTAATTTCTCTTATGTAAACCTTTCGAGGCTTACCTGTTTTGGTGAAATCTAAGAAAATAGTATTTTTATCAAGAAAAATATATTTTACCTTAATGTTCATCATTTCATTAAGTCTTGCTCCTGTATCATTAACAATTAAAAAATAACATATATTTCTTAAATTGACTGGTGTGTGTGGTAACGAAAAAAGATAATTCATAATTTTATCTTTTGTCGATTTACTAACTATTTGAATTTCAGGAATTTTTTCCTTAAGCTTCTTAATACCTTTTAAAGGGTTGTAATTTATATAGTCAAGCGTGTTACACACACTTAAAATAGCCTTTAGTAAATCAGTACATTTATTAATTGTTGAGTTTGAATAATTTTTTTGAATCATAATATTTACAAAAATATTGTAATTAGCTTTTGTTAGCTCAGATGTATCAGTAACACCTATTCTATCGCAAATACTTTTGCAAAGCTTATATTCCTTTGCATAATAATATAATGTAGCTTCTCTAACTCTTGATTTTGAATAATTTAAAAAAATTTCAAAAGCTGCATCTAAAGATAATTTATTTTTCTTGTCTGCATCATTAATTAAAGATGCTAAAGCAGTAATAATATCATTGTTTGTCATTTTTGTATTCTCCTTAATTTTTAAATAATTTTGCAAGCGGATTATACAAAAATCGACTTTCATAATATAAACATAGTGCGACAAACTTGAGGATTTTTGCAAAATTAGAAATTTTATTAAATCCTAAATAAAAAATAAAGGCAATAAAGCAAAATAAAAATAAAAATAAGAACGATTAAAATTTCTTTCCATTTGATTCTGTACTCATAAACAACATTAACAATATACTTATTTTCACATTGGGTATTTGACATGCATTTAATTCTATTTTGCGAAAATAAATGATCGTTACATTTAGATTCAATGTCATTTGTTATTTCACTATAGCTTGATTTTGTTAAATCATATTCTTTTATAAATGATTTTGTAGTCATTTTCTATCCCCTTCTTGTTCTTTAGATAAATCCTTTAAAAGAAGATCATCTATTGATAAGTTAAAGATTGATGCAATAAGAATTAATCTATCATAGCTTGGTTCATTTCCTTTTAAATATCTAGTTATTTGTTGCCTGTCAATTCCTAATTTATTAGCTAATTGATTTTGATTAATTTTGGTTTTAGATGTTAAAAATTTTAAATTTTCACTAAAATAATTCATTTTAGACCTCCATTTAAAAAAATAAAAAAATAAAATGTAATCAAATGTGTTGACAAAAACAAAAAATAAGATTAAAATTTTGTTGTAATCAGAATTGATTACATTTGATAAACAAAAAATAGCATTATCTAATAATGCAAAAAAATCCTCCTGAACTTCTATTAAAAAAATAAATAGAAAAACAGATATTAAATTAAAGTCGCAACTTAATTATACCATAGTTCAGGAAGTATTTTATATTTTTGTTGAAAAAATTATTGGTCTCATTGATGCCTTATTCATTTGAAATAAGGAAGCTGGAAGTGCATGCAAACTTCCTATTGATACTGTGAATCAGTATACGCACTAGTTTTTCGAGTCTACATTAGAAAAACTATAAGAGAGTTGTGTAGGGGCTACTAAAGCCTGACATTAGCACTCATAATAGCTACAGTTGATTGACCTAATTAATCTGTAGCTATGAATGGGTTGACTTCCACTATTATTTAATTTAATTAATTGCAAACAAGCAACTCAGATAAAGAATAGTGGATAGTTAGAATTACATTATTTTTGTCTGAGTTTTTATTTTATTGCTAGCTAATAAAGGTAACTGTAGTATGTGGAAGTCCTACGGTTACCGCTATTAGCTAACAATAAGAAGCTAGGAGGCGTTAATTATGCAACAAAAAGAAATATTCTTTATAATGTCAAACAATGGAATTTCAACTAAACAAAAAAGCGTAGTTGAAACAAAAGAACTAGCTACACAATTATTTAATTTACTTGATGGCATGCATCCAACAAGCTGTATTAGAGAAGTTATTGGTGAATGTGATGTTAAGTATTTTATAGTAAGTGATGGTGAAGAGAAGCTACTAGAACACATGTTCATTAAGAAGGCTAACATGGTGACGGCATTGTAAAATAATTAGGAGTGTTAGTTTGAGAAA
>CAKQEA010000011.1 GCA_934229785.1 uncultured Anaeroplasmataceae bacterium
TAAATCTAGTAATTAAAAACTACAGTTTTAGAAAAATAAAAGACTGTCAACAATCATATATTTGTCAACAGTCTGAAGCATAGCCAAAAGCTATGCTTTTTCTTTTACATAAAAGAAAAAAAGCTAGAGTTTTCTAGCTTTTCGCTTTATTCAAAACGATTTAAATTTCTTTAACTAATGATAATCCTAATTTATGCTTATTATAATCAATATCAATGACATAAACATGAACATTATCGCCTACACTTAAAATTTCAGATGGGTGATTAATCTTTTTAGTTGCCATTTTAGATATATGAACTAATCCATCATATTTAACACCACAATCAATAAAAGCACCAAAATCTACAACATTTCTAACTATTCCATCAAGCTCATCACCAATTTTGATATCTTCAAAATGAACAATGTCACTTCTTAACTTTAATCCCTGATATGAATCTCTAATATCTCTAAGTGGGGCAACAAAGGCATCAAGAATATCATTTAATGTATACATATCAATATTAAAATCATGTGAAATTTGACTTTTATCAAGTTTTTGTACTTCTTCCTTAATCTTATCAGTACCAAGCATTGAAACGTCTAAATTCATAAATTTTAACAGTTTTAAAGCCTTATCATAGCTTTCAGGATGAATAGATGTCATATCTAAAGCATTAGTACCATCAAGAATTCTTAAAAAGCCAACGCATTGTTCATATGTTTTAGGTCCAATTTTACTAACCTTCTTTAATTCCTCTCTAGAATAAAACTTACCATTTTCTTCACGATATGAAACTATATTTTTAGAAATAGTCTTAGATAATCCTGAAACATATGACAATAAGCTAATTGAAGCCGTATTTAAGTTAACTCCAACCTTATTAACTGCATCTACAACAACATCATCTAAAGTTTTATTTAGCTTACTTTGAGTTACATCATGTTGATATTGACCAACACCAATTGACTTTGGATCTATTTTTACAAGCTCTGCTAACGGATCTTGGATTCTTCTAGCAATAGAAATAGCTGAACGTTGCTCAACTGATAAATCAGGAAATTCTTCAATTGCAACTTCAGATGCCGAATAAACAGATGCACCTGCTTCACTTACCATGACATATTTGCAGGTTAAACCATTTTCTTTGATAACCTCAGCAATAAACATTTCAGTTTCTCTACCAGCTGTACCATTTCCAATAGCAATAATTTCAACCTTATACTTCTTAACTAAATTAACAATTGACTTTTTTGACTTTTCTAATAAAGAGGCATCAACTGTTGAGCCCTTTGATTTTTCATTTGGATAAATAACTCCAATTTCTAAAACCTTGCTTTCCTTAGAAATAACTGCAAGCTTGCAGCCAGTACGAAAGGCAGGGTCAACACCTAATACGACATGACCCTTTAATGGTGATTGAAGTAGTAAATTCTTTAGGTTTAATGAGAAAATATTTATAGCCTGTTCTTCTGCCTTCTCATTTAAAATAGCTCTAATCTCACGACCAATAGATGGTGCAATAAGTCTTTTATATGCATCCTCTATTGCCGCAATAATATCATCTTTAAAAATACATTCACGATTATGTAGGGTTTTATATTTTAAATAGTCAATATCTCTTTGAGGCTGAAGTTCAATTGTAACATTGATAACATCCTCATCCTCTGCTCTATTTATAGCTAAAACTCTATGAGGCTTTATTCTTGAAACAATTTCATTACAATCATAGTAATTTTTGTATTTTTCCTCTTCATCCTTATCGTTATTCTTCTTCTTACAAATAATATGGCCATATTTTAAAGCTGCATCTCTAATATATTTACGATATTCAGCATTATCACTAATACGTTCAGCTATAATATATTTAGCATGCTCAATAGCCTCCTGTGGAGTTTTAACCTTATCTGTCAAATACTCAGAAGCAATATCAAGTCTATCACCTCTTTGCCATAATTTTAGCATAACCTCAGCAAGCGGCTCCATTCCTAAGGCAATAGCCTCTGTAGCCTTTGTTTTCTTTTTTTCCTTATATGGTCTATATAAATCTTCAACATCAATAAGCTTATCACATTTTAAAATGCTTTCCTTTAGCTGTTGATTCATCATACCCTTTTCTTCAATAAGCCTAATAACATCTAGCTTTCTTTTTTCAAGATTAACTCCATAAGTATATCTATCATAAATTGCACGAATTTGTTCCTCATCTAATCCACCTGTTACCTCTTTACGATATCTAGCAATAAAGGCAACAGTTTTTTCATCAGCAAGCATATTTAAAACTTCTTTTGCTTGATTTTCTTTAATTTTTAGATCATTACATAAATCTGTAATAACATTTTCATTTAAAATATCCATATTATTTCACCTCAAAAAATAAAGGCCTTAAAAAGGCCCTTTTGCATTATAATTTTAAATATTAACAAAAATCGAACTTATCTTAACTATTTTTAATAATGTAATTTGTTAAATTATTAGCTAAAGTATTATTGATATAGCTAATATCTAAAACATCTGAATCAGAACAAATATAAGTTTTTGTATTACTATTTCCCTCTTCTGTTTCATATGATGATTTATATTCGCCATTTTCAATATAAATTAAAACTGGATAAGTTTGGGCATCATCATCGTATAATCCACCAAAAGCCTCATCAACATAGATTGAAGCATTACTACCTACTGATGTATCTACTATGTAAAGCTTATAATCCTCATGCTTATCTACAACCTTTTGTAAATTAACGATACGCTCTAATAAAGCTTTATGTTCAGCATTATAGATAGTTGAATCATCATCGTCTTTTTCATAAGCCTGATTTGGATAGAACTGAGTTTTATCATATGCAAATATAATAACCTTTTCTTTAAATAATGATTCACCTTCAACTCCAACATAATCTGGTGTAATGTAATTTTTTAATCCATTATATGTTTGAAAAGTAAAATTAACTTCCTCTGAGGTTCTAAAATAATCAACAACATCTGTATCATCATCACTCTTAGTTTTATTAATATGAATAACAACTGGAATAATAATTGCTGAGGCAATTACAACTAAAGCAATACTACCAATAATCCAAAACCATTTATTATGAAATATATTTCCACGGCGTTTTTGACCAGCTGTTGCCTTCTTTGAAACCTTATTTTTTCTAACAACCTTTGCCATTAAATTCATCTCCTAAAAATTAAAATCTTCTAAGATATTTTAACATAATTTTTTACTCCTTACAACCATAATTTTCCCAAAAAAATTCGTTTTAAACATTAAAAACTATACTCATATACTAATGAACTATTATTATAAGAAATTTAAATTAATATTTAGTATGAATTAAAATTAGAAAAATCCTGATTAGATTCAACCAGGACTTTATATACCTTATGACATTGTTATTTCAGAAGCAATTGTAATGATTTCTTCATTTGTTAAATTACTACCATAGATAGAAATTTCATTATTTTCAATATAGAACTTTGAAACACTTGAATTAGTTGTTATTATACCATAATCGATAAAATCAACAGAACTTATCATATCTATTGTAACATCCTCAAAATCACCTATTTTTTTAACAACAATCGTATAGTTTTTACTGCCACTATAGCATAATACTGTTGTATTATTCTTTATTTTTGTAGAAGTAAGCTTAACTCCATCAACACTATACCCAACAACAACTGCCAATGTTTTTTCTTCACCTGATGTATTTTCTGTTTCATTGATTTTTTCTTCCATTATAAGTTGTGTGTTAAACTTATCTTTTGTTATATCTTTATTCTCATTAAACTTTTTAAAGCTTACAAAAACTACATTTTTATCATTTTCATCGACAAATGTTGCCTTAACAGGCATTTTTGTTTTAGTGTTATAAACAAATATTAACTTTTTAGCTCTATCATTACTATCATTTAGTTTAGCTGAAATAGTAACCTCATCACCATCAGTTACATATTTAGCATCACTATCAGCTTTAATAATCTTATTGATACAGTCAATTAGGTAAGCATGTGAGGAATTCATAGGCCATTCACTATCGAATTTAAATTCTTTATTTAAGGCTGGTGTTAAAACAAATACACCCTCATCATTTTTAACAATTATTTGCTCATTACCAGTATTTTTAAATGATACCCTGTAATAGCCTGGATTTAAATACATAACATTTATATCCATATGAACATCCTTATTAGACCTATAAATAGTCATTTCACATGAAAGCTCATAAGAGCTTAATGAGTCCAAATTAGATAATGCTTGTTTCATTGGATCACTATTATCTTTAACCTTACATCCAGTTAATAAAAATATAAACACTGCCATAATACTAAAAATTATTTTTTTCATTTTTCCACCCATTTTCTATTCATTAGATATTATGATACTTTAAAATCTATTATGCATAATTTTAAAAAAAATGAAAATACTATTGTTGAGGAGGTATCATAATGAGTATAATTCAAAAAATTGCATTAGTTATAACAATTATCGGAGCTATTAACTGGGGGTTAATTGGTATTTTTGATTTTAACCTTGTAACTGCTATTTTTAAAGACGGCTCAGTAATGACAAGAATCGTCTACATTCTAGTATTTGTTGCAGGCTTATTTAATGTAGCTCTTCTATTTATGAGAAATAGGCATAAATTAATAAATGAGGACTAAAAAAGTGCTAAAAAGCACTTTTTAAGTAATTATATTGTTTCATTTTTCTTTTCAGCTAGCTCACGAGCTAGCTCTTTTACTTTTCTTAATCTGTGATTTAAGCCTGACTTTGATAATTCTGGATCAAATTCATCATGAATAACATCTAACAACTCAGATAATGAGCTTTCAGGGTTATCCTTTCTAACTTTCATTACCATCAAAATTTTTGAATCAAGGCGTTCAAGTGGATAGTTATACTCTAAATACCTAATATACCTTAGTTGTTCTTGAGCTGCATCATTTGTTTTATCTTGATTTGCTAAATCTAAATTAATTGCACGCTTTGCATTAGTTTTAATTTCCTTTGTTATTAAAACATTTTCATAATATGACATAGAGGATGTTGCCCCAATTCTATACAAAAAATCACCGATTGCTTCCTTTGATTTTATATACGCTATTAAATAATTTTTCCTTTTAGCAATTCTTGCGTTTAACTCAAAGGCATTCATCAATCTTTGAATAAATAATATTTCGTTTTCAGAAACTGAAGAAATTTCAAGATGACTGCTTTTACTTATAGGATCATTAACAGTACCATGAACTAAAAATGCTCCTCTAATATAAGCAATCATATAGGCCTCGTCATTATCTATTTTTTCCTTATATTTAGAATCAGCGCCTATTAAATTTAGATCATTAATAATATTTGAAGCACCATTTGCAATTTCACAGGTAAAAATTGTATGATTATCTAATCTATTTATAACTCTTGAAAATATCTCATATTCAATTTCATAGAATTTTTTACATAGCTTAATCAAATGCCTAATAACTCCCATGTTATTACAGCTAAATTGAAGCTTCATTGGTCTTGATATTATTACCTCACTACCAAAGCGCAGCATAGCCTCAAGCTCTAATCTATCAGCATCCAAATTGGAATTACTGATCTTTAATAAATCATCCTTAACTGTTGCGGCAAAGCTCATTTTATCTACTCCACACAAATCTTTAAAATATCATTTAATTCATTAATAACAAAATCAGGGGAAGCCTCTAGCATAATTTCTGGATGCTTAATATAAAGACATCCAATGGTTTTAATGTTAGCATTTCTACCAGCTTTTATGTCATTAATTGTATCTCCAACATAGCAAGCATTTTTTGAGCCTAGTTTTTCCATAGCCAAAAGTATTCCATCAGGAGCAGGCTTATTGTTTTTAACATCTTCTTCTCCGATAACTACACTCATATACTGTTTAAGGCCAAATAATTCTAAGCCATGCTCAACTAAATCTGTCTTTTTAGAGGAAACAACTCCAAGCTTATATCCCTTTTTATATAAGCTTTTAATCAATTCCTTTGCCCCTGGCATAGCTTTAACCATTTCATCATGATGACTAACATTAAAAGCTCTATAATAATCAACCATTTTTTTAATTTCCTCTGGATCAGAGGAGTATCTAGAGAATGTTTGCTTTAATGAAGGCCCAAAGAAAGAATCAAGCTCCTCTTCAGTTAAATTATAGCCAGGTCTAAAATGTTCGAATGTATGAATAAAGCTTCTATCAATTAATGGTTTAGTATCTAAAAGTGTACCATCTAAATCAAACAAAACAGTATCAAATTTATTGTTTTCCACCTCAGCGATAACATCTTGATAATTATCCTTAGGACCAACAAAGCGTTTTATGATTAAAAATGCAATACCACTTACAATAAATATAACACTAATTAAAATAGATACAGGTACAGACCCAAGCATTAATATTTCGTTTGCTCCACTTTTTCCTCTTAAAATTTCAGTAAAAATTCTTACAATTCCATACCAAATGCCATAAAATCCGATTAAATCTCCACTTTTTAACCTCTTGCTTTTTCTTCTTAAAACAAGAATAATACAAAGCCCAACTAAATTAAGAAGTGATTCATATAAAAAAGTTGGATGACGATAAGCTCCATTAATATACATATTTTCACCTAAAATAGGAATATGCTTTAAAAATGTAGGATTTTTAACAATTGGGCCATATAACTCATGGTTACAGAAATTACCCCATCTACCACAAATTTGTCCAATCAAAAAGCCTGGGGCAACAATATCAAGTATTCTATAAAGTGAAATTTTTCTTACTCTACAATATATAAATATTGTTAAAAGTGCAGCAATGACTCCACCTTGAATTGCAAGTCCTGCAAGACCACCATCTAAGCCTATAATTCTTCTAAAAGTCCAGCCTTCATCTAAATTAAACAAAATATACCATAATCTCGCTCCAATAATAGCACAAGGAAGAACAATAATTACACCCCAATAAACATCATCTGAAGGAATACCTAACTTCCTTCCTTCCTTAATTCCAGCCCATACAGCTATAATAACACCAAGCAAAATAAACAAAGCATAAAAAGTAATACTAAGACCAAACAATGAAAATGATTCTTGAATCCAAAAATTAAACATTATTCCTCACCACCAGTTCTAGCTTGCTTATCAACCTTACCAATAAATTCCTCAGCTGCAAAATGACCTAAATACTTAAGCTTTTCATTCATAGCTGCAGACTCAACAAGAAGTGAAACTGTACGTCCTGGTAAAACTGGAATAGTAAGCTTAGTAATTTCAGTATCAAAATACTTAATTTTTTCAGTTTCTAAGCCTAATCTATCATAATATTTATCATGATCCCAAGCTTCAAGCTCAACGACAAGACGAATATTTTTTCTGTCACGATAGGCACCTGCACCAAACATAGTAACAACATCAACAATACCAATACCACGAATCTCCATATAACGCTTTAAAATATCTGGAGCAGTACCAATTAAATTACCTGGTTCCTTCTCAATAATATCAACCAAATCATCGGCAATAAGCTGATGTCCTCTTTTAATTAAATCAAGAGCAGTTTCAGATTTACCTATACCACTTTTACCAATAATCAAGGTACCCATACCGTTAATATCCATAAGAGTGCCATGAACCGAAATCCTTTGAGCAAGCTTTTCTTGTAAGTAAGTGAAAAGCTTTGATGATGATGGTGTAGTCCTTAAATTTGAATGGAAAATACTAATCTTATATTTTTCTGCCATTTCAGAAAAAATAGGTAGCGCAACTACATTCTTTGAAAAGACAATACAAGGTGGGTGAAGTTCAAAAATTTTTTCTATATTTTTTCTTTGAGTTTCTAAAGGTAAATGCTTTAAAAAGCTATGATCCTTAGAGCCAACAAGTACTAGTCTTTTATTATCAAAATAATCAAAAAATCCAGTGAACTCCAAGCCTGGGCGTGACAATTGATCATCACATATCTTAGCATTTAATCCATCCTTGCCAGCTAAAAGCTCTAAATTATTATCACGAGCTAAATCTGATACATAAATAAAACGGTCCATAATCATTCTCCTAACTAAAAACTTTAAATTTTACAATTTGTGTAAGCAACATCATATAGCCAAGCTCCATACCAATTATGTATAAAAACCAAACATATGAATGAGTAAATATTGGATAAATATTATTAAATAAACATAAATCAATCATAATTAAAACAAAAAGAAGCAAATATGAAATAGAATATCTTTTTTTACTAAATCTAGGTAATATTTCAAACAGAGTTAATAATAAGCTTATAATAGCCAAAACTATAAACATATAACTATAATTTATTGTCACGTATGAAATAAAAAAGCCAAAACAAATAAGTGAAACTAAATAGAACAAACCTAGTTTAATAAAAATTTCCTTTACCATTTTAAAAAATTTAAATTTTTTAGAATATTTTGCCTCAATAAATGCAGTATGAAGTAAACTACCAAGTTTTTCAATATCTTCTTTAGAAATATTATTTTTTTCTTTGAAATCATCAAGAAGCCTTTTTAAATCCTCTTCATCTTGCTTTTTCTTTTTTTCAATATCTTCTTTCTTAGACATAAAACCACTTCCACATTTTATAATTATATACTAAAGCCAGCAATTTAGCAATAAAAAGGGGATTACCTAGAGTAATCCCACTATTAGATGATAAATTAAATTTTAATTAATTAGAAAAAAGTTAAAATTAAAATATACTAATTATATTTTCAAATATAATTTTCTCAAATTCCTGCTTTAATACAATGCCTTCACTATACATTATATATAAATATAGGTAAAATTAATTGCTATTTTTATACTTTTGACATATAATAAAGACAAGGGAAGTCTTACAGGCTACTCCTTAAGTTTTTTTGAATTAAGGGAAAGCACCGCGGCAACGGTGTTTTTTTCTTACCCTTAATCAATAACAAAAATAATTTATTCAGTAATATTTGAAATTACTTTTTTAATTTTGTTAAAATGTATTTAACAATTCTAAATACTGAAATTACAATACTTAAAACTGCAGCAATTATGCTTAACATTTAGAGTAATCCTCCATAACATAGAGGATTTTATGTTTTATCATAAACATCACCTCTTCTATGTGGTTTGGAGTAGCACCGTTATTTATTAACTTCATGCTCATTATATAACAATTAAATATAAAAGAAAAGCCAAAACTCTTGTATTTTCACACTAAAATTTTGACTTTCTAAAATAATAAAAATAGTTTTATTTAAAGATTATTTAATGGTTTTTGCTAAATTTGACTTAAATAATTTAAATCATAAAAGTTATTTTGATATCATTTAGATTATTCTAAAAGTTTTTTTAAATATTTACCTGTATAAGAATTTTCAATTTTACATAATGCCTCAGGGCGTCCGGCAAAAACAACATTTCCACCCTTATCTCCACCTTCAGGACCCATATCAATAATATAATCAGCAAGCTTTATTACATCTAGATTATGTTCAATGATTAATACTGTAGCTCCTTGATCTGCAATCTGATTAATAACGTGCATTAATCTTTTTATATCATCAACATGTAAACCTGTTGTAGGTTCATCCATAATGTAGAGAGTTGTTGGTGTTATACGAGATGATAATTCATTTGCGAGCTTAATTCTTTGAGCCTCACCACCAGATAAGGTTGTTGATGATTGTCCTAGCTTAATATAACCAAGCCCTACATCATATAAGGTTTTAAGCTTATTTTTAATTTTTGGGAAAGCATCAAAGAATTCTAATGCATCTTCAACTGTCATATCTAATACATCAGATATTGACTTACCCTTATATAAAATAGCTAATGTTTCAGATTGAAATCTCTTGCCATGACATACCTCACACGGAACATAAACATCCGGTAGGAATTGCATTGAAATTCTTTTTACACCATCACCACCACAGGCTTCACATCTTCCTCCTTTAACATTAAATGAGAACTTTGATTTGTCATAGCCTTTTATTTTAGCATCAGTTGTTTGAGCAAATAATTCTCTTATATCATCAAATACACCAGTATATGTTGCAGGATTACTTCTTGGAGTTCTACCAATTGGCTGCTGAGATATTTGAATTATTCTATCAATTGCTTCAAGACCTAAAATCTTATCAACCTTACCTGGATAAACCTTCTTAGCTTTATATAATCTTACATAAGCATTTTTATATAAAACCTCATTAATTAGTGATGATTTACCAGAACCAGATACACCAGTAATACATGTAATAACACCTAAAGGTATTTTAACATTAACATTTTTTAAATTGTTTTCCTTAGCACCTTTAATTTCAAGCCATTTACCTGTAAGCTTCCTTCTTTCCTTGGGAACATCAATTTTCATTCTTCCAGATAAATAGTTTCCTGTAATACTATTAGTATTGGCCATTACCTCCTGTGGTGTACCACAAGCCACAACCTCTCCACCATGAACTCCAGCTCCAGGACCAATATCAACTAAGTAGTCACATGCCTTCATTGTTTCATCATCATGCTCAACTACAATTAAAGTATTACCTAAATCACGCATTTCCTTTAAAGTATTTATTAATCTATCATTATCTCTTTGATGAAGTCCAATAGATGGTTCATCTAAAACATATAAAACACCTGTTAATTGAGAACCAATTTGAGTAGCAAGTCTAATTCTTTGAGCCTCACCACCGGATAAAGTATCTGCACTTCTTGATAATGTTAAATATTCTAATCCAACATTAATTAAAAAATGAAGTCTATCCTTAATTTCTTTAACACAAAGCTTAGCTATCTCAGCTTTTTCAGCTGAAAGCTTTAAATTTTCAAACCAATCATATAAATTTTCAATAGACATATCACAAACATCAGCTATGCTATATCCATTTATAAGAATGTTTAAAATAGAATCATTTAATCTTCTACCATTACATCTTTCACACTTACGTTCAACCATATAGCCTTCTAGCCAATCACGTATCCATTCAGATGTAGTTTCCACATATCTACGTGAGAAATTAGTTATTACACCCTCAAATTTCTTCTTCTTATTATGCTCACGACCAGATGAAGCAGTCATTTTAAATTCAAGTTCATCAGGAGAACCATATAAAATTATCTTCTTTTCTCTATCAGTTAAATCCTTAAATGGTTTATTACGATCAATTTTATAATGATCACAAGTAAGATAAAGTTCTGTTCTTGATAAATTATCCTTTTCCCAATTTTTATATGGAATAATCGCATCCTTATTAATAGATTTTTCCTCATCAACAACTAAATCCTCAGAAAATGATAATTTTTTTCCTAAGCCATTACATTCTGGACAAGCTCCTAAAGGATTATTAAATGAAAAAGTTCTTGGTTCTAGATAGGCTAAAGAGTAACCACACTCTGGACAAGCATAAACTGTAGAATAAAATTCCTCTTTTCCATCTATATATAAAACACAATATCCATTTGATTCATTCACAGAAGTTTCAACCGCTTCAAAAATACGATTTCTCATTCCTTCCTTCATAATCATTCTTTCAACGACAATATAAATATTATGCTTTTTATTTTTTTCTAAACTAGGAATTTGTTCAAGCTCAACCATTTCTCCATCAACTAAGGCTCTAACATATCCAAGCTTAATATATTTTTCAAATACCTGCTTATGCTCACCCTTCGCCCTAAAAACAACAGGTGAACAAATATACATTCTACTTCCTTGTGGATGCTCCATAATCTTATCAACAATTTGATCAATAGATAACGAAGAAATAGGTATTTTATGAGTAGGACAATATGGTGTGCCAACTCTTGAAAATAATACTCTTAAATAATCATAAATTTCAGTAACAGTACCAACAGTTGATCTAGGATTATGCGAAGCTGACTTTTGATCGATAGAAATTGCAGGTGATAGTCCTTCAATTGAATCAACATCTGGCTTCTCATTTCCACCTATAAATTGTCTTGCAAAGCTTGAAAGTGACTCGACAAATCTTCTTTGTCCCTCTTGATAAATAGTATCAAAGGCAAGTGATGACTTACCAGAACCAGATAATCCTGTCATAACAATAAGCTTGTTTTTAGGCAATCTTATATCAATGTTTTTTAAATTATTTTCTCTTGCACCATGAACGATAATTTCATCCATTTTATCAACTCCAAATTACTCTTTTATTTTAGTAAGAAATTCATCCTCATTCATAATATATATTCCCAAGGATTTCGCCTTATCATACTTACTTCCAGGATTTTCTCCTAAAATTAATACATCTGTTTTTTTACTTACAGATTCTGATAATACACCACCAAAGCCCTCAATAATCTTCTTAGCTTCAGTTCTTCCCATAGAAAGAAGCGTACCAGTTAAAACACATTTTTTATTAGTAAAATAATTTTCCTTAATTTCACCAAATTCATAATTCATATTTAAGCCTAAGCTCTTTAATTCATTAATAAGTGATATATTTGCCTCATTTTTCATAAACATGATAAATTCATAGGCAATAGCATCACCAATATCACCAATAGAAATAATATCATCATATGAAGCATTAATTAATCCATCCATATTCTTAAATCTTCGGCATAGTAGCTTAGAAACCTTACCACCACAATGCTTAATACCTAATCCAAATACTAGCTGATCTAAATTATTCTTCTTGCTATTTTCAATTGCATCAAGTAAATTATCAATACTTTTTTGACCAAGACCAGGTAATGCTATAAGCTCATTATAATAATTCTTCAATTTAAAAATATCTGAAATACTCTTTAAATAGCCAGCTTCATATAGCTGTCTTGTTAGCTTATCACCAAGTGAATCAATATTATAAGCAGGCTTTGATGAAAAATGAATTAGTTTATTAACATTTTTTTCCTCACAATTAGGGTTCAAACAAAAATAATCAGCCTCGCCATCACGTCTAACAAGCTCACTTCCACATGAAGGACATAAATTAATCATTTTAAATGGAATACATGTATTATCTCTTTTTTCAATTACAGGTCTAACAACCTCAGGAATAACATCTCCAGCCTTACGAATAATGATAGTATCATTAATATGAATATCCTTAGCTAAAATGTAATCCTCATTATGAAGTGTTGCTTTTGAAATTAAAGATCCTTGAACAAAAACAGGATTAAAATTAGCAACAGGAGTAATAACTCCACTTCTTCCGACTTGAAATGTTATATCATTAAGCTTAGTTGTTACCTCCTGTGGAGGAAACTTATATGCAATAGCCCATTTAGGATACTTAACAGTTTCACCAATAATATCATGTAAAGCAATTTCATTAACCTTTAAAACAATACCATCAATATCATATGGAAGTGATGGGCGCTTTTCCCCCATTTCTTCAATATATGATATAACCTCATCAATAGAATTACAATGACGATATAGTGGATTTACCTTAAATCCAAGCTCCTTCATCTGAACAAGTGCTTCTTCTTGAGTCAAAACATTTTGATTAAGATAATAATAAATAAAAGTATCAAGATTTCTCTTAGCTGCAATTTTTGAATCAAGCTGTCTTACAGAGCCTGCGGCTGCGTTTCGACAGTTTGCGAATAGCTCCTCTTCATTTTCTTCTCTTTCCATATTTAAAGCAATAAAGCTCTTTTTAGGCATATATATTTCACCACGAACCTCACAAGTCAATGGCTCTTTAATTCTTAAAGGCACGCTTTTAATAGTTTTTACATTATTAGTAATATTTTCACCAACACTACCATTACCACGTGTAGCACCTCTTACAAGTACACCATTATCATATCTTAAAGAAACTGACAACCCATCAATTTTTAATTCGCATAAATACGTTGCCTGTGGAGCCACAGCCTTAACTTTGGCATCAAATTCTCTTAATTCATCATAGCTAAACGCATCAGCTAGACTCATCATCTTTACTTCGTGAGTAACCTTCTCAAATTTAGTTAAAACCTCTCCACCAATACGATTAGTTATAGAATCAGGTGTTCTAAGCTCTGGATGCTCATTTTCTATTTTTATTAGTTCATTCATAAGCTTATCATATTCATAATCCTCCATAATTGGATTATCATTAACATAATAAGCTTCACTAGCCTTATTAAGTGTATCCTTTAATTCATTTAAACGGTCTAAAATATCCATAGTTTAACCTCACAATACCAAATAATTATACCATTTATAATAAGAAAAAAAGTAAAAAATTTAATAATTTTTAACTCTTAACCTATTTAAAAAGACATATATACTAAAAATATTATTGTTTTTCATTTATAAATTAATACATTAATTTATAAGTATTTCTAAAACTTAACCAAATATTTTATATCAAACATATTTTAAATTAATTTTTCTAAAACTATTGTTTTTAATACAATGTCTTCATCATACATTAAACTAGAAATATGCAAAATTAATTGCTATTTTTATACTTTTGACATATAATAAAGACAAGGGAAGTCTTTACAGGCTACCCCCTAAGAATTGTTTAATTAAGGGAAAGCACCGGTGCAACGGTGTTTTTTTCTTACCCTTAATCAAAAATTAATTTTTAGTAATATTTGAAATTACTTTTTTAATTTTGTTAAAATGTATTTAACAATTCTAAATACTGAAATTACAATACTTAAAACTGCAGCAATTATGCTTAACATTTAGAGTAATCCTCCATAACATAGAGGATTTTATGTTTTATCATAAACATCACCTCTTCTATGTGGTTTGGAGTAGCACCGTTATTTATTAACTTCATGCTCATTATATAACAATTAAATATAAAAGAAAAGCCAAAACTCTTGTATTTTCACACTAAAATTTTGACTTTCTAAAGTTATTAAATTATAACTATTTTATATAAAAATTTTAAAATATTTTTCTAACAAAGTGTAAATATATCACTTATAAAATTGCTATTTATCATTTTTAGCTATTTCTTTAATAGCTGTTACTGTAGTAGCTAAATTTTGCATTTCAGATGGAACAATAATCTTTGTTGCCTGACCATTAGCTACGTCACGCATAGCTTCATAACTTTTAAGTTTCAATACCTCTTCAGTTACATCAGCATTTTTTAAGCTCTTTAAACCTTCAGCTTCTGCCTCACGGATTAGCTTAATTCCCTCTGCCTCTGCTTGTTTAACCTTTAAAATTGATTCAGCTTCACCTTCAGCCTTGCGAATCATAGCCTCTTTATCTGCTTCAGCAGTTAAAATTTGAGATTCCTTTTTACCTTCAGCAAGAAGAATTTGAGATTTCTTTTCACCTTCAGCAAGTAATATTTTTTCACGACGCTCACGTTCAGCACGCATTTGGCGTTCCATGGCATCACGAATATCCTTTGGAGGCAAAATATTCTTTACCTCAACACGATTAACCTTAATTCCCCAAGGATCAGTTGCTTCATCAAGAATTGAACGCATTTTTGTATTGATAATATCTCTTGATGTCAAAGTTTCATCTAAATCTAGTTCACCAATAATATTACGTAATGTTGTAGCTGATAAATTTTCAATTGCCGCAATTGGGTTCTCAACACCATAAGCAAATAGCTTAGGATCTGTTACCTGAAAGAAAACAACTGTATCAATTTGCATTGTTACATTATCCTTTGTAATAACAGGCTGAGGATCAAAATCTCTAACCTGCTCCTTCATTGAAACAACATAGCTAACTCTATCAATAAATGGTGCTAAAAAATGAATACCAACACCCCATGTTGAATGAAACCCACCTAAACGTTCAACAATATATTTATTTGTTTGTTTAACAACTCTAATTCTTGTAATTAAATAAACTAAAACAATTAATAATACTACACAAGCAATTACAACACCAGCAATTCCACCTGAACCTAATAAAAACATATTCTTATTCTCCTTTTGTATTTAAAATTTCAATACTGCCATTATTATTTATTACTTCTTTTACAACTAGCTTATTACCTCTAATCGCAACAATTTCAACTATTGTGCCTTTAGCAATAGCCTTATCACTATCTTCCATTAAAACTGCTGTGTAAATTAAACCATTAAGCTTAACCTCTCCTGAGGAAAACTTACTAATGTCATGCTGACAAACAACCTGCTTACCAACAATCTCATCAATATTTGTAAATCTTTCAGTCGTCGTCATTAGCTTCTTAACAAGTGGTCTTGTAAATACAAGTGCAACACAAGACACTACAGTAAACACAATTATTTCAACCCAAAAAGGACTAAAGCCACTAATACACAACGCAACAAGTGAGCCTATCGAAAACCAAATTGAAACAAAATCCTGAGTTGAAGCCTCAACAATAACTGTAATTACAAATACTCCGAGCCAAATCCACATCATATATGCTTCCATTATACTTCGCCTCCCTTATTTAAATCTACAATAACGGCCTTATATACATCATCATAAGTCGCTTGAAATCTAATAAAATCTTTTTTATTAATCATTAAATCAAAGGCATTACAAATGTATTCAACCATAGCTCTTGAGCAAACTCTAGCATATGTTTTAGCCAAAGAAACCGCAAGTAATGATGTTTCAGAAATTTCACCTGATAAAGCCTTATCTTTATTAATTATAAAAAAGTAGATTTTTTTATTTTCCCTATCAATACCAACTCTAACTCTATAGGCTGATTCAAAATATGAAACCAAGCTTTTATTAAACGTAATATGATTTTCATAAATTGAAGCTGTACCTTTAAATGCTTCTGCATCAAAAAATTCCAACATATTTATTGCCTCCTTACACTTATAGTATATATCAAATTTTAAAAAATTCAATATAATTCATAAACATTCAGGATATTAATTCATAAAAATTCATAATTAATTATTTTTCAAAAAAGTCTTATCATCAGTAAATGTAATTAACTCATCCTTATATAAGCCACCGTAGGCTCTTTTAAAAGCCTTCCTAGACATTTGAAATATTGCTTCAATATCAGTCGCACTAGATTTTGCAGTTAATTTCATAACGCCACCATGCTCACGTAAATAATTTAAAATTATCTCCTTATCCGAATCAATAAGCTCCTCCTTATGAGCATTAAGTGTACCATAGCATTCACCATCCATAGACTTAGTAATACATACGTTAACTCTTTGACCTAAACGTATTTTTCCCCTATACTGATTAAGTGGTACAAAAACATATATTCTATGAATTGTAATAATACCAATACCCTTTTCAGTAATACGACATACATATCCATCTACATGCTCATAATCAGCGTATTTGGTTTCACTTTTTAATTCTTTAATTTCAAACCTATTTAAAGGCTTGCCAACTAAAATATCACCTTTATGCTTTAATCTAATAAATAAATAATCACCAACAATAGGCCACTCATCTTCATTATAAGGTAAATAGTCCTTAGAAACTAAAATATCCTTAGGCGTATTAATATTAACAAAAACTCCAACTGCTGGAATAACATCTACAACCTCAACAAATGAAGCCTTATCCATTGTCACAATTGGCTCAAGCATTGATCCAGTTAATCTTTTCCCCTTGTCTGCATAAACAAAAACATCAACCTCTTCACCATCAGAAAGTTCTCTTAATGATTGCTTAAAATGCATTAATATTTCACTTTTCCCGTCTGTAAGCATATAACCTAAGTCAGATTTTCTTACAACCTTTAATTTATTAAATTCACCTAACTTAATCAATTTCTGTCACCATCCTTATAATTTCTATCTGTTTGCTTTAAATACATTTCCTTCTTATCAGAAAAAGAATTATTTTTTTTCTTCGGAGTCTCGTATTTCTTGATTAGATTCTTCTGTGCTATCGTCAAATCCTTCTTCATCCTCAAACCTCTTCTCCTTTATACCCATCTTTTCAAACTCTTTAACCATTCTTAAAATATTATCCTGAGTAGGTATAGTATCTGGTAATCCTTTATTATAAAATATCTCAAGGAATCTTCCATCCTTATCATATAGGTACAATATATTACATATTTTTTTACAAATATGGGCATACTCTACAAAACGATGTAAATTAAAATCAACATCTCCCTCTGGCTTTAACTTATGAAAGAAAAAAGAAAGCTTTTGAAAATATAATCTTCCATCCTTCATTGACATAATAAAATCAGATTGACCTTGATTATAAATTTTACCCATATTAGGCCTAATATAAACATATGCTGGTTTAACGCCCTTTAGCTTACCAGACAATCTTAAATCCATAATAATCTGTTTACGATCCATAAAACCCACCAAAATATAAAATGCTTCCTCTTTATTATACATTATAATTAATTAAAATAAAATGAAAAAAGGAACTAAGACTTAAAATGTTAAAGAAACCTTACAAAAGCAATTGACAAACGCTTTCATAAGTGTTAACATATAGATAGTAAGAAATACTTTTCAAAATAATCTCTCCCAAAGCAAAAGGACTTAAGCTTATCTTAAGTCCTTTTGTCTATTTATATTTACAAATTTTTGATAATTGCCTCGCTAAATTCCTTAGTAGTTGCCTCTCCACCTAAATCCCTAGTTAAAACATTACCATCAGCCAATGTTTTTAAAATCGCATTAGAAATTTTTAAGGCTACAGAATATTTTCCCATATGATTAAGCATCATGATAGAAGCTTGAAGCAAGGCAATAGGATTAGCTATACCCTTAAAAGCAATATCAGGAGCTGAACCATGAACTGCCTCAAATATGGCAACATCCTTACCTAGATTTGCGCCTGCAACCAAGCCAAGACCACCTACAAGTCCAGCAATTAAATCTGAAATTATATCCCCATATAAATTGGGGGCAACAAGCACATCGTAATTTTCTGGGTACATAACAAGCTGCATGCACATATTATCAACAATCTTATTATCCGAAATAATAGTTGGATACTCTTTAGCTATTTGATTAAATAAATTTAAGAATAATCCATCTGATTTTTTTAAAATATTAGCCTTATGAATACATGTAACCTTTTTACGATTGTTTTTTACAGCATAGTCGAAGGCATAACGAATAATACGTTCTGATGCTGAAACAGTAATTCTTTTAATTGCCTCAACCCCATTTTCAATCTCATGTTCCTCACCAATATATAAATCCTCTGTATTTTCTCTTATAGTAACAATATCAATATTTTGATACTTTGAAATATTTTTAAATGAATAAGCTGGTCTTAAATTTACATATAAATCAAAGGCCAAACGCAGTTGAACATTTACAGATTTAAACCCCTTACCAATAGGGGTTGTAACTGGTCCCTTTAGAACATATTTATATTTTTTTATAGCCTCCAATGTTTCTTTAGGAATAAGCTCACCACATTTATCATAAGATGTTTGTCCTATATCAAAAGTGTGATACTTTAAATCAGCACCAGCTACATCTAAAATTTTAGTTACTGACTCTACAATTTCAGGTCCAATACCATCACCTGGTAACAATACAATATCTGTCATTTCTACTCCCCCTCTTCTCCTACATATTTAGTTGCAGGACGAATTATCTTATTACAATACATTAAATTTTCAATATCATGACTAATCCAACCAACCACTCTTGCTGCGGCAAAAATAGGGATAAATAAATCTCTTGGAATGTCAAGCATTTCATAAATTAAGCCTGAATAAAAATCAACATTACTACAGCATTCACACCCCTTTTTATTTTTTAAGGCCATAACTGCAAGTCGTTCAAATCTTTGATAAAAATTAAATTTTAGATAATTCTTTTCCTTAGATAAATTCAAAGCTGTTTGTCTTAAAAGTTCACATCTAGGATCAGATAAAGTATAAATTGCATGTCCAATACCATAAATAAGTCCTGAATTATCAAAATAATCCTTATTTAAAATTTTATCAATAATCCTATTAATTTCTTCATCAGTAGGACTTAAACCAATATCATTTATGATACATTCCATCATATCAAGTACAGCCATATTAGCTCCACCATGACGTGCTCCCTTTAATGATGACATAGAAGCAGCAATCATAGAATATAGATCTGTTAAAGTTGAAGACACAACCGTCCCAACAAATGCTGAATTATTTCCACCACCATGATCAGCGTGAACCATTAAACACATATCCAAGGTTTTTGCCTCAAGATTAGTAAAAATTCCATCATTTCTAGATAAGTACAAAATATTTTCTGCAAACGAATAATCCTTTCTAGGAAAATGAATATGAAGAAAATCGCGATCCAAATAATGAGTTTTTGCTTGCAAAGAATAAGAAATAATAGCAGGCATTTTAGCAATCAAAGAAACTCCTTTATTAATTAATTCAGATGGAGTTATATCATCTGGATTTTCATCAAATGAATATAAAGATAAAATACATCTAGTTATATGATTCATTAATGATTTAGAAGGATTTTTTAAAATAATATTTTCTAAAAAGCCTTCAGGCAAATCATATAAATCATTTAAACTATTCTTAAATTTAATAGATTCAAGTTCATTCGGATAATGACCAAATAGCAACAAAAAGCAAGTATTTTCATACCCAAAGCCTTGATTACAAAGTTTGGCAACACGAGTAATATCAATACCCCTATAATATAAATTTCCCTTTTTAGGATACCTAACATCATCCTTAACATAATATCCAGAAACCTCAGAAACCTTAGTAAGACCAACAAGCACTCCTGTTCCATTATCATTTCTAAGTCCACGCTTTACCTTATATAAATCATAAAGCTTAGGATCAATATACCCATCACGTTTTAAATCCTTATATTTTTCATATAAGAAATCATCCATAATATCAACTCCTAAAATGTATTTAGTAATCCACCACAATTAATTAAATTCATTTCCTCTTTTGTTAACGTATTAACAATACTATATTTTTTATTTTTAGAAATATTTTTAACCAAAATTAGCTTATCATCAAAACAAACATCAATATCATCTAACAAATCAGCTTCAATATTTAATTCAATTGGTAAAATTCCGAAATTAATCAAATTTTTCTTATGAATTCTTGCAAAAGATGAAGCAATAACTGCTTTAATACCTAAATATCTAGGGGCAATAGCTGCATGCTCACGACTTGATCCTTGACCATAATTTTCTTTAGCAACAATTATACCACCATTATTCTTTTTACATCTATTTGAAAAATTATTATCAATATTAGAAAAAACAAATTCAGATATTTTTTCAATATTACTACGATATGGTAAAACCTTAGCTCCAGCTGGCATAATATGATCCGTTGTAATATTATCTCCAACACAAATCATAACCTTAGCCTTAAACTCATTACCAATAGGAGCAAACCTAGGAATCATTTTAATGTTTGGTCCCATAACAACATCACTAGAAAATGTTGGATAATATAATAAGCTATCACATCTTGGATAACTAACATCCATAGAAAAACCATCAAGCTTCATACCAATTGGTGATGAAATATAACCATTAACGGCAGAAAGTGCTGCAACTTCAGGTGAAACTAAATAAACAGAAGCTGAATTTGTGCCACTTCTACCATAAAAATTACGATTGAACGTTCTAAGTGAAACAGCATTAGTCCCAGGAGATTGTCCCATACCAATACATGGACCACAAGCAGATTCTAATATTCTAGCACCACTTGCAAGTAATACATCTAAAATACCATTTTGAGTAATCATTTGTAAAACCTGTAAACTACCTGGGGAAATACCTAAAGAAACATCCTTATGTACCTTTTTCCCCTTTAAAATAGAGGCAACCTTAACAAAATCATAATAACTTGAATTTGTACAAGAACCAATCAAAACCTGATCTACCTTCACACAAGAAAGCTCACTAACCTTCTTAACTAAATCAGGTGAATTAGGACATGAAGCATAAGGCTCTAATTCATTTAAATCAATAACAATATTCTCATCGTATAAAGAATCTTCATCACGACTAAGTGCTACATAATCACCCTCTCTACCCTGTAAAGCTAAAAAACGCCTAGTTTGCTCATCAGATGGAAAAATACTAGATGTAGCCCCAAGCTCTGCTCCCATATTGCAAATAGTAGCACGCTCTGGTACGGTTAAAGACATAACACCCTCACCATAATATTCAATTACCTTATTAACTCCACCCTTAACAGTCATTTTTCCAATCAAATAAATAATTATATCCTTAGCAGAAACACCATTTTGTAATTTATTTAAAAGCTTAACGCCAACAACCTTAGGTCTAACAATACTAAAAGGCATACCAGCCATTGCACACGCAACATCTAACCCTCCAGCACCAATTGCCAACGCTCCAACACCTGAAGAGGTTGGTGTATGCGAATCTGAGCCTAAAATAGTTCTACCCGGTTTAGCAAAACGCTCAACATTAACCTGATGACAAATACCATTACCAGCCTTAGAAAAAACAATCCCATATTTATCAGCAACAGTTTGTAAAAATTTATGATCATCCGCATTCATAAAACCATTTTGTAAAGTATTATGATCTACATAGCTTACAGATAATTCAGTCTTAACCCTATCTAAACCAAAGCTAATAAACTCCAAATAAGCCATCGTACCTGTAGCATCTTGTGTCAACGTTTGATCGATTTTAATACTCATCTTATTATTTTCTAAATCCTCACTAACCATATGATGATCTAATATCTTATAAGTTAAAGTCTTCCCCATCCTCAAATCCTCCTAAAATTCAATAATTATAAGAATTATACCACATAATATTTATATTATAAAGAATAAATTCTAATAATATTCGATAAATTCAATTAAAACATTTTCATTATACAAAAAAATGGATAATCTTTTAAATTATCCATTAAATGTTTCATTCTTAATAAAATAAGCATAACCAAATCTTACATAAATAGTATAATCACCATTTAATATTAAAAAACTATTGCCATTCTTAAAGTCATTACCACAGGTATTATCTAGAATAGATGCATCATTAAAAATAAATCTTCCTATTCTTTCCCATTTATAATCATTAATATTATATTTAATATTCATATTATTTTTATAACTTAAAAATTCATCATAATTATCAAATATAAATAATTTATAAAACTGTGCATTAAATCTATTAATACTTCTAGTTCTAATAACAATATAATTATCATTACATTTAATAACAACCTTACCTAATGAATAATATCTATAAGCAACCACAAAAATCACCTTTTCACAATAAAAATATCACCACTATTACTTAATACATCGTAACAACCATTTAAAACAATCCTTAAATCATTATTAACAACCAAAGCATCATTTGCTTCAATATTAAATAATAGCTTATTATTCTCTTGAAATCTCTGTAATTCACTATTAATATTAATAGAAAATAATTCAGAACTCCCCTTTAAAAAATATAATTTATATCTATCCTTATTTGATTCATTATCAACATAAATAACATTATTATCCATTTTAATTATTAAATCATTTGATACATTATAAACATCCATAGATAAGCACCACCTAATAATAGAATAATAAAAGGAAAATCAATAATTATCAATAGATTTTCCTTTTATTATTTGTTTTCAATTAAAAAATTACAAATTAGAATATTAATTATAATCTAATTAATGATTACACTTTATATAATGAAGAGTAAGTTTTTTATAATATTTCATAAAAATAATGGCAAATTAATTATTTTATTAATTAATTTTTTCAGTTTTTTGACCTGGTGAGCCCTTTGTACCATTTTTTCCTGTATGAAAAGAGCTATCACCATTACCTCCAGCTCCACCTTCTCCACCAATTAAATTAGTTTCCTTTGAAACAAGACAAGTTGATCTATATCCGATTGCTGATCCTCCAGCTCCACCATTACCACCATCAGCTTTATTCCAATGGGTATGTCCATTTCCTCCTCTTCCGCCTTTTCCGGCTTGAACAGTTAGATTGCCATCTAATTTAACATTATTTCCTTTTATTCCAAATGCACCTTTTGATCCATCACCACCATCAGCTAAATAGTTATTGGCATCTGCATCTCCTTCTCTTCCAACATCTCCAACTGAAGTATTTATAACTTTCATTTCACCATTTTTAACATTAATTACTAAGTCCCAAACATCTAATGCAGTTGTTTTATTTTTTGATTTTAATTCAGTATTTAAAAAAGAGTCTATAATAACCTTTGAACCTTTTGCAGCACATATTATAGAACTATCATCGTTAAATGTATCTTTAAATGATGAGAAATCAAATGTTATACTTGATTGTTTTCTTTCCATAACATTAAAACCAATATTATATGTATCATATTCATTACCAAAAATTGATAATTTTGATAATGATGATGGAATATAAAAATAATATCTTGCTTTTGCTGTTGATGTTCTATCATTAACAAGTGATAAAATCATTTCCTCTGTTGTTGGAATAATTTCTCTATTACCAGTAGCTTCACCTTCTCTAATAGTAGTTGCGGTTAAAAACTCTTCCATTGAAAAGAAAATAGATTGTGAATAGTTGTAAATTGTATCTTTATCAATATATTCTTCATTTATAAATTTAAGCTTAAAATCACCATTTTTAACCCTAGATGTAATTTTTTCATATAAATCTTTTGTCATGTAATTCAATCCTGAAGCTATTGATAATTTTTCAAGATTTGGAAGATTTTCCTTACTTAAAGCATTTAGATATTTGGTTCCATCATCATCAATATTAATTGAATTACATTCGTCTAAAATAAGCTCTTTAATATTTAACTTACCTAATGAATCTAATGACTTTAAATTGTATGAATTAGTCAAATCTAATGTATTTAAATATACAAAACTTGATAAGTCTGGTAATTCACTAAATTCATTTAAACCTAAGCATAATGTATTAAGACTTCTAAGAGATGTTGCATCTAATTTGAATTTTAATATACCATTATTTGAAGTACATAAATTTGATATATTCAATGAGTTATTAGAAATATCTAAATACTCTAACTTTTGCAAATCATTTAATTTTGAAATATCAGCACCAGCTAAATTTGAATTTTTTAAAATTAAAGTGCTTAAGTTTCTAAATTCAACAACATTATTTAAATTAACATTTGTACCTGATAAATCTAAATAAGTAATATTATTTTTATCTATAAACCCAATTGATTTTATATCAGTAAAAGTTAATCCACAATTTCCTAAGCCTAATTCCTTTAAATTATTTAAAGCTGACAAAGCATCTTTAAAAACACTTAGCTTATTGTTATTTAAAAATAATGATTCAAGATTAATTAGATTTCCAACATTTGTAATATCACTAATACTATTTGAACTTATGTCTAAATACTTTAGTTTTGTAAATCTATGAACATAATCTAAATTATTTATTAGATTATTTGAAATATTTAGATATTCAATATATGTATGCTGCTTAAGCTTCTCTAAGGTTGAAATGTTATTATTATTAACATTTAATTTTTTCAAGTTTTTAACACCTGAAGCAAAATCAATATTGTCAATACCATTGTTAGATAAATCTAATTCTTCAAGATTTGTTAACCATTTTAATCCATTAATTGATGTAACATCATTAGAAATTAATCCATCTAAATTTAACTTTTTAACTTGAGTCATATGATTCTTAGTTATTGTTGTTTGAGTTTTTGAAATAATATTATTACTAACCAACTCATTTTTTACTGAAGTTGCTAAAATTGTACCAAATGTTGATGATAAATATCCTGTCCAAATATCTTTGCCTGAAACAGCACTATGTAATGTAACCTCAGTAGATAGCATTACTCCACATACCTCTAATTTACCTTTTTCATCGATAAACATAATGTCATCACAACCGCTTAATTGATACTTGTCTGCAAATGCTTCATTAATTCCAAGTTCAATCACACTACCAAAATCGATTGTTTTTTTACTAACATCCTCAAGCTTACTAGCAATACCATCTTCATTTTGAGCTATATAGCTTTGTGAATATTTAACACTAATTTCAATTGAATTTCTACTAACTAAATCATCAATTTTAGCAGAAACATTAACCTTACCTTCCTTGTTAGCAGTAAAGCTATCCTTAACCATAACTGCTTCACAAGCATTATCACCATCAATATAATAAACTACATTATTTTTAGAATAATTTTTTAAATTTGAACTTTCATCTACACTAAAAGTCAATTTATAACTATTATCTGACTTCTTTTCAAGTAAGTATTCATTTGAAGTTGCAGAAATTGTAAAACTATCACTAGCTATACCACCACCTGCACAACTAACCAACGAAAAAACTCCCATAATTACTAATAAAATAAATAATACTCTTTTTTTCATTTTTATAATTCTCCTTATTAATAAATTTATATTTAATAGCTAAGCTATAAATATCTTAGTTAAATTGATTGTTTTATACATAAAAAAGAAAAAATAACAATTCATATAGATAAATAAAAGCCTTAATTAAAAATCCTAAAAGGTGTAGATTTTCGCAATAATTAATATTGATTTAAAACTAATAAAATATTATAATAATTATAAGAAAATACCCATTTGCGAAAATCTACACATTTTTGACTTTTTCCAATTTTTTTAGATATAATAGAATAGAATATAGAGGTATTAATTTTATGATATATGGATATGCAAGAGTTTCAACAAAAGAACAAAATTTAGATCGACAAATTGTTAATATTTTGAATTTTGGAGTAAAAGAAAAAAACATTTATACAGATAAGGAAAGTGGAAAAAACTTTGATAGAGTTAACTATCAAAAGTTAAGAAAAAAATTAAAAAAAGGCGATGTAATGGTAATAAAATCAATAGATAGACTTGGTAGAAATTATGATATGATTATTGAAGAATGGGCTTATTTAACAAAAAAGTTAAAATGTGATATAGTTGTTTTAGATATGTCACTACTTGATACTAGAATTGGTAATAATTTAATGGGGAAGTTTGTTTCTGATATAGTTTTACAAATATTATCATTTGTTGCTGAAAGCGAAAGAAATAATATTAAATCTAGACAAGCTGAGGGGATTAAAATAGCAAAGGAAAAGGGTGTTGTTTTTGGAAGACCAAAGCTTCAAATTGATAGTAAAATATATGAAATATTTGAATTATATAATTTAGAAAATCTAACATTTAAGCAAGCCTTGGAATATTCAAAACTATCACATGGATCATTTTACAAATATTACAACCTTTATAAAAGAAAGAAAAAAGAAGCAATTTTTGATGTAAATCAATAAAATACAGTTTTAAAGACACACATTATTTTGCTTCTTAAACATTTATATATTTAATTATTTATATTTAACACTTTATTCAATCACAACAATATCTTACTTAAATCCTGCTTAATATCTTACTTAACAACTACTATCTTATTTATAATACTTTTGATTTTTACTACTTGGTTTATCTGGTAATGTCATTTTAACAAGACCATTTTTAATGGCTGGATTTAAATATGTCGCTCTTAATGTTTCCTTTGATTTTATATTTAAGCGTTTCATTATTTCACTTGCACTAAGCGGAATATCAGGTTCCATAATTTCTAATAATTTATTTACAGCCTCTGATATGTTTTTACTTTCTCTTTTAATTGTTGTCATAACATCATCAAGAGTTTCATCAATCATTTTTAACATAAATTCAATAAATACATCTAAATTTCCATTTTTATGGCATTCAGATATTTTTTCATAGTATTCCTGCTGATATTTTTCAATTTGAGATTCGATAGGTATATATTCAAATATAGGATTCCATTTTGACAATAAAACATTTTGCCATAACCTAACTGTTCTACCATTTCCATCACTAAATGGATGGATAAAAACAAATTCATAATGAAAAACACATGATTTAATTAAAATATGAACATCATTATTATTCTTTAACCAATAGAATAAATCATACATAAGCTTAGGAACCAAATCCTGTGGTGGTGCAACGAATATAACCTTATCACCATCAAAAACACCTTCGGCATGATTTCTATATTTCCCACAATCATCGGCTATTAGATTAGTAATAATACTATGTGCTTTCTTTAAATCATCTTCATTATATCCATCAAATTCTTTTATCATTTCATACGCCTTATAGGCATTTTTTACCTCTTGAATTTCATTTTGTGGGCCAATTACTATTTTACCTGCAATTACATCTCTAACCTCATCTAGCGATAAGGAATTTGCCTCAATAACCAAGGATGAATAAATTGATTTAATCTTATTATTTCTTCTTAATATTGGCATTCTTTTTAATGATTTATATACTTCCATCGCACCTAACTTTTCAGTAATGGAAATTACTAATGATAACATTTTATTATTAATAGTAAATGCTGGACTATACATATTATCCCCTCCTTACTTAATTATACATTAGTTACAATTTAAAAACAATATCTTACTTAAATCCTACTTAATATCTTACTTAATACAAACAAAAAGGCTGTAAACCTAGGTAATGATTTCAAATTCAAAACCTAGGTTTTTTTACAGCCCCTTTTATTTTATAAAACCTTACTTAAAAATTCCTTCAACCTATCATTTTTAGGATTTGAAAAAATATCCTCTGGACTACCCTGTTCCTTAATATTTCCTTGATCCATAAACATAACTCTTGTTGCTACTTCTTTGGCAAAGCCAATTTCATGAGTTACAATAACCATAGTCATTCCACTATCAGCAATTTCCTTGATTAAATCTAATACCTCTTTAACCATTTCAGGATCCAAAGCGCTTGTTGGCTCATCAAATAACATAACCTTTGGATTCATAGCTAAGGCTCTTATAATCGCAATTCTTTGTTTTTGTCCACCTGATAGCTTTGATGGATAAGAATTAGCCTTTGATTCTAGCCCAATTCTTTTTAATAGCTTCATAGCCTTTTCTGTTTCAAAAGCTACTATTTCACTTCTATTTTTATATGGATAATCTATTTTTACCATTGGTGTTGGATATTTAGTTCTATCTTTTTCACGAACTAAATTTTCAATAATAGTTGTAAGCTTTACCTTTTTCTTTGATAATTCTTCATCATAGGTAATAAATGTTTTACCATTTTTCTCAATAGTTCTTTTAGTCTTTTCCCATTCATCATTAATAGGCTTTAAAAGTACCTGAGCTTCTTCTATTTTTTTATTAAGCTTAGCTATCTTTTCATCAACCTTAGCATAAAGCTTATCCTTATTTTTTTCTAAATAACGATTATATCTACCCATTTTTCTATTATTTCTTTTAGCTTCTCTTAGCTTTCTTGCACCTACAATAGTTGGAGCAAGTATAATATTTTTTAATACCGTATAATTATTAAATAAATTAAAGCTTTGAAAAACCATACCAATATTTCTTCTTAGGGTATTAATATTAATTTTTAAATCTGTTAAATCCTCACCCATAAAAACAATCTGTCCACTTGTCGGATCCTCAAGAACATTTAAACAACGAAGAAATGTTGATTTACCTCCACCTGACGGACCAATAACTGCAACCCTTTCTCCTTCATATATTGTTTCAGTAATATTATCTAAAACAAGCAAATCGCCATAATACTTACTAACATTCTTTAATTCAATTAAAGGTATTTTCTTATCGTTCACTTTTTCTTAACCACCTTTCAATTAATTTAATAATTCCAGTTAATCCTAAAACAATAACCAAATAAGTTAAGGCAAGCATCAAATAAGGAATAGTATATTCGTAAGTTGATGAACCTATATTTTTAAAAGCCAATGTCAAATCAGTTACTGCAATAAATGAAACAACAGATGTATCCTTAACTAATGTAATAAGCTCATTACCAAGACTTGGTAAAGAATTCTTTAATGCCTGTGGAAAAACAATTGTAAGCATTGTTGTAGGATAACTTAGTGCAAGAGACCTACCTCCTTCTGTTTGTCCCTTATCAACAGATAAAATACCAGCACGCATAATTTCACAAACATACGAAGCACTATTAAGACCAAATGTAATAATAGCAACTATAAGATTATCCCAATGTAAATTACATAGTGGTAATAATACATAATATATAACTAAAAGTTGAACAACAATAGGTGTACCTCTAAATAAAAGCAAATATAAATCACAAATTTTCTTTAAAACAAGCATTAGCTTATTGTTATTATTACTTAGCTTTATAACAGCAAGAATAGTACCAAAAACAATGCCTATTAAAAAAGCAAATACAGCAATTAAAGCAGTTGCCTTTAAACCATTAAGAACAACCTTATAACCATTATTGTTAAAAAAAGCATTATTAAATTTATCAATATTTGAACCACTTGAATCTAAAACTAAAGTGTTTGCTGTAGCTTTATCAGCTATTACAAAGGAAATATTACCATTAAGCATATCAGTAATAGCTACTATAGAGCTAGTATAGCCATTAAAAGTTAAATTATCAAAGCCGGCAAAGCCTAAAGAATCATTACCTCTAACATAAAATTCTGAGGTTGTACCTGTTTGTCCACCACAAATTGCTTCATTTCCACTAAAAGATGCTAAAACATTCTCAACATCAGTTGAATTATTACACTCATCAAATCTTTCATCATAATTTTTAACAATTAAAACTTGAGATACATCAAAATAAGGTGCTGAAAAATCGACAACCTCTTTTCTCTCATTTGTAATAGTTAAGCCAGCAATTCCTAAATCAAAATTATCCTTTGTTTGAATTGTTGTAACAACAGCATCAAAATCCATATTAACAACAACCAATGTTTTATCTAAATAGTTGGCAAGCATTACTGCAATTTCCATATCAATACCAGCAACCCTATCACCATTTAAATATTCAAATGGAGCAAAATCCAAATTTGTAGCCACAACAAGCTCACTATTTCTATTTGTTGATTCTCTTTTAATATTTGAATTGCCAAATGATTCAAGCTCAGATTTTGTTGCATTTAAATATTTATCAAAAATATTATTAATTTCTTCCTTTTTATCAACCATAAACCTATCAACAGAGGCTTTAAGGCTACTTCCCTTTTTCATTGCAAACGCATATTGCTCACTAGATAAATCTATATCAATAACTCTAACATTTTTTTCCTTAGATGAGCATGATGTAACACCTATAGCTAATAATATTAAAGAAAAAATAAGGATTAAACTCATTATTCTTTTTTTCACTATTTATCCCTCCAATCATAATACCTATATTATAATACCACAAATACCTAATCTATAATTTATTTTTTTTATAGAAAAAAATGGATAATCATTTAATAATCATCCATTTAACAAGTATAACAAATTAAAACTTCATTAAAGCATATAGCTTTTTACCGCGACGTAGAACTATAAATCTACCCTCAATAGCATCATTTTTTGTTAAAGCTGTTGCCTCATCAGTAACCTTCTCACCATTAACCAAAACTGCACCATTTCTAATAAATTCTCTAGCCTCTCTCTTACTTGAAGCAAGCTTAGCCTCAATTAACGCATCAACAAGTGTAGTATCATGTCCTAAAATTGTTGGCAATTCCTTAAATCCCATTTCAATTTCATCTGCAGTTAATTCTTTAATATTACCCAAGAACAAAGCCTCTGAAATTTTAACAGCCTGTTCATATGCTTTTTTACCATGTAAGAACGTAATAACCTCACGGGCTAAAGCCTTATGAGCTTCTCTTAAATGAGGAGCTTCTTGATTTTTTCTTTCAAGCTCTTCGATTTCCTCTTTTGATAAGAATGTTAAAAATTTCAAATAATCAATAACCTTAGAATCCTCTGAATTAATAAAGAACTGATACATCTCATAAGCTGAAGTTTTATTAATATCAAGCCATATTGCCTTGCCATTTGTTTTACCAAACTTAGAACCATCACTCTTTGTTAGAAGTGGCATAGTAAAGCCATATACCTCTTTACCCTCTTTTCTTCTAATCAAATCAATACCAGCAGTAATATTTCCCCACTGATCCTGACCTGCAACCTGAAGTGTAACATTCTTCTCCTTGTTTAAATGCCAAAAATCTAATGCCTGTAAAATCATATAAGTAAATTCAGTAAATGTAATACCTGAATCTAATCTACGTCTAACAATATCCTTTTGAAGCATTAAATTAACATTAAAATACTTACCATAATCACGTAAAAAATCAATAATGTTAATGTCTCCTAACCAATCACGATTATTAACAACCTCAAATCCAAATATTTTCTCAGCTTGAGCCTTTAAGCATTTAAAATTATGATCTACCTGTTCATAAGTAATCATCGGACGTTCAGCATCAGGCTTTGGATCACCAATTAAACCAGTACCACCACCAACAAGTAAAATTGGATGATGTCCAGCATCTTTTAATCTTTTACTAATTAAAAAGCTTGAAAAATGACCAATATGTAATGAGTCACCAGTTGGATCTGTTCCAATATAAAAAGTCATTCCTCCAGCATTTAATTTTTCTCTAATTGATGGATCAGATACATCTTTAATTAATCCTCTCCACTCTAATTCCTCGTAAATACCCATAGTAATTTTCCTCCTTAAAATAAATAAAAGTCCCTAGATTTCTCTAAGGACGAATTAATCGCGGTACCACCTTAGTTCCATATTAAAAATATGGCACTTCATAGTTATTTTTCTCATAGATTGCAATTCATATTTATACTATGTATCTATTTTCACCAAACATAGACTCTCTAAAACTAAAATATAAATACTACTAGGTTCTAATCATCGAAATATTAATTTGATTCTCTTTCAACAACATGATATGGTAATACAACCTTACTATCCATAACCTCTTCATGCTTCATAAACTTAGTAAGAAGACGCATTGAAACAGCACCTATATCATACACCGGAGTATCAACACATGTCAAGGCTGGACGAGATAAAATTGCATATTTTGTATTTTGAAGTCCAACTACAGAAATATCTCTTGGTACAACCTTACCTGCCCTAAATGCTTCATTTATAAAGCTAACAGCAATACTATCACGTACAGCAATTATACCATCAATCTCATTATTCTTCAAAAACTCCTGGAAATGATATTTATTAACTGAAACATCTCCACTTGTTCTAAAAATCTTTGGCTCTAAGCCTGCATCCTCCATAGCCATAGTATAGCCCTTAATCTTATGGCTATTAACTGAATATCTTCTAACAGTAGTCACAAGATAAACATTCTTTCTACCTTTATCTAATAGCTTCTTAGTCATTTCATAAGTCGCCTTTTCATAGTCAATTGATACAGTAGGAATATCCTCACCATACAAAACATTACATAATACAATTGGAATTTGTGCATCCTTAAAATGATTCATACACAATTCCATTTGTTCCTGATCAAGCTCATCATTTAAAAATAAAATACCATCAACCTGCTCAGCAACAACAGCACGCATTGTTTCCTTAATATCTTCATTTTCAGCCATTCCAAAAATTTTAATCGCATAATCATATTTCTTAGCGATATCCATAATACCACCAAGAAGTTGAGATGTAGAAGCTCTTGATACATCAGAAATAACAATACCAACAGTTGTTGTCTTTCTACTTGCCAAACCTCTGGCAATCGCATTAGGACGATATCCTAACTCCTTTATAACCTGTAAAACTTTTTCTCTTGTTTCTGGATTAACCTTATCAGGGTTATTCATTACTCGACTTACAGTTGCAAGGGAAACCTTTGCAGCACCTGCAACGTCATAAATTGTTGTATTTGCCATATCGATCACCTCAAAAATCAAAGTAATTATAACATATGAAAACGACATTTTCAATAGTTTATGAAATCGTTTTACAAAGTGGTGTAATCCTATGACATTTATATACTATATAATTTAACTTATTCAGAAAATAACTTTTTAAGCTATATGTTGTATCCAAAAACAATATAGTACATAAACTCAATGTATCATATAGCATTTACCATCTTTCATTTTTGTCATTCAATTCTAAGATAGACACCTATCTACCTATTTAAGAAAAATCATAATCATTAAAATTATTAGGCAAAAGAAAATAAATGATAATATCAAATATAAAGCATTAAGTAATGTTTCAACAGTTCTTTTCTTAGTAAATTGTTCATTTTCTAAATCATTTCCATCAATTTCACAATCAGAAACACATTTGAATTTATATTTAACAGAATAAAATGATTGACCATCTTGGATATCACCACAATAATCAACTATCATTAAAAAAACACTTAAGAAAATCATTTTTAAACTATATAATATAATTTTTTCTTTAGAATCAAAATCAGTATCGTATTTAATTATTTTAAAATAAGAATTTTCATCAATGTTAAATTCTTTATCAGCTGTAATTTTTTCGCAATGTTTTTTCCATTTGACTTATATTTAATTTTTAATACATTTTTCGATTTTTTTATCTTTACAATCATCATTTTTACCTCAACAATAATTCGAGCAAATAACTAATATATAATTTAAAAAAAATATTAAAATTCATAACGTTCTATTTAAACAAGCTAAATATTAATAGAATTTAAGTATTTTAAATATGCTTCTTTATTATATTTATAATCTCGTTATATTACAAATCTTACATAATTTAAATTAAAGAAAATATTTTATAATAAAGTTAAATATTATCATTTTTAATTTTTAAAAATAAATTATAAATATCTCCTGCACCTATAAATAAATAAACACAATTATCATTTTTCTTAAGTTCTTCAATAGCTTTAAAACTACTTTTTTTATACCCTAAATAATCATATAATTCTTTTTCTTTATTTAAATTAACACTTTCTCTAACACTTGTAAAAATAGGAAGTAAATAAACATCATCAAAATTAGAAAGACTATATTTAAATTTATCAAGTAGCCTTGCTGTTCTAGATATTGTATGTGGTTGAAATATAGCAATTATTTTTTTATATGGATACTTTAATCTAACAGCTTCATTTAAAGCATTAATTTCACTAGGATGGTGAGCATAATCATGAATTAAAATAACATTGTTAATACTATACTCCTCCATTCTTCTTTTTGGCAATTTAAAAGAATTCATTTTATTTTGAATATAATCATCACTTGCACCTAATAGCTTAGCGCACAAATATGCACCAACAAAGTCATATGCATAATGAAGCCCAAATAAATTTAAAACAAAATCCTTACCTATAATATTAACAATTGATTTATTATTTTCTACTCTATAGCTAAAAACTATATCATTTGATGGTTTAATTCCATAGGTGATATAAGAATTATCCTCAATTTTTTTATAATTTAAATCATCACCATTAATAATAACCTCTTTACTTTGCTTGGCAAATTTAGAAAATGAAGCAATATACTCATCCTCATTTTTAAAAAAATCTGGATGGTCGTAATCAATATTTAAAATTAAAGACAAATCTGGATGATAATTTAAAAATGTATTTTTGTATTCACATGATTCTAACACAAAAACATTATCTCCCCCACCAAAGCCAGTACCATCACCAATAAGATAATCACAGTCCTTTATCATTTCACTTAACATTTTAGTTGCAGATGTCTTACCATGACTACCACTCACACTGATAAAAAAATAATCCTTAAAATATCGTGAAATAAAATTAGGATAGGTCATATTATAATATCCCATTTTCTTTATATAGCTTGTAACTCTATGATTTAAATAAGCATTCCCAATAATGTAAAAATAACTTTTTTTAAGCCTCATGGACTCAAATGACTCTACGCTAGCGTAGAGAAGATTCTTTTCAGTATAGAGGTTATCATGTACATCAACACCTAGTACAATATGTCCCTTATCTATAAGTATTTTTGCTAAAGCACTCATTCCACTACCTTTAATTCCAATAAAATAAAAAAGCATAGAATCACCTAAATAATCCTATGCCTATTTATATTAAATAATACCTTAAATTTTTAAACTATGACTTAAATTTTTCCAATTCTTTTTGATAATTTATCATAAATTTATCTATAAATTTTGTACAACTAAAGCCACCAAATGATAAAATAACTGCAAAAATATTTTTTCAGGCCTAACATCTTTTCAGTAAAATAATACATCATAAAAGCTAGCCATATTCCTAATAGCAAAAACAAAAATAAGTAAAAAGATTAAATGCCAATCCTTTAAATATAGAAAAAAATCATTTTAATATATAATATAAACATTATTAAAGCCAATTAAACTTACATAGTCATCATACTTCATTATCTTGCTAGCCATCCACCATCTACAGCAAGTGTAAATCCATTAACATAATCTGATGCCTCACTTGCCAAAAATATTGCAGCACCCTTTAAATCACTAGGAGTACCCCATCTACCTTGTGGAATTCTATCTAAAATTGCTTCATTACGATTAGAATCACTTCTAATTTGCAGAGTATTATTTGTTTCCATATATCCAGGAGCAATCGCATTAACATTTATTCCTTTTGAAGCCCATTCATTGCATAACGCTTTTGTAACGCCCATTATGGCACTTTTTGATGCACAATATGAAGCAACTCTAAAGCCACCCTGATATGAAAGCATTGAGCAAATATTAATAATTTTACCCCTTCTGTTAGCAGCAAAGCATCTTCTAGCAAATTCTTGACACATAAAGAAAACAACCTTTTGATTTACATTAATAACGCTATCCCAATCAGATTCACTAACATTAATTGAATCTTCTCTTTTAATAACACCTGCATTATTAACTAAAATATCAACGGCTCCAAAAACCTCTAATGCCTTATCAAAAATACCACTTGCAACACTAACATTTGATAAATCAGCTAAAACCTCTAAAAATTTAACACCATTAGCTTCAACCATTTTTTGTGTTTCCTCACAACTTCTTCTTGCAACACCAACAACATTACAGCCTGCCTCAGCATAAGCAATACATATTGATTGACCAAGACCAGTATTTGCACCTGTAACAATAGCTGTCTTTCCCTTTAAACTAAAAATATCCATAATCGTAAACCTCCAATAACATTATAACAAAAAAATATGCGAAAAAAAAGACTGTCAATTAAGACAGTCCCTAGATTATCGACGTTCCTTAATACGAGCAGCCTTAGCTGAAAGGTTACGAATGTAGTGTAACTTAGCACGACGTACAGCACCTTTTCTAACTACTTCGATATGGTCGATTGTTGGAGTATGAACAGGGAAAGTACGTTCAACACCAATACCGTAAGAAATCTTTCTAACAGTGAAAGTCTCAGAAATTCCGCCACCCTGACGCTTAATAACTAAGCCTTCGAATACCTGAATACGATGAGTATCACCTTCAACGATCTTTACGTAAACTTTAACAGTATCACCAGCACGGAATGATGGACGATCCTGTAAATACTGAGCAGTAATCTCATTGATTAATGCTTGACCCTTTGCATTTGCCATAATTATCTTTTCTCCTATTAACAAAACTCATAGCCAAATAATCCCATGTTGCCAGCGGAGTAATGTGCCTTACTGCCATAATGGCAGCTATTACATTATAGCATAATAATTTCAAAAAGCAAGAAAATTTTAAAAATAAACAATTAAAATATAAGAAAAAGGAAATTATCATAAGGTAATTTCCCAATCTTTATTAATATTAATTATTTTCAGACTCAATTAAATTTTCATCATTTTGCTTAACTTCTTTTTTATCTAAAGCAAAATAAACAATTTCAGAAGCATAAGCAAATATAGCACCACCAAATAAAATATCAATTCCTGTTAAAGCAGATATCATATTCATAAATTCTTCGTTAGTTGAAATTCCCACAACACTAGATGAATTTTCAATTTCTTTCTTTAGTAAAACAGCAAAAGTATTAACTCCAAGTAAAGATTGGTATAATTCCACAATTAACAAACCCGTAATTACATATACCAAAATTTTAGCCCACTTCTTATCCTTTAATGCGAAAACATAACCTACAACTAATCCACCTAAAAGAACAACACCTAAAGCAGTATAATCTGGTTGAGTTTCAGTAGTATCTGATGTAATTGCATTAGAAATCTCATTTAATAATTCATTTACTAAATTTGAAAAATAACTAATTGTAACAAGTAAGATTAAAATTGGAATTAAAACATAAATTTTATTTTCCTTTAAAAATAATATTGTAACAATAAATATTACTAATGCCACGATATTAACGATGGTATTAACCATCAAAACAACACTAATTTCGTTAGACTTGCTAACTATAATAATACCTACGATATTTAAAATAATTGCCAAAGTGGCAATAATTATTGATAAAATTTTATTGATTTTCATTTTCTTCACCTTCAACTAATAAGCTTAACATTAAACAAACAGCTATTGCTACAAGTGTAACAGCATGAATTCTTCCTGTAGTAAAAACAAACAAAGCATCATAAATAGCTAAAATAAGCATTAAAATTAATAATACTTTTTTCAAATTATGATTGCTAATATAGATAATCCACAAAACAATTAGTGCAATAGAAAATCCTAACAAAGGAATATTTCCAAAACAAGGATTTTCAATCATTCTTTGTAAATAATCAATAAATCTAGCCACTAAGAATAATAGTGCAGGAATGGATACATTTTTATAATTAGGTTTTGTTTGCTTTACAATAAAAAATAAAATAATAGATACAGCAATTTCAAGTCCTAAATAAATTAATGCTACCCAATTAAAATTATTACCAACATTATCAAACATTGGAAATAAATTTAAAATTAAAAATGAAAATGCAACTATAGATGCAACCATTATTATTGCCCTAGCATTTTTTCGTATAACATTATTCATATTTTCCCCCTAAAAAATAAAAGGTAGCATTAAACTACCCCTTATTGTTAAATTAACAATTTAAAAATCTCCAAATCTTATGATTTGTTAGCATACATACTAAATCAATAATCCATACAATAGTAAATCCGAAAATTAATCTAATAAGTGCAGCAACAATCTTGCCCTCAGAAAGTCTAGTTAAAGCACCACAAATCCATGAAGTAAATGGAATGATTGCTAAAATTAAGCTTACAATCCAAGATAATCCGAAGTAATCGCTTTTTCCCTTTGCCATACTATTTTCTCTCCTTTCATAATTTTACAAGCTGAAATTTATTCAGCTAAAATTAAATGACCTGACAAACACATGTAAATAAGATCAATTAAATTTAAGAACCAACCCCAGCCTACAAAAGCAAATAATACAAGCATAACAGCATGCTCAACCTTTTTTGTTCTTAAGAAAACTGAAAGTCTAACTAGAAACTCAACAACCCAACCTACAACAGGAATTATTAATAATAAAACCTTAATAAGAACAGACTGTTGATTAAACCAACGATCGAATTCCATTTTTTCTCCTCCTACTTATAATTAAAATTATACTCATTTTTTAAACGTTTTCAATATATCAAATGATATTTTCGCTAGTAAATTTTTTTTTACATACCTCATCTTCAATTGTAACATTTTCTAACTTAATATTTTTACATTCCTTTAAATCTAAACCAGATTTACACCTTATTTTAGAATTCTTTAAAATAATATCATGGATAGGTAACTCCTTTAAACCATTAATCTTTAAAGCAACACTACAATCATTACAAATAATATTATCCATCAATATTTCCTTAAATTCAGGTACATCATCGGCATTATAAGTAACACTACCTTCATTTGCATCCTCAATATTGACAAGAACATAGCCCATAGTGAAAATGATAGCCTCACCAATGATATTATTCATATAAATATTTCTCATTGTAATATCCTTAACAACACCACCACGACCAAGAGCTGATTTAAATCTAATACCAATGTCAGTACCAGAAAAAATACAATTCTCCACTAAAATATTTTCAACACCACGACTCATTTCGCTACCAACAACAAATCCTCCATGTGCATCAAAAACCTTACAATCATGAATCCAAACATTCTTAGTTGGAATTGGTAGCTTTCTAGCCTCTTTATTTTTACCAGACTTAATACAAATTCCATCATCGCCAACCTCAAAAACTGTACCAGCAATTTCACAATCTTGGCAAGATTCTAAGTCAATTCCATCTCCATTTTGAGCTGAAAACTTATTTTTTATTTTAGCATTTTTCAAAGTAAAATTATGACAATACAACGGATGAAGATTCCAAGCAGGTGAATTTTGAAGGGTAACATCCTCAATCAAAACACGATTACAATTTTGTAATGATACAAACACAGGACGATATACATCCCAATTTGAGGAAGCAATTTCTAAGGCATTAGAATCATTATAGTTAGGTTCCCCCTTTAATACACCTTCATAATAAGATTTAGTTGGACACCAAACTCCACCCTCCTTAGTATCTATAACATAAGGGCTTTTCTTTAAACACCTATCCCATTCTTTAGATGTAAGCTTAAATCTTTTAATTCCTCTCCATAAATCACCAGAGCCATCTAAAATACCCTTACCTGTAATCGCTATATTATCTGCATGCTTAGCACTAATAGGAGAAATGGCTCTAATTCTTCTAATTCCTTCATATTCAGTCCAAATTAATGGATATTCCTCCTTAGATTTTGTAAACTTAACAAATGCATTCTCACTAACATATAAATTAACATTACTCTTTAATTCGATAGGTCCTGTAATATAAAAGCCATCAGGAATAATAACCTTCCCTCCGCCTTTTGAATTACATTCATCTATTGCATTTTGAATTGCAGTTTTATTATTAAATTCATTATCACTCTTAGCACCAAAATCTAAAATGTTATATTCTTTTTCTCTAAAAACTGGCAATTTAACACTAATATTCATAAAAACCTCCACAATTTAAACCTTATTCTAACTTTATTATACAATATTTTATAAGATACATTCAACGAGCAAAACAAAAAGAGGTAATGTTACTGCTGAAATTAATGTCGTAACAACCACCAAGCTAGCTGCTAAATTTTCATCATAATTAAACTTTATCGCAAAAATTGATGTAATTGCAGCGCAAGGGCACGCCTCTAAAATGAAAACAATCTTTAAAACATCCTTGTTAACACCTACTAAATTAAATAGTAAAATTATACCAAGTGAGATAAATGGTATAATAATAAGTCTTATTACGCTACTTAACCATAAATACTTATTTTTAATTGCTTTAAATATATTACTTGATGCAATAATCATACCTGTAATAATCATAGATAGTGGAGTATTCATTGCTCCAATAAGACTAATTGGCTTTAAAATAAGATTAGGAATAGGTATTTGAAAAAAGAAAATAATAATACCAATTATTAAAGCATATAAAACAGGTGTTTTTAAAATACCAACAACTGCAGTTTTAAAACTAAAGCTTCTTGATACAACCATATAACCAATCGTCCAAAGTAATATATTAAACATTGAAACAAAACCACTAGCATATATTAAACCATCAGCACCAAACATAGCCTCAACAAGAGGAAAACCCATATATGCAGCATTTGAAAACATCATTGCAAACATTAGTATTCTTTTACTATCAATATGATAAAATAATGAAATAAAAAAAACAAACACAATACCTAAAATTAAAACAACAAAGCTAATTAAAAAAGTATATAAAAGATTATTCATAATCGTTTGATTATACTCTGTAACATAAGAATTAATAATCATAAATGGCACAACCAAATAAACCAAAATATTTGATAAGGTCTTCTTTGCACCAATATCAATCAACTTCAATTTCACAAGAATAAAGCCAAGTGAAATCATAATAAACATAATAATAACCTGTTCAAAAGAAATAAAAGCTAAATTCATAACCTATAACCCTCTAAAGTATTTTTTAAATGCTTTTTCATAAGATTTGATGCTAAAGTTCCATCAGAATTGAGCAAAGCATCAATTATTTCTATATGTTCATTTAAAGAAGCAATATACCTATCATTATTACTAATATTGGATAAATATCTAACTCTACAAGATAAATCCATTAAATAAGAAATTTCTTTATATACATAGCTATTATTAAGCATTTTAGCTAAAGATAAGTGAAAGCCCTTATCAACATCATCTAAAAAATCTCTTTCAACTGGCAAATCTAAGTTTTCAATTTCATCATTAATTAAAGAAGAAAAGTATCTTTTCCATTTTAATAACAACTCATTATCAACCTTAACTGCAATTTTTTCCATAATTAAAGGCTCTAGCATACTTCTATATTCATATATTTGCTTAACATCAGAAAAGCTAATAAACGAGACAATAGTCCCCTTTCTCGGAATAATAGTTAAATATCCTTCCTCATTTAGCTTTAAAACTGCTTCTCTAACAGGAGTTCTACTTACTCCTAAAGCTCTTTGAACAATAGCTTCATCAAAAACACTACCTGGTTGTAAATCACCTAAAATAATTTCTTTTTTTATATATTCATATGGTGTCATATTCAATCTCCTTTGTGATATATCACTGATATATTACACCTAATATTAAAAAAAATCAATAAAAAAAGAAGGCAAATTGCCTTCAATTTATTTTGTAGTACTACCAAAACCACCATTACGAATTGATGTAACATCATCATCAAATGTAATACCATATTCTACAAAAATGCCTTGCATAAAGCCAGTATGAGCTTTTATTTCAACAGTCTTAGCTTCATTAGAATCGTTAGTTATTTTAGCAAAAATATGTCCTTCATTATCCGAATAATAATAATCACTATCAATAATGCCAACTGTATTATTAAGCTGAAGTCTATATTTAAACCCTAATCCACTCCTTGGATAAAGCTTTAAAACATAATTTTCTTCAATATAAACTCTAATTCCTGTTGGGATTTTTGCTGTTTCACCAGGCTTTAAAACAATATCGAATGGTGCAAAAAAATCATAGCCTGCAGAACCCTTTGTAGCTCTTTTAGGTAGAATTAATCCATCATATATAGTCTTTATTTCTTCTTCTGTTTTATTATCAAATGCGCTTTTAAATTGTTCAAATGAAACAATTTCAAATCTTGCAACACGTTTAAATTCACTCATTCAATGAACCATCCTTATAAATTACAATTCTTCCTTCACGCTTTGTAGCCTTAATATCTATTACTCTTTGATTAGAACTACCAACCCAGTGAAGCTTTGGGTCATATTTATCTATTTCAAATCTTCCATCACACACTACATCAAGCATAGAAATAAAAGGTAGTGATGAAATTTGTTCATAGGTATAACCTGTATATAACCACTTTGTTTTATGTGGGAAAGTTGCATTAATTTCAGCAACAAGCTCACCTATTTCATTCATATTTACCGGATGAAGAGGATCTCCTCCACTAAAGGTAATACCATCAACATAGTCCTTACGAAGTTCAGCAAAAAGCTCTTCCTTTGCAGCTTCATCAAATGGTATTCCACCATTAGGATCATGAGTTATTGGATTTTGACATCCTGGACAATGATGAGCACAGCCAGCAACCCACAAAACAACACGTAATCCACTACCATTTAGCATGTCATCCTTTGTTATATTATGATATCTCATTACATACTCTTCCTTTCAGCGATTTCAGCCATTTTAGCATCATTAAGACGAGTATCTCCATTAACTCTTGAATAAGATAGGTAACCATTCATTCTTTCAATTTTAGTCAAATTACGGCTTCCACACTTAGGACATACATCCATGGCTAACTCTTGATGTCCACAATCCTCACAGTAAGCAAGCGATAAATTAACTCCCTCATAAAAGCCTTTATCCATTGCACGACGAATAAGAGTTCTAATTGCATCAATATTATAATCAATAGGATATTTTACATATTGAATCTTTCCACCATTTGAATAATTCCAAAATCTTTCCTCAAGATCCTGCTTTTTAATTGCAGAAATATCCTCTGTAACATGACAATGGAATGAATTAGAAACATATGGACGGTCTGAAACATTTTCAACAATTCCATACTTTTTTCTAAATTGAGTGATTTGTAAACCACATAAATTCTCAGCTGGAGTACCATACATAGCATACAAATGGCCATCTTCTTCCTTGAATTTAGCAATCTTTTCATTAATATATTTTAAAGTCTCTAAGGCAAATTCACCATCTTCAGCTATAGATTTACCATTGTAAAGCTCTTGAAGCTCATTTAATGCAGTAAATCCAAAGGAAGCAGTTGCTGATTTTAATAAAGGTTTAATCTTCTCATGTGGTTGCAAATTGCCACCATAAAAGCCTCCCTGGCAATATGCCAAAGGATTAGTTGATGCACGCATTTCCCCTAAATAGTCATATGTTCTACAATGAAGTTTACGTATCATTTCAAGATAATAATCTAAAACCTCATAGAAATCCTTAGATTCCTTTCTAGCTTTAGCAAGAATCATAGGTAAATGAAGTGAAACTGCACCAATATTAAATCTACCAACAAATACTGGCTTGTCATCATCATCAGCTGGATGCTCACCACCACGTTCAAACCATGGAGACAAAAAGGCACGACAGCCCATAGGAGAAATAATAGCTCCATACTTCTTATAAATAGATGCAACATAGCCTTCTCCAGTTAAACTTAACCAATCTGGATACATAGTCTTTGAAGAGCATAATAAACCCTCTTCAAATAAATCCTCATTAATACATCCTTCTCCATGTAAATCCTTATCATATAAAAATACAATTTTAGGGAATAATACAGGACGCTTTCTTCCAGGCTTACCTTGTCCACCACGACGAACCTTCAAGCACTCTAATGTACACATTTTTGCAAATCTAGATGTTCCTGTACCTAAGGTTACAGTAATAAATGGATAATCGCCTCGACTAGAGCCAACTGTATTAAACTTATACTCAAGGCCTTGCCATCCTTGCTTAAATTCAGTTCTAACATCTTCAATTGCCTGCTCATTTGCTTTAACTCTTGTTAAGCCTAAGCCGACATATTTATGATATTGTCTTTGGAATGACTTTTCAGCATATTCATCCAAAATTAAATCAATAGAAGGAACTGTAAAGCCCCCATACTGCTGTGCAGCTGTAGATAAAACAATGTCTCCAATAACATCAAAGGCAACATCCAAGCTTTTTGGTTCATTATACCAAACATTGCCCATTTCAAAGCCACCCTTTAAAACCTTAGCAACATCAAAAAGACAACAATTCATTGTATCACGACGAGCAGACATATCATGAACATAAATATACCCATCATTAATTGCCTGAAGCTCTTCAACATTTAAGAAAAATTTTTTAAATAATTCCTTATTTAATTGATTGTAAATCAAGCTTCTTTTAGTTGAAACTAATGCACTATCAGTATTAGAGTTCTCTTTATCGCCAATATACATAATAGATTGGCTCTTCATATAAACCTCATCAAGCATATGAACAAAATCCTGCTTATAATTTCTATAATCTCTATAGCTTTTAGCTACAGTCGGAAAATGAGTTTCTAGTGCCCCTTCAACAAAGTTATGCATTTGTGGAATACTAACCTGTTCAAGATTCTTTTCTCTTATTCCATCTAAAACAGTATTAACAATATTATTTAAATCAGAATCAGTAAAAGTAATTAAAACTCTAGCTGCTGATTTAGAAACAGCCTTTTTAATTTTTTCAGGATTAAATGGTTCTAATGTTCCATCTTTTTTCTTAATAACTATAGTATCCATAAAAAACACCTCTTTAAAATAAATTAAAATTAAATAAAGAATTTATTGCATATTAGCATTTTAACATTAAAGCATAAGTTCTTCAATGCTATATAGTTCTTTTTTATATCTTATAATACTTTTATTTTATTCCATAAATTTTTTTTATAATTTAAGCCACATTTTTACATTGATTTTACTCTTTGTTCTTGCATTAAAAACAAATTTTAACATTTGAGCGTATTTAAAGACAAAAGAAAACAAATATATTGTATCCTATAAATTTAGTTTATAATATTTAATAACAAATTCTACGAAAAAAAAAGAAAAATGACACATAATGTATCATTTTCTATAATTACAATCAATTAAAATTGTTATTTAATTTTTGCTTCAAGTTCTTTTTGTAATTCCTCATAGCCTGGCTTACCAAGTAAAGCAAACATATTCTTTTTATAGTTTTCAACACCTGGTTGGTTAAATGGATTAACACCTAAAGTATAAGCTGATACACCACAAGCAAGTTCAAAGAAGTAAACCATATAACCATAAGTATATGCAGAAATATTAGGAACAGAAATTCTAATATTTGGAACACCACCATCAACGTGAGCAATCATTGTTCCACTCATAGCCATCTTATTAACATAATCCATAGTCTTTCCGGCTAAGAAATTCAAGCCATCAAGATTATCTTCACTAGGCTCAATTACAATATTCTCCTCAGGCTCTTCAATATTTATTACTGTTTCAAACAATGTTCTCTCACCCTGTTGAATCATTTGACCTAATGAATGTAAATCAGTTGAAAATGAAGCAGACGTAATCCAAATACCCTTGCCATCCTTACCTTCTGATTCACCATATAATTGTTTCCACCATTCAGAAAAGTAATTTAACTTTGGCTCATAATTAACAAGCATTTCGATTTTTTTACCACTTCTATATAAAGCATTACGAACTAAAGCGTACTTTAAGGCATCATTTTCTTCAACATCTTCATTCATATAATCAATGTATGCCTTCTTTGCGCCTTCCATCATTTCATCAATATCAACACCACTTGCTGCAATAGGAAGTAATCCAACTGGTGTTAAAACAGAAAATCTTCCTCCTACATCATCAGGAACAACAAATGTCTCATAGCCCTCTGTTGTTGCTAAAGTTTTTAAAGCGCCCTTAGCCTTATCTGTTGTAGCAAAAATTCTCTTTTTTGCTTCTTCCTTACCATAACGCTTTTCCATATAATCCTTAAAAATACGGAAAGCTATAGCTGGCTCTGTAGTTGTTCCAGACTTAGATATGACATTAATTGAAAAATCCTTGTCCTTTAAATAATCTAATAATTGAGACAGATAGGTAGAAGAAATCTGATTACCAACAAATATAACCTCACAGCCTGGCTGATTAAAATATCTTTTTAGCATTTCAATTGCTGACTTAGCACCAAGATATGATCCACCAATACCAATAGCAAGTAAAACCTGTGATTGCTTTCTAATTTTTGCAGCTGCCTGTTTAATTTTAGAAAATTCACGATTATCAAAAGCAACAGGTAAATCTAACCAACCTAAGAAATCATTTCCTGCACCACTTTTGCTTCTAAGTACACTATGAGCCTGTACTACTTCTTTTTTTACCTCTTCATAAAGAGTATTATCAATAAATTGTTTTGTTTGAGATATGTCTAATTTTAAATATTTTTCCATTTCCATACCCTCCTCTTATGTATAATTATATCACAAAAAACAAAAGAACAAAAGTAAAAATAAAATTCTATGATTTCTCATAGAATTTTACAGAGTTTTATCAAAATTATAGGATTTCTACAAATATCAAAAAACCAATCAAACCAATAATGGCTCCAAAAATGATTCCGCCTAAAACCTCAACGCCCTTGTGACCAAGCATTTCCTTTAGTCTACCTTTTTTGCCATAACCTAATTCTTTTTTCTCTTCTTCAGTCATATCAGCTGCTAAATTATTCAAAATTTTAGCATGCTTTGACGCCTCAAGTCTTACTCCCATTGCATCATGAATAATAATTACAGAAAGAATCAACGCAACAGCAAATGACCAATCTAGATTTCCATCTAAATCATGATATTGAAACATACCTAAAGTAACACAAAGTGTTACAACAAGAGCACAATGTGAGCTAGGAAAACCACCTGTACTTACAAGTAACTTCCAATCAATTTTTTTCTCTTTTATAGAAATAATTACAAATTTAATAAATTGTGCTAAGAAAAGTGATACTAAGCTTATAAAAATTATTTGAACAGCTCTAGTTGAAATAATAGAGCTTAGCTTTACACCAGTATTACCATCCATATTAAATCTCTCCTAAATCATCTGTGACATTTACTACCTCAATAACATCAGGAACATTTTCAACTAACAAAGCCTCAATTCCATCTTTTAATGTAGAATCTAAAGCCCCACAATCCATACATGCACCTAACATACGAATATATACAACTCCATCCTTATAATCAATAAAGTCTAAATCTCCACCTTCAGAATTTAAGTATGGACGAATCTTGTTTAATATCTTTTTTACTTCTTCTACTACCTGAGCATCATCCATATAAATACCTCCTTAATATTACTATTATTTTGTACGATTTTTATTTTTATTTGAATTATTTTTATTACGATTATTATTATAATTCTTATTATTGTTATTGTTATTTTTATTATTACGATTAAATTTAGAGCTATTACTCTTTGATGGATCAAAATCAGGACTTGCTGAAACATAAGTCGATGTTGTTTCCTCATTGCGACTTATAATTTGCTTATCTTTAACAAAGGTAGTCACTCTATCTTGCTTAACAACATCAACTAAATCAGAAGCTAATTCTCCCTTGGGGATAGCATTAATTTTATTCATATCTATAATAATATGAGGGTGTCCCTTTCCTGATGAATTTAAAACTAAAGATTCCTTATCAAAGTTTTCCTTTTTAATTGATTCTACCTTAAGAGTTTCAAAATTATATTCAGTTTTATCATTTTTTAGGCTTTCAAATTCCTTATCAGATTTTATTCTTTTCATGATATAAAATGGGCATCCAAAGGCACATGAAATCTCTAAATAATCTTCAATAAAGCCATAATAATTTTTACTTTTAGGATTTGTATCAAAACCCTTTAATCTCAAAATACCCGAAGAAATATCCCCTACAATATACATATATTTATCAAAACATTCTTCAATATATTTTCCAACAAAAGCCTCTTCATTAAAGGCATCTCTATAGTTTTTTAATATTTGATACATTCCTTTGCTTGTTTTTATAACCATAATACCACCAATAACATTATACTAAAATAGTAGTCAAAAATAAATACAATTATTAACAATAATTTATTTTTACACATTATATTTGACAAAATTTAAACATTAACATTAAAATGATATTTCCCTATTAAATATTTAAAAAAAGCTTTTAATCCTAGATTAATATCATCATAGGTTTCCTTAAAATTACCAGTATACCAAGGATCTTTAATGTCTTTTGAAACGCCTGCAAAGCTTAAAAGAAAATAAATTTTATTATAAATATCATTACCTACAATTTTAATTACGTTATTATAATTATATCTATCCATAACAATAATATAATCATACTCTTTGTAATCACTTTTAGACATTCTAATAGCTTTTTTACAACTACAATCAATTCCTAAGGAATTTAATATTTTTTTCGTTTCGTAATGAACACCATTACCAATTTCCTCGCTTGATGTCGCTTTAGAACAAATATAAAACTCATCTTGAAGACCACATTTTAAAACCATATCCTTAAATAAAAATTCAGCCATTGGACTTCTACAAATATTACCATGACATACAAACATAACTTTAATCATAATTTAACCTACTCTACTCAAAAATAAATAGCTACTTCCTATTAAAAGTAACTATTTGAAGCATTATATATTTTAACACAATTACTTAAAAATATCTCCTAAATAATAGGGAATTTCATTATTCATTACCTCTAAGGCTAAAGGAATACTAACTTTATCGGAAATTGGAATACTTCTATATGGTATTAGAGTTTCAAATGTAATTTCAACATCAAGAATAATTTCTGTAAATGTTGTATTTAATCCCTTTGCTACCACTTCTGTTCTTATATTTGAATTGTAATTGCTTATAGCTTTAATTTGAAACGGAACCATAATACCATATGTAAAACCAAAGCCTAATAAATAGCCAAACGGAATTTTGATGTTTTCAAAATATTGCTGAGTATTAATTTTACTTATTATACCCTCCATACTTTTTGAAACACTATTTTTTACCTTAATAACCTCATAGGAATCTAAGCTTGCATAAGTAACCTTGCCATTTGAATCAAAATGCAAATCAAACAATTCAAGCTTACCACACTCTTCAATTATTCCCTCATTAATAACATCAGTAATAATTTTTTCAGTTGTATTTTTTACAGTTGAGGCAATGTATTTTTTAGTTGCATCAGAAAAATAGCCAACAATTACTCTAATCAAAACAACTATTAAGATTAACAAGAACCATAAAAGCTTACTTTTCAGATAATTTTTTAAACGCATCCTTAACTCTCATACCTTTAAATATTCCCATCTCATTTGCGTAATTAGAGCATTGTTCAATTTTAGCCTCATACAAATCCTCTAATGTTTTAACACCAATAGCTCTAAAGCAAATTACATGCCTATCCTTCATTTTTTCCAGGTTATAAACATCAACATTTAATGCACCACACATCGCAAAGGCATTGTAGCCATGAAGCAACAATAAGGTTGTGTTTTCTAAACCAACCTCTAATGTTTCTAAAGAAATACCATTATCTCTTAAAATTCCTTCTTTTACTATCAATTTCATCACCAAAATAAATATATGCAAAAATAATAAAAAAATGTCTTATAAATAAACATACTCAACCAAAAAAGGTTATTATGTTTATGATATTTTTTTACCATTTATATAAAATATTTATGTTAAATGCTATTTTTTTTGAAAAAATAAATTAAAAAAACTAGTTCAAAAATAATGAACTAGTCATTTGATACAAGACAAACGCATTCGCAAGCTAAGGCTTCACCTCTACCAATAAAACCCATCTTCTCATACGTTGTTGCTTTTATGCTGACTTGATTTTCAGCAATGCCTAAAATATTAGCAATTGATAATTGAATATTCTTTCTAATTGGAGAAATTTTAATATATTGTGAATAGATTGTTAAATCTAAATTATTTAATCTATAGCCTAAATTTTTAACCATGTTATAACATTCAACTAAAATAAGCTTTGAATCCATTCCAAGCGTCTTTTCACTTGTATCTGGGAAATAAGTTCCTAAATCTCCTAAAGCTAGACTGCCTAGTAGGCTTTCAGCTACTGCATGTAAAACAACATCAGCATCTGAATGTCCTAAAAGACCAACATTACTATCAACAAGTATTCCACCTAAAAAAAGTTTTCTTCCCTCAACTAATTTGTGAGTATCCCACGCATGTCCAATTCTTATCATTTTTTCATCTCCACAATAATTTTAGCAAGCTCATAATCCAACGGAGTCGTAAGCTTAAAGTTTTCTTCATTTCCTAAAATCAAATCAATTTTAATATCGTTGCGATATTTTTCAATTAATGAAATATCATCAGTTGCCTGAAAGTTTTCTTTTTTTGCTAAATTAAAAACATTCATAAAAATAGAAAGTGGAGCACATTGTGGTGTTGAAGCACTAATTAACATGTTTCTTGGTAATGTTTTTAGCCCATTATCGTTAATTTTAATTGTATCCTTAACATTTTGATAAACAAGCTTAGCATGTGATAAGTCTGATTTAATTATTTCTGAAATGACATTTTTAGAAATAAACGGTCTTGCCGCATCATGAATTAAAACATATTCATTGCTACAAAGTAATAATCCATTTAAAACACTTTCTTGTCTAGTTTTTCCACCAAATGTATACTTAACGTTTTTGGGCAATCTAGAAATTAAATCAAAATCTTGCTCTGATAAAACACAAATAACCTCAAAATTAAAGCTTAAAAATGTATTTAAAGAATATTCATAAACTAGCTTATTACCAAGAGGTAATCTAATTTTATTAACATTTTCTTTCATTCTTTGACCTTTACCAGCCATCAAAAGAATAACACTAAACATTTAATCACCCTTTTATTTTATAATCAAGCTCAACATCAAATGAATCACATAAAACATCAAGCTCACTTAATTCTTTATAACAAATGCCAATCTTTATGCCATTATAACCAGCTAAATATCGATCATAATAGCCTTTACCATAGCCAATTCTTTTATTGTCCTTGCTGATTGCTACACACGGAATAAAAAATACTTCAATTTCCTCTCTACAAACAACATCACCAACAGGCTCCATCGTTTTAAATGGTCCTTTTACCAATTGATCGCCAAGTTTGTATCGAGCAAATGAAATCTCATCTTTAGTAATTGGAAGATAAAACTTTTTATCTGGAAACAACTTTAAAAGCTTTAAAATACTTATTTCTCTACCAATAGGATAATAAATACCAATGTTAGAATAATTATTAATAATATCCATATTAATAATTTCATCTATAGCATTAATAGAAGCTAAATTTAAATCGTATTTTTTTCTCATTGCTAAAGAAAAGCTTCTTGCTTCACATTTATTCATAAACTATCTTATTTCCTTATAAAAAGCATAATTAAAATTATAATTAGGGTTACTACAAATTTTTAGAGCTTCTTTTGCATGCTTTAAATTATCCTTATGACTAGGAGTATCATCAGACTTAGTTATACCCATATAAATATTTACATCTATTTTCTTTGATGCATAGTTTGAACTTACATGTAAAAGCTTTTCACCACTTACAACATTATTTTTTAATATTTCCATCTTGCGGTAGTCAGTTATAAAGGCGACAAATTCAAGTCCAGAAACTCTAAATATTTGATTATTAGTAACAAATTTTTGGGAAATGAAATCTACATACTGTGACATAATCATATTTCCAATTGGCCTACCAAATTCTTCGTTAATAGCAGGAATATCATCTATTCTAAAATAAATAGTTTCAAAAATTCTATCTTCATTCTCAAGCCTATTAAGACACGCAAGCATCTCTGGTTCACCTTTTAAATTATCTAAAGATGTTTCTGTTTTAGCAAAGCTATAATTATTAAGTGGTACCATTATACCACATAGTTCAACAGTTTTTCCAAGAACAACCTTTCTTCCAATCTCTTTAACATAAATGTAGTTGGTTCCTATATTAAATCTATAGGAAATTTCATAATCGTTAGACTGTAAATTTTTCATTTTTTCTTCATAAAATGCAATATCCTCTGGATGAATACTACTATAAAAATCATTTAATGAGATTGAATTGCCATTTAACTTTAAATTTTCTACCAAATTATCATTAACCCAAATATAGCCATCATTTAAATTAGTAAAATAAATACCTTCTTTTGTTTTCTCTAATATTGTAACAAATCTACTTTTTAAAAGTTCTAATTCTTCATTTGCTTTATTTAAATTTTTTTCGACTCCCATTAAGTTCTCTTCACTCTTCAACTCTCCTAAAAGCACTCTACCCTTATATTTATTTGAAGAAAAGATTAAACTCTCTGTAAAATTAAAATAATCCTCATTTGCATCATCAGTTTGAATTCCTAGTTCAAATGGTAATACCTTATTTTCATTAATTCTTTGCTTTTTTTGATAATACTTTTTCAATTCATCCTTTGTGAAGTTTTCACCATTTAATGAAATAATTCGATATTTTATTTCTACGACTTCAAAAAAGTTTTTACCATAAACATCTGATAACTGAACACCTAAATGTTTTAAAAACAAAGAGGAAATACCTTTAATTCGGTCTTTTTTATCCAAAACAACATAAAGTTTTGTTTCATTTAATGAACGCGTTAATTCTTGATTAAATGCTTCACTTGAAAATGATAAGTCAATAGATGTAAATATTAAAACTGCAATACAAACATCTACACCAAATAAAACCCAATTAGATACTATTTGATAAATTGAATTATCACTGATTTGCTTATAAAAAACTAGGATTAAAAAGCATATAAATGTTAAGAAAAAGGAAAGTAGTGCTTTTACTTTAATAAATCTATGTTTTACTATACATTCTCTTAAAATAATAAGTATAGATAAAACAGAAAAAATAATTGAAATAATAGGGTGCTGTCCAAACATATAATCAACTCCTCAAATAATAGTTAAAATCTTATTTTAATACTATTTAAAAAAATATGAACGGTAGAAAAATAAAATTAACAAAGAAACTATAGCTATTGCTATTAAAACAATAATAAGAGGCTTACACCATTTTACTGATGATGAATTTGAAACATTACTTCTAATTAACAAAGAAAATGGAGATGTTATTAATTCAACAATAAAATTTAATATTTTCATCTTTTCTGCCTCCTATGACTTTCCTAAGAATAAATTCAAATATTCTAATAATTCATTTTTATTATCCATAATCTTCATAAATCCAGCATTTGCCACATGAACAACACCTGTTTCTTCAGATACAATTATTGTTAACGAATCAGTGATTTCTGAGATACCAACACCAGCTCTATGTCTTGAACCAATTGTTTTATCAAGAGTATCATCTTGAGTTAAAACATAATATGCTCCAGCACAAACAATCTTATTACCTCTTATAATTACACCCCCATCATGTAAAGGTGAATCCTTAATAAAGATTTGTTCAAGCAATTCCCTAGATATATCTGAATTAAGCTGTATAGCACGTTCAGCATATTGATCTAATGAATTATGCTGTTCAATAGTAATAAGAGCACCAACTTTCATAGACGACATGTGAAAAACTGCATCAACAATTGCCTCTTTAGTTGCCTGCGTAGATGAGATAATCATATCATTTCTATTATCATTTCGTTTATGAAATTCCATTAATTTTCTTAAATCAGGTGCCAAAATAATAATACAAAAAATTAAATAAACACTTGCGGTTGGGCCATATAAATATTGAGATAATGGCAAATTAAATACCTTAGCACAATAATAAATAAACATTAAAATTAATCCAATTACTAACAAATTTAAAGCTTTCTTAAATTTAAAAGCTATATATAAAACAAATGATACAATAATAATAGCAAAATAAGCATCAAGAATTATTTTAGCTACTATATTATTGTTAAAAAATTCAATTATATAATTCACAATTAAAACCTCCAACATTTTTAAATGAAACATTAAAAATCATTATCATATTAATTATACAACAAATAGAATTGATACAAAAGCAAATAAATAAAGAAAAATATTTTTATTTTAAAGAAGAAAAAAAGCTTAGTTAAATAACTAAGCGCAGACTGTTGACAAAAGGGTACTTTTAGAGAGAAAATTTCTAAAAGTACCCTTTTTTGTTAATATAAAAAGCATATA
>CAKQEA010000012.1 GCA_934229785.1 uncultured Anaeroplasmataceae bacterium
CATTTTGCTTCACTGAAATAGCAGAAAAATGGCCTAATAAGGCCATTTTTAATTTTTAAACTGTCGAAAACCGGATTATATCACATCTTACATATTTTTCAAAGAACAAAAGCATAGAAAAACTCTATACTTTAAATTTTGCACCTTTAAAAATAAAATAAGAAATTATACTTGATAATATAACAAAAATAAATTCTATAAGCGAAAACATATAAAATTTAAAATCAATTCTTAAATTAACCTTAAATATAACATTTAAAATCTCAGCTAAAATAATTAATAAAATAAAACTTGCTATAAAGCTAATTATAAACATAATTTTAATTATTAATGTTTCGTATCTTTTTACATAGCTGTGTTTTTGATACGAATTGATTTTTACTATAAATAAGTCAAAACATGACAACGCAAAACTAAATATTTTTACTCTAGAAAACCTATTGCTTCATTTTTAACATATACTGGCAAAACACCTATAACATTTGTCATACTTACTTCCAAGATGCGAAAAAAATGTTAACATATATTTCTCCTTATGAAAATATAGAACACTAGATGATACTTCAATATTATTTTTCTTTGATATTTAAGTAATTAAAAATCAAATTACTACAAAATACTATGATTTAGTATTTTGTAAAAAAAGCGTTGATAAACCAACCAACGCTTTTTTCTATAGAATTATTCAATTAATTTAATGAATTTGCAGCATCATAGCCACTCTTAATTGCATTTTCAATTGTACAAGGAACTCCCTCTTTACAATCTCCTGCATAAACAACATTAGCCTTAATGCCATCTACATCTAAAATGTTTTTACGTGATGATAAAGAACGAATAATTGTATTTGCTTCAATGAACTCATTATTTAAAACATTTCCATCCTTATCAACAACTTGTGTTTCAATTCCATTTTCCTTAATTTCAACTATTTTATGAAGAACATATGTTTTTACATCATATTTCTTAAATTCAGCCATCATAGTTGGAAGTATTGTTTTAGACTCCTCACGAGCTACGGCATCCATCATTTCAACAATTCCAACACTTAAGCCCTTTGTTGCTAGAAGTTCTGCTGTTTCACAACCAACTAGTCCTCCACCTGCAATCAATACCTTACCTTTAGCAAGTGATGGATTTTTTAATACATCCCATGCATCTAATGTATGCTCAATACCAGGAATATGTGGATTTGAATTTTTAGCACCAACGCAAACAATAACATCATCATAATTATCTGCCTCAGCCTTATTAAATGGATGATTTAATAAAACTTTAATGTTTAAGCTCTTTATTATTTCATCAAAATACTTGCAAATTCTTAGCATTTCATCCTTTCTAGGAGGTAAGGATGCTACATTAATTTGACCATATAAATGATCTGATGCTTCTATAACTGTTACATCATGTCCTTTAATTGAGGCTACACGAGCTGCCTCTAAGCCAGCAACTCCACCACCAACTACTAAAACCTTATGCTTATTATTTGGCTTTGTAATTACTCTTTCATATTCATAACCATTTTCAGCATTTAGTACACATGAAATAGCACGTGATGCCATAATTGCATCAGTACAGCCCTTATTACAGCAAATACATTGTCTAATTAAATTTTTCTCACCACGAGCAAGCTTAGCTGCAATATCAGGATCAGCAAGTAATCCACGTCCAAAGGCAACAATTTCACATGTTCCTTCTTCAATCATTTTTTCTGCATAATCAACAGATATACGACCTACTGTTGATACAGGAATAGAAACGCATGATTTAATTTTCTTACATTCTTCTTCCATAAAATGATAAGCTCTTGTGCCCATTGCAGGAATTGTATCGTTCATATTTCCAGTATGATTTGCTTGTGCAACATGAATCATATGAACTCCTCTTTCCTCTAAATGCTTTGCAAGCTCCATAGCCTCTTCAACTACTAATCCACCCTTACCAAGAAGTGATCCATCTGGTTGAACAGTAACAATAGGTAGCTTATAGTCAATTGTTATATTAGCACTTGCCCTCTTAATTGCATCAACAACCTCTAATGCAAAACGAATTCTATTTTCAAATGATCCACCATATTCATCAGTTCTATGATTTATAATTGTTGAACAAAGTGATCCAACAAGTCTATCGCCATGAACCTCAATAACATCAACACCAGCTTTAATTGCACGATTAACACATGCTGTTATTTTATTTAAAATAACTTCAATTTGATCATGATTTACCTCATTAACATAGTGCTGCATATCATAATGTAATTTTGCAAAAATTTCAGATCTTGATTTTCCTTCTTTCATCATCTGCATTAATGCATCACAATCATATTCAGGATGGAATATTTGAAGTCCAAGCTTACAATCATATTGATGAACTGCATCAGCTAATTTTTTATATGATTCAATTTGAGAATCCATAAATAGCTTAGGTGTTGGAGATAGTGTAGCTGTAGGTACAACATCTCCTATAACAATATAACCTACACCACCTTGAGCAAGTCTCTTATAGAAATTAAATGATTTTTCTCCTATTGAACCATCTCTTTCCTCATATCCTGTTGTTAGTGGTGGAAACATAATTCTATTTTTTAATTGTGTATGTCCTACCTTAATTGGTTCTAATAATTTCATTATTCATTACCTCTTTTTTTATAAATTTTTAGCAAGCTCAAATGCGCTTGAAATTGCTTCCTTTACTGATGCAGACTTTTCTGCATCACCAATTACATAACACTTATTACCTAAATTCTTTATCTCATTAATAAAATCTTCATTTGGTTTATAGCCAACAGCAAATAATAAGCTATCAGCATCATTAATTTTATACTTAACTCCATTTTGTTCATATGTTATAGTATTTGCTGTAACCTCACGAACAATTGCATTATTAATAAGCTTAACGCCTTTATTTTGTAGCCTTTTCATAACTGCAGAACGTGATGAAGATGCATCCTTCATCATCATATAAGGCAATGCCTCTATTATAGTTATATCACGATTACGTGGAGCCAAATCATTAACAAGTGGAGCTAGATAGTCAGCAGTTTCACAACCAACTGAACCACCACCTAAAATTACAACCTTTCTACCAGGATTAGCTTTACCAAGTAAAACATCTTCACACGTTAGAGATAATTTAAAGCCCTTAAGTGAATCAATTATCACTGGTCTTGCCCCAATAGATAAAATAATCTCATAGTCAGAATATTTTTCTTTAATTAAATTTGTTGTTACATTTGTATTAAAATTAATCATAACACCAGATTTGATAGCTCTTTGATATAAATATTTTGTCAATTTTGTTAAATCATTTTTAGCAATAGGAACAGATGCTGCATTAAGAAGTCCACCAGGAATATTGTTCTTCTCAAGAACAACAACATTGTGACCACGCTTTTTTAATATATATGACGCTTCTAATCCAGCAGGGCCTGCTCCAACAACTAAATAATTTTTCTTAATTTCACTTTTTGTTATTGTATCTTCATTTATAAGCTCAAATGACGGATTTACCGAGCATGAAATTCTTTTACCAAACATTATACCATTTAAGCATTTCAAGCATCCAATGCATGGTCTTATTTCATCACTTCTACCATCAATTGCCTTATTTGCAAAATCAGGATCACATAGATTAGCACGTCCAACTAAAACTGCATCACAAACATTATTATCAATTAGTTCATTAGCAATCCAAGGCTCTAAAATTCTTCCTACAGTTATAACAGGAATTGAAACATGCTTTTTAATCTCCTTTGCTGCTTCTTGATGGCTTCCCATTTTAGTTCCAGCTGGTGGAATAGCTGAACCTCTTAATATAGTCATACCACCAGATACATGAATCATATCAACACCAGATTCTTCCAATCTTTTAGCAACATAAACCATGTCTGCCAAATTATTTCCACCATCAAAATAATCATCGCCTGAAATTCTAACATCTATAATAAAATCCTTACCGCACTTATCTCTAACTGCCTCTATTACCTCAAGTGTTAATCTTAATCTAGATTCTAAATCTCCTCCATACTCATCACATCTTTTATTATAATATGGAGATAAAAATCCACCAAGTAAGCCATGAGCATGAGCGGCATGTATTTCAACACCATCTCCACCTGCAAGCTTAACCCTATAGGCAGCATTTGCAAATTTTAAAATTATATCCTTAAGTTCTTCCTTACTTACCTCTCTTGGTGATTCTTTTAAATAGCTTGGTCCAATCCAAGATGGAGCTATAAGCTGTGGTGTATTAGGAAGTGGATATGCCATATAAGCAGGATGAAATAGCTGTGGTAATATTAATGAGTTATATTCATGAACAGCATCAACTAACTTTTTCCACCCTTCAATATAGGAATCATCATAAATTGACATATCCCCAGGCAAATATACATATGTTGGTTCAACCGTTACAACCTCAGTAATAAACAAACCAACCCCACCTAATGCTCTTCTTTTATAATGATTAATTAGCTCATCAGTAACATAGCCTTTATTACCTAGATTAGTAGATAATGGTGGCATAAAAATTCTATTTTTAGCAATCTTATTACCAATTTTTATAGGTTCATTTAATCTAAATTTCATTATTTTTCCTCAAAAAAAGACCCTAGACTTTAAGTCATAGGGTCAAAATGTTACTTTTTTAAATCCTTTTCTACTGCTTCAAACAAACCACAAAGATAAGCTGCACCAAGTGCTCTATCATATAATCCATATCCAGGCTTTGCATCCTCACCCCAAATATTTCTACCATGGTCTGGTCTTAGATAGCAATTTGAACCATTTTCAACTAAAGCTTTTACAATTTCATAAATATTTACATTTCCACATGAAGTCTGATGACCATTTTCATAGAAATCAGTATCATTTGTAAATTTTAACTGTCTTAAATGTGCAAAATAAATACGATCAGCATACTTTGCAGCCATCTTTGGTAAATCATTAAATCTACCAGCGCCTAGGCTACCAGTACAGAATGTAATACCATTATGCATATCAGGAACAGCCTTAAACAATCTATCATAATCAGATTCGCGACCAACAATACGTGGCAAATCAAATATATCCCAAGGCGGATCATCCGGATGAATTGCCATATTTACTGAAGCCTCACGACATGCAGGCATAATACCATTTAAGAAATATACTAAATTATCAAATAGTTTTTCATGAGTCATACCCTTATACTCCTCAAGTAAACCATTTAATTCTTCACTAGTATAGCTTTCATCCCAACCAGGTAATCTTAAATTGTGTTTATCTAATTTAGCAAAATCCTCTTCACAATATGATAATGATGTTGATCCATCATCATGCTTATAATAAAGATTAGTTCTAAACCAATCAAATACAGGCATAAAGTTATAACAAATACACTTAACACCAACACTACCTAATCTACGGATATTTTCAGCATAATTTGCGATTAATTTATCTCTTGTAGGCTTTCCAAGTTTTATATCCTCATGTACAGGAACAGATTCAATAACCTCCATCTGTAAACCAGAAGCATTTGCAAGTTCCTTTAGCTTTTCGATTCTATCCATAGGCCATACTTCACCAACAGGCACATCATAAACTGCTGTTACAACGCCTGTCATTCCTTGGATTTGCTTTATATACTCTAAAGGAATTGAATCTTTTTCGCCATACCAACGAAAAGTCATCTTCATATAATTTTCCTCCTATACTCCACTATATGATGAGAAGCCACCATCAATAGGAATACAAACACCAGTAATAAATGATGCAGCTTCACTTGATAACAAGAATAATGTTGCACCAACTAAATCATCAACAACTCCAAAGCGTCCCATAGGTGTTGCAGCTAAAATCTTACCAGTTCTTGCTGTTGGTGTTCCATCTGGATTCCATAATAATTTTTCATTTTGCTTTGTTGAAAAGAATCCTGGTGCAATCGCATTAACTCTAATTCCAATGTGTGAGAAATGAACTGCTAACCACTGAGTGAAATTTGATACTGCTGCCTTAGCTCCACTATATGCTGGAATTTTTGTAAGTGGTGTGTAGGCATTCATTGAAGATATATTTAAAATTGATGAGTCCTTACGTCCTACCATATCCTTAGCGAATACCTGTGTTGGTAATAATGTTCCAATAAAATTCAAATTAAATACAAATTCTACACCAGATTGATCTAAATCAAAGAATGTCTTCATTTCTTTAATTGAATCATCTAATTCCGCATATTCATTATCTGTAGTTGCACGGGGATTATTTCCACCTGCACCATTAATTAAAATATCACATTTACCAAATTCCTTTAAGACATTTTCATGGCATTTTTCTAGTGATTCCTTAATCAAAACATTTGCCTCAAAGCCTTTAGCAATTCCACCTTCGGCTCTAATAAGCTCAGCCTGAGCCTCTGCTGCAGCTTCATTTAAATCTAAAAGTGCAACCTTAGCACCACATGAAGCAACTGCCTTTGCAAGGTGGGAACAAATTACACCACCTGCACCTGTTATAACAACAACTTTATTTTTTAAATTAATTTCAAAAGGTAATTTCATATATTTAGTCCTCATAATTTATATATTTTGAATATACCCAAGACTAATAATCTTGGATATATTCAAGGGGTAGTTAGATTATTTTGCTTGATATGCAAAATCAATTGCTTCTCCATTAAAGAAAGCACTTGTAGAAAGTGTTTGGAAATCACTTGATAAAGTCATTTCAATAGTTGTTTTAACTACTGTAAAGTACTGCATATTAGTTGATGTCATAGTTAATGTTGAACCGCTCTTAGTATAAGTACCATCACCAGCTGTAGCACCACCAAAACCTGGGCAAGTTACTTCAAATGTACCATCTTTATAAACATTAACATCCATTACTGTACCATTAGCTGCTTGACCTCTATATGAGCCTAATAATTCTTTTACAGGAGTCTCTGGAGTAGAGCCTACCTCTTTAAATGATACTGCAATCTTAATATCAGAACTATCTTGAATTAAATAAGCATAACCAAATGCTGATTTAGTGATTTCATCACCATTAATAGTAACCTTATCAATTTCGTAGCCTTCATTTGCTTTAGGTGTAATTAATAAATATCTACCTTGAGCAATTCTATCACGATTTTCAACATTCTTCATATCAGATGGATTTTGTCCTTCTAAAACTAAGCTTTGAACCTTAACTGTACCATTTTGAGGTGTTGAAATACTAACCTTAGCAACTGGAGTCTTATGCTCAATATCAGCTGTTTTCTTAGTAATTTCAGTATCATAAGTAACATTTAATTCTCTTGTACCATCAATGCATACTGTTGGTTTTGGATTCATAATAGCGAAATCCAATCCAGCATGATATGTTTCCTTCCAACCTGTAACATATCCATTTTCATTAGTGTTAATAGTAACATCTGCAGCGCTATCACTACCACTTGCAGCAGCAAAATCAGACATACCATTATCAGTTTGATAACCAACATAATCAGGCTTATATGTAATAGTTAAACCATTATTTTCATTTACCTCATATGTTGATTCTTTAATTTCATCAAGACCGAATGTAGAAGTTAATCCAAAGTTATCTAATTCATATTTTCCCTTTGAATAAATGAATGAATTTAATGTTAATCCACCTGCTTGTTCAGCTGTAATAGACTTTAAATATTCTTCTAGTTTTACAGTATTCATACCTGTAACTTCAACTGGCTGAGTATATGTTGTTGAATACATATATTTACCATCAACCTTGTATAAAAGAGCCTCTGTAGTATCTTCTGATTTTGCATCAAGCTTATCCTTCCAAGTCTTCTTTGTGTATAAATAGAAATCATCACCTAATGTAAATTCAAAATCAACTGTTGACTCAATTTCATGACGGAATGATGAGAAATCAGCTGTTCCACCATGTGCATCTACTGTAACATTATAGTTATTCTTAAATGTTCCCTTAATGCTTTGAGCATCAAGAGTAGTTTTAAATTCACTTAAAACCTTAGATGGATCCTTTTTACTATTGTTGTCGCATGATGCTAAGGCTGTTAGGGCTGTAGCACCAACTAGTACTGCTAAAATTTTCTTTGTTTTCATTTTCTTTTCCTCTCTAACTTTGATTTTTTAATTTATAAAATTACTTTATAAATTTTATTTCTTTGAAATATTCAATCACATTGAACACTTCATTACTCCAAGTTGTCCATGAATGATTTCCTGGAACATACTTGTATGAAATGTCTATATCATTATCCTTAAAGAACTGATCTAATTCCTTAGATGCTGTTAAAATAAAATCCTCAGTTCCTACAGATAAATAGACATTTAATTTTTCTCCTTTGTGAGCCAAAGATAAATTTCTTAATGAATATTTTTCATCCATATAATCAGGCTTTGTAGCTGGAGATAAGCTAACTGCGCAGTAATATTTATTTGTATTATTAAGATAATGGTATAATGCACCATATCCGCCCATTGATACACCACATACTGCAAGTGGCATAGTGCTATCTAGGCATTTAAAGTTTCCATATAGGAAATCTAATACATCACGTTCTATTAAATTGTAGAAGTCATCAATTGGTCCCATATTTAAGTACCATTTGTTTTCACCATTAATGAAGCAAGCTGCAATTTTATTTTCCTCACAAAGCTTAATAATTTGTGAGTTTAACTGCCACCCTTTTTCGTTATCACCAAATCCGTGTAAGAATATAACCAAGGGGTATTTTTGATTTAAATTTGAATAATAATTATCATCCTTATTTTGAAGGCATCCTTGTAAATTTAAGCTTGGAATAACTACATCAAAGTTAACCTTTCTTGCGACTGCCTTTAAATAAGTTTCGATTTGAAAATGTGCCATTTAGTCCTCCTTTTCGCTTGTAAGACCCTTATACTCTGTCTGCCACTGTGCCAAATCACCCTTTGCTCTATGAATCATACATTGTAAATAATATTCTGTCATTTCTTTAGCTGCTCTTCTTTCCTCATCAATTGAAGTTCCAATAGAACCTACATAATAAGGAAGATTCTTAACAAGTTCATAATCAATAGGGTTTTGAGTTGTACCAGCAATACCATAGTAAACCCCAGCCTTATTAGCATTTTGAATTGATTTATTTCTATTTGTATCGTCCTGTAATGAAATTATAAAATCACATTTTTGTGAACATAATGCTGTAGCACCAATATCTTGAGTATTTGACGATGTTACAGGATACGTTACAATTTCTAAATTATAAATATCTGCACAATATCCATTAATATAATCAATATATTTTTGCACCTGATCATTTACAGATGACGGAGCCAAAATACCACATTTTAGTCTTCTTCCTTGTCTTACTGTATCTGATGCTTCATTTGTTCCATTAAGCTCATATAAAGCTGTAATGTTTTCCTTTGATGAATCACTAACCCACTTTGAAAGATTCTCTGCTCCATAATTTGGATTTGATTTATCAAAGAACTGATTAATATTAACGTTTCTTAATGTAGGGTGTTCCTTATCAATAGAATCAACCTTCTCCATTTTTTCGTATTCAGCAAGTGTTTGAATTGCCCAGTTTTCAATAGATAAGCTTAATGCTGTACCATCAGCATTTCTCATTGCACTACCATTATCAACCGCATCAACACAGGCTTTAATAATAGGGAGAATATGAGCTGCATATTTAGCACTTAAATATGTCAATGTTCCTTGTTCAAAGGCATCCTTATATACATCTGAGAAGCCTGCCATAGTAGCATTTGAAATATGCATACCTGATGATTTAATTGGATCTGCTGCAAATTCTACACCATTACAAGTTGAGATAACTGCCATTGGCTTATATTTAGCAAAAGGTGTTTTAAACTGAATACCTGGATCCCAGTTTTGATTGTTTACCATGTAAATAACAGCATCCTCAGGTAAATCACAATTTGCTTCCCTTTTAATCTTAAATGTTTTTGCATCCTTATTACCCTCATAGCCTGTAACTGTAATACCATGGGCCTTAAGGGCATCATTCATACCTAACCATTTGTTTGTAAAATGCTGTCCTTCGTATCCATAATAATTATACAAAGCAAAGAATAATGCATTTTCTGTACCATCAAATGTTTCAAGTCCAGAGGCATCAAAATCAAGTCCACCACCTAAAACAAACAGCTTTTCAATTGAGCAGGATGCTAGTGTTGTAATTGAACCAACAGAAAGTAAACCGAGTCCTATAGCCTTAATCAATTTAGATTTTCTCATTTATTTTACCTCCTTTGGATTTAAATACTTTTCTTTTCTTAAATATTTTCTCATCTTAATCCAATTAATGAATCTATACTTATCAACCATATAAACTAATACAGCAAATACTGAGAATCCATTAATTAATGCTGAAGTTGTTGAACTCATATTTACAGCATCAAAGCCATATGAGTAAAGAATTGTTACACCTAAAACTGCAAGTAATAATCCAACAATTTGATTATTATACTTAGCTAAAATTCCACCGATAAATATTGGAAGGAAGTTTTTAAATACTGTACCAGATGAGCCTAAGTCTACATTCATCGTAATTTGTGATCCACAAGATGAAATTACTTGATATAGGGCAATTAATGCACCAGCAATAATAAATGAAACAACACAATGTAGGAATTCATCAATACCTGTATCAACTGAAATCTTTTGATTGTAAACTAAAGCTAGCTTATTATAGCCAAATCTTGTATAGCATAAGGCTGCAGCCATTAAAAGACAAACAATAATTGCAATTGGAATAATAACAATTGGCTCCATAAAGAAGTTTGAAGCTGAATAGCTACCAGTTGAAATATTAACCTGAGTTGAACCATATACACTCTTTGAAATTACATAAGCAATTCCTTCATATATTAAACACATACCAAGTGAAATAACAATTGGTGGTAATTTAGTAAAGCATAGAATAATTGAATGGATAAATCCAATAATCATACCAAACACAATTGATAATAGCACAAATTCAAAGATATGCTCAGCTGAATCAAATCCAGGAACAATTAATGAGGCAAGTAATACAGCTAAAATTCCTGTTGCTCCAAGTGAGAAATCCATACGTCCTGAATTTAAGTTAGTATTTAAAGCTAAAGCAGCAATAAGTACTAAAACAGATGCTTTAATAATAGACATAACATTAATTAATGTTCCGTGACCATCACTACCAATAAATAGATGACTTCCACCAATAACATTAGACATAAATACTGCAATAAGAACCATTAATAGTGGGCAAAACAAACTCCAAAATGTTTTTCTACCTGCTCTTTTAAGCTTTCTATTTGAGGTAATTGGATTTTTATTATATTGAATAGGCTTTGTATAATCCATCATTGTATGCTACCTCCTGATGCTAATCTCTTTGTTCTTGTATCCCACATATTTGCTAAGGATACAACTATAAATACAATACCCTTAACCATATATTTGTAATCTCCAACAGGAGCTACCATGTTAATGGCATTAAAGAATTCCTCTAAGAACACTACGAAGAAGGCTCCGATAACTGCACAGCTAATCTTAGACTTTGGACCACCTGATGTTGTCATACCACCAAATACAATGGCAATAATTACATTAAGTCCTACCTGTCCTAATACTGATCCTGAAGGATTAAATATTTGTCCACTCATTGAATTAATATAAACAAAGCCACAAATACCAAGACCAACACCTGAAATTGCAAATGATACAATACCAGCCTTCATAAGATTGATACCATTAAATTTAGCAGCAACTTTATTTGAACCAATAAATTTATTTCTTCTACCAACCTTAGTAAAATTAAATACAAACCAACATATTAAGAAGAACACTAATAGGAATGCTGCATAAATCCAGGCATTTGTAATCATTCCTTCACCAAAGCTTCCACTTAAATCAAACATCTTACCATTGATAATTGCATCATTAATTGCGGCAATAATATTCATCATTGTAAGAGTCATAACCATTACTGGTAAATTTAACATTGTCGCGAATACAGCATTTACAACACCAAGCATCGCACCAATAAAAATTGACACAACTAGTGATAAGAATAAGTTATGTGTATTCTTATAAACAATACCTGCAAGTAATGCACACATTAATGAAGCATTACCAAGTGACATATCAAATCCACCCTGTGAATAAATGAATACAGCACCTGTTGCTACTAGGGCTACGAAAATACCAGAATTAATAATTGCTGTAAGATCACCATTATAGCCACATGCCTGCTTGGCAATTGCATAGGCTAAAATCATAACAACTAGCATAAAGAATGGAATTAGATTTGTCCAAAACTTTTTATTAGTTAATGTTCTCTTTAAATCAAAGGCTGCATTATTCTCAATTGCCTTTGACCTTAAATTATCAATTGGACTTACAAGTTCTTTTGCATAGTACATCATATTGATATATTCAACATGTAAATCATATCTTTTTAGCTTTAAAGCCTTTCTAGCCTCATAATTTGCATTATTAGCCTTAATTTTAGCTCTTTTAGCTACAATCTCAACACCCTTAATAACATTAGAATGTTCACGCTTTTCTTCCTTTGAAGGATTAATAAGCTTACTATATTTTTCATCTTCAGCCTTTAATCCATTCTCTTTAACACTTATTATTTCAGTTAATTCGCTATTTGCTTTATTATTAACCTCATCAATTTCACGTTTAATTGATTCCTTTAATTCTTCATCTATCCTATTATACTCAGCCTTGATCTTATCACTAAGCTTTGTTCTTTCTTCCTTTGTCTTTTCCTTATCAGACATATAGAAATCGTAGGCACTATTAACTAAATCTTGGTTAAAGTACTTAGGATTAATTTTTGAAACAATCTTTTCATTTGTTTTCTTCATACTTTAGCCTCCTTAAATCATGTACTCAACTATTTCTTCTTGTGATAACTCAGGACTTCTTTCAAATTCATGAGTTATTTGTCCATCCTTCATAATTAATATACGATCAGACATACCAATTAACTCAGGAAGCTCCTCGGAAATCATTAAAATAGCCTTTCCCTCTTTCTTCATCTTATATAATAATTGATAAATAAATTGTTTAACACCAATATCAACACCACGAGTTGGACAATCCAAAATTAAAATTTCAGAATCATTAGCAATCCATTTAGCAAGTGATACCTTTTGCTTATTACCACCAGAAAGCTTACTTACTAAATCCTCAGTTGAATTACACTTAATTTGTAATTCTCTTGCTTGCTTATTAACAAGCTTCTTCTCTGCTGATTTTGTTACAAAGAAATTATACTTAGCAATATTATTAATTGATGCAATAGCAATATTATCAAAGATTGAAGTTTTTAAAGCTAAAGCTTCAACATCACGATTCTTAGACAAATAACCAATTCTTTGCTTCATCGCAAATGTTTCATTTTTAACAAGCATATCAAGATTTTCACCACAATATACAAAACCACCATCAAGTGAAATATTACCGAATAATGCCTTGCCTAGTTCATGCATACCACATTCTGACAATCCGCCAATACCAAGAATCTCACCCTTATGTAATTCAAGATTAATATTCTTAAGCTGTCTTCCCTTAGAAGCATCAACCATCTTTAATACAACCTTTTCATCATAAGAGCCATCGTAATCACTACGATAATAATCACCTTGAAGCTCACGACCAATCATATATTTCTTAATCGCATCAGCATCAAATTCATTCTTTGCCTTATCAAGATTTGCAACAATGTTACCATCACGTAAAACAGTTAACGTATCACATTTATCCATTAGTTCCTCTAAATCATGAGAAATAAACAATACTGATTTTCCTTGCTCCTTAAGCTCATTCATCTTCTTATATAAAAGATTTCTACCAGTTTCAGATAAAGCAGTTGTTGTTTCATCAACAATGAATATCTCAGGATTTTTATTTAAACATTTAGCAATCTCAATAAGCTTTCTTTGCTGCATATCATATCTTGCAGTAATCATACCAGCTTGAATATCATTTACTCCAATTTTAGACAATGCATATTGAGCTTGCTTTCTTAGCTTATTACCATTAACAAATAAACCAAAAATTGCAGTTAACCAGAAATTCTTAAATTTCTTTAAACCCTTTGATTCATGAATTGTCTTTAAGTCATGAATTGCATTTATATAATGATTTTTTAAATAATTCTCATCATTTTTTAACCACATACGACGCATATAAGATTCATCATCTAGCATCATGCACTTTTTCTTGTAGCTCTTCTTATGCTCGTTATGAGCATTCTCTCTTCTACGTTCAACTAGATATGCCTCAACCTTGTCGTCATTCTTGTCATAAAAATCATCAATTCTTTTTTCTTCATTAACAAATTCATCAAAGATTTTTTTAGCTAAGGAATCAAATCTTTTATCCTCAAGCTCTTCCTTCTTCAAATTATCATCATGTAAGCTTATAGCTAATGTTTCATACATTGACCTTAACGTATTTTTAGCATCATGTAGAATGGACTTTATTGTTGATTTATCACTAGTATTTTCTAATTCATTCTTATATTTATTAAAGCATGAATCAAATTCAACTAGTGACAAATCAAAGGATGGAGAAAAATCTTCAATCTTTCGATCTTCAAAATAATTAGCACCTGAAAACTTTTTTAATTCACCTAAAAATATATTTTCAGCTACTGAAATCTCTGATATAGTACCACTTTCTTGAACTATGATACCAATACCATTATCTAATGCATCAATCATTGATGCTGGTTCCCATGGCTTTCCATGATATTCCATTGAACCAGATGTCTTTTGATATATACCTGTCATAATTGCTGACATTGTAGATTTACCTGATCCGTTTTCACCGATAAATCCACGTATCTCACCTGGATAAATTTCAATATCAACATCATTTAAAGCAATTGTGGGACCGAATTGTTTAACAATATGTGTCGCCTTAAAAATTGGTTCTTTCATATAATATACGCACCCCTTATCTTCAGTTTATATTTTAGCAAACATAAAAGCGCTTTTTAATCACAAATGGTTGCTTTTAAACTACATTTTTTTGTGTTTTGCCAAATGAAAACATATTTTTATTTTCACAAATGACAAAAAAATGCACTTTTTAGTTTTTTTCACATAATTTTGAGTTATAATTAATTATGTAAAGATAATTTATATTATAAATAAAATAACAAAGTAAAAAAATCCAATTTTTTCCAATTTACAATGAGGTGATAAAATGAAGCTAGATGTTGAATTATTAAAAACAAGTAAAAAAAGACCAATAAAAATAATCGCTAGTGAATTTGACTATTGTCCAATTCATATGCATTCCCAAACAGAAATACTAATTGTTCTTAAGGGAGATGCTACCTTAAAGATTAATCAAGAAAGCTATAATTTAAACGAAAAGGACATAGTAATAATTAATCCTAAGGAAATTCATGAGCTAACTAGTAATAACAAGTGCATTATTCTTTCAACTTTTTTTGATATCTCTTTGTATTTAGATGATGAAAAAGCTGATAATATAATATTCGATTTAAATTCAGTAATATACCCTAATAACTCTAAATATGAAACTATTAGATACTTTATTTATAGTATAATAAGATTAAATTCTCAGAATAACGTTAATGCCTATTTAAACACAAAATCAATTTGTTATTCATTAATTGCGCAATTAATGAATAATTTTAAAACTGATATTTCATCAACAATTATCTCTGATAAGGGCTTTGATACTATTACAAAAATAACAAATTATATTAATGAACATTATCAAGAAAATCTTTCACTTGGAAATATTGCTGAAAAATTTAATTATACTGAATCTCACGTATCAAAGTTATTTAAGAATTCCTTAAATAAAACATTTATTGAATACTATGACACCTTAAGAGTCAACTACTCTATTGATGATTTAACACTAACAAATACCTCTATTGAAGAAATTGCCTACCAGCACGGCTTTGAAACATCAAGAAGCTATGTTAGAGCCTTCAAAAATATTTATAATTGCTATCCTAGTGAATATAGAAAGAAAAACAAAGAGCTTGAATTCTCATCGAATGAAGATAAGAGTAAATTAATAAAAGAAGTTTTAGACATTATTATGGCTAAATATCAAAGATATATTAAAAGAAATAACATTGTTGAAACTGTAAGGGCTACAAAGGAAATTATATCTATTGAAAATTTAAACAATTATGAAAAAATAGAAAATCCTACTTCATTAATTATAAAACTTGGAAATATTAACTTTCTTTATAATTCATATGTAATTAATGAATTAAAGGAAATTCAAAGTCAAATAAAATATAGGTATATTGAATTAACATCTATATTTGCTCAAACAGCTAGAATGTATAAAAAAATAAACAATGAGTATATGCTAAATAAACCAATGATTGATAATATTGCTAAAATAATTTACGATTTAAAGCTATCTCCATATTTTAAATTTGATTTCACAATTTTCGTATCGTCTTCAGAATTAATAACTCTATTTTTAAAGTATTTTATGAAAAATACTCCGTATGAATTTAATGATATAATGATTTCAATCAATTTTGAACAACAAATTGAATATACGCTAGAAGAAAAATATACCTATATTTATAAGATAATTGAATATTTTACAGGTTTAAAGAAAAAGACAAACAAAATTAAATTTATTTCACCTTCTATAGATTCAATTGATGATTATAAAATTGTAACCTCATCAAATAAAAATAGAAATATCTTTGATTATATTTCGATAAATTATATAACCTCAACAAACACAACTATTGCCAAAAATCCAAATGAGGTTAAAGATTTCTTTGAAAAAATAGATAAAATCTATTCAACAAAATTAAATAATATAATTATTGAAGATGTAAATTTCACAGGATCATGTAATCTTTTAAATGATACATTATTTTCCTCATCCTACCAAACCAAAAATATAATTGATATTTATCCATATATATCTGCCTCTGTAATGAATAATATGTTTGATGTAACAATAGAAAACTTCTTTGATAACAACCCATATTTAGGATATAATGGCTATTACACCTTTAATTACATAAAGAAGGCTTCATTTAATTCGATTTATTTCCTATCAAAATTAAAAAATAATATCTTAAAAAAAGGAAAAAATTTTATCGTAAGCTTTGAGGACAATAAAATCGTTATTATTTTAAATAACTATGTTCATTATTCTGAGCTTTTTGCAGAAAATGAATATTTTGAACTAACAGATCAAGATAGATATAAATGCTTCTCAAAATACACAGATATTAATTTCATTTTTGAAATAAAGAATGTACCTTTTAATAAGGCTAGAATAAAAACAACCTATTTAAATAAAAAAAGTGGTTCATCCTATGATATCTATAAAGAAATATCAAAGGATGAAACCCTAACAAATGATGAATTAAATATAATGAAGGAACTATGTGCACCAAGATTTAAAATTGAAATGCAAAAAATAACAAAAGGATTATTAAAAATAAGTACAACTGTTAACCCACTTGAAATAAAAATAATAGAAATTACCTTAAATTAAAAAGCTCCTAAGGAGTAATGTGAACATTAATATTCACATTAAATAGCCTTAGGAGTTTTTTTCTCAATAAAATACAAAATAGTAAGAATAATAGTTAGAGTCAAGAAACTAATAATAAAGCCAAGCAAAATAGATGAAAACAAACCAGCAAATAAATAACCAATAAATGAAGACAAGGCAACTACCATACCATATATTGCTTGAGATTGTACATGATTTATATGATTACAACCAGCACCAGTTGATGATAGAATTGTTGTATCTGATATTGGGGATAAATGGTCACCACAAACACTTCCTGCCAAAATTGAAGAAATTGTTATAATTAATAGTTCTGATTCTACCTTATTAAATAAGCTAATTGAAATTGGAATTAAAATAATGAAGGTTGCCCAAGATGTACCTGTTGAAAATGCTAATAAAATTGATAACAAAAAGAAGATCATCGGTAAGATGCTATTAGATATATTTGTAGATAAAAGACCTTTAACAAAGCCACCACAATTAAGATATTCCTCACTACAAATTCCACCAAGTGTCCAAGCAAATGATAAAATTAAAATTGACGGAATCATCGTTTTAAAGCCTTCCTCAAAGCTTTTTAAAAAATCATTAAAGCTAATTACCCTTCTAGGCAAATATAAAATTAAGGTTAAAATAAGAGCTATAAGAGCTCCACAGCATAATGATAAGCTTGCGTTACAGCTTCCAAAGGCTTGAATTAAATTATTACCTTTAAAAATACCACCTGTTACAAGCATCATAAAAACACATCCAACAATTAAAAATACAACAGGCAAAATCAAATCGATTATCTTACTTGGTGAATCATCAGCAACTTCATCTTCTACTTCTATTTCTGTTATATTTTCATATTTTTTCATTTTTCCAAAATCAAAATTAAAGATAATGATAGCTAATACCATAATTAATGATAAAATTGAATAATAATTTGCAAAAATAGATTTAACAAAAATTGAAAAACCATTTAATCCCTCATCATTAATAGTTGTTGATACTGCTGCAGCCCATGATGAAATAGGGGCAAGCATACAAACTGGAGCTGCAGTTGTATCAATAATATAGGCTAGTTTTTCTCTTGACACCTTAAATTTATCTGTAATCGGTGCCATAATCGTTCCAACAGTTAAACAATTAAAATAATCATCTATAAATATTAAGATTCCCAAAAAGAAGGTTGCAAGTAAAGAGCTTCTTTTACTTTTAAGCTTTTTTCTAGCCCAAATACCATATTTTTTAGATGCACCAGATATATTTATTAAATAAACAAACATACCAAGCATAATTAGAAAAATAATAATTAAAACATTGCCACCAATTCTACTTTCCATAATTTCAAAGCCAGTTTCAATTGCTAAAAGTGGATTAAATGAAGAATATAATAAAACACCAACAATTATACCAATTATTAATGATAAGTTAACCTTCTTAGTAGTTATACCTAAAATAATAGCTAAAAGTGGTGGCACTAATGCTATAAATGTTCCTGAAAAATTCATAAATTCAACTCCTAAAGCATTAGCATTATATCATATAAGAATTTCAAAGTCATTATAAAGAATAGAAAACAACGTTTACAATTTAATTAACCTATTTCTCAAAATATGAATAATAAATATCCATCATATCTTCATATAACTCATCTTTACAAACTAAGCTTTCATACAATTCTCTTAAAGCATAATTATCCTCGACTTGAACTATATATTCACAAACATATTCTGAAATATCCATTATTTTTTTATAATTTTTTGAAGAATAATCATATTCAAAATAATCTATCAAGTTTTTTAACAAATTTAGGCCAATTAAAGCCAAGCCCTTACAATCATTACTTCTTTTTCTGTAGCTATAATAAATATTAATTGCTTTATCATATTCAACTATATTTTTAAAAAATAGCTTATCAATTTTTTCATTAATCTTCTCATAATCTATTTTTATATTTGTATAATAATTATTTAAAAACATGACAACGTCCTCATTGTTTAGACATAAGGTATTAATTAGATTTAACAATTCACTTTTTTCCATATTATTAATTTTTCTTTCAACATTACTTTTAAGCTTCATAATTTTAATCTCCAATTTACAATAAAACTAATTTCAATATAAACTATTTTTGAAAAAAAGTCAAAATTTGATATAATGATGATAGAAAACCATTTTTAATTATCATAATTATGAATAAAAGGAAGAAAATTATGAAAAAAAATATAAACAAAATAAACTTTGATACTAATCAAAGACAAATTGAATTATTTGAAAAATACTATAATGTTAATAAAGAAAATAAAACAGTAGGCTTTACCCTTCATTATGAAAAAGCCTCAGATTTACTTGATACAAATTTTGGAAATATTAAAAAGCCTCAGTTTTCTGAAGATGCATTAAAAAACATAAATTCCTTAATTGAAAAGGCTCCATTTGGTTATAAGGTAGAAATTAATTTTGAAATAAATGATTATGAAGGCTATGATCCTAAATCAATTATTGAGTCGTTTAATGATACTTTAGAGCTAAATCAATATTCAGCAAGAAAAATAAAACAACGTAAAGAATTAATCGCTTCAAATTTAATTTTAATTGGAGTAATATTATTATTCATTATGGTTGTAGGCAAAGCTCATAACTGGTTTGGTGAAGGAATAAGAACCGAAATTGCTTCAGAGGTAATTAATATTGCTGCATGGGTATTTGTTTGGGAAGCTGTAACGATGCTATTTTTAGATTTCTCAGAACAAAAAATATTTGCCTTAAAGATTAAAACTAAGGTTTCACAAATATCTATGATGAAAAAAGACAATTTAGAACCACTTGCAGTTGAAGAATCTACTCAAATATTTGGAAAATGGGAAAACGAAGGAAAAATTAGAAGAATAGGAAAAGTATTTTTATTAATATCTAGCTTTGCATTCTTATTCTTAGCCTTCTATTCAATTTATCAATTATATTTATCAATAATTGATCCTGAATTTGTAATTTCAAAACTTCCTCTATATATTTTAACAACAATTATAAGTTCATTATTATTTATATTTGCTGGAATTGGTGGTATTTCACTTTATAGTGGTAAAAATAGAAGAACCTCAAATTTTGTTGGACCATATTCAATTTTTATATTTGTTGCAATAATAGCATTATTAATTTTAGCCTCAATTTATAATAGTAAAAAGCTTATTTTCTCAAGCATTTCAACTGTTATAATTAATATATTGTATATAATTGGTTACTTAATTGAAAAACAAGCACATAAGAAAAATTAAAAGGAGACGACTCCTTTTATTATTTAAAATAGTAAGATTTAATACATTTTTAATTAATAATTATTCTTTTGAACCTCAAAATAGCTTTGAGGATGATTACAAACAGGACAAATCTCAGGAGCCTTTGTTCCTACAATGATATGTCCGCAATTACGACATTCCCAAACCTTAACCTCGCTTTTTTCAAAAACCTGGTTTGTTTCTATATTTTTCATAAGGGCACGATACCTTTGTTCATGTTGCTTTTCAATTTCACCTACAGCTCTAAACTTAATAGCAAGTTCTAAGAATCCCTCTTCTTCTGCAGTTTTGGCAAAATTTTCATACATATCTGTCCATTCATAATTCTCACCATCAGCTGCACTCTCTAAATTTTCTAAAGTATTTCCTATTCCTGATAATTCTTTAAACCACATTTTGGCGTGCTCACGTTCATTTTCGGCTGTATGTAAAAATATCTCAGCCATTTGTTCATAGCCTTCTTTTTTAGCTACTGATGCAAAAAATGTATATTTATTTCTTGCCTGAGACTCACCAGAAAATGCCTCTATTAAATTTTTTTGAGTCATCCAAACGTTCTTTTGCGCAATGCATCAGTTAATAAAGATAAAGCATTATATAGATCACTAAATTCTTAATTTACACAAATTCCTTTTAATGAATAAAATAGAAAAAGAATTTCAACATTATTATTATATGAAATACACAAATTATCAAATGTCTTATCATCCATAAATTCTATAACAAATTGTTCAAAAAACTCCTTTGAGCCTAATCTTGAAATTGTTTTATTGACCATTTATTTCTTAATAGATTTTCAACACTCATTTTTTCACATTTTATCTTTTTACTTTATTTCTATACATTTCTTTATCAGCAATATTAATTGCAGACTCCAATGATTTTGCATTATAAGCTCCACCTATACTTGCACTTAACTTAACACATTCATAATTAGTGATTTTTATTTTAGAAATATCTTCTTTAATATTTTTCATTATTTGATTAAATGAATCCTCATCAATTTCACTAAAAACAATTAAAAATTCATCGCCACCATATCTAATGGAAATACCCTTATTTTCTATTGATTTCATTATTGATGCAGAAATTAATTTTAATGCTAAATCACCAACCTGATGACCATATGTATCATTAATTTCTTTAAATCCATCAATATCAAGGAGCGCAATTCCTGAAGACTTATCCAAAACATCGCGGAAATCCTCAAGGTAAGTTCTTGTGTAAGCTTTTGTCAATGTATCACGATAAAAATCTAAAAATAATGGATTTGCCATTAAATTTCGTCTATTCTTCGAATTGTTAGTAGAGTTATCATCTATTGGAAAGCCAATTTCTAAAACATAATCATTATTATTTATGCTAATACACTTAGATAAAATAGAATAAATTTCATTCCCCTTTATCTCAAGCTTACTATTCCACATCTTGTTACTTAAAGCCCTTTTTGAAGTACAATTGCTACAACAGCTATTTCTATTCCAAATTTCATAGCAATGCATCTTTGTATTAATTATTTTTCCATCCTCATTAACAACTTTAACATATAAATCATTAGGATCAACAATTCTAACAATTGGAAATATTTTCTTTAAAGTAATTATTTCCTTTAATTTACTATCATCAGCAATTAAAACTCTATCATTAACCATTATATCACCTCATCTTTAAATAAAACTCAGTTATTTAATTTTAAGAAACCTGCATTATTGATTCAGCATTAGTTACAAATTCATTAAGCTTATTTCTTTGTTCATTTTCCTTTATTTTTGAGTGAAAAATTAAAGCAATATTATGATATAAACTTTTCTTACATATAGCCATCTTACCAACTTCAATATGTTCCTTTTAAATCTCATAATTTTTTTAGATTATAAAATATTTAAATATTTTTGTCAATAAATGTCAAAAATACTTTGATTTTTCTATTCAAAACAAATAAAAGATTCATATTATGCCAAAAATTACAAATGTGAATCCTTTATGTTTATTAAGCTATATATTTTTTTCACAAATTAAAGTATATGAATGATTAGTTTCTGAAGCTTCAATTAAATTAAATTTATCCTTAAAAAAATTATACTCATTTAAAGGATTTGTTAAAAGACGAGATACATTATTTGCCCCCTTTGAATGATGAATGGCAAGTTCTTCTTTTGATAATGAATGTAAAATCGCAAATCTTCCTTTTTTATTTAGAACATCAAATAGCTTTTGTGATAATTTTTCTGGTTCTAAAAAATGAGGATATGCATTATAAATAATAACAACATCATATTTATTATCATCATTTATTTTTAAAAAATCAGCATAAGTAAATCTAACATTTTTATCATCCTTGTACTTTTGTAACGCTACTTCAATCATTTTAGATGAAATATCAATTCCTGTAATAATTCCATTTGTATATTGATGCAATAATCCTGTAATAACTCCAGTTCCACAGGCAAGATCTAAAACCTTATCTGTTTTTTTAATTCCAACCTTATCTAAAAGAGCTTTTTTTTCATCAATACTATGTGATTCTCTTTCATCCCAATTCTTTGCTTCACCATCAAAATATTTTTCAACATTATTCATTATTAATCCTCAACCATTACTATTTTTTTATTATCTATTTCTTTTATTTTAACATTTACACCAAATATTTCATTAAGCATATCATCAGTAATTTGATTTTTACTAATAGTATACTTTATTTCACCCTTTTTCATTAAATATAAAACATCTGAAAATTCAAGTGCTAAATTAATATCATGAACTGACATTAAAATCATAATATCCTTCTTTAAAAGTAATTTTTTTAATTCATTTAATATTAACCTTTCACTTCCGATATCTAAATTACCAGTTGGCTCATCAAATACCAATAGTTCTGGATTACAAACCAAGGCTTGAGCTATTGCCACCTTTTGTCTTTCTCCACCTGATAGTTCATTAACATTTTTAAATGCTAATTCCTTTAAATTCATTTCATCAATTACAAAATCAACCATTTTATAATCCTCATTTGAAGGATTAATATTAAAATAGGATAATCTTCTTGAAAGTATTGTTTCATAAACAGTTAAAGCTTTAAATGATATATCCTGAGGAACATATGCAATAATTTTAGATTTTTCATTTCTATTAAGTTCATTTAAATTTTTACCATTTAATAAAATACTACCACTATTATTTTTTAAAATTCCCACAATATTTTTAAATAAAGTTGATTTACCTGAGCCATTTTTCCCTAAGACCATTCCCAATTTCTTATTATCAAGTTCAAGTGATAAATCGTTTAAAATATTATTTGTATTAAAACTTTTTTTAAAAAAAGTATCTTTATTATAGCTAAAGCTAATATTTTCTATTTTAAGCATCTATATCACTCCCTCTTTGAAAAAATAATATATAAAAAGAATGGAGCACCAATAATTGAAGTAATCGCCCCAACTGGTAGGGCAGTACCATTTCCAAGTGCCTTTGACAAAGTATCAGCTATAAGTAAAAGTAAGCTACCGCAAATACAAGATGAAGGAATTAAATATTTATGATCATAGCCAATTATTCTTTTCATAACATGAGGACAAATTATACCAACAAAACCAATTATACCTAAAAACGAGACACAAACAGCTGTAAGCATTGAAGCAACTAGTAATGATAAAAATCTCAAAGCTTTAACATTAACACCAGAACCTGTAGCAGCATCATCACCACTAAGCATTACGTTAAATCTCCATGAGCATAAATAAAAGAAAACAAAACCAATTAAAACAATTATTCCCATAATTATATCTGTTTTATAAGTAGCTCTACTTAAATCACCAAATGACCAGACAACTGAGGCTGAAAGACCAACATCAGTCGCAAAAAATTGTAAAATTGTTGTTCCTGCACTCCAAATTGATCCCATTGCAATACCAGCAAGTACAACAGCACTAGGTGAATAGGCCTTTAATCTACACATACCTAAAATTATAATTACTGAAATAAAAGCAAAAATAAAAGCCATTACTGAGGTTTGATAGGGATTTGCTTGATTAAAATAATTATTTAAATTATTTAGAGATGATATATTACCTCCAGCAAACACTATCATTGACAAATTAGCTCCAAATACTGAAGCATTAGACACACCAAGCGTTGATGGTGATGCCATTGAATTTTGTAAAGTTGTCTGCATAATAAGTCCTGATAGGGCTAGTCCAGCTCCAGCAATAATACAGGCTAAAACCCTTGGCATCCTAATCTTATACATTATTCTATTATTTGCCTCACTACTTTTGTAAAAAATAGCTTTTATTGATTCAATAAATGACATATTTGATGAACCTACAAATAAGCATAAAATAGCCATGAAAATAACAAGGACTATTAAAGTAATAATTATTAACATTTTTCTTCTTTTAATTTTTTTATAAATTTCAATCATATTATTATCCTTTTTATTTGTTTATTAAAACAAAATGTTCTATAATTATTTTAAAGTCTAACTAGAAGGAGAAACATTATGGATAAAAGATTAATAAAAACTCAAAATTCAATTTATGAGGCCTTTGCCACTATTTTATCAGAAAAACCCTATTCTAAAATAACTATTGAAGACATTTTAAAAATATCTAAAACATCACGTTCAACCTTTTATTCACACTATAAAACAAAAGATGAACTGCTACTATCAATTGTTAATCACATTTTTGATCATGTATTTTCCCACACATTAACTGAAGAAAAAACTCATGATTTTTCTAAATCATCAATATTCGACTATACTCATTTAGTTACACACATTTTTTATCATCTACACGATGAAAAAAAACTAATTTCTGCAATACTTTCTAGTGAGAGTAAAACTTATTTTATTGAAAGTCTAAAAGAACATCTAAAGCCTATCACTGATATTATAATAAATAATAAACTTGTAAAAGAAAAAAATATTCCATCAGAGCTTTACTGTTTAATGATAACTAATTCATTTATTTTAACACTAGAATATTGGTTCAATAATAATTGTAAGGAATCTCCTGAAGCAATAACTAAATACTTTTTTGAAATGAATAGCTAATAATTAGCTATTTTTTTAATTATCTTGGAAATGTTTCTGTATTCATTTTTTTATATCCACCAAAGCTATTAGGATAAGCATAAATTTCATCTGCAAGCTCTTTGCCTAAAAATGCCTTTGTAACCTCATTAGTTTTTTCTTTCATATCAATATCAGAAAAAATCTCAGGATATGCAATTTTAGCATTAAACCAAGTATTTATTAAAGAAATTTCGATATTAGTATAATAGGCATTGTAAGCCATTTGAAGATAAACCTCACCATTTTTCCAAGCCTTCATATTATAAAATACTGATTTATCAGTAATATTTTTTATTGCAGCTGAATCAATAATTAAAATATCAACATCATCTGAAATTGTCTCGAATTTTTCTTCATCAATCTTTTGAATACCATCCTTTATTAAACCTGAAACAACATTATTAATTTTACAAATATTAAATGGCTCATAATTTTGAACAGTCATTAAATGATTAGTCGTACCCCAATTACCAAGCCCACAAATATAAACTAATTTATCACTTGAAGCATTTAAAACTCTTTTTTCTATTTCTTCCTTTTCACTTAAAATAAAAGCATTTAAAATACTTGCCTTCTCTTCTAAATTAAAAACTAACCCCAATAAAGAAATACTTTTTTTTATATTTTCATCAAAAGCACCATTTGCTCCATAGCGAACTGTTATAACAGGAACACCTAATTGCTCCTGCAAAGCATTTTCCTTATCAACATCCTCATATTCAGAAATAACAATATCTGGATTACAGGCTAATATTTTTTCTGGTTCAGCACTTTGGGTCTGAGGACCACCAACACCACATGATGTTAAATTTTTAAATACCTCCTTATTTGCTATAAAATAAGGTCTAGCTACAGAATCAAAAATCTTTGGTCTTGATTCAAGCATATAGTTATCAATATCTTCTACACCACATAATTTATTAACATCACCAATATACGAATACAATCTCAATGCACCAGCACCTATACAAACTACTCGTTCATAGCTTCCCGGATTTATTTCAACTTTTCTATCAACCATATCAGTGATTGTTGTTATATCATTATTTTTATTATCAGTACAAGATGATAAAAATGTAAATAAAATAAAGCATAATATTGTTGTAAAAATTTTCCTTTTCATATTTTCCCCCATTATTCCTTTTCATTATACAAAATATCCAATTTTATTGCAACATTTCAATAATTTTGTTCGATATTTTTTATAAATAACAAAACACAGTGTATTTTTATGTGTTAAATTATATACACTTTGTTTTAAAATATAAGAAAAAAAGATATCATAATTATCACATATACTGAAATAATTATGATATCCTTGTTTAAAAATCTTTTGTAAATATGCCTTTGCTATTTACTATCTTTTTAGAGTTATTAAAGCATATTAATAAAATTGAAATAACAAACAAAAACAAATTAATAAATACAATATACCAGGGAAAATTTGATAAATATTTATAATTATATAATATGCTCTTAAATTGTGATGGAATTAAAAAGAAATATAACTTATTCAAATTAATAAATAATGATATTATCCATACACTAATATAAGCCAAAATCATTCCAACAAATGAAAGAGTAAAACCATACATTGATTCTACCACAATTAACTTATTTCTACTTAAACCATTTAAATTTAACATTGCTAATAATTTTTTACTTTGGTTTAATGACATAATTAATGAATTAGCAAAAAATCCAATTGAAGATATAAATAATATAACAGACACCAAAATGGAGAAAACAACAATATATGTTCCATATTTATGATATGACAAAAACATATCATAATCATAATGATCAACAAGTATATTTAAAGAATCTAATTGAGAAAATAGTTTTTTAATATTTTTGTAGGTACCTGTTACAGCTTCCGAATAGATTAAAACTACATTTTTAATTTTTAAATCAAAAGGTAAATAGTTAATATTTCCAATATACTTATCAAAATCACTAGATTCATAAGTACCACTTACTATATACTCAATATCATTATATTTAACTATATCGCCAATTTTTAAATTTGTTTTTTCTTTTACAAGAAGCTCATGTGACGAACTTGGTAAAACACCACCAGTTATGATAAAATCATCCTCTTTTTCAAAATCAATATACAAAGCAAAATTTGATTCAGCAATTATTCTTGAGGCATTGTATTTTTTTCCATATTCAATCATCAGACTATTGTTATTAGAAACAGATATCATTAATGGTTTTTCGTGCAAGTATTTATTTTCTATGTTCATCATATTATTATAATAAGTAAAACCAATATACATACATCCCATCGTTAGTATTGATAATAAAAAACAAATAATCATGCTTAATAAGCTTCTCTTTTTATCTTTCTTAAATAATATATATGAATATTTAAAATAATCAGTTAATTTCATAATTTCACCTATAATACTTTATGTAATTATTCCATCTTTTAATAATAGTACCTTATCAGCATATTTATACGCATCCTCTTTACTATGAGTAACTAAAACAACTGTTTTCCCACTTAAAACAATTTCTTTAAGAATCGATAATATATCTTGACCAGTCTCATAATCAAGTTGGCCAGTTGGTTCATCAGCTAAAATTATACTAGGATTTGTAACAAGTGCACGAGCAATGCATACTCTTTGTTTTTCACCACCAGATAATTTAATCGTTTTCTCATTAGCTTTTGCTAAAATTCCAAGTTTATTTAAAATTTCATTAGCAATTTTGTTCCTATCACATAATTTAACACCCCTTATTGCAAGTGGCATTGTTACATTGTCAATAACTGATAACGAAGGTTCTAGGAAAAATGTTTGAAAAATAAAACCTATTTTTTCATTTCTAAATTTAGATAATTCAATTTCATTTAACTTTGTGACATCAATATCCTCAATAAAAATTGAACCAGAATCTGTTTTTTCTAGTGTTCCAATTAAATTCAAAATTGTTGATTTTCCACTACCACTTCTTCCCAAAATTGCTGTAAATTTTTGAGTTTCAATTTCTAAATTAAAATTATTAAAAATAACTAATGGATTTGTATTTTTATTAAACACCTTACAAATATTATTTAATTTAATCATATCTAGTTAATCCTCATTTTCTTAATTAGGTTAGTATATCTATGGACAATCGTTATACTTATTAAGCATATTAAAATGTAAATAATTATTATAGGAATTATTATACTTAGAATATATAAATATATTGGTATGTTAAAATTAAATATTCCTCTAAATTGTGAAACATAAATTTTATTTAAAAAAAATGACGTTACTATTTCAATTGGAATTAGTATCAAAACTGTAATTAAAATAGACTTTAAATAATCAAGAGAATTTTTAATAAGATATATTTTCCTTAAATCTTTTTTATCTAACCCAAGATAATTCATTATTGCAAAAAATTCAATATTTGATTGTAATGAATAATCCATTATTCTTATTGTATTTAAAAAAACAAGTAATAAAATAACTAATACTAATATATAAATAATAATTTTAATAAATTCAAAATATGGATAGAAAAAGAAATATGACTTTAAATCAGCATTTGTTATATAACTAACACTACCATTTAAAATATATTCATTTTCACAAATATTAATAAAATTATATGCATCATTTATAGATTTTAACTGAACTATATGCTTTAAATCTTTACTATTATTTAAATTGCATAGCAATTGTACTTTATCATCGTTTTCCTTTAATTTTGAAGGCAAATCACAACTAAAACAATATTTGTCAAAATTTATATGTTCATTATCTTTTTCATCAATATATGAATAGTAACAATATTCGTATTTTTTAACAGAATTAGCTGATACCCAAAAATTAGAATTAGATTTAATCAAGTATTCTTTAAACGTTACATCACAATCAGTGAATCTGCTTGGACATAAATAAATATTTGAGTTGAAAACACCAACTATGTTAAAATCTTTAAAGACATAATAATATTGATTTAATATCTCATTTGTTTCATCATTAAATTCTTCATCAATAATATGTCCATACTTTATACTTCCAAATGGCAATTGATTGTAAAATGAAATTTTTTTACCAATAACACTACTATAATCATCAATTCCAAAATAATCTAATAAATAACTTGAAATCATTATTTCTTTTTCTTTACCTGTTAATTTATTTCCTGCAAGTATTAAATCCCCAAGATTATTCTTTTTCATATAATTCTTTTCTGATTCAAGATAAAATGAATCATCATAAAAACAAGTAATTGTTTGTGCTAATATCTTATATTCCAAATTTTCATAGCCATATTTATATATATCCTTATATATTTTTTCATGCCCATCAATAGTTATAACAGGATATGATACATCTTTAACATTAAAGCCATCTTTTGTAGTATTGAATGCTACCCCATTTTCAGAATAATATACTTTCTCCTCGATATATTGTGAATTATTAGTTATAAATTCATTGTTATTAAATAAATCTAATTTAACTGATTCAACATTATGATTTGAATTAATAGATGTTTCAATATACATAATTAAACTAGCAAAAATCAAAAATATTGATAGAAGCATACATGAAATAACAAAGCCAAAGATTGTACTTCTTATTTCACTTTTTTTACCTATACTTATTTTTTTCGAATAATACATACAATCTTTAAACTTCATAAGCTATTCTCTCACTTTCATTACTTCCATAAAGAATCTACATTAGCATTTTTTACATACATAAGTGAATCATTCTTTTTAGTTTCAAAAGAAGTGCAAAGTTGAACTTCAACATTACCAACCAACCAATCATCGCTAAATAAACCATTGGCAGAAAAACAAATTGAAAATTGTGTTGAACATAATGCAGTTCCAGTAAATTCAGCGTAAAATTCATATCTTTTAAATGACGTATCTTTGTAACCACTTCCATGTTCAAATTTTGTTATAGGTTTAACCAAATTTCCTTTTGCTGTTTCATCAGTATTAATCAAATATATTTCTTGATATCCATCATCAATTTCTTTCATTGTTATTTGAAAAATAACAACAATAGTTCTGTAAGCACCACGATATAAACCTTCTTGACTTAAACCAAAATCTGTAACATCCACAACAACCCCAAGAAGCCTTCCAGCATCAGTTACTTTGTAAAGTCTAACAGCATCACCACTATCACTTGCAAAATTTGAATAAAATCCTTTACTTGACTCTATTTTTTTGTGTCCCCAGTCTTTATCAATAGATACACAACCATTTATATAATTTGAAGCTTCAACATTAAAACTAGACATTAAACACATTGAAATCATAATAAATAGCATTGATATAAATAATAATTATTTTTTCATATAGCCCACCCGTATCTAAATTTTATTATTATAAATATGCAATATACTTAAAAGAAAAAAATAATTTTTAATTTATCTTAACTTAATACCTTATCATATGTAGGTAAAAACAAATATAATTTAATTTACAATAAATTACACTTTTTAAGTCATTTATTGATAATTATACTATATACTATAAAATTCATAAATAAATAAAATTAACTTTTTAAAAAAATAATTTTGATTGAATCATTTTAAATAAAACATGTTGAAACCAAAATATTTATTTTGTTTTTATCTTAAAATAATCTTTATTAATATAATTTTCTTCTGTAATGTTGTCTTGATTTATCAATTAATCATAGTTCTGTTCCTTCTTCTAATATAGTAATATACTCATCATACTTATACGTTACATATCTTTGTTTATTTGAAATTTTAGATATTATATTCAAATCTAATAGTTCATTTATTATTTTAGAAATAGTTGGTTTTGACATACCTAAAGCATCTTTTAAATCAGTCGAATCAAAATAAGGATGATTATAAATATAGTTCATTGTATCAAATAAATTTGTTTTATTTTTATATTGTGAATTAATAATTTTTTCATTATTTTGATTAATTAATCTAATAATTTTCTCAATTGCATCAATTGAATTATTAGCCATTTCAATAACACCATTTAAAAAAAACTTAATCCACTCTTCATATTTTCCCTTAAATCTAACATCCATTAAAAGTCCATAGTATTCTGTTCTATTTTGCTTAAAATATAGACTTAAATATAATAGAGGATATTGTAAATAATCGTTATTCTTCAGCCATAAAGGAATTAACAATCTACCAAGTCTTCCATTTCCATCTAAAAAAGGATGAATTGTTTCAAATTGATAATGAATTAAAGCTATTTGAATGAGTGGCTCTACATTTATCTTTTCATTCATATATATTTCTAAATTATTTAATGCTTCCTTCATTTTATCTATAGATGGGGGAACAAATGTTGCATTAGACAATGTACATCCACTTGGACCAATCCAATTTTGAGAATGTCTGATTTCTCCTGGATTTTTCATCTCGCCTCGTACTCCCTTTAAAAGAACTTTATGTAATTCTTTTAAATATCTTATTGATATTGGCAATTTTTCTAATAATTCAATTCCATAATTTAAAGCGTGAATATAATTTACAACATCTTCTGTTTCCTTTCTTTTTTCACCATCAATTTTATTTAATTGCAAAACATCAGATAATGAGGCTTGTGTTCCTTCAATCTGCGATGATAAAAGAGCTTCTTTTTCAACATATTTTGAAATAAAAATATCCTTATTTGGCAAGTTTATAGCAATTCCATCTAATTTTCCTAAATACTTGTTTGCTTCAGTTAACAAATAAATCATTTCACTATCATAATTAATCTCAATTTCATCCAATGGCATTGGAACAAAACAATCATAATCACTTTGTACGTGATAAAGAGTTCCAGCCCTTTTTGAAAACAATTTCAAAATAACACATCCTTTACTTATAATTAAATGCATTATATTTAAGTAAATTATATAAGCATTTCCTTTACTTATAATTTAGTATATCATATTTAAGTTAATATTATAAGTGTTTTTTTACTTAAATTCAAAAAATGTAATTATAGTTAAAATTATTTTTTAGTTAAACTATAAATTTTTAATTAACAATTTTCTCTTGTCCCCCTATTTTTTAATTACAAGTCAAAAAAGTGATCTCAATTATACTTGAAATCACTCATATAGTTATCTTTTATACTTTTTATTAGGAATTCTTCCTGTTCTTTCATAGTTATCTTCACGCATCATTTCAATATCTGCTTTAGGAATAACTCTTAGTTTATTATTTTTTTTATAATTATTTTTACTATTTAAAGCTTCTAATACATTGCCACCATTTTTACTAATTTTTGCTAAATTCTCAAGTGAAGAAAGTTCATCATCTAAAGATAAAATTGCAATATTTTCTGTATGAATTGTACGGGGGAACATATCTACTGCAGTTATACTTTCAAGTAAATAATCATTTTCAAAGAATTGATATAAATCTCTTTTCAATGTTATTGGATTACATGAGACATAAACAACCTTTCTTGGCTTTAAATATTTAATTGCATTAATAAATTGTTTTGTTGAACCATCTCTTGGTGGATCCATAATAACAACATCAACCTTATCTCTATTTTTAGCAAGATTTGTCATATAATTAGTTGCATCATCAGCGATAAACTCAATATTTGTTATGTTGTTTAACTTTGCATTAATTTTGGCATCCATTATTGCACCCTTATTTAATTCAACACCAATTACCTTTTTTGCATATTTTGAAGCAAATATAGAAATTGTACCAACACCACAATACGCATCAATTACTAGATCATTTTTAGTAATATTTGCCTTACTTAAAGCTAATTCATATAGTTTTTTCATACCAATTGTATTTATTTGAAAAAAAGATTTAGATGATATTTTAAATTTATAATCTCCAACCATTTCATAAATATATCCTGGACCATAAAGTATTTTTTCTTTATCACCTAAAACAATTGATGTATCTCTAGAATTAAAATTTTGAACAATTGTTTTAATACCTAATTCTTCCTTTGGTATTGATTTTAAAACATTATTTCTTCCAGGAAAAAATTCACCATTTGTTACCAAAACAACCATTGCTTCCTTTGAATTAAAGCCATATCTTACATAAATATGACGAATAATTCCTGTTCTTGTTGCCTCATCATATGGAGCTATTTTATTTTTAGTTAAAGCATTACTTACTGCCTTAATTATTTCATTGGCCTTATTAGCCTGAAGCATACAACCATCAACCGTAACAAGCTTGTGAGAATAATCCTCATATAAGGCCGCAACTACCTTTTTAGATTTTGAAAGCTTATATGTCATTTGACATTTATTTCTATAATGAAGATAATCAAAGCTTGGAGTAATCTCAATTTCATCTTTTAAATGAAAGCTCTTAAATAAATCATTTAGATATTCCTTTTTTAATTTTAATTCATAATCATAATTAATATGCTGAAACTGACATCCACCACATTCATTTTGATATGGACAGCCATTATATATTCTTTCCTTAGATGGAGTATTTATTTCCTTTAGTGAAGGGTATTTAGTATCTGTTGTTACGGTTATATCCTCATTATTTATAACACCATGAATAAGATATTTTTTATCCTTAATTACAACCTCACAATCTGGAATATAAGAAACCTTAACATTTTTAAATTTGTAATCCATAAATTACACCACCTTATAATATTTTTGTAGTCCACTGTTCAGCATCTAAAACATCAGTAACAATATCCTTATAAAAGTCAGCCTCATGACATACAAGAACAATTGTTCCTTTAAATTGCTTTAAGGCATCCTTTAAAGAATCTTTTGCTAAAACATCTAAGTGATTAGTAGGCTCATCTAATACTAAGGTATTACATTCTTTAAGCATAATTTTACAAAGTCTAACCTTAGCGGCCTCACCGCCAGATAAAACCATCATTAATGATTCTATCTTTTCCTTTGTTAATCCACAGCTAGCTAACGCTCCTCTAACCTCTGCATTAGTCATTGATGGATACTCATCCCAAATCTCTTGATGGGCAGTATTTTTTGAACATTCCTCCTCTTGAGCAAAATATCCATAGTGAATATTATAATCAAGCTTACATTCACCTGATAGAGGCTTTAAAATACCAAGTAATGTTTTTAACAAAGTAGACTTACCAATACCATTAGCACCCTTAATAACAACCTTTTTGCCTCGTTCAATAACAAAATTTAAAGGCTTTGAAAGAGGCTCATCATAGCCTATTACTAGATTATTTGCTGTAATAACAAATCTACCTGAAGCACCACATTCCTTAAATTTAAAGGTAGGCTTTATTTGTTCCTTAGCCTTATCAATTATTTCCATTCTATCAAGCATTCTTTGTTTAGATTTTGCCAAATCAGTAGTTGCAACTCTAGCTTTATTTTTAGCAATAAAGTCCTTAAGATGAGCAATTTCCTTTTGCTGCTTTTCATAGGCAGCATTTTGCTGACGCTTCTTTAATTCATACATTTGCATAAATGAATCATAATTTCCACTATATCTTGTAAGTGTGCCATCCTCCATATGATAGATAACATTAATAACACTATTTAAAAATGATACATCATGTGATACAAGTAAAAAAGCATTTTCATAATTTTCAAGATACATCCTTAACCAATTAACCTGTTCCTCATCTAGGAAGTTAGTTGGCTCATCTAGGATTAAAATCATAGGCTTGGCAAGTAAAAGCTTAGTTAATAAAACCTTACTTCTTTGACCACCTGATAGATTTGAAACGTCATGATCAAGACCAATTTCACCAAGTCCTAAACCATTAGCAACCTCTTCAATCTTTGAATCAAGCTCATAAAATCCTGATGATTCAAGTTCAGATTGAATTTCACCTGTATCCTCTAAATACTGATTCATTTCTTCTTCAGTACAATCACCCATCTTCTCATACATTTCATTCATTTCAGCCTCTAAATCATACATATGCTGAAATGCCTCACGTAAAACCTCACGAATTGTTTTACCCTTAGTAAGAGTTGTATATTGATCTAAATAGCCTGTAGTTATTCTTTTACACCATTCTATTTTACCCTCATCTGGAGTAAGTGTACCAGTAATCATTTTTATAAATGTTGATTTTCCTTCACCATTTAAACCAATTAATCCTATATGCTCACCCTTTTGCATAACAAAGGATGCATTTTCTAATATTGTTCTATTTCCAAATGAAAATGAAACATTGCTACATTTTAAAACACTCATTCTTATAACCTCATAAACTTAAAATTATTCCAATAATTGCTGAAATTGCAATATAAAAAATTGGATGCTTTTTATACTTAAAAACAAAGAAGCCCATAACACAGGCAATACTTAAGCTTTTCCAATTAATTAAAGCATCAATAGATTTTGCAATATTTGAAAGAAAAATATTAAATGACATATTTTTATATAATTCAAAGGTATTTTCAAAAGCATCAATATCAATAATTGAAACCTTTAAAATTGAATAAAATGCTGCAATAATTAAGCCAATTGAGGCAGCCCTTAAACCATAAAAAACATAGTCAACATATTTATTATTTTTAAATTTTGTTAAAAATAAACAAATTACCTCTATTACAATAATTGAAGGGGAAACAAGGCCAAGAGTTGAAATGATTGAACCAATAAATGAAATCCACCAATTACTATAAATAAAATTACAAGTTGTAAAGCCAACATAGGTTGACATATTAACGCCCATTGCACCTGGTGTTGATTCACTAACCGCAATCATATTTGCTAAATCAAGCTGAGTAAACCATCCTGTTTTATCTGCAAGCTCTGATAAAAATGGGATAGTCGCAAGACCACCACCAAAAGCACAAATACCAACCTTAAAAAATTCAAAATATAATCTAAATATAGTTCCATTTTTAGTAAATATAAATACTAAAGCACAAATTAATAAAATAATATTAAGTGATGTAGTTGTAAGTACACCCTTTAAATACTTCTTATTTTTTATAATAGGATAAAATATTAAGGCTAATATTCCAAATGGTAAGCCCATAATTAAACCTACAATGAAAAATATATATGTTTTATCATTTCTTATTTTTTCTTCCTTTATAGATTCATTATTATCATCTATATTTTTCCTAACTTTTATTACATTATAAACAACCCCAAAAATACCTGCAAGAATAACATAGGTAAATAATGGGATAATTGGAACAAATATTGAAAGTATAGCAACAATTATAACAATTGCCATACTTACCCTATCAGAAATTGAATTTTTAAATAGCTTAATAATTGCTTGCAAAACTAACACAACAACAGCTACTCTTATACCAGCTAAGGCATGCTCAACATAAGGGTTATTTGCAAAATTAGTCAATAATGAAGCAATTAAAAATATTATAATAAAAGCTGGAGTAATAAAGCCTAATGTTGCAACAATTCCACCAATAGTTTCCTTTCTTTTATAGCCAATAAAAGTTGAAACATTCACAGCTATAGCACCAGGAGTACATTGACCAATCGCAAAATAATCTGCAATATCTTCACTAGTTGACCATTTTTTTCTATCAACAAGCTCACGCTCTAGAAGTGGTAGCATTGCATAACCACCACCAAAATTAACTATTCCAAGCTTAAAAAACAATAAATAAAGCTCAAACAATTCTTTCATGTGCTTTTCTCCTTCAAACATATGTAATATACCATAAATGAAGGTAAAATAAAAGATTTAATCACAATATATAAAGTAAAAATATAATTAAAATTAATAGAAAAAAATTCATATTTATTATTAAAGAAAAAACAACATAAGTTCATAAATTTAACAAATAATATTTCATTTTTTCATTTTAAATATAGTAACAAACTAATAAAATTCAAATATTTGTATTTTACACTCATCATATATTTTAAAATTTCTTTTCATTACACAATTAAATTTGACTATGTAATATATTTTTGATATAATATTTTACAATATATTATTTTTAATATATTAATAGTAATTTTTAGGAGGAAATTTATGAAAGGTTTTGAAAAATATTCTAGAGGCTATTTTTTACCACCTGTAGAATGTTATGATTGGGTAAAAAAAGAATATATAAAGCAAGCTCCAATATGGTGCAGTGTTGATTTACGTGATGGTAATCAAGCACTTGTTAAACCAATGTCATTAGATCAAAAAATTGATTTTTTTAAATTACTAGTAAAAATAGGCTTTAAAGAAATCGAGGTTGGGTTTCCTGCCTCAAGTGAAACTGAATACGAATTTTTAAGAGCCTTAATTGATCAGGATTTAATTCCAGATGATGTTACTATTCAAGTATTAACTCAGGCAAGAGCTCATATAATTAAAAAAACATTTCAAGCCCTAAATGGTTGTAAAAAAGCAATTGTCCATCTTTATAATTCGACATCAAAGGCTCAACGTGAACAAGTATTTAAAAAAACTAAAGAAGAAATTTTAAATATTGCAGTTGAAGGAGCAAAAATGCTCGTTGATTTAGCAAATGAAACTGAAGGTAACTTTTCCTTTGAATATTCGCCTGAATCATTTACTGGAACCGAGCCTGAATATGCATTAGATGTTTGTAATGCAATAATTGATATTTTTAAACCAACAAAAGATAAAAAGCTTATCATAAATTTACCAGTTACAGTAGAAATGTCATTACCTCACATTTATGCTTCTACTATTGAATATATGTGTAAAAATTTACATAATAGAGATTCACTTATTATATCTTTGCATCCTCATAATGATAGAGGTACAGCAATTGCCGATTCAGAACTTGGTCTTTTAGCTGGAGCAGATAGAATTGAGGGTACTTTATTTGGTAATGGTGAACGTACAGGTAATGTTGATATTATAACCTTAGCATTAAATATGTATAGTCATGGTGTTGATCCCATCTTAGATTTTTCTGATATTCCATCAATAATAAGGCTATATGAGAGTGTTACAGAAATGAAGGTTTATGATAGGCAGCCTTATTCTGGCAAATTTGTATTTGCTGCTTTCTCAGGCTCCCATCAAGATGCAATTTCAAAGGGATTAAAATACCATAAAGCAAACAAATTAAAAACCTGGAGTGTTCCCTACTTACCTATTGATCCAAAGGATTTAAATAGAGAATACTCAGCAGATGTAATTAGAATAAATTCTCAATCAGGAAAAGGTGGAATATGCTATATACTAGAAACTAATTTTGGTTTAGAAATTCCACAAAAAATGCGCGAAACTGTTGGTTATTTAGTTAAAGATATATCCGATAAAAATCATATCGAGCTTACTCCAACAGATGTACAATCAATTTTTATTGAAAATTTTGTCAATTTAAAATCACCACTTGCCTTAAATGAATATCATTTTATAAGAGAAAATGACTTATTTAAGGTAATGCTATCAATCAATTACAATGGTAATAGGATTGATTATCTATCAGAAGGTAATGGTAGATTAGATGCCGTATCAAATGCCCTTAAACAAATTCTTCATTTAGATTATACCTTAATAAATTATTTTGAGCATAGTCTAGACTCTACTTCTCAAGCTCAAGCCGCGGCCTATGTTTGTATTAAGGTTGATGATAATGAATACTGGGGAACTGGTATTCATGATGATATTATTGCTGCATCAATTCATGCTTTAATTTCGGCAATAAATAATTATAAAAAAATGTATTAAAATTTAAAAAAAGATGAATTTAGTTTCATCTTTTTTTATTATATTTTTACATAATCTTATTTAATAATATATAACAATTATATCACACTTATATTTAAATGTTTATTGCTTAATTAATGATTATATCATCTATTGGTTTACCAGGTGCAACCATTGGTAACACCTTTTCATCAATATCAACTATCGCATTTATGATGCAAGGACGTCTATTTTTTATTGCTTCATTTATAGCATTTTTATATTTCTCCTTTGAATTTGCAAAATAATAATCTACACCACAAGCCTTAGCTAAAAATTCATAATTAAGTTCTTTATCTAATATTGTTTGAGAATATCTTTTATCATAAAACGTAGTTTGCCACTGGCGAACCATTCCAAGAACTCCATTATTAGCAATAACCACACAAACTGGAATACTATATTTGCTTAAAGTTAATAGTTCATTCATATTCATTCTAAATGAACCATCTCCTGCTATATTAAAAACATAAGCATTTGGATTTCCAATTTGACAGCCTATTGATGCTCCAAGTCCAAATCCCATTGTTCCAAGACCACCAGAGGTTATTAATCTTTTAGGCTTAGTATAAGTAAAATATTGAGCAGCCCACATTTGATGTTGCCCTACCTCTGTTGAAATATAGCAATCACCATTTGTTGCTTCATATATTGCTTCCATAAAATATCTTGGCTTTAAGGAATTTGATATTTGATTATCTTTAAATTCATTTTTCCAATTTATTATTTTATTAACCCATTCATCATGTTTTTTTTCATATAAATACTTTTTAATTCTAACAAAGAATTCCTTTAAATTCATAACAAGAGAATAATCTGTTTTAATGTTTTTATCTATTTCAGCAAGATCAATATCAATTTGAACTATTTTAGCATTTTCTGCAAAACGTCTATGATTTGATAGTACTCTATCTGAAAATCTAACACCTAATGCTAAAAGCAAATCGCAATCAACAACAGCTTTATTTGATGCAATTGTACCATGCATTCCAATTAAGCCAGTCGATAGCTTATTGGTTTGATCAAAGCCACCAATTCCCATTAATGAAGTTGAGGTTGGAATATCGAGCATGTTAGCAAATTCGTTTAATTCCTTTGACGCATTTGCTTTAATTATTCCACCACCTGCATATATAAATGGCTTTTTAGCATTTAAAATTAAAGAAGCAATTTCTTCAAGCTGATAATCAAATATTACAGGTAAATTTTTAACCTGCTTATGAAAATTTATACACTTTTTTTCATATTCACAAATTGATGCGGTAACATCCTTTGTTATATCAATTAATACTGGTCCAGGCCTTCCACTACGAGCTATATCAAAGGCCTCTCTGATTGTATCTGCTAACAAGGAAACATCCTTAACTATATAATTATGTTTAGTTATTGGCATTGTAATTCCTGTTATATCTACCTCTTGAAAGGAATCCTTTCCTAATAATGAATTACCAACATTTCCTGTAATTGCAACAAGTGGAGTTGAATCCATATAGGCTGTAGCAATTCCTGTAACTAAATTCGTTGCTCCGGGACCTGAGGTTGCAAGACATACTCCAACCTTACCAGTTGATCTTGCATATCCATCTGCTGCATGAGAGGCCCCCTGTTCATGTGAGGTTAAAATATGACGGATTCTATCTCTATTTTTATATAATTCATCATAAATATTTAATACTGCTCCTCCTGGATAACCAAAAATTGTATCAACACCTTGCTCTATTAAACATTCAATAATGATTTGTGATCCATTTAACCTCATATATGTCCTCCTTTTATTAGTCTTCTTTTAATATAGCTCCCGTTGATGCACTTGTCACAAGCTTAGCATATCTTCTTAAGTACCCTGATTTAACCTTGCACTCTGGCTTAACAAGAGAAGCTCTTCTTTTTTCCAATTCAGCTTCTGATACATCTAAATTAATACTGCATTTAAACATATCGATTTCAATTTTATCACCGTTTTTTACTAATGCGATTGTTCCACCCTCTGCTGCCTCTGGAGATACATGACCTATTGATGCACCTCTTGTTGCCCCAGAAAATCTACCATCAGTTAGTAAAGCAACATCCTTATCAAGACCCATACCTGCTAAACGTGAGGTTGGGGCTAACATTTCTCTCATACCAGGACCACCCTTTGGTCCTTCATATCTAATAACAACAATATCACCCTTTGTTATTTCACCTCCATCAATTGCTTTAATTGCTTCCTCTTCTGAATCATACACCTTTGCCCTACATGTATGCTTAAGCATCTGTGGTGCTACAGCACCACGTTTTACAACACAACCATCAGGAGCTAAATTCCCCTTTAACACAGCAATACCACCTGTTTGTGAATAGGGATTTGAAATAGGTCTAATAACATCAGGATTTTTATTTATTGCATCTTTAATATTTTCACGAATTGTCTTACCTGTGACGGTCATTAAATCAAGGTTTAAAATATCTAATTTTGACACTTCGTTCATAACTGCACTAATGCCACCAGCCTCATTCAAATCCTCCATATATGTTGGACCTGCTGGTGCTAAATGGCAAAGATTTGGTGTTTTTGATGATATTTCATTAGCCATATCTAAATTAATATTTATTCCTGCTTCATGAGCTATTGCTGGTAGATGAAGCATAGTATTAGTTGAGCAACCAAGTACCATATCCATAGTTAATGCATTTATGATTGCTTTTTCATTAACAATATCTCTAGCCTTAATATTCTTATTTACCATTTCCATAATCTTCATACCAGAATATTTAGCAAGTCTAATACGTTCAGCATATACACATGGAATAGTACCATTTCCTGGTAAGGCAATACCTAATACCTCACACATACAATTCATTGAATTGGCAGTATACATTCCTGAGCATGACCCACAGCCAGGGCAAGAATGATTTTCATATTCATCAAGCTCACTTTTGCTAATTTTACCAGAATTGTACTTTCCTATAGCTTCAAATGTTGATGATAATGAGGTTTTATGACCGCCAACTCTACCAGCAAGCATTGGACCACCAGAACAAACTATAGTTGGAAGATTAATTCTTAATGCTCCCATTAGCATGCCTGGAACAATTTTATCGCAATTAGGAATAAGTACTAAACCATCAAGAGCATGAGCTAAAGCCATACATTCAGTTGAATCAGCAATTAATTCTCTTGTAACTAAAGAATATTTCATTCCTTGATGTCCCATAGCAATACCATCACATACACCAATTGCTGGAATTTCAATTGGCGTACCACCAGACATTAAAATACCACGTTTAACAGCTTCACTTATCTTATCAAGCATCATATGACCAGGAACAATCTCACTTTTAGCTGAAACAACACCAATTAAGGGTCTATTTATTTCTTCATCAGTATACCCCATAGCTTTAAATAAACTACGATTTGGTACCCTCTCAACTCCTTTTTTTACAACGTCACTTTTCATATTTATGCCTCCCTATTTTAAGGCTTTTACAACTAAATCGCCCATTTTCTTTGTTCCAACAATCATCTCTTTTTTAGTATCAAAGGCTTTAATATCTAATGTTCTATAGCCATTATTTAAAACATCATTTACTGCTTTTTCAATCGCATCTGCTTCATCATTTAATCCTAATGAATACCTAAACATCATCACAACAGATAAAATAGTTGCTAATGGATTTGCTAAATCCTTTCCTGCAATATCTGGTGCTGAGCCATGAATTGGTTCATATAATCCTAGCTTAGTCGCACCTAGTGAGGCTGAGGCTAGCATTCCTATTGAACCTGCAACCTGACTTGCTTCATCAGTTAAAATATCTCCAAAAATATTAGAAGTAACAATTACATCAAATTGACGAGGATTTCTTATAAGCTGCATTGCAGCATTATCTACATACATTTCGCTTGTTTCTATATCAGGATAATCCACCTTCATACGTTCAAAAACTGTTCTCCATAATCTTGATGACTCTAAAACATTTGCCTTATGGACACAGCATAGCTTCTTATTTCGTGCTTTAGCACAATCAAAGCCTATTTTTAAAATTCTTTCAATTTCAAAAACAGAATACTTTTCTAAATCAGATGCCCAACAATCTAATTTTTTAGGATCAAAGGCTGCTGAATTTGCTTTTTCACCAAAATACATACCACCAGTTAACTCACGAACAACTAATATATCTAAGCCATCGCCAATAATTTCAGGCTTTAAAGGTGATGTATATTGTAGCTGTTTATACAAAACAGCAGGTCTTAAATTAGCATAAAGCCCTAAAGCTTTTCTAATGCCAAGCAATCCCTTTTCAGGCCTATCACCATTTGTTAAATGATCCCATTTTTCTCCACCTACAGCTCCAAGTAATACAGCATCAGATTTTAAAGCAGCATCAATAGTGTCCTGTGGAAGTGAGATACCATCAACATCAATAGCAATACCTCCCATTCTTTTTTCAATTATATTAAATTTGTGACCATATAATTCACCAATACGATTCATAACCTTAACTGCTTCTCTAACAATATCAGGTCCAATTCCATCACCAGGTAATGTAACAATATTAAACTCTGCCATATTACTTTTTTTCTCCTTTAATCTTATTAACTAATCCACCAGCTTTAATTATTTCCTGCATAAATAACGGAAATGGCTCTGCTTGATAGCACTTATTAGTTGTTTCATTAGTAATTACACCAGTATCAAAATTTACAGATATAATATCTTTATCATTTATTTCATCAACAGCCTCTGGGCATTCTAAAATTGGAAGGCCAATATTAATTGAATTACGATAAAAAATTCTAGCAAATGTTTTAGCAATAACACACGATACTCCACAGGCCTTTATAGCAATAGGAGCATGTTCACGTGATGAACCACAACCAAAATTTTTATCAGCTACAATAATATCTCCTTCTTTAACTCTTTTAGAAAACACCTCAAGTCCAGCATTAATATCTTGTTTTGAATCTTCCATACAATGAATAGCTAATTCCTTTGGATCTGAAGTGTTTAAAAAACGAGCTGGAATAATGACATCTGTATCAATATCTGCGCCATACTTAAAAACTCTACCTTTTGCTTGCATAAATACCTCCTATATTAAATCAGGATTTGTAATATATCCTGTTAATGCTGACGCGGCAGCAGTTGCTGGTGAAGCTAGATAAACCTCAGAATCAACATGTCCCATACGTCCAACGAAATTTCTATTTGTAGTAGAAACACAACGCTCACCAGCAGCCAAAATACCCATATATCCACCTAAGCATGGACCACATGTAGGCGTTGAAATTGCACAACCTGCTTCAACTAAATCTTGAATTATTCCTTCATTGATTGCATCTAAATAAATTTTTTGAGTAGCTGGAATAACAATAACTCTAACATTTGAATTTACCTGCTTTCCCTTTAAAATATCTCTTGCAATCCTCAAATCCTCAATTCTTCCATTAGTACATGAACCAATTACAACCTGATCTATTTTAATTTCCTTGTCTTTAATTTCATCAACTGATTTTGTATTCTCTGGTAAATGAGGGAATGCTACCATTGGACGAATTTTTGATAAATCAATATCATATACCTCATCGTATTCTGCATCATAATCGGCCTCATAAACAATAGGAGTTTTTTTACTATGCTTTTTACAATAATCAATTGTTACATCATCTACAGCAAAAATACCATTTTTAGCTCCAGCCTCAATTGCCATATTTGCCATACATAAACGTGAATCCATACTTAAATTTTTTAAGCCATCACCTGAAAACTCCATTGATTTATATAATGCACCATCAACTCCAATCATCCCAATAATATATAAGATTACATCCTTGCCTGATACATTTTTATTAAGTCTACCAGTTAAATTAAATTTTAAAGCCTTAGGAACCTTAAACCAAGCCTCACCAGTTGCCATTGCACAAGCCATATCAGTTGAGCCAACACCAGTAGAAAAGGCACCTAATGCACCATAGGTACAGGTATGTGAATCAGCACCAATTACCACATCTCCTGAAACTACTAATCCCTTTTCAGGAAGTAGGGCGTGCTCAATTCCCATTTGACCAACCTCAAAAAAGTTAACAATTCCCTTTTCTTTGGCAAATTCTCTTATATATTTGCATTGTTCAGCTGATTTAATATCCTTGTTTGGGACAAAATGATCTGGAACAATTGTAATTTTTTCTTTATCAAAAACAAATGCGTTTTCGCCAAATTCTTTAAAAACATTTACCGCAACTGGAGTAGTTATATCATTACCATGAACTAAATCAAGCCTACAGGTAATAAGCTCTCCAGCCTTAACATTTTTTAATCCTGCATGAGCTGCAAGAATTTTTTGTGTCATCGTCATTCCCATATTAATTATGCTCCTTAAATAACTTATATTCAATCGAATCTATTAAAGCTTTAAAGCTTGCCTCAATAATATCCTTTGATACTCCAACAGTTGACCATGTATTTTGACCATCTGTTGATTCAATAATAACTCTGGTTTTAGCTGCAGTTGCTGATTCTTTTCCATCTAAAATTCTAACCTTATAATCAGAAAGATAAACCTCATTTAAAACAGGATAAAACCTACCTATTGCCTTTCTTAAGGCCTTATTTAAAGCATCTACTGGTCCATTCCCATTTGCTGCTGTAACCTCTTCTTCATCATTAACAATAACCTTAATTATTGCAGAAGCTGAAAAGATATTTTCAACTGATGGTCCCTCACCAATTGTTTTAAAATTTTCAACCTCAAAAAAAGGTATAAAATTATTCAATGTTTTGTGAACAATAAGTTCAAATGAAGCATCAGCACCTTCAAATTGATATCCTTTAAATTCCAAATCCTTAATAATTGAAATAATTGAATTTAATCTTGAATCATTTTTTTCAATATTTGGATATATTTTATTAATTTTAGCTAAAACTGTTGATTTACCAGAAACCTCACTAATTAAAAATTTTCTTTCATTTCCTACTGATTCAGGTGATATATGTTCAAATGATTTTGAATTTTTATAAACCCCATCAATGTGCATACCTGCCTTATGTGCGAAAGCACTATCTCCAACATATGGCATATTTTCTTCAAGCTTAAAATTTGATATTTCTGCTATTTTCTTTGCAACTAAAGTCAAATTCTTAATACCACCACAAGGTAAACAGCTATATTCTCTTTTTAACTCTAGATTAGCAATGATTGCTGATAAATTAGCATTGCCACAACGTTCTCCATATCCTAAAAATGTTCCCTGAACCTGACTACATCCCTTTAAAACTGCCACAACACTATTAGCTACTGCCATACCTGAATCGTTATGGGCATGAATTCCTATAGGTATGTTAACCTTGTTTTTCACATAATCTACAATTTCCATTATTTCATCAGGAAAGCATCCACCATTAGTGTCACATAAAATTAAACACTCAGCTCCAGCATCCCTCGCGCATATTAGGGTTTCTATAGCATATTTTCTATTTGCTTTAAAACCATCAAAAAAATGCTCTGCATCAAAAAAAACATGTTTATTTTTTCCCTTTAAATAGGAAATTGTATCATAAATCATCTTTAGATTTTCTTCTTTTGTTGTATTAATAATATTTTCAACATGAAAATCCCATGACTTACCAAATATACAAACATAATCTGTATTTGCTTCGAGTAAGGCATTTACATTAAAATCAGTTAAAACATCACTATTACACCTTCTTGTACTACCAAAGGCTACTAGCTTTGAGTGTTTTAGATTTAGTTTTTTCGCTTCTTTGAAAAATTCTAAATCCTTTTGATTAGATCCAGGATTTCCAGCTTCTATAAAATCAATTCCAAGTTCATCTAAGGCCTTAGTTATTTTTATTTTATCAGTTACTAAAAAGCTAATCCCTTCTGCTTGAGCACCATCACGTAATGTTGAATCAAAAATATTTACTTTCAAAGAAATTTGCCCCCCATCTATATAATAAAAGAGGGAAACAAGAAACCTTGCTCCCAAATTTAAGATTATCCTTTAAAACTTATACTATAAATTAATTGTTATATTAATTATTAATGAATTTATCATCTTCATTATTCCAACTATATAGCTTTCTAATTTCTTCACCTACACGTTCAGATGGATGTTCTAATGCTTTTTTACGCAATGCTCTGAAATGAGCCATTCCACCAGCTTCTGACATATCAAGTAAGAAATCCTTGGCAAATGTTCCATCCTGAATATCTGCTAAAATCTTCTTCATAGTTTTTTTTGTATCCTCAGTAATAATCTTTGGTCCTGTAATGTAATCACCATATTCAGCTGTATTAGAAATGGAATAACGCATACCTCTAAAGCCTGATTGATAAATCAAATCAACAATAAGCTTCATTTCATGAATACATTCAAAATAAGCATTTCTAGAATCATAGCCTGCCTCTACTAAGGTTTCATAGCCTGCTTGCATCAATGCACAAACACCACCACATAATACAGCTTGCTCTCCAAACAGATCTGTTTCAGTCTCTGTTTTAAATGTTGTTTCAAGTAATCCAGCTCTTGCTCCACCAATACCTAAGCCGTAAGCCTTTGCTAATTCCCAAGCATTACCTGTTTCATCACATTCAACAGCAATCAAACAAGGAACTCCTTTACCTGCTTGATACTCACTTCTAACAGTGTGACCAGGTCCCTTAGGAGCAATCATGGCAACATCAACACCTGATGGGGGAATAATTTGACCAAAGTGAATAGCAAAGCCATGGGCAAACATCAACATTTTACCTGGGCTTAGATATGGTTCAATGTCATCCTTATACATTTTTGCTTGTTTTTCATCATTGATTAAAATCATAATGATATCACTAATCTTACAAGCCTCAGAAGTAAGCATAACCTTCATTCCTTGCTTTTCAGCCTTTTCCCATGACTTTGATCCTTTATATAATCCAACAACAACATTAACACCAGATTCGCTCAAATTTAATGCATGTGCATGCCCTTGTGAGCCATAGCCAATAATTGCAACAGTCTTCCCCTTTAGTTTATTTAAGTCACAATCCTTTTGATAATAAATTTTTGCATCCATATTTTTATCCTCTTTCCAATCACTTTATTTTTTTAAAATACTATCGCCTCTTGAAATAGCTGTTACTCCTGTCCTAATTACTTCTTTTATTCCAAACTCATTTAGCATAGATATCATTGCAGAAACCTTACCATCATCACCAGTAACTTCTAAAATCATTGATGTAGAAGTGATATCAACAACATGAGCTCTAAAAACATTAGCAATCTCTAAAATTCTAGTTCTTTTTGAGTTTGATGAATCAAGCTTAATTAAAGCAAGCTCTCGTTTAACTAATGAATCTTCATCACATTCATCTATTGCAATCACATCCATAAGCTTAGCTAATTGATTTTTAATTTGTAAAAAAATATCATTTTCACACTCAACAACTATTGTCATACGAGAAATTTTTTTATCTTCTGTAGTTCCAACAGATAAGCTTTCAATACTAAATCCCCTTCGACTAAAAAGCCCTGCAACTCTTGATAAGACTCCCATATGATTATTAACTAGTACAGATAATGTATGTTTTGCCACTAAAACCCACCCTTCCTTTTTAAATTTAAATATTAAATTATTAATTATAACTTAATCATTCAAATTTTGTTATTGTTTATATTATAACACTTGAAAACTAATTGTCAACGAAAAAAACGTCATTCTTTCGAACAACGTTTAGACTTATTTTTCGTTTATAGAATATTATTTCATTTTCGAATAATATTTCGAATTAAATATTGACTTTATTTTTTAAATATTCAAAAAAAGAATAAAATTCATTTTTATTAAAATAATTATGAAATATTTTTTATAAAATTAATTACAAAACAATATACACACAACCAGCATTCCTTTTATTCTTTTCCTCACATGGAATAATTTGACTATATTTAAAGCTTTGATATTTACTAGAAAATATATCTAAATCATTACCAAAAATAAAATCCTTAATTTTATTTTGATTTTTCAATAAAATAAGCTCATTTTCAACCGCATTTTTTATTTTATGGGTTTTACCTGTGCTACCATATCCTACTATTATACATAATAACTTTTCTTTTGCCTTTCTGCACATATCAATAGATTTTGCTAAATCATATAATGCAGTATTAACATTTTCGTTATTTGAATGTATATCCCTCGTAAACATATTTATATCTCCTCGATTACAAATCTACCATTTTTCATAATTAAATATTTTTTGTTAAAGTTTTCACCATACACAAGCATTTTTTTAGTTCCAAAACAAATATCAAAATGATAATTACAATTATTTATTTTATTAATTTCAGTAATTCCATATTTATAAGCTTTTCCTAAAGCTAGATGAGGTGAACAATTTTCATCTAAAATGGTATTTAGATAACAAAAATCTACATATTCTGATAAGGCAATTTCTCCACATCTATTCATTCCATTTTTTTTAATTATATTATCAACATTTGAATCAATTACTAAGCCATCATGAAACTTTAAATAAATATTATCAATTAAATTACCTTTATAATTCATTGTTCTATTAGCTAAAATATAACCATTAATGCTCATTTTATTTGGAGCTGTATATATTTCAAGACATGGTACATTAGGCTCAAATAAAATATTATCACAAACTTGTTTTTTTCCTTGAAATAAAAAATTATTTGTTAATTCAAATTCAATATTAGAAAAATCATCAATAAAAATAAGTTTTTTTAGCTTTAATTTATTAATTTCTTCTAAATAATTATTTTCTATAAAACTTAAATTTATTATTTTATCTAACAATTCATCTTCACTGATTTTAAGCTTTTGAGCCCAATAAGGGTTGGGAAATGAACAAATGGTAAATCTACCTTTTAAATTAGAGAAATATTCCTCTACAAACCTTAGGCTAGAAATCTTATCCTTATATACTTCTATAGTTTTATCGTCAAGTACCATTTTAGGTAAAAATGGAGAATTTATTTTTATTCTTACAAATTTTTTATTAATTAATTTTTTATATCTTTCAACTTCATTTTTTATATATAGATTACAATTAAGCGATATAGTATCTTCTAAACATTTACCATCCGTGTATTTGATAAAAATTAAGCTTGCCCCTTTTTTGAGACAAGCTTCTTCTAAGAGCTTATTATATTTTTTTAAATAAACACTTGTTATTATTTCAACTATATCAAACTTTTGAACATTTAAACCCTTTGTAACTATATAATCTATATAATTATTTATTTTCATCTAAATGGAAACGAGCCTTAACATAACCTGCTATTGCATCAACGCATTCATCAATTCCAATTTTTGAGTTAATACATAAATCATAGTTACGAGCTTTACCCCAGTCACGGTCTGTGTAGAAGCTATAATAACCCTTTCTTTTTTTATCCATTTTTAAGATTTGAGATTCTGCCTTTTGAGGATTCAATCCATAATATTTAACAGCACGTTCAATTTTTTCATCCATTGGAGCACAAACAAAGATATTACATACATTAGAATTATCCTTTAAAACATAATCTGCACATCTACCAACAATGACACAAGATTCATTTTCAGCAATTTTTTTAATAGCATCAAATTGAGCCAAGAAAACTCTTTGACCTAAAGACATATCATATGAGTAAATACCCATACCGTTAACTAAAAAGCCATCTTTCTTTTCGTCATAATTTTTAAACACAGCCTCTGATAAACCTGATTCTTGAGCTGCCTTTGCTAATAGCTCATTATCATAAAATGAAATACCTAATTTTTCGGCAAGAAGTTTTCCAATAAATCTACCTCCACTTCCATACTCACGTCCTATTGTAACAACATATTTCATATTAATCATTCCTTTCTAATCGCTTTATCTACTAATATTATAGCATATTTTAAAAAAAATTTAACTCAAGAAAAAAATTCTTTAAAAGAATTTTCAATTAAAGAATTTTAAAATAAGCTCGTTATTGTTATTATAATATATCCGAGTACAACTGAAGTAATTAATAAATAACCCTCTAATATTAAAATTGATTTCCAAGATTTTTTATTTTTTAATAAATAAACTAATCCTAAACCTGCATTCATACATAATCCTGTAAATAATGCTCCAAAAGGAATACCACCAGAAATAAAAACCTCACATAATAAAACAGAGGAAGCACAATTTGGTATAATACCAATTATGGCTGCAAAAATTGGTGTTAAATAAGGGTTTGTTGACAAAAAGCTAACAATGTTATTTTCACCAATAAAATAAACGATTAGTGAAAATATTATGTTTACGATAAGAACATAAATAAATATTTTTAAAGAATGAAGTAAGGGATGAACTAGATGTGTCATCAATTTTGAAGTTTCATGATCTATTTCATGGTGACAACAGCCAATATGAATTTCTTCTTCATCAATTTCTATTTCTTCTTTTTTATTCTTAACAATTAAATCTAATAGGTATCCAAATCCAAATCCAAAAATTATTTTCATTAGTAGTAAAGGAATAACATATATTGCCTTATTAATATCTGAGATTAATATAGGTAATGCCTCATCGCTACAAGCAAAAAATACAGCAAACAAAGTACCAATTGTTATATGCTCCTTTAAATATAAATCAGAAGCAACAACACTAATACCACATTGAGGAATTAATCCTGCTGCAGCACCAATGATTGGAGATACTCTCTTATGATGCTGAAGTAAATGAGATATTTTATCTTCAAAGAAAGATAAAATAAAATATATAATAAATGAAAAGCCCAATACCTTTAAGCTATCTAACAATGCATCAATTAATAAATCTAGCATAATTTCTGACACTCCTTACAAATACCTAAAATTGAAGTAGCATATTGATCTATTAAAAAACCATGTTCTTTATAAATATGATTAATAAACATATTCGCATCCATACATTTTAAATGAATAATATTACCACATTTAACACAACGTAAATGAAGATGATTTTTACATTCGCAAGAATATTGATATTCATACCCACCAGCTTCTTCATTATATGTCTTCCTAATAAGTTTTTCTTCCTCTAAAGCCTTTAATTGCCTATAAACTGTTGCTTTATTCATTGTATTCTTTAAATTATCAACAAGATAGGTTGCCGAAAAAACTGAATCCTTATTTTGCTCAAATAAATCAATTAATTGCTTTTTATGATTTGTACTATACATTAAAATGCACCTCAATAATAATTAAACTTGCAACTCGGTCGCATTTGCAACTTAGTCGCAAGTTTAATTATACTAAAATTTTAATGTAAGTCAAGAAAAATGTAAAAAAAAATAACACTAATATAGTGTCATTTAAATATTCAAAGAGAAGCCTGGCAACTACTTACTCTTGCACGATTAAACGTACTACCATCAGCGTAAAAGTGCTTAACTTC
>CAKQEA010000013.1 GCA_934229785.1 uncultured Anaeroplasmataceae bacterium
AAGAAATTTTTTATGTTTCTAAAATATTAAAATAACTTGAAAATAATTACAATATTTCAAGTTTTATTTAAAAAAAAAGCTGCGAGTAACTAAGTTGTTATTCACAGCAGTAATTATATTTATTTAAGCTTTAACTTCATATTTTGTTATATTGGTAAATGTTTCACCATCTATTTGAAGTGCCGTTGGTCTATCAAATTCAACAATTATATGATGTCCTGTAATTTGTTTAAACATTTTTGTATGCTTTACATGCTCACCTTTAAAGATTGAAGGGAATACCATTAGTGTGTGTATTTTTCCTGAATTATACATAATAGCAGTAGTAACTGTGTTTTCCTTATTTAGTCTATCTTGATTTGGAGTAACCATCATACCTCCACCATAGTATCTTCCTTTCATTGTAGGTGCAAGCCAAACACGCTTGTATTTTTGAGTCACACCATCAACTGTAATTGTTGCGTTTGGCCTTCTAAAATGGAATAATAGGCCTTTTATTGCGATAGATGTATAATTTACAGGCTTATCTGATTTTAGACGTAATTTGTCGCCTTCTTCGCAACAATAGCCATCAATTCCATATCCTATTCCATCAATGAATTTGTATTCCTTATCGTTTACAATTACCGTTGGTAAATTTTTTAAATATGGATTTAATAAAACTATACCATCCTTATTTGTTTCATTTTTTACATCGTTATAGAAATCATTTCCTGTTCCTGCTGTGTAAAAATAAACATTACATGGTAAATCAAAATCTTTTATTTTATTTATGAAATGGTTTAATGTTCCATCTCCACCTACAAGTATAGACTCATCCTCACTTGTTAGCTTTTTTAATGTTAATAGGTAATTTTCATCGTTTGTTATATCAACTTCTAAATAGTTTTCATATTTTGCTAAGGCTTTATTTAATACATCCTTATTTTTCCCACTGTTTGATGTTGGATTATAAAATATATAGTTCATTTTTTCTCCTTATATAGATAAGGGCCTATAAAATAGGCCCTTTTATTTTGTCTTTAATTGATCGCGAATTTCTTGTAATAAAACAATAACTGGATCAGGCTTATTTGCTTCTTCTGAAGCTTTTCTTTCAGCTTCTTCCTGCTCAGCAAGTACTTTTGCCTTATTATCTAATGCTTGTTGTTCTCTTTTTGATAGCTTTAAGCCTTTTTCTTTTTTCATTTCAGCTCTCTTTGTTACATCTGAAAGCATATTTTGAGAATCCTTAACGCTATTAAATACTTTAACAATCAAGAATAGAACTAGTGCGATTAATAAGAAATTAATAATTGCGGCAATAAATGCACCCCAGTCGATGTAGATTGAATTTGCTAGATCTAATGTGCCATCCTCTTGGAAAGAGCGAACTAAAAATGTAAATGCATCATCAAGACTATTACCACCAAGGCATTTGTAGATTGCAAAATTAATCAGAGGTTTTAAAATGCCATTAGCTAATGCTGTAACGATTGTAGTGAAAGCTCCACCAATAATCATACCTACAGCCATGTCCATAACATTTCCGCGTGAGATAAATTTCTTAAATTCAGCAAAAAACTTTTTCATTTTTTTTATTTCCTCCTTTTTAATTGAATTATAATAATTAGAAAATAAACAAATAATTATTATATTTATAATGTAATTATAATCCAAATGTTCGATATATTTCAACACTTAAGTTTCTTTTATTTAATGATTATTTAAACTTTTTTAACTTTGTTATATACAAAATGATTTTTCCCAAATATAATTATATTAGTTATGTATTGCTTAGCTTTATTTTTTGAAATGGAAGTGGTTTTTGTGAAATGGGTTACAATGTGGGGGAATGCTCAATCAAAGGTTATGCCAGCACCTCAAACATATGCTAAGGATTTAACATTAAGATATCCAATGCTTGTTCCTTTTTCTGGTAGTAAGATTAGAATTACTTTAGATAATTTTTGTGTTAATGAAAGTGTTAAAATTGATTATGTTTGTGTTGGAATTGGTAATAGCTTATCAGATGAGGTTGGCGCTGTTAAATATTTAACATTTAATGGTAATACATCTGTTGTTATAAATGCTTTTGATAATGTAACAAGTGATGAGCTTGAATTTAAGGTTAATGATGGTGAATTTTTAGTTGTTTCGCTTTATTGTCATGATTATGTTAATTTGACTGGTGGTGTAGATGTTATTGGACCATTAAGCAAGGGCTATTTTGCTTATGGTAATCAAATTGAAAGAAAAAAATTAGATATAAATACATCAAAATCAACAAGCTGGGTTTATTTTTTAAGTAATGTTGATGTATATACTGAAGATTCTAATGAAGCAATTATTTGTTATGGTGATTCAATCACCTCCCAAAATTGGCCTGATGAATTACTTTTGGCCTTAAGAGATGAAAATATTAAGAATATTTCTGTTGTTAGAAAGGCGGTTTCAGGTACTAGAATCTTAAGACAATATAATTGTATAACCTATCAATCATATGGATTATGTGGAAAAAATAGATTCATACATGAGGTTTCTAGTGTAAGTGGAGCTAAAAAAATTATTGTTCAGCAAGGAATTAATGATATTATTCACCCAGTTGGAGAGGATGTTAATATTTTTAGACCAATGAGTGATTTACCTAAAGCTTCTGATTTGATAGAAGGAATGAAGTACTATGAATGTGAAGCAAAAAAACTTGGACTTGAATTTTATGTTGGGACATTACTTCCAATTTATGGTTGGAGAACGTATGAAAATTTTAGAGAAAAATTAAAAAATGATTTTAATTATGAATTAAAACAATTATTTAAAACTATTGATTTTGCATCAGTAGTTGGAGATAATATTAATGGTGTATGGCATTTTAAGGAAAATTGTGATTCTGGGGATCATCTTCATCCTTCAAAATATGCTTATAGACTAATGGGCGTATTAGCTATGAAAAAAATTATATAGATTTAAAAGGAGATTATTATGAGCTATGTTATAATTACTGATTCAACAACTGATTTAACTATTGATTTAATTAATAAATTAGAGTTAAATGTTATGCCTTTGACATTTACCTTAGATAATAAGGAGTATTTAAATTATCCAGATCAAAGAGAATTAACTAATAAGGAATTTTATGATGCATTAAGAAATGGTAGTATGGCAACAACAAGTCAATTAAATATTGTTGATATTGTTAATTATTATGAAGAGTTTTTAGCTCAAGGCTTAGATATTTTGAGTGTTGTTTTTTCTTCTGGATTAAGTGGTTCATTTAATGCGGTTAGACTTGCTAAAGATGAACTATTAGAAAAATATCCTGAAAGAAAAATAGTCATAATTGATTCACTTTGTGCATCTATGGGTGAAGGATTATTTGCTTATTATGCTGCAAAGAATAGATTAGATGGAATGAGTATTGAGGAAAATGAAAGGTTTTTACTTGATAATGTTTATCATTTAGCTCATTGGTTTACTGTGTCTGATTTAGATTTTTTAAGACGTGGAGGAAGATTGTCAAATGCTTCAGCCTTTGTCGCAAAAGTGCTTAAAATCAATCCTGTTTTAAATGTTGATAATCAAGGACATTTAGTTGGAAGAATTAAAAAAATTGGAAGAAAAAATGCGATTAATGCTTTAATTGATAAGTTTGACAAGACTGCACTTAAGGATAAAAAACAGGTTGTTTTTATTTCTCATGGTGATTGTTTAAATGATGCATTATATGTACGTGATTGCTTAATGAAAAAATATAGCGATTGTATTAGTCAAATTGAAATAGGCGAGATTGGTCCTGTTATTGGTGCTCATTCTGGTCCTGGAACTCTTGCTTTATTTTTCTTAGCAACAGAAAGATAAAAATTTAAAATAGTAGTTGACAACATTTTATTTAAGTGTTAAAATCATAGCAACTTAGCTAAAAAGCTAAGTCATATAAAATAAACTGACGTTGAAAAGAAGAGTAATAAATTAGAGTCTTCACAGAGAGTTTTCATTTGGTGAAAGAAAACAAGATTAAGATTTATGAATATGGTCTTGGAGTTGCATAGGTGAGTTTAATTATAAGCCTGTGACGTGTTCGCCCGTTAAAGCGATAGAGTATGATAGTACTTGAAGAGGTGGATATTGTGAAATATCCATAAATTAAGGTGGTAACACGGATTATTTTCGTCCTTTATGTAGAAATACGTAAAGGACTTTTTTATTTTTTTGAAAGGATGATATTTATGATTGAAATTAAAAATCTTAATAAAACTTATCATTTAAAGACTGGTGATGTAGAAGCAATAAAGGATGTTTCACTTGAAATTAATGATGGTGAGGTTTTTGGAATTATCGGTTATTCAGGTGCAGGTAAGTCATCTTTAGTAAGATGTATTAATTTACTTGAAATTCCAGATTCAGGAGATATTACAGTTGATGGTGTTAAGCTAACCTATACTGTTCCTGATGAAAAGAAGAGTATCCGAATGTGTACTATTAAAAATAAAGATCTTAGAGAGGCTAGACGAAATATTGGAATGATTTTCCAGCATTTCAATTTGCTAGATCGTTCTACAGTTTTTGAAAATATTGCTTATCCTTTAAAGTATACTAAGAAAAGCAAGGAAGAAATTGAAGCAAAGGTTGATGAGCTTTTAGAGCTTGTTGATTTAAAGGATAAAAAATACGTATATCCTTCTCAATTATCAGGTGGACAAAAGCAAAGAGTCGCAATTGCTCGTGCATTAGCTAATAATCCAAAGGTTTTGTTATCAGATGAAGCAACTAGTGCTTTAGACCCTGAAGCAACTGAAACAATTTTGAATTTGCTAAAAAAACTTAATAAGGAATTGGGTATAACAATTGTTGTCATTACTCACGAAATGGCAGTTATCAAAACAATATGTCATCGTGTTGCGGTTATGGAAGAGGGAAGAGTTGTTGAAATGGGAAATGTATATGATGTTTTCTCAAATCCACAACAGCCTATAACTAAGAAGTTTATTTCATCTACATCAGCTTTAAGTAAGATTGGTGCTTTAATTAGCGAGGATAAGGAATTAACAAATCCTTCAAATGGTAAGTTAATTAAACTTCAATTTGGTAAAGATTCAGTTGGAGATGCTTTAATATCTGATGTTTCTCGTAGATTTAATGTAAATATTAATATTGTACTTGCAAATGTTGAAATATTACAGGGGGCATCCTTAGGAAGTATGATTGCTTTAATTAAGGGTAATGAGGATGATATTAATAAAGCATTAGACTATATAAAAGAAAATCATGTTAATGTTAGTGATATAGGAGGTAATGAATAATGAATTTAATAATTTTATCATTATTTCCAAATTTAAAGGAATATTGGAATAAGTTTTTAAGCAATTGTCTTGCAACATTTGAAATGTTTATTATCTCTGGTATTTTTTCATTTATACTTGGATTAATATTTGGTGTAATGCTTGTGGTATTTAAAAAGGATGGTATTAAGCAAAATAGAATTGTTTATTCAATTATTAGTGTTATTATTAATGTTTTCCGTTCAATACCATTTGTAATTTTACTTGTATTTTTAATTCCATTTACAAGAACAATTGTTGGTACCTCAATTGGTGTTAAGGGTGCTATTATCCCACTTGTTTTTGGTACTGTTCCATTCTTTTCAAGACAAGTTGAAACTGCCCTTGAAAATGTTGATAGCGGAAAAATTGAAGCTGCTAGAAGCATGGGAAGTGGAGTATTTGGACTTATATTTAGAGTTTATTTACATGAATCAGTTCCAGAGCTTATTCGTGTAACAACTATTACAGCGATTTCCCTTGTTGGTCTAACAACAATGGCTGGGGCTGTAGGAGCTGGTGGTTTAGGAGATTTTGCGATTAACTATGGTCAAGGTTTACACCATCAAGACATCGTTTATGCATGTATTATTGTGCTATTAATCTTTATTTGTATTTTACAATTTATTGGTACATTCTTTGCTAAGAAGACAACAAATAGAGGTTTATTTAAGCATATTGAAAAAAATAATTAAAAAAAGAGGAGAAATTATTATGAGAAAAAATTTATTTAAGAAGTTATTAGCTGCAACAGCAGTATTAGGAGTTGGAGCCTTAACATTAGGCTTATCATCATGTAGTAAAAATGATACAGTTAAGATTGGTGTATGTGGTGCATCAAATGATCATTGGAAGGCTGTACAATATGTATTAGACCAAGAAAATTCAGGTATTAAGCTTGAGCTTGTTGAATTTGGTGCTTATAATTTACCAAATGAGGCATTAAATAGTGGTGAAATTGATTTAAATGCTTTCCAGCATAAAGCATATTTAAATAAGGAAATTGCTGATAATAAATATGATTTAACAGTAATTGGTGATACTCTAATCGCTCCACTTACAATCTATTCAAAGAAGTATAAATCAATTGAGGAAATTCAAAATGCTGCAGGTGTAAATGGAACTAATAAGGTTGGTAATAATCCTTTAAAGATTGCTATTCCAAATGATGGTACTAACCAAAGCCGTGGTATTAAGCTACTTGAAAGTGCAGGCCTAATTGAGGTTGATAAGGCTGCTGAATATACTCCAGAACTAAAGGATATAACTAAGTATTTATACAATATTGAGGTTGTTCCTCAGGCTGCAAATACTCTTCCAGCTACTTTAGATGATTATGCTGGTGCAACAATTAATGGTACATATGCTATCCCTCAAAATCTAATTCCTTCTAAGGATGGTTTATTAATTGAACAAAAAAGTGGAGCAGGCGAAAATCCATATGTAAATATTATTGTATCAAGAACATCTGATAAGGACAATGAAACTTATAAGAAAATAGTTGATGCTTTCCATACTCAAATTGTTGCTGAATATATTTTAGGTAAATTTAATGAAGCATTCTATCCTTCATTTGAATTTACTTCAAAGACTGCTAGTGAATATCAGGCTACTGTTGAATTAGTTGATGCTGCAATTAAGTGGTAATTTAAATTAAGAAATTTTTCCCCAAGGTTAAGCTATTTAAAATTGGGGAAATTATTTTAAATAATGGTTTAAGTTTTTATTTATAATTGATGTATAATAAAATAAAAGAATAATAAAAGGAAGTGTTTGATATGGCTGATTTGAAAAAGCTAATATTAGATGAAACAAATGATAATTTTAATAATGTTGTAGAATTAAGAAGATATTTTCATTCTCATCCTGAACTATCAAAGCATGAATTTAATACTGCTAAAAAAATAGAAGAGGAATTAGATAAGCTTAATTTAGAGCATAAGCGTGTCGGTGAAACTGGAGTTTATGGTGAAATTCATGGTACAAAATGTGATGGAATTAATAAGACAATTATTTTAAGAGCAGATATTGATGCCCTACCTATTACAGAGGGTCATATTTGTGAATATACTAGTAAAAATAAAGGTGTTATGCATGCTTGTGGGCATGATGCTCATGCTGCATCCTTGTTAACTGCAGCTTCAATTTTAGCTAAGCATAAGGATTTATTTAGTGGAACTATTAGGCTTTGCTTCCAACAAGCAGAGGAAATCGGCTATGGTGCAAATTTATTTGTTAATGGTGGATATTTAGATGGCGCAGATAGATCATTTGGTATTCATGTCGGCTCAAATATTCCTGTTGGCAAAATTGTTGTTATGCCTGGTGCTAATAATGCATCGGTTGATTGGTTTAAAATTAATATTAAGGGTAAGTCAGCTCATGTTTCAACACCTGAATTAGGAATTGATGCAGCTTATATTATTAGTCAAATAGTTGTTGGTGCTCAATCTTTGATTACTAGAACAACCTCACCTATGGATAATGTTTTAATTGGTATTGGTAAAATTAATGCTGGTACTGGTTATAATATTGTTGCCTGTGATGCATCATGTGAGGGTACAATTAGAGTATTTTCACCAAAGATAAGAAAGAGTATTAAAGAAAAGCTTGAGAGTCTTGTACGTAATACCTGCCAGATATATGGAGCAACTTATTCAATAGAATGGGCTGATTTTACTTCACCACTTATTAACGATGAAAAATCAACAAGTGAAGCTCAGCATGTTGCCTGTGAGTTATTTGGTAGTGATAATGTTATTACTTCAAGGGTGGCATCTTTAGGTGGAGATGATATGGCTGAATTTATTTTGAAGGTTCCTGGAGTATATGCTTTTGTTGGAACTAGAAATGATAGTATTTTTGAAACTACAGTTGCTCATCATAACCCTTTCTTTGATATTGATGAAAATGGTTTAAAAACAAGTGTAGCGATGTATGTAGGTTATGCAATTGAATTTTTAAATAATTTGGTATAGAAATTTAAAATACTGGGTTAATTATTTAACTATAATAAATAAGGTTATTGGTTTATAATCATTTAAGCTTTAATTGCTTAGGATGAGCTTTAAAAGCCAATAGCTTTTTTTAAAAATGTACAATGAGGAGTATAAAATGTTAAATATAAAATATGATATTGTTGGCTCTTTTTTAAGACCAAAGGAAATACATGATGCTAGAAGATTGTATTTTAACAATGAAATTTCTTTAGAAGAATTAACTAAGATTGAGGATGTTGAAATAGCTAAGCTAGTGAAAAAAGAAGTAGAGCATGGCTTAAAAATTGTTACTGATGGTGAGTTTCGTCGTCGTTGGTGGCATCTTGATTGGTTAAATGAATTTGATGGCTTTGAAACAATTCATTTAGATAAGATAATTAATGGTAGTAATCATCATATTGAGCTTGGCCATGTAGTAGGTAAAATTTCATATAATCCAAATAAAACTCATAGAGAGGTTTTAGCTTATGATTTTTTGTTCAATGAGGTAAAAAAATATCCAGGTGTTATTGCAAAAAAGAGTATTTCTGGACCTAATATGATTTTAATTGATCATTTATTGCAGCTAGGTATTAAGGATACTCCTTATTATGGTAATGATGTTGATAAGCTTATTGATGATATCGCCACTTCATATCAGGAAGCAATAAAAGATTTTTATAATCATGGCTGTAGATATTTACAAATTGATGACACTTCCTGGACTTATATGATTGATGATAATTTTAATAAGAAGGTTGTATCGTTAGGCTATGAGAAAAAACAAATTTTAGATATGTTTAAGCGTGTATCTACTAAGGCATTAGAAAATAGACCAAAGGATATGCAGATTGCTACCCATTTTTGCAAAGGTAATTTTAAAGGAAAACCTTTATTTTCTGGATTCTATGACTCAGTAGCTCCTGTTATTTTATCTATTCCCTATGATGGCTATTTTGTTGAATATGATGATGCTAGAAGTGGTTCATTTTTACCTTGGGCTCGTATTCAAAATACAAATGCAACCTTTGTTGTTGGGTTAATTTCAACTAAAACAACAGTGATAGAAACAAAGGAAGAAATTAAAAAGAGATTTTTTGAATGTAAGAAGATTGTTGGTGATAATATTGCCTTATCACCTCAATGTGGATTTGCTTCAGTAGAGGAAGGTAATTCTATTGAAGAGGAAACACAGTGGAAAAAGATTGATTTACTTGTATCTTGTGAGGATTTTATCTAATGGAAAAAATAAAGAGCTTTACAGTTAATCATTTAACACTTCTTCCTGGAATATATGTTTCAAGAGTAGATGAAATGGATGGATTTAAATTTACAACCTTTGATTTAAGAGTTACTAGACCAAATTTTGAACCAGTGATGGATACCTGTGTTTGCCATACGATTGAGCATTTAGCAGCAACTTTTTTTAGAAACAAATATCCTAATGATACTATGTATTTTGGACCTATGGGATGTAGAACAGGCTTTTATTTATTGTTTAAGGGTGAGGTTAGTGCTTTAATGATTAAGCCTAAAATTATTGAATGCTTTGAATTCATTTTAAATTTTGATGGTGAAATTCCAGGTGCTTCAGCTACCCAATGTGGTAATTATTTGGATTTAAATTTAAATATGGCTAAGTATTATGCAAAAAAATATTTAGATGTTTTAAAGTAATTTATTAAAAATGGAGAAGAATATTTCTCCGTTTTTCTTTTTTTTGCATTTTGTTTAATTTTTTTAAAAAAAATATTTAAAAATCGAATGATATTTTAATTTAAAGAAAAGTTTTAGGTTTTGTAAAAAAAACATTTATCTATGTTATAATATTTACGATATAGAACTCTATATCTTTATTATAAAGGGTTGATTTATATGAGAAAGGCTTTGCCATGGATTGGTCTTGTTTTGACTATTTGTCAGATGGGAGTTATTTTTTATTTTTCATCAAGAACTAGTGGTGAAATTGATGTAGAAAAGGGATTTATTATGAATATTTGTAAATCTTTATATGGTAATGATAGGCTTAATTCTTTAACTGAGGTTGATAGAAATAGGATTTTATCTAATATGAGCTTTATCATAAGTAAATGTGCGCATTATCTAGAATATGCTGTTTTGTCTTTATTTATTTTTATTAGCTGTATTAATTTTAAAAAATATAATATTAGATTTGTAATTTGTATGATAGTTTCTATATTGTATGCGATAAGTGATGAATATCATCAGTCATTTACAAATGGAAGGTATCCTAGAATGCTAGATGTTATCTATGATTCAATGGGTGCTTTGACTATGGTTTTGGTGATAGTATTAATTTTAAATATTTGTAATATAATAAGGATTGGTAAGAAAAATGATTGATACACATTCACATCTTTTTGCATCTGATTTTGATGAAGATATCGAAGATTGTATAAAAAGATGTAAGGAAAATAATGTTAATAAGGTTGTGCTTGTTGGTTTTTCAAAAGAAACTAATATTAAAGCTATGGAATATAGTAAAAAATATGATATTTTTTATCCAACTGCTGGAGTTCATCCTGATGAAGCAGATGATAATTATTTAGCTAAGCTAGATAGCCTAGATGAGTTTGTTAAAAATAATAAGGTTTACGCTATTGGTGAATGTGGACTTGACTATCATTATGGAAAAGAAAATATGGAAATACAGAAGCTTATTTTTATTCATCAAATAAAGCTTGCGATAAGATATGATTTACCTATTATTATCCATATGAGAGATGCAACCTATGATTGTTATAATATTTTATGTAATTATAGGGGTAAAATAAGAGGTGTTATGCATTGCTATAGCGGCTCTGTTGAAATGGCTTGTGAATTTATTAAGCTTGGGTTCTATATTTCTTTAGGTGGACCAGTAACGTTTAAGAATTCTAAAACTAGCAAGGATGTTTGTAAGACTATTGATATAAATAGGCTTTTAATTGAAACAGATTGTCCTTATTTAGCTCCTGTTCCTTTTAGAGGTAAAAGAAATGAATCGGCTTTTGTTTATTATACTGCAATTGAGATTGCAAATTTACGAGGAATCAGTGTTAAAGAATTAGATGATGTAACAACAAAAAATGCTGAAAGGTTATTTAAAATATAGGTGATAGTTATGAAAAGAAAAATTATAAGCTTTTTATTAGGCGGATTCATTGCAGTATCTTTAGCATCATGTAGTAGTGTTAAAAATATTGTTAAGATTAGTGATGAGGTAGAGTATACTAAAATTGAAAATAGTATTACAGAGGTTTATGAAAGGGTATCAAAAGGCTGTGTTGGCATTGCTGTTTCAAATAGTACTCAATCAGGCTCAGGTTCAGGTGTTATTTATAAATATGATGATAGTAGTAAGACCTATTATGTTGTTACAAATCATCATGTTATTGATGAGATGACAAACTATAGTATTTATTTTGGAGATGCTAAATATACATCTGCCTCTGTGTTAGGCTATGATGAGACAAATGATATTGCTGTTTTAACTTTTCAGCTTGATTTGTTAAATAGTGGTATAAAGGATTCATTATATGTAAATGATATTTTTGGATATGATGATACTGATTTAGTAAGTGTTGGTCAAACTGTTCTTACAATTGGCTGTCCATTAGGGCTTAGTAATTATAATATTTTAACAACTGGTGTTGTTTCTTCTGTTGAAGCAATGAAAATATCAACTGATTCAGCAATCAATCCAGGAAATTCTGGTGGTGGTGCTTTCAATTTAGAGGGAAGACTAATAGGTATTGTTGAGGAGAAGGAGGTATGGAAGTATTCAACTACTCAGGGTAATTATATTACATCATCTGATACTCCAATTGAGGGTAGAGGCTATTGTATTTCCTTAGATATTGTTAAAAATTGTATAAATAATATTGAGTCTAAAAAGGGAGCAGTTGAACGCCCAGCCTTTGGTATGACTGTTACAACTATTAATACTATCCTAGAACCTAATACGCCATATAAGGATTATTTACCTGATGATGGTAGGAATGTTTATTTTGTTGTAACTGGCTTTGATAAATCATCTAATGCTAATAATTGTCATGTTAAAACTAATGATGTTTTACTTGAAATAAATGGTAATACAATTAATAGCTCTGATGATATAAAAAAGTGTTTAAATACAATTACTAAGAATGATAGTGTTAAATTAAAGGTTTATCGTATTAATCTTGGTAAAAAGGAAACAATAGAATTAACAATTACCTTTAAATAATATAGGAGGCTTTTATGAAATGTGTTAAAAAAATAGGACTTGGGTTTGTTACTGCTTTTATAGCATTAAGCTTATCATCTTGTAGCTTTAATCCTTTATCTTCATTATCCTTTGATGATTTTACAGATCAGGTATTTTTAGCTTTGTTAGGTGATAATGCTTATAATTGGAATGTTTTTACAGAAAATCCTCAAAATTTCAATTATCAAAGAAGTAGTAGCTATAAGGCAGAATGGTATAGCTATGAGAAAATGACTGAAAAGGATAAAAAGGATGCTTATGTTCAGTTTAAGGTTTTATATAATTCATTAACAAATCGTAATTTTGATAAATTAGATGATAATCAAAAAATAACATATAATTTTTTGGAGTTCTTTTTGAGAACAAAAATGGATTATTATAATCCTAATAATGGTTATGATGATTTGATGGAGCTTGAATATGTTAATCAATTTGGAGGATATGTTTCAAATTTGGTTGAGTGCGTAGAAAATTATACCTATAGAAATGTTGATGACATTATTGATTCAATTGATTTTGTATCCTCATCCTCTACTTCATTTCCAACCTATGCTAATTTTGTAGGTGATAGATGTGATAGTGGTTATCCTTTAAGTGATTTTACTCTTGATAGGATGATTAATTATTTATCAGATATAGAAAATGAAGGTAGTAATTATTATCTTTACGATGTGTTTGAAAATAAGATTAATTCAACTACGTTCTTAGGTACAAGTCAGAAGAATAATTATATTGAAAAATCTAAACAAGCATTGACTAATGATTTTATGCCAAGTGTTGTTTCTTTAAAAAATGAGTTGGCTAAATATAAGGGAAAGTGTAGTAAGGAAGGCTATCTTTCTACTTATGAGGGTGGAGATAAATTCTACGCTAAAACATTAGCTGATAAGCTTGGCTATGATTCTATAGACATTGATGAGTATAGAAGCTACTTGATTAGCTGGCTAGATTCTTCTAAGGCTAATTATCTAAATCTTGTTAAGAATGAGGAACTCTTAAATGCTAGTGATTCTAAGAAGCTTAAGGATTTAAATGATGGTAATGATTTTATTATTGATGAAAGAACTCCAGAGGATATGCTAGAGTATTTAAAGGTTTTCGCCAATTCTGTTGTTGTTCCTTTAAAAAATACTCCTGAAATTAAGGTTAAATATATGGATGAAACAACAGCCAAGTATACTAATGCTGTAGGCTATTATATGTCTTCACCAATTGATGCAGTAAATGCTTGTGAATATATAACCTTAAATCCATTATATCTAGAGGGTAATTATTTAGATTTATTACTTACAATGTCACATGAAGGATATCCTGGTCATTTATATGCTTATGTTTATGATAAGGAATTAGGTATTAATCCAATTTGTAGTGTTTTGAAGAATTTAGGCTTTGGTGAAGGCTGGGCTGAATATGTTGAGTGTTTATTACTTGATTATATAGCCAGTAATACTGATGATGAGGCTATAAGAATTTATTCATTAGAACAAAAGTACCAAAATATTAAAAATTATGTTTTAATGTCTTTGCTTGATGTTGAAATTAATTATTATGGTAAGGGTAAGGCTGATATTTTAAAATATTATAGTGAATATAGCTTTGAAAGTGTTGGAAGGTTAGATCTTGATTATGTATATAGAAGATTTATTGAAATTCCAACAACCTATGCTCCTTATGGCTATGGAATGATTAAGATGCTTGATTGTCATTCTAAGGTTAAAAATGAATTAGGTAATAGCTATAGTGAGAGTGATTTTAATGCCTACATTTTAAATGATGGATGGTTTACATTAAGTCATTTAGAAAAATTAACAGATAAATATATTTTAGAAAATAAATAAAACTAAAAGCTGTAGATAATATAATCATTAATATTAAACTCTAATGATTTAACTATTTACAGCTTTTAAAATTAAGAAAAATCTAGGCTAAACGCCTTATAAAAAACAAAGTAATATACATATTTTAAGGTAGAGGTGATATTATGTCTGGATGCTGTAATAATAATACGCAAAATAACCAAAATAATTGCTGCAAGACAGGTGGAGGCTTTGCCTTTATTTTAGTATTATTTATTTTGATCATTTTAGTAGGGGCAGCCTGGGTTAATTAAGTAATTAAGGTTAAAAAGAGCTCTTTTGAGAGCTTTTTATTTTTGGTAAGTATGATACAATTAAGTATGATACAATATAGATAGATAAATTTATTGATTAAAACATACAATCATAAATGATTAGGAGAAAATAAATAATGGAGTATGAAAATGAATATGTAATTCCAACTGATGAATCATATGAAAATAATTGGCAAGTATATGTAAAGCTTTGCGAGTATTTGAAGAATAAGTTCCCTATTTTTAGTATTAAGAAAAAGTGTGAGATGGGAATGTTTGGAAATGTTTGTGTTGATAAAACTTGCACCCTAGGAGATAAAGAGTTTGTTATTTCATTAGACGCAGATCTTCTTTGTGTGTATGTTAAGTCTAATTTTGATATGAAAGAAATAATGGCATCCTTTAAATAGGTAGGCCTTATTTTTAATGACTATAAACAAAAAAGAAATTCGAAAGCCTTGCCTAAATCTTAATAGGTTTATTTAACAAAGTGATTATCGAACTTCTTAATTATATTTAGTGATTTAAAAATATGTGCAACTACAATATTAAATTGTTTTAGTTATTGATCAAGTTTATTAATTTTTTATTTATCTTTCTCTATTTGTGTATATTTTGGCTGTAGTTGCATATAATATTATCGAATCAGAAATAATAGCATTTGAATGCAACGAGTGCTAAAGTGAAAAAAATATTATTATATTATTGACTTTAAAGCCAAGTTTGATGTAAAATGCTCTTGTCGACGATGAATAAGAAAAATACTGGATGCGTTCCTTATATTTGCTTTAAGAGTGAATAGGGAACTACATATCAACCCATGTCTTGGGTTAGATATAAGCATCCTTTTTTTCTTTTTATAATGATTCCAAGTAGTCTAACATACAAATAAGTTTCCTGAATTTTGTATTTCCTAATATTTTATTATCACTTTCATATATCTTTGTCAGAGTAATTCTTAAATTTTTTGTAGAAATATGTCTTAAGTTCGAAAATAAATATGACAATTTTTCGTAATTTTTTTGTGTATTATCAATTGCTACTAAGGCTTCTTCCTCAGTATTTAAAATTCTTATTTGGGCTCCTTCACTATCACATTGCGAATACATATCTTCTTTTGATTTGAAACGATGATTTGTTAGGTAGCTTATGTCAAAATCACTACATTTTTTAGCATAACGGTATAATGGAGTATAACTTGTTCTTGGAAATAAAGAGGTTTCTCTTCTTACAATGCTTAAAATATCTTCACTATTCATATCTAAATTATTAAACAAAACATCTAAAATTAAGTCATTTTGTTTAATAATTTGCTTTTTATCACTTATTGGTTTTGTTCCGATATGGAATGCTGTTAAACCGTCAATGTTTGTTAATTCATCAATACCAGTTACTGCAAGTGCTTTTGGATTATCTTGCTCATAAACAAAACTCTTAACTGCTTCTTGAAATGTTCTAATTAATTCAAGTGGAATCCCTACTTGTATATTTTCACTTATGATATTGTAAATTTGAGAAAAATTATTTGTCCTAATACAAGTCATATTAATATTTGCAATATGTTTGATAAACATTTCTGGTTCAATTACATCCTTGTCATATTCAATAAATATGAGTCTATTTGCTAAGTTGTTTATTTCAAAATTGTCCAAATTATCACTCACATCTTCTAAAATTTGCAATATGTATTTATCAGAAATTGAATAACCAAGAAAAATTATCGGTTTTTCTACAAAGGATATTAATAATTTTGAATGATAAAACGTCTTTTTTTCATTGAATTTTTTGTAGTCATCACCAGTGATAACGATTGAATTTGGTTGAGTACAACATCCATGAATTTTATATATTTCACCATACCCAATGCATTGGTCCATTACAAATGCTCTACTACCAACAACCCTTTTAAAAGAAGTATTGTCTTCAATTAATGTATCGTAATTAGTTGTTATTATATTTGAGCACCTATTTAGCATAGAGATAAAATCATTTTTTTCTTTATTGAAGCACTCATTTGTTGATGCTTTTTTAAAAAAATTAGCTAAAAATATTTTAAATGGAGAAATTCTTCCATTATCTAATTCATTTTTATTTTTTTCATAAAGAATATAATTTATGTGAGATATTACTGACGATATTATTATAAAAATATTCTACATATTCTTTTTCTATTTCAGAAGCAACAAGCTCTAGATTTTGATTAAACTTTTGCATTAAATATCCATAGTGAGAAGGTGAATTATTATACTCTTTTATTACCATTTTTAATAAATTTTCCCATGTAGGTGTTCCTAAATATCTTTTTGATATACCAGAACCTATAAATACTACTGGCTTTTTTTTGAAATTCTTAAATAAATCATTAATACTTTTCATAAATCATTTATCCTTTCTTTTTAAGCCTTAATTATTATGGAATAATAAGGTTGTACTTTGTACATTATTAATCTAATATTACATGATTATTGGATTAATGTCTACATATTATAGTTTCCAATCCTTTTAATTTTGTACTAATTTGTTTGTTATTGTAATAGTTCATATAGTCAGGCATTGTTTTTTTCTACCTCATCTAGTTGTTCAAATTCATATTCATGCCCATATTGCATTGAATTTTTTTACATAATTGTGAAATGAAATAACCACTTTTATATAGTTCTTTTATTTTTTTTCTTAATTTCATAATAAAACCCCAAAAGTCGTTCCAGTTTTACTTGGCCTAACTTATGGGTGGTAACTATATTTGATGTTTTTATTTGCTAAATTATGAGAAGTTTATTAATTATGCAAATTATGTTCTTTAAGAAATCTAAGAACTGATACAAATCAAAAGAAATTTCTCTTTGATAATTTAATTAAGTAAATTTAGTGCTTGTAAGAAGAGTTCTTTAGGGACTCTTTTTAAATATTTATCAGTTAAATAGGTATTTGTTGTTCCACACCAGCAGGAAATTAAATAAGAATCAGTAAATCCAATTAAATAGGAATCATAATCGGTTGAGCCACTTTTTCCATAACAAGTGGTTTTAGTGTTTTTTTGAATGCTACTACATGTTGAATTTTCTATGTTTACATCAAATGGAGCGTGAAGTAAATTGTGTATTTCTTCACATATCTTTTTATTTAATAGCTGTTTTGTTTGAGGCTTACTTTTGATTGTTTTGTTATTTATGCTTATTTCATTAATAAATTTTGGTGTTACATATAATCCATTTTTAAAAAATTGATAGTAGATATTTGTTAATTCCATTAATGACATTCCGACACTTCCTAGGGCTAGTGATGGATATGGTTTGGCTTCAATGTTATATTTTTTTAGATGATAGACTAATGTATTGTAGCCAAGAAGATTGTGCATTTTAGTTGCATAGATATTGTCTGAAACAGCTAATGCTTTTTTCATGTTTATATTTCCATAATATATTCCACTACTATTTGTTATGGTTGCGATACTATCTTTGTAGTTAAATGAATACGGGCTACTGTTAAATTTTTGGTCTTTTAACCCACATTTTATTGCTTCATAGTATAGTATAGGCTTTATAGTTGAACCAATATCTCTTTTTGAATTTGTTGCGATATTAAAGCTGTTTTCAAAATAATTTTTTCCTCCTATACAAAAAGCCACATATCCTGCTTCATCATAGATTAAAAGTGAGTAATCTATTTTTTTGTCTGTCTTGATGGCTTCTAGTTTTTTATTATAGGCTGTTTTTATTATTATTTTATTACCAAAATTTGCCTCAAGCTTTTGTTTTTTTAATTCATTTATGACTTCATCAATATAATATAACTTATGTGATGATGTATAGCTTTTATTTAGATTTAGTTTTATTTTACAGGGGGAAAGACCTAGTTTTTTTAAGTAAATGTTGGTTTTATTGTTCCATTTTTCTATGTTGTTTGAGTAAACTGAGGGTTTATTCCATAAGGCTATTAGAGATATTAATTCATAGTCAGTTAAATCTTGTATTTTTTTATTATAATAGTATTTTGCTGCATTTGTTAATCCATAAATATTGTTGCCGAAGTAGATTGATGATAAATATTCTGTTAATATCTCGTCCTTTGTTAATTTATTTTCAACTTTTATCGCAAGTATTATTTCCTTTAGCTTTCTGGTTATTGTTTTATTATTATTTAAGTAGGTGTTTTTTACATATTGCTGAGTAATTGTAGAAGCACCTTGTTTTTCGTTATTCTTTATATTTGTAAATGTTGCTTTTATTATTCTTTTTAAAGAAAAGCCTTTATGAGTATAAAAATCCTTATCTTCAATTTGAATAATGTAATTTATTTGTGTTTCATTTAAATCATTAATGTTGATTGTATTTGTTATATGCTTATTATTTAATAAAGCTATTTCATTATTTTCTTTATCTAATATTTGAATAATTGGGTTTTCATTTATTTTATCATTTGATAATAATAGCATTATAAATAATAAGATTGTTGTTATAATTATTATTAATCTTTTCAATTTTACCACCAAAATTAGTATGTGCAGGTTTTATTGTTTATTGTAGAAATCTCTTATTTTTGGTAAAATATATATAGATTTTTAATTTTTATGGAGGCTTATATGAATATTATTGAGGCTTTAAAAAGTAAGAATATGACAATTTCAACTGCAGAATCGCTTACAGCTGGTCTTGTTGCATCAAATATTTGTTCAATTTCAGGTGCATCTAATTACTTTAAAGGTGGAGTTGTTGCCTATACTAAGGAAATTAAATGTAATTTATTAGGACTTAAAATGGCAGACATTGAAAAATATAGTGTTTATAGTAATGAAACTGTAAGTAGTATGGCTAGTGGAGTAATGCGATTGACAAATAGTGATATAGCTATAGCGACATCAGGGGTTGCTGGACCTGGAGATGATGAAGGTGTTAAGGCTGGAACGGTATATTTTTGCATAAAAATTAAAGATAAAAAATATTTATTTAAAGAATTATTTACTGGAGATAGAAATGCTGTTAGAGAAAATGCTAGTAGATTTGTTATTGATAAGACCATTAAGTTATTAAATGAGAATTAATTGGTAGTATTGTAATTAATAGAATTGTTTATTAAAATAATATATATGATAGTTAATATTCAAATATTTAAAAATGTATTCTTTTTTTACTTGTTATAAATGATACAAAGAGAATGAACATATAGAATGAAAAAATAATTTAATTAGGTGGTGTATAAAATGATTCCTAACTTATTTAAAAGAAGTACAATGTCGTTATGAGTGGTGCAAATAATTGGTTCATTAATGCTTATAGCATTGACAATTTTTCTTGTTATTAAGGAAATGTATTCTTTGACTATTATTGCCTCTTTAACAATTGTTTTTCTTTTGATTAGCCTAGTATTGACTATTAGAAGGTATAGTTGGTTTAAGAATAATAATGATATTAAGGCTGGATATATTGAAAGTGTGGACTATTATAGAGTTTATACTATTAAAATTAAATGTAAGGATAAGGTTTATACAGCGACTTGTAGTGGTTTTATTTCATCTAAGATTAAATATCAAGTAGGTAGAACCTGTATATTTGTTGTTGATAAAAATGATAAGGCATATATTAAAACTATTAATTGATATAATAATGTTATTTTAAGTTGGAAGGTTTATACCTTCCTATTTTTGATTTTTTGATTTTTAAAAAAATATTGCAATTATATAAATGCTATGATATAATTACAAAGCATTCGTTTGAATGCCCTTGCCTAGAACCTATGCTAGGCCGGAAAGTCCAAAAGGAGGTTAACTTAAATGAAAAAATACGAAGTAATGTACATTTTACGTTCAAATCTTGATCAAGAGTCTATTAAGGCAGCAATCGAAAATGTTAATAAGATTTTCACTGCAAATGATTCTAAAGTGTTAGAATGTAAGGAATGGGGCTTAAGAGAGTTAGCTTATGAAATTGAACATAATAAGAAGGGTTATTATGTTTGGTCATTAGTTGAGGCTACTCCAAAGGCTGTAAGTGAATTCAACCGTATCGCAGGATACACTGAATCAATTATTCGTCATATCGTTGTTGTTGACGGAGAATAATTGGGTGATAAACTATGAATAAGGTAGTTTTAACTGGAAGAATCACGAGAGATCCTGAGATTCGTTATACTCAAAATGGCTTATCTAATTTAAGATTTAGTGTTGCCGTTGATAGAGCTGTTGCACGTGATGCTTCAGGTAATCGTCAGGCAGACTTTATTAATTGTGTAGCCTTTGGCCAACAGGCAGATTTTATTTCTCGTTATGTTAAAAAGGGAAATATGCTTGCTATTGAAGGTAGAATTCAAACTGGTCAATATCAGGATCAAAATAATCAAACTCGCTATACTACAGATGTTATTGTTGAAAGAGTTGAGAATATGACTCCAAGAGATCCAAATTCTCAATCAAATGGTTATCAACAACCTCAATATCAACAGCAGTATCAGCAAAATCCATATCAAGGATATAATAATCCATCATATGGACAATCTCAGCCTACTTATCAACAACCACAAAACGCTCAACCTGCTAGTGTTGAGAGTCCTAAAACATTTAATGTTGATGTAGCTGATGATGACTTACCATTCTAATTAAGGAGGAAAATTTGTATGCAGCAAAATCGTAGAAATGACCGTGACGGACAACGTCGTGGCCGTAAAAAAGTTTGTTACTTTACTCAAAACCATATTGAGCATATTGATTTTAAGGATGTAGATTTATTAAGAAAGTTCGTTACTGATAGAGGAAAGATTTTACCTCGTCGTGCAACTGGTACATCTGCAAAATATCAAAGAAAGCTTGCTATCGCTATTAAGCGTGCTCGTCATATGGCTTTATTACCATTCGTTAAAGACTAATTTGGCTTTTTTGGTAAATAGATGAACTTAATTTATAAATGACAAAATCAATTTTTGATGATGTCTAAAATGAAACCATGAGTAATCATGGTTTTTTTTGATAAAAAAATATAATTAGAATTTAGTTGCTTTTGATATAATTGTGCTATTTTATTGTTAACTTTTACATTTTTTTGACTAAAAACCTTATTTTCTTTAAAAATGTTGATGAAAAATGAAAAAATATAAAAAAATTATCAAAGTATTGTCAAAAAGTTTGGTTTTGGTATATAATATCTATGGGAATGATTTAACTAGCATTTAGGTTAGTTATTTATTATGGAGGGTAAAATGGATTTTGATAATAAGGATTTTGGAACAAATGTTTTTTCTGAAGCTATAATGAGAGAAAAGCTTCCTGGACCAGTATATGATAAATGGTGTGAAGCTGTTAATAAGGAGGATGCCTTAGATACTAATACTGCTGCAGCAATTGCTCATGCTATGAAGGAATGGGCTATTTCTAAGGGATGTACTCATTATACTCACTGGTTTCATCCGCTTAATGGAACTACTGCAGAAAAGCATGATTCGTTTTTAGATAAAAAGAATGAGCATACTATAACTAAATTTAGTGGAAAGGCTTTGATTAAGGGTGAGCCTGATGCTTCAAGCTTTCCATCTGGTGGTCTTCGTTCTACTTTTGAAGCTCGTGGTTATTCATATTGGGATTGTAGAAGCAATGCTTTTATTAGAGATAATATTTTATATGTACCATCTATTTTTGTTTCTTTTAATGGAGAGTCATTAGATGATAAGAAGCCACTTTTATCATCTTTAGAAGCTTTGTCAACTCAGGCAACAAGAGTTTGTAATGCTTTTGGTATGAAGGATGTTACATCTGTAGGTGCATATATAGGCCTTGAGCAAGAGTATTTTTTAGTTGATAAGGAGTTATTTTTAGCTCGTAGAGATTTATTTTTAACAGGTCGTACTCTTCTTGGTACACTTCCTCCTAAGGGTCAGGAACTTGAACAGCATTATTTTGGTACTATTCCACAAAGAGTTAAGGCATTTATGGATGAGATAGATGTTGAGCTATGGAAGCTTGGTATTTATGCAAAAAGTGAGCATAATGAGGTTGCTCCAGGTCAGTTTGAGCTTGCTCCAATTTATGCAAATCAAAATCTTGCCATTGATCAAAATATGATTATGATGGATGTAATGAGTCGTACTGCTTTAAAGCATGGTCTTGTTTGCCTACTTGCTGAAAAGCCTTATAAGGGTGTTAATGGTAGTGGTAAGCATAATAATTATTCTTGTATTACTAATACTGGGGTAATGCTATTTGATCCAGGTAAGGATAGTGCTGATAATGTTAGATTTTTAATTTTTACAGCAGCTTTAATTAAGGCTTGTGATGAATATGCTGAGCTTATTAGAATGGCTTCATCAGGCCCTGGTAATGATTTCCGTTTGGGTGCAAATGAAGCTCCTCCTGCTATTGTTTCAATGTTTTTATCAAAGCCAGTTGAGGATTTATTATTTGGTTTAACTTCAGGTAAGCCAACAAGCTATGTTAAGAGTGCTTTAAACAACTTTGGTATGCTATCAATTTCAGAGCTTCCTAAGGATACATCTGATAGAAATAGAACTTCACCTGTTGCTTTTACCGGTAATAAGTTTGAGTTCCGTATGCTTGGCTCTAGTCAAAATCCTTCTGAGCTTAATGTTGTAATAAATACTGCTTTAGCTAAATCTTTAGGCGAAATAGCTGATGAACTTGAAAATCATAAATATCGTCAGGATGTTAGAAAGGCAGCAATTGAAATTGTTTCTAATATTGTTAAGGAGCACGGAAGAGTTGTCTTTGATGGTGATGGTTATTCATCTTCTTGGGTTTTAGAGGCAGAAAAGAGAGGCTTGCCAAATATAAAGACATTTGTTGAATCTGTTCCATATTTAACTAGTCAAAAGAGTATTGATTTATTTACTAAGTATGGTATTTTTACAGAAAATGAGCTTAAGGCTCGTGAAGAGATTAAATATGAACATTATATTAATGTTAGATCAATTGAAATTCGTACATTTATTTCAATGGTTTACTCAGAGTTTATTCCAGCTTTAACTAAGGAAATCAAAGAAATTACTTCACTTGGAGCTTATATGCCTAAGCACTTTGAAATAAAGGCAAGACATATTAGTGAGGCTATTGATAGAATAAGCGATGTTACTGAGGAATTAAAGAAGAAGTTTGAGGACACTCTTAAGATTACAAGTGTTAAAGATAAGGCTATGAATATTGTTAATGAGGTTATGCCTTTAGTTGATAAGGCTAGATTTGAATGTGATAGTATTGAAAGACATCTATCAATTAAAAATCATCCTTATCCTTCTTATGAAAAATTATTCTTTGCTTTAGATTTTTAATTAAAATATTATTATAATAAATAGTACTAGATGTATAGCTTTATAAATTTAGTACTTTTTTATTTTTTTTAGTTTTTTTCTTTTGTTTGTTTAAAATTGATTTATGTATGCTATAATCAAATAAATATAACAAGTGGGGGATAAGAATATGAAGAAGAATTTTGGCATTTTATTAATTATTTTTTCTTTAGTTTTGTTTTGCTTGACTGGGTGTTCAAATGATTCATCACCTGGTGTTAGTGATGGTGGTGGAAATAATAGTGGCGAAATTGTTGACAAAACTACATCTCAAAAAATTATTTATACTGTTGATTATGATTTAGAATGTGCTGATATTAATGAGTGTATGGAAGGTATTCTTAATAAGAGCAAGGAGCTTAGTGGCTATGTTTTAACATCTAGAGTTTCAAATAATTATGCAAGCTATACAATAAAGGTTCCAACCTCTAAGCTTGATGAGTTTTTAAATTATATTGATGGTTTAGGTAATACAGCTAATAAAAGTATTACAACTGATGATGTAACGTCAAAATATAATATGATTACATCTGAAATTGAGGTTCTTGAGGCTAGAAGAGAAGCTTATATTAATATGCTAAAAAATAATAGTTTAAGTTTATCTGATGAGCTTGAGATTAATAAAGCATTAGATGAGGTATCTTCTAGATTGCAGTCACTATATTATGATAAAGCAGTATTTGATTCTAAGGTGGATTATTCAACTATTAATATTGGCTGCGAAGCTATAGAGAATCAAGGCTTTTTTACAACATATGCTGGCTATTTAAGGGATTTTTTTGTTGGAATTGGTAAAGGAGTAATGTATATTCTTCCTATTTTGATTATTGGTGGAATAATTTCAGTTGTTATTATAATTGTTGATAAGAAGAGAAAAAAGAAAAAAATAGAAAGTACTAATGATGGTGGAAAGAATGACAATGCCTGAGCATTGTCATTTTTTTCAACTTTATTGATATTTGTGGGCAGTTTTGATATAATTGAATGGATGAGGTGATAAGTTTTATGAAAAAGATTTTTATAAGTATAGCCTTATTTATTGCGACTGGAGTATGTGGTTACTTTACATACTATTATTTAGTTAAAAATCAACCTGTTTTATCGATTGTATTTTTATCAGCTGCTTTAATAGCTCTTGCATTTGGTGTGTTCTTTTTATTTCTATTTTTCAATCGTAATAATCAAGAGAAAATTAAGTCATTGCAAACTAGATTGAAGCTTTGGACAAATATTTCTTATCATGTTACTGGTGCTGGTGATGAGGTTTTTAACAATTTACCAGTTGGAATATTAGTATATGATGATTCAAATGATATTAAATGGGCTAATGATTATACTAAGAAGATTTTTAATAATAGCTTGGTTGATTCATCACTTGAGGTTATTTCAAAGGACTTATTGTCAGATGTCGTTCATGGCAAGGAAAGAATGATTTTAAAATATGGTGATGCTTCATATGATGTCATTCATAATGCTAAAAATGATATTTTATATTTTTTTGATGTTACTCAAAGAGAAGAAATTATAAAAAGATATAATGCTAGAATTACTGCGGTTGGTATTGTTGGTATAGATAATTTGGAGGAATCATTAAAAAGGTTTGACGTTCAAGAAAAAACTAATTTAAGAGGTCAAATATTAGGTGAAATTTCTGATTGGGTTGGTAATTATAATTGTTATTTGCAATCTGTTTCAAATGATAGAATGGTTATAGTTATGGATAGAGAATCACTTGATAAGATGATTACAGATAAGTTTTCAGTTTTAACGAAGGTTCGTGAAATTTCACAAAAGAACAGGTTAAAAGCTAGTATTTCAATGGGAATTGCTTGTTATGATGTTGAATCTGATGAGCTAGGCACTTTGGCTCAAAATGCAATTGAACTTGCTGAAAAGCGAGGAGGAGATCAGGTTGTTGTTAATGTGCAGGGTGAAAAGATTCAGTACTTTGGTGGTAATACAAATTCACTTGAAAAGAATACTTTGGTTGAGGCTCGTATGCAAACTATGGCATTAAAGGAAGCTGTTGAGGGTAGTTCAAATGTTTTAATTATGGCTCATAATTTGGCTGATTGTGATGCGATTGGATCTATGCTTGGTGTTTTTCATTTAGTTCAAAGCTCTAATGTGGATGTTAAGATGGTTTTTCAAGCAGAGCTTGCTGATGTAACTGTAAATAAGATTTTTAATGAGATTCAGACTGTTCCAAGCCTTGCTTCTAATTTTATTACAGAGCGCGAGGCTATGGATTTATTAAAGCCTACAACACTGCTTATTATTACAGATACACAATCACCAAGACTTTGTATGTTTCCAGGGCTTTATCAAAATGCAAGTAAGATTTCTATTATTGATCATCATAGAGCTGGTGATGCTGGGTATAAGGAGTCTTTATCCTATTATGTAGAAACCTCTGCCTCATCAAGTGTTGAGCTTGTTAGTGAAATGTTTATGTTTTATAATGAGGGTATTGAGGTTACTCCTTTAGAGGCATCAATTATGCTTGCAGGTATTGTTGTAGATACGAATAATTTTACATTTAGATCGGGTATGAGAACTTTTGAAGCTGCGTCTACTCTTCGTTCAATGGGAGCTGATATGGTTTATGTTAGAAAATTGTTGCGTGAACCAATGAGTGTAGAACAGGAGCTTGCTTCAGCACTTATGCGAGCTGAAATTATTGCAAAGAGATTTGCGATTGTTTGTCTAGAGGAAGGACATATGGTTCAAGATAGAACTACTTTAGCTAAGATTTCTGATAAGCTATTAGGTATTGAGGGCGTTGATACTTCGTTTACTATTGGTATGATTGCAGAGAATACTATTGGTGTATCAGCTAGAAGCTTAGATAGTGTCAATGTCCAAATTATTATGGAAGAGATGGGTGGTGGAGGTCACTTTAATAGTGCAGCTACTCAGCTTAAGGATACAACAATTGAAACTGTTAAGGAAATGCTTGTTGAAATAATTAAAAGAGAATATGTTGATGATGGAGATGAAAAAATGAAGGTTATTTTATTGACAGATGTTAAAGGTAAGGGTAAAAAGAATGATATTATTGATGTAGCAAATGGATATGGTAATTACCTTTTAACAAATAAGTTAGGTGTATTAGCTACAAATGAAAATTTAGAGAATCTTGCTCGTGAAGAGGAACAAGAACGTATTGATGAGGAACGTAGAAGAGATGTTTTGAAAAAACTTAAGGAAGAAATTCAAGGTAAGTTTATTTCAATTTATATTAAGGTTGGTGCTGATGGAAAGAATTTCGGTCATATTACAACAAAATTAATTTGTGATGAATTTGAGGCTCAAACAGGTATTCATCTTGATAAGCGTAAGGTTGAGCTACCAGCTGAGATAAATTCCGTTGGTATATTTACTGCAAGTGTTAAGCTTGAAAAGGATATTATTGCTACATTTGAAATTAAGGTTATTGAAAAGTAATGGAGGGATTTACTATGAATACTCCAAGTATTCCTTGTGATATTGATGCTGAGATTGCGTTAATAGGATGTATATTTCTTGATGAAAATGTAATAACTGAGGTTTCTGATATTTTAGCTCCAGAGGATTTTTATGATGCTAAGAATCGTATGATTTATCGCGCTATGCTACGTTTATCTAATTCTGGTAAAAATGTTGATGTTACAACTGTTGTTTCTGAGCTTACTAGTGAAAATAGGTTAGAACAATGTGGCGGCTATGAATATATTTCAAAAATTGCTGATTATAGCTACTCAATTGGAAATGTTGATTCTTATGTTGAATTAATCGAAAATGCGTCATTAAGAAGAAATACAATTAATAAACTAACTGAGCTTGCTCAGAAGGGTTATGATAATTCTATTAGTGCTTTTGATTTTATTGAAGATGTTGAGCATAATGTTTTTGAATTATCTAAGCGTAGAAGAGTTGATGAGTTTAGATCTATTGCTGAGGTTTCTAAGTCTGTTATGGAAACCACAGAAAAAAATGCATCTTTAAATGAAGAGGTTATTGGTCTTGATACTGGTTTTGGGCATTTAAATAGAATTACTCAGGGATTTCAACCAGGTCAGCTTTTAATATTGGCTGCTCGTCCTGCGATGGGTAAATCAGCTATGGCTATGAACTTGGCTATGAATGTTGCTAATAAAAATAGAAATGGTAATGCTACTGTTGCTATTTTCTCACTTGAAATGTCAGCTGAGCAGTTGGTTGAAAGAATGGTTTCTTGTGACAGCTCTATTAGATTAAATCAGATTAAAAATGGTCATATTCCTAAAAATGACTGGATTCGTTTTACAACTAGCTGTTCAAAGCTTGGTGGTATGAATTTGTATTTCGATGATTCAGCTGGTTCAACTATTGCCTCTATACGTGCTAAATGTCGTAAATTAAAAACTGATGAACGTGGGCTTGATTTTATTGTTATTGATTATTTACAGTTAATTGAGGGTGATGCTTCAAGTCAAAGGGATACTCAACAGGCGAAAATTACTAAAATCACTCGTTCACTTAAGCTTATGGCAAGAGAACTTGAGGTTCCTGTTTTAGCATTATCACAATTATCACGTGATGTTGAAAAGCGTGAGGGTGATAAAAGACCAATTATGGCAGATTTACGTGATTCAGGTTCTATTGAGCAGGATGCTGATATTGTAATGTTTTTATACCGTGAGGATTATTATAATCATCAATCAGAGCGTAAGGGTGAAGCAGATTTAATTATTGCTAAAAACCGTTCTGGATCTACAAGTGAGGGTTTACCTTTTATATTTACTGGAGAGTTCCAGCGTTTTAAGGAAAAGAAGGAAGGAGACGAGTAATTTTATGAAGGATCGTCTAAATATAATTGAAAAAAGATATGAAGAAATAAATGAGCTTTTATCACAACCAGAGGTTGTTTGTGATGTTAAAAGGCTTACTACTTTATCAAAGGAACAAAGATCTTTAGAAAAGATTGTTGTTTTATATAGAGAACAAAAAAAGCTTGAGGATGCTATACCTGATTTAAAGGAATTAAAAAAATCTGGTGATCCTGAAATGATGGAAATGGCTGAAGAGGAGTTAAGCGAAACTGAGGCTAGATTAAAAACTATTGAAGAGGAAATTAAGGTTTTACTATTACCTAAGGATCCTAATGATGAAAAGGATGTTATTGTTGAAATACGTGGAGCAGTAGGTGGAGATGAGGCAAATATTTTTGCTGGGGATCTATTCCGTATGTATTCAAAATATGCTGAATCTAAAGGCTGGAAGATTGAAATATATGATGCAATGCCATCTGAAATGGGTGGATATTCTCAAATTTCATTTAAGGTTTCTGGTGAAAGTGTTTATTCGTTTTTAAAGTTTGAATCAGGTGGACATAGAGTTCAGCGTATTCCAGTAACTGAAGCAAATGGTAGAATTCAAACATCAATTGCAACAGTTCTTGTTATGCCTGAGGCTGAGGAGATTGATTTCCAGCTTGAGGAGAAGGATTTACGTATTGATACATTCTGTTCTTCAGGTCCTGGTGGACAGGGTGTTAACACTACTTATTCAGCAGTACGTGTTACATATATTCCAACTGGAGAATATGTTGCTTGTCAAATTTATCGTTCTCAGCATGAAAATAAGGCAACAGCCATGAATTTGTTAAGAACAAGAATTTATGAGCGTATGATTGAGGCTGAGGCTGAAAAGACAGGTGCAACTCGTCAAGCCTTAATTGGACATGGTGAACGTAGTGAAAAGATTAGAACCTACAATTACCCACAAAATCGTGTAACTGATCATAGAATTGGCTTTTCTATAAATAGGTTAGATGCTATTATTGATGGAAAGCTTGATTTAGTAATTCAAGAATTAATAAATGAGGATCAAAAAAGAAAGCTTTCTCTTGAATCAGCTGAAGGCTTACAATAAGATAATTAGTCTTGGTTTAATTAATAAAAGCTCTTATGAGTTTTCGTTAGTTTTTCCAAGATTTTTTTCGTTGAAATCTGTAAAGAATGTGTAAGTATTAACTAAGACAATAATAAATATATTTTGACTTACTGTTCTATCCATTCTATGGTGCTTGGGAAGAATTTGCTTTTTCTTTTCTTTGAATCTTAAATATTGATTGTGAGCTACCGGATCGAAGGCATAAATTAATAATAAAGAGGCACTAACATCTAATATTATATCTTTAAGATCAAGTTCAATTTCATTGTTATATATTATTAGCTCTGCTAACTCAAAAACATAGACATAGGTTATTGAGGATATTATAGTTAAGGCATAGGTGTCCATAAATGTTGCAAGGAATGAAGCCATCATACCACTTGCTACTGAGGCATAGTAGCTAGCAATTTTGCTTATTTTAATGTCTTCAATTATTGTATTTTCATTTAGAATTAAAAATGATAATATTACATCAGCTATAAATTGACTAGTTATTCCTGATTTTGCTCCATTTAAAATATTTGGAAGTATATGTGATTTATTTAGTTGTTTTATGTATTGTTCATATTCGTTGTTCATTTTATCACCATTATATTTTATGATTTTTAGTTGGTGTTGAAATTAAAAATGTTATTTTTGATGAAATATGTTTTTGTTTCGTGTATAATAGATGATAGATTGATATAAATTTAAGGAGGGATATCCTTGAAAAATGAGGTTTATAAATATAGAAAAGGTTTAAAAATCACTCAAGAAGAGCTTGCCAAAAGGGTTGGAGTAACAAGGCAAACTATTATTTCAATTGAACAAGGTAAGTATATTGCTTCATTGCCACTTGCTTTAAAGATAGCACGTGTATTTAATGTAAGTGTTGAGGATTTATTTCAATTAGAGGAGGGTGAGTAGAATGGAAAATATTGATCACTTAGTTAAAAATGCAAAGCTTAAGCTTTTAATTATGAGCTTATCAACCTTATTGCCTATTTTACTTCTTGTTTTATTACAGGTTTTGGCTTCGAATTTTAAAGAGGATTCGGCATTGCCTGATTTAGTAGTTTTTAGATATGGTATTTTTGTTTTACTTGAGGGCTATATTGGTTTTAAAATTTCAGTTTATATTCGTATACTTACTAATGCTGATTTTGCTTCAAATGAGGTTTTGAAAAGAAACGATGAAAGAAATAAGTTTATTAAGCTTAAAACTAATGCCATGTCAATTAAGATATTTATTTATATTATTGGAATTGCTTTAATTGTTGCAGCATTTTTAAATAGGATAGCATTTTATTCACTATTGTCTGTCTTACTTGTTTATTTGATTGTTTATTTGTTTGTTAAGTTATACTATTGTAAAAAATACTAGGAGAAAGCTATGGAAAAGTTTATTGAGGTTTTAAAGGCTATTTTATTTGGAGTTGTTGAAGGTATTACTGAATGGCTTCCTGTTAGTAGCACAGGACATATGATTATTTTGGAAAGTTTATTTGATGTACAAGAAAAATATGGTGAGTCTTTTTGGAATTTATTTTTAGTTGTTATTCAGCTTGGAGCAATAATTGCGGTTATTTGTTGTTTTTTTAATAAGCTAAACCCTTTTTTTGGTAGGTCTTTAGTAGATCAGAGTAGAAATAAAACTAATGAGGAAAAGAAAAAAATATGGATTTTATGGGCTAAGGTTATTGTTGCATGTGTTCCTGCAGCTGTGGTTGGTCTTGTACTTGATGATGTTTTAGATAAATATTTATATAATTCAATAACTGTTTCAATCACTCTTATTGTTTATGGTGTTTTATTTATTGCTATGGAAATTTGGAATAAAAAAAGAGAGTTTAAGATTAACTCTACTGATGAATTATCTTGGAGTATGGCTTTTTTCATCGGTTGTTTTCAACTTCTTGCGTTGATTCCAGGTACTTCAAGAAGTGGTGTTACTATTTTAGGAGCAATGCTATTATTGTGTAATCGTGAGGTTGCTTCTGAATTTTCCTTCTTTTTGTCTATTCCTGTTATGTTTGGTGCATCTTTATTAAAGCTTGTTAAGTATTTTGTTGATGGAAATAATCTTACTACTGATAAGGTGTTGTTTTTAGCTATTGGTTGCATTGTTGCTTATTTAGTTTCAATGATTGTTATTAAATTTTTGATGGCATTTATTAAAAAGCATGATTTTAAATCATTTGGTATTTATCGTATTGTTTTAGGTGTGTTGTTGCTTATTTTATTTGCCTGTTGTGTAATGACAGTTTAAGGAGGCTTATTATGAAGAGAATATTTAAATATGTTCATAATGATTTATATTTAGAGCTGATTTGTTTAATTATTCTCGGATTAAGCTTTTGTTTTGAACCGGCGGATAGAGTACTTAGTGGGTATTGGATTATTTTGTGTTCACCATCTATTTTAGTAACTGATTATTCTTATATTGCTGGTATTGGAGCTACATTGTTTAATGTTTCAACAATTATGCTTTTTAATATTATTTTATTAAAGCTTTTGCATGTTAAGATGACTGGTCCTGTTTTTAGTGGAGTTATGATGATTGCAGGATTTTCTTTTTTTGGGAAAAATATTTTTAATACTATCCCTATTTATTTTGGTATTTGGCTGTTTTCTAGGTATAAACATGTCTCTTTTAAAAGTTTAATAATTTCAGTCTTATTTTCGACAGGTTTATCGCCTCTTGTAAGCTATGCTATTTTTGGGTTTGGCTTGCCTTTATATTTTTCTATTCCACTTGGTATTGTATCAGGAATAGTTGCCGGATTTATCATTCCAGCCTTTTCGGCTCATACTATGGTTTTTCATGAGGGCTACAATTTGTATAATACAGGCTTTGCCTTAGGTATAATCTCAGCTTTATTTTATGCAGTTTTTAATTTGTTTGGTTTAAAAGCTACACCTGTTAAGCTATATGATGATTCAGAGTCAATGATGTTTTATTATGCACTACTTATTGTGTCTTTCTTTTTTATAGTTTTTTCTTTCATTGGTGATGCTTGTTTTTTTGAAAAATATATTAAATTAATTAAAAGACCAGGTAAGATAATTAATGATTTTATTTCTGAGTATGGTGTTGAGGCTGTTATGTTTAATATTGGAATAATTGGAGTTATGTTTACCTTATTATTTTTTCTAGTAGGTGTTCCATTAAATGGTATTTTATTTGGAAGTGTAATTTCGGTTATGGGGTGTGCTGCCTTTGGAGTTAATCCTAAAAATTTAATTTCAATTTGGGTTGGAGCTGGGTTAGCTTTACTTATTAGAATGCTTACAATTGGTGATTTTAATTTTGATGTTTATCGTGATTTAAGTGTTATGATTGCCTTTATATTTTCAGCTGGATTGGCACCTATTAGTAGTAGATATGGTTTTATTTACGGTGTGGCTGGAGGCTTTTTACATATAGCTTTGACTCCACTTGTTATTTCATTACAGGGGGGCTTTGATTTATATAATAATGGTTTATCAGCAGGATTTGAGGCTTCAATATTAGTTGTTTGTGCTCAAAATGTTTTTACTAAGGAGAAGACGAAATGGAAGAGAAGAACAAAATAGGTAAAATAATTGAAGAAATGACACTATATTTATTAGATTTAGATGTTTGTTCATTTGATTTTAGTTTATGCTCAACATCTAATAAGACTGAAATTAGTTTTAAAATTGATAAATTAGTTAGTAATGTTGAAGCTGAAATCAAAAATACTATTTGTGCAAAAAGAGATCGTATTATTGAAGAATATAGCTGGCAGCTTATGGGTGAAGGAGATGCTTGTGACTCTTCTTCCTTAATTTCATCTTTAATTGATGAATGTAGCTTTGAAAAAAATAATGATTTATTTGTCATCAGGTTGGTGAGATACCTATGATAAATGAAAGAAAGTATAAAGCATTGAAGCTTGTAGGCTTTATTTTATGTGCTGTTGGTTTTGTTTTACTTGCTGTTACTATGTATTTTTTTAGAAAAAATCCTCCTTTTATTGATGCATGTATTAGAGATTTTTTTTATAATATTAGAGGATCTAAATATGGAATTATGTATTGGATTTTTAGTATTGTAACTGAATTTGGCAATTTTTGGGTGATTTTATTTTTATTGATTATTGTTTTGTATAAAACTAAGGGTGATTTTAGATTCTTTTTGTTTTTGTTTGGTTCAATGCTAAGTGTAATTATTGTTGTAGGTATGAAAGATATTTATTCTAGGGAAAGACCAATTGAGGCTTTACAATGGGCAACTGAAGATTCTAAAAGCTTTCCATCAGGTCATTCAGCTGTTGCAGGCTTTACCTATACTTATTTTATTTATTTGATATATCATACTGACTATTCTAAGATTAGAAAAAGAATTTATTTTATTTTGTTAGTTTTACTTATTATTTTAGTTATGATATCAAGATTAGTTTTAGGTGTTCATTATTTTACAGATGTTTTAGCTGGATGCTTTAGTGGTATAATGGTTTCTTGCTTATGTATGTTGTTGTTTAGATATTGTTTAAATAATGATATTTTGACTAATGGAATTTTGAAGAAGAAAAAGGAATAATTATGAAGAGGTTTTTTATTTTTTTTAATACATTAATAGCTCTATTATTTTTGTGTTCTTGTAATGCTAATAATCAAATTAAAACTACTAGCTTAAAGCCTATTTATGCTATGGATACTATTATATATATTAATTTTTATAATGTAGATAATGCTGATAGCTATTTTGATGATATTAAGAATATTTATGATAGCTATGATAGTTTATCAAGTGATTATGAATTGAAAAATGTTTCAAATGTTAAAGAGTTAAATGATAAAAGAAGGATTGAAGCATCAGATGATTTAATTCTATTATTACAATCAGCTATTTCTTACATGAATATTACTAATGGTTATTATAATCCATTTATAGGTAGATTGAGTCATTTATGGAAGGATGCTATTAAGGATAAAAGAATAGTTGATGATTCTATCATTTCTTCTGAGCTTGAGATTATGAATTCTACATCGATTGTATTTGATGGTAATGTTGTGTCCTTAGTTGGTGATGGAAATATAGATTTAGGCGGTATTGCTAAAGGCTTTGCGACTAAAAAGGTATGTGAGTATTTAAAATCGAAAAATATTGAGAGCTATTTAATTAATGCAGGTGAGTCATCTATTGCTTTAGGTACTAAGGATTCTAATAATTTTAAGGTTGCCCTTAGTGCTCCATATAGTAATTCAAATATAAGCGTTATTAGTACTAAGAATAAGTCAATAGGTACATCATCAGGTAGGAATCAAAACTGTATAATAGATGGAATAAGGTATCACCATTTATTAAATCCATTTACTGGTAGGCCTGCTGATTTTTATGATAATGTCAATATTTTAAATGATGACCCACTTTTATGTGATGTTTATTCAACTGCAGTTTTTGCAATGGATATGGATATGGCAATTAGCTTTGCAAATGAATTGAATTTTGATATTTTATTATATAAAGATAATGAGATAATATACGAAAGTCAGGGCTTTACTGATGCGAAGGTATAGAAATGATATTATTTTAATAGCTGTATTATTAATTTTAGCGATTGTAGCGATAATTTGCATGTTTTGTTTCTCTAAAAATGATAATTTAAAGGCTTGTGTTTATTATAAGGATGAGCTTATTTTGAGTTTTGATTTAACAAATGATGAAATTTATGAGGTTGATGGTGATTTAGGTACTATTAAGATTGAGGTTAAAAATAATAGTGTTAGGGTTATTGAAAGTAATTGTACTGATGGTATTTGTATTCATAGTGGAGCAATTAGTAATACTAGTCAAAGTATCGCATGCTTGCCTAATAGAATATATATCAAGTTGGTTGGTAAAGACGAGGGAGTTGATGTGACTATATGAAGCTTAGACGTCTTTGTATACTTGCAATGTTAAATGCAATGGCTATTGTTTTAAGTATGCTAGAATCATTAATTCCTATGTTTATTCCTGGTGTTAAATTAGGTCTTGCTAATGTTATTATTTTAATTATGCTTTATGAATTTAGGGTATATGAAGCCTTTATTGTTGATTTAGTAAGAATTTTGATTGTTGGACTTATAAGAGGTACAATATTTGCTCCAACGTTCTTTATGTCACTTTCAGGTGGTATGTTATCTTTTTTTGTTATGCTAATTTTTTCAAGACTTAAATTTTTTAAGGTTGTTGGGATTTCAACATTAGGATCTATAAGTCATTGTGTTGGACAAATTATTGTAGCAATCATAATTTTATCAACTGATGCGGTTATTTATTATTTACCATTTATTGCTATTTTATCTATTGCTACAGGTGTTGTATCTGGTCTTATTGCAAATGCATATTTAAAAAGAAGTATTACAAAAAAATTTATTTAATAATTTTGTATAATTTTATTATTTTGGGAGAATATAATAATGTCCATTAAGGACAAAATAAACTTTTTCATAAGTTTTTAACTCTCCCCTACTTAAACAAGGTACATTATTGGTGCCTTGTTTTTGTTTTTTTAATTTTTTTGTTCTAAATTTTGCCTTTCTTACATATATTTAGATTGGTGATATAAAATGACAAGCATGACGGTTAAACAAATTAGAAATCTAAAGGGAACTATAAAGTGTAGTGGATCTAAGAATGCTGGTATTCCTATTTTATGTGCAAGTCTGTTATATCAAGGAAAAGTTAAATTAAAAAATGTTAGCAATATTTTAGATATAAATAATTTATTAAATATATTTAGGTACTTAAATTGTAATGTTAAAAGGCATGAAAATACAGTTATTATTGATTCAAAAAAAATGCGATATAGAAGCTTGTGTATAAATGATTGTACAAAGATAAGAGGCTCTTACTATTTAATTCCTGTTTTTTTATATTTGTATGGTAAATGTGAAATAGCTTTACCAGGTGGATGTAAAATTGGGGCAAGACCAATTGATACTCATCTTGCAATGCTAGAGGCTTTAGGATGTGAAATAAAGCAGGAGGAGAATAGGCTTTTAGTCACTATAGCTGAAGTGAAAAAAGAATTTAAGTATTGGGTTGAAAAGCAAAGTGTTGGTGCAAGTATTAATACTATATTAGCATCATTAATGTGTGATTATGCAGTTATTGATAATTTAACTATTGAACCAGAGGGTAAGGATTTAATTGATTTTTTAACTGTTATGGGCTTTGATTTAAGTTATTTTAATTCTAAATGTGTATATAAAGGACATGTTAATGTCAAGAAGGTTGAATATAAAATAATTCCTGATCGTATGGAGGCAATGACTTTTATTATTTTGGGGTTGTTATGTGGTAATATAAAGGTAAAAAATGTTAATGTTAGTCATTTAAGTTATCCACTTAAGCTACTTGTTCAGGCGAAGTATAAAATTATTATCAATAAAAAATATATTAGAGCTCTTAAATCTAGAGGTAGAGCCTTTAATATTAAAACTGATGTATATCCTTTTTTTCCTACAGATATGCAGCCATTATTTGGAGTATTACTAGCTTATAGCGCTGGAGATTGTGTAATTGAGGAAAATATTTTTGAAAATAGAATGAATATTTATTATGATTTAATAAATGCTAAGGCCAATATAAATGTTATTGATAATAAGGCGTATATTATAGGAACTGATAGACTAAGTCATGGTGAATTTGAATGTGTTGATTTAAGGCAAGGTGCGGCAATTATTATTCATATCTTAAAATCAGGTGGTTCTTGTAGTAATATAGATGTGGTTAGGAGAGGTTATGAGGATTTTTTTTATAAGCTTTTAACTTTAGGTGCGAATTTTTCAATAAAATAAAAAAAATACTTGTCAAAAGCATTTCATTATGATAGAATAACCTAGGAAACTTTCTATGACTATTTGTCATGGCGGAAGGAGTGTATGTAGAAATGAAAAAGGATATTCATCCAAATTACAAGAAGGTTACAGTAACTTGTACTACATGTGGTAGCGTATTTGAGTCAGGTTCAGTTTTAGACGAGATTCGTGTTGATACTTGTTCTAATTGTCATCCATTCTATACTGGTAAGCAAGCATTTACTCAGGCAGATGGACGTGTTGAAAAGTTCAATAAGCGCTATGGCTTAAAGAAGTAATAAAATATTAGAGCCCTTCGGGGTTCTTTTTTTTCTAAAAATTGATAAAATTTTTGGAATTATCAAATGAATAAGAAAGTGTATATTTAAAAAAATAATGTTTAACTTATTCAAATTAGATTAATGGTATGTTATAATGATTAAGAGTTTGTGAGGCGATTGTTGTGGAGTATTATATAGGTAAAAAGGGTTGGGTTGAGGTAATAACTGGCCCAATGTTTGCAGGAAAAACAGAGGAGCTAATTCGTAGAGTAAAAAGAATGGAGTACGCTAAAAAAAATTATATGATTTTTAAGCCTGCCATTGATAATAGATATTCTGAGAAGGAAGTTGTTAGTCATAATAAGAAGGCTGTTAAGGCTATAAATATTTCTCATGGTAGTGATATAAAAAGACATTTAAAGGAAAATACTCAGGCTGTTGTTATTGATGAGGTTCAATTTTTTGATGCATCTCTTTTAAAATATGTTATGGAGCTTGCTGATGAGGGATATCGTGTAATTTGTGCTGGCTTAGATACAGATTTTAGAGGCGAACCCTTTGGAGTTATGGGGTCTATTTTGGCTGTTGCCGAAAATGTTACTAAGCTAACTGCAATATGTAGTGTTTGTGGTAGTGAGGCTACTAAAACTCAAAGGATTATTGATGGGCAACCAGCTTTTTATGATGATCCAGTTATCTTAGTTGGAGCTAATGATTCATATGAAGCAAGATGTAGATGCTGCCACAAGGTATTATTCCGTGATAAAAGATAACATTTATTATATGAAAGCGGCTTTAAAGGAAGCAAAAAAGGCCTATAATATTGATGAAATTCCTGTAGGTTGTGTTATTGTTTATAAAGATAAAATTATTGCAAGAGGCTATAACAAAAGAGAAAAAACACAAAAAAGTACGGCTCATGCTGAAATTATTGCTATTGAGCGTGCTTGTAAGGCTTTAGGTACTTGGAGACTTGAGGATTGTATTATGTACATAACATTAGAGCCTTGCTGTATGTGTAGTGGAGCAATAATTCAATCAAGGATACCTAAGGTTGTTTATGGGGCTTATGATTATAGATTTGGAGCTCATAAAAGTATTGTTAATTTATTTGATGTAAAATTTAATCATGTTGTTGATATTGAAGGCGGAGTTTTGATAGAAGAGTGCTCTAATTTAATTAAAGATTTTTTTAAGAAACTTCGTTTGACAAAATAGGTGTTGAAATTATAAATTGATTATGCTAAAATAATTTCGTCCTTAATCAATTATTCACGGTGAACCAGGTCAGGATCGGAAGGTAGCAGCCTTAAGCTAGTGGGTAATGTGGTTAAGGCGTTTTTTTTATAATAAAAGAGGATGTGTAGCAACCAAAATTTGGCTAGTTCACATCCTCTTTAATTCTAAATTTAAAAGCTATTGATTTTCACTTATTCTTTGAACAATTATTTAATTATTCATTGCTTTAATGATATTAAAAATATGAGTTTAGTTTAATTTGTTTTAAATTGCCTTTGTATATTCCTTTAGCCATTCATCCTCTTCTGGTGTTAGATAGCTATGGATTTTATCGTATACCATCTTATGGTAATCATTTAACCAATCCTTTTCTTCCTTTGTTAATCTTTTTACTATGATGCCATCTAAATCGATAGGAGCATAGGTTAATGTTTCAAAGCCTAGGAAGGTTCCAAATTCTGAAGATCCAACAGGAACACATAGCATTTCATTTTCAATTCTTATTCCATATTTTCCTTCTAGGTAGATTCCAGGTTCATTAGTTGTAACCATTCCGACCTCAAATGGATGAGAGTCGTTTCTTTCTGGAACAATTTGCCAACGGAAGCCATTAGGTGCCTCATGTACTCCAAGTAGATAGCCTACGCCATGACCCGTTCCACATTTGTAATCAATTAATTGCTTCCAAATTGGACCTCTAGCAAGTATATCTAGATTTTGACCATTGCATCCTTTTAAAAATACTGCCTTTGATAAGGCAATAACTGATTTTAAAACAGTTGTATAATGAATTTTTTCTTCTTCAGTTGCTTTACCTAAAACATATGTTCTTGTTATATCTGTGCTACCCTCTAAATAATGTCCACCTGAATCAACAAGAAGTAGTCCGTTATCTTTTATTAAGGAATTTGTTTCCTCAGTTGCACTATAATGCATCATTGCGGCATGCTCTTGATAAGCACAAATTGTATTAAATGATAACTCTACAAAGCCTTTGTTCTTTTTTCTTAGGCCTTCAAGATAATTTGATAATGAAATTTCACTCATCTGAAGACCAGCCTTATGACCCTCTTTTATGTAGTACATAAATTTTGTCATGGCGATACCATCTTTTATATGAGCAAGTTTTATGTTGTTAATTTCTGTTTCATTTTTTATTGCCTTAAGTAGTAATGTTGGGTCTGTAAGATTTTTAATTACATTATTCTTAGATAAGATTGAATAAAGATAGTAGTTTACCTTGTTGTAATCCATCATTATTTTTTTATCTTTAATGTTTTCACAGAATTCATATATGTTATTATATGATTTAACAATAATATCATTTTCGTTTAGATACTTTTCAACATTTAAATCTATTTTATTTGAATCTATAAATAAATAGGTGTGTTCTAAAGTTATTATTGTAAATGATAGAAACACCGGAGTACATTCGATATCATTTGCACGAAGATTATAGAGCCATGCTTGATCTTCTAATGCTGAAAGTAGGTAGTAGTCAGCATTTTCTTTTTTCATTATTTTAACTATCTCGTCAAGCTTTTCCTTATAGCTTTTACCGCTAAAGAATGTGTCAAGAATGTAACAAATAGAAAATGGTAATCTTGGTCTATCTGTCCAAATGTTATTTAATAGGTCCTTATCATATACAATTTCTATTGATGGTAAGAGAGCATTTTTTATATCAAGAACTAATTTAGTGTTCATTACCTTTCCATCAAAAGCTAGAATGTCATTTGGTTTAAGATTAGTAGCAAGAAATTGCGTTATAGTTGGAACGTTTGGCTGACCTATTTTCATTAATATAATGTTTTTATTTACTATTTGCTTTTCTGCTTGAATATAATATCTACCATCTACCCATAAAAATGCATTGTTTTGTAGGATAACTAGTGTTCCTGCACTTCCTGTGAAATCTGATAAGTATTTTCTTCCTTTGTAATATTCACTTACGTATTCACTATTATGATCATCTGATGTAGGAATAATGTAAGCTGTGTAGTTATTTTTTTTCATTTCCTCTTGAAATAATTTTAATGAGTCCATACATTTCACCTCGTATTTATTTAATACTTAAAATTTATATTTTTAAAATACATTTTATCTAGTAAAATTATACACCAAATGTTGATTTAAATTCAAATAATCTTGAAGATATTTTTTTTAATAGTTTAAAATAAAACTTGTTTTATTTTCTTGATTATAGTGTAAAATGTTGTTATAATTTTATATGCAAAAAGGAGGGGTAATATGGATTTTGGTTTTTTTGGAGTAATAGATATTGTTCTTGTTATTCTTGGGATTTTATTTTTAATAATAGGTTTTAAAAAAGGTTTTTTAACAAAGGTTATCTCACTTTTTGGTTTTTTAGCAGTTATGGTTATTAGTTTTGTTTATTGTAGTAGATTTGCAGATTTTTTAATTGAAAAGGATTTTATTTATCCAGATATTGCATCAAAGGTAAGTGAAAATATTTTAGTTAAACTTAATGATAAAGGTATAGGAGTGGATTCGTCTTTGACTGATATTTTACAAACTGTTTTAAATTTGCCGAAATTTGTTGCTAATTGGATTGTGAATAATAATGGAAACGATACTGTACAAACTGCTCTTGATGTTTCAAATGCAGTTGGAGCCTTTGTTGGTAGAGTTTGCATAACTATAATTGCATTTTTTATTTTGTTTATTGGTTTTTTTATTGTGATTGGTATACTAAAGCTTTTTGCTAGCTTACTAAGACAAAATAAGCTTGTTAAGGTTGTTGATGGTGTATTAGGCTCTGCATTATATTTTACATTCTTTATTGCGATTGTCTTTGTTGTTTTTTGGGTATTTAGTTTCTTTTTAAGAGATCCTCAAAATCCTACTAATGCCTTTGCTGAATTTTTGGTTAAAGACATGCAGCTTACAACAGATAGGTTTAGGTTGTCGAAGTTTATATATGATTCAAATTTATTAAAGAATATTTTAGATTTATTATGGTAGAAGATAAAGCGAGGATTCGCTTTATTTTTTATTTCTGTTATGCTATAATGTTTTTGTATTTTTTTAGAAAGGATACTTTATAGTATATAAAAGGTGATTGTGTGAGAATTAATCCAAAACTATATCATGTTGCAGATGATATAACTCCAATTGAGGTTCAAGAATTCGGTGAGAAGAAAATTGAACTTTTCTATATGGACGATTTCGAGGGAGTAAAGGAAGAGTTTATTAATAAGGGACAGTTTGCTGCTTGGTCTTCAGAGGATGGAGCAAACTATAGAGTTTTTTTTGAAAAAGGTTATTATGATGTTGTAGGTGAATTGTATACTGAAAAAATTAATAAGATTTGGGTTGAATTTTGGGATAAAACAGATTTGATTTCTAAAAAATTCACAAGATTTATTTTGATTCCAATTATGATTGTATCAATTCTTGTTTGTGTTTTGTCAGGCTTAATGGGAAAATATGGAAATTATGTTGCTATTGGTGTTTTAGTTGTTGCTTTTATTGCTATGATTTTATGTAATACTTTTACTAAAAAGAAAATAATGCAAGAAAACAATAATAGTAGAACTGAAATTATTAATGCAATTGGACAACAGAAATTTGATGATTTAATTGCAAAGCAAAAAGAGTATATGGATGAGTATTACAATAAGTTATATCCTCAGGATGAAGAAGACGAAGAGGAATCAGATGATGTAAAAGAAGATTCAAATACATCAGATGATGTAGATAATAGAGAAAATGATGTAAATGAGGATTCAAAATCTTCTGATGAATTAGATAATGAAGATTCAAATAACGAACAAGAAAAAACGGGAGAGTAAAAATGAGTTTAAATGATACTAAATGCATAAATACATTACGTGTATTAGGTGCTGAAATAATTAATAAGGCAAATAGTGGTCACCCAGGAATTGTTTTGGGTGCAGCTCCTATTTTACATACTTTATTTACTAGACATTTAAATATTAATTGTCAGGATGAAAAGTGGTTTAATAGAGATAGATTTATCTTATCTGCTGGCCATGGTTCTGCCTTGTTATATATGTTGCTACATTTAAGTGGCTTTGATATTTCGATGGATGATTTAAAAAATTTCCGTCAAAAGGGAAGTAAGACACCAGGTCATCCTGAATATGATTATACTCCAGGTGTTGAAATTTCTACTGGACCTTTAGGACAAGGTCTTGCAACCTCTGCTGGTTTTGCTATTGCTGAAAATTATTTGGCTGCTAAGTTTAATAAAAATGATATGTCTATCATTGATCATTATACGTATGTTTTATGTGGTGATGGAGATCTTCAAGAGGGAATATCAATGGAGGCTATGTCTTTAGCTGGTCATTTAGGCTTGGGAAAACTTATTGTTTTATATGATAGTAATGATATTCAGCTTGATGGCGAGGTTTCACTTGCAAATTCAGAAAATACTAAGGGAAAAGTTGAGGCTATGGGCTGGCAATATCTTAGAGTTGATGATGGAAATGATGTTGATGCTATTGATGCAGCAATTACAAATGCAAAATCATCTACTACAAAGCCGACTATTATTGAAATTAAAACAATAATTGGTTATGGAGCTCCAAATAGTGGTGAATCATCAGTTCATGGTAAGCCAATGCCTTTAGAGGATATTCAAGCTTTAAGAAAGAACTTAAATTATGATCTTCCTCCTTTTGAAATAAGTGATTATGTAAAGGATTTTTATGACACTAATGTTATTAAAAGAGGCTACAATGCTAATTCAGCTTGGAATAGTATTTTAAAGCAATACTCTCTTTCATATCCAAAAGAAGCCGAGCTTCTTGATAAATTTATTTATAATGATATTAAAATTGAAGACTATGAAGGTCTTCCTACATATGAGGTTGGTTCAAAGGAATCAACAAGAAAAGTTATGGGTAAGGTTTTAGATTGGATGTCTACAAAGCTTCCTAATATTATGGGAGGTTCTGCTGATTTAACTTCTTCAACTATGGTTAAGGGTGCTGATGGTATCTACGGACAGCAAAATCCACTTGGTAGAAATATTAAGTTTGGTGTAAGAGAGCATGCTATGGCTGCAATCAGTAATGGTATTACCTTACATGGTGGAATGCGTGGATTCTGTTCTGGATTCTTTGTATTTAGTGATTATTTAAAGCCGGCTGTTCGTTTAGCTGCGATAATGAAGCTACCTACAATTTTCTTATTCTCACATGATTCAGTTTGTGTTGGAGAGGATGGACCAACTCATCAGCCTGTTGAACAATTAACTATGTTTAGAAGTATGCCTAATACTAATTTATTTAGACCAGCTGATGCTACAGAAATGACTGCTGCAATGTTATATAGCTTTTCTCAAAGTGAATATCCGACAGTTATTGTTTCAACAAGACAAACTATGCCAAATCTTGATTGCACTTCAAAGGATGGTGTACTTAAAGGAGGATATATTGCTTATGAGCCTAAAAATCCTAAATATGCTTTTGTTACATGTGGTAGCGAATTAACATTATGTATTGATGTTGCTAAAAAGCTTCATGAAGAAGGTGTTAATGTTAGAGTCGTTTCTATGCCATCACAATTTATGTTTGAACGTCAATCTCAAGAATATAAGGATATGATTTTACCAAAGGGTATGAAGACTATGGCAGTTGAAATGGGTAATACTATGTCTTGGTATAAATATGCTGATGAGGTTATTGGAATTGATGAATTTGGTGCATCTATGCCTTTAAAATACATCTATGAATATTACGGGTTTACTGTAGATCAAATTTATGATAAATTTAAAAAGTTTATTGCATAATTTTTAAAAAATAATTATTCGGTAATTTGAAACACTAAAGATTAGCTTTAGATTGTTTTATTGCCGAATTTTTTTTATTTTAGACATAAATAATGTCTATTTAGCCTTTAGGATTAAGCTAAAGGTAGGGGATATTATGGATAATATTAGTAGGAATTTTTATAGTGAAATTTTTTCTGCATATACTAATTCAAATGTTTCAATTAAATATTCTTATAAGGGAAAAAGCTTTTTATATGTTGGAAAAATTAATTATATTGATTTAGTTCATAAAAATGTTTATTTGTTTCCAAATAAGAAAATATCTTTTTCTAATATCATAAGTATTAAGTAGAAATTCTATTTGTTGAAGAATGAGGTAAATAGTGGTATATTATAATGGGATGGTGGTGTATTTATGAATACAAATTATTTAAAGTCTATTATTAATGATATATTTTTAACAGATTCGCCTTCAGGATATTATAATCATATTAATAAGGTGATTATTGATAAATTAAGCAATATGGGTTATGAAGCTAATGTTAATAACAAAGGAAATGTTGAACTTTTTATTAAAGGATTAAGTAGTGAAAAAAGAGTTGCAACAGCTGCTCATTGTGATACATTGGGTTTAATGGTTAGATCTATTTCTTCTGATGGTACTTTGAAGGTTACGGCAGTTGGTGGACCATCTATACCGACTTTGGATGGTGAATATTGTAAGGTTTTTACAAGAGATGGTAGAGTGTATAGTGGTACAATTTTGTCTTTATCACCAGCAGTTCATGTATATAAAGATAGTGGAAGTCGTGAAAGAAGTATTGATACAATTTGTGTTAGATTGGATGAGATTGTTAAATCTAAGGATGACGTTTTAAAGCTTGGTATTTCTAATGGTGACTATGTGTGCTATGATCCTAAGACTGTTGTTACAGATAGTGGATTTTTGAAATCAAGATTTATTGATGATAAAGGATCAGTTTGTGCTATTTTAGCAGTTTTAGAATATATGAGCAGTAATAAAATACTACCTAAATATGATACCATGGTTTATTTTACTAATTATGAGGAGGTAGGTCATGGTGCAGCAACTATAACAGGTGTTGATGAATTTGTTGCGGTTGATATGGGATGTGTTGGTTTAGACTTGGCTGGTAATGAATATTCTGTAAGTATTTGTGCTAAGGATAGCTCAGGACCATATAATTATGAATTAACTACTAAGCTTATTGAACTTGCTAAAAATAATAAGCTTAATTATGTTGTAGATATTTTTCCTTATTATTCATCAGATGTTTCTGCATCATTAAGAAGTGGTCTTGATTGTAAGGGTGCTTTAATTGGAAGTGGAGTATGTGCTTCTCATGGTATGGAGCGTACTCATTTAGATGGATTATTTAATACAATGAAATTATTGTATTTATATTTAACAGAGTAGAGGGTGATTGCTATGGCAGATGTCGTAGTTGTTGGTGGAGGTCATGCTGGCTGTGAGGCAGCATTAGCCTGTGCTAATATTGGACTTGATACAGTTTTAGTAACTGGTAATTTAAATATGGTTGGCTCAATGCCTTGTAATCCTTCTATTGGTGGTCCAGCAAAGGGTGTTGTTGTCAGAGAAATTGATGCCCTTGGTGGATATATGGGTAAAAATGCTGATTTATGTCAAATTCAGACTAAAATGTTAAATCAATCAAAAGGACCTGCAGTTTGGGCTTTAAGGTTTCAAGAGGATAAGCTTTTATATTCTAGGGAAATGCTTAAGCATTTAAAGGCAACTAAAAATTTAACTTTAGTAGAAGCAATTGTTGTTGATTTGTTGGTTGTTGATAAGAAGGTTGTAGGAGTTAAGCTAGAATCAGGTGATGTTATTGATTGTAAGGCTTGTGTTTTAACAACAGGTACTTATCTTGATAGTAGAATTCTAAGGGGAAAGTGGACTTCTAAGGAAGGACCAGATGGACAAAGAACATCTAAGGGAATATCTGAGGCTTTAAGAAGATGCGGTTTTACTATTCAAAGATTAAAAACAGGTACTCCTGCAAGAATTAAGGCCTCTACTATTGATTTTTCTCAAACATCAGTAGAGTGGGGGTCAGATACTACATGGCACTATAGCTTTGATAAGGGATATGAATCTATTTTAGGGGTAAGAAAGCCTTGCTATCTAACATATACTAATTTAGAGATACATAAGCTTATTTTAGATAATTTAAGGGAATCTTCAATGTATGGTGGTGTTGTCGAAGGAATTGGTCCTAGATACTGCCCTTCAATTGAAGATAAGGTTGTTAGATTTAAGGATAAGGAAAGACATCAAATTTTTTATGAACCAGAATCTCTTGAGCTTGATCAAGAATACATTCAGGGCTTTTCAACTTCAATGCCTGTTGAAATTCAAGATAGGATGATTAGATTGCTACCAGGATTAAAGGATTGTGAGGTTATTAGGTATGCCTATGCGATTGAATATGATGCGATTGATCCATTAGAATTATGGCCAAGCTTGGAAACTAAGCTTGTTGAGAACTTATTTACAGCAGGTCAGATTAATGGAACCTCTGGATATGAGGAGGCAGCTGCCCAAGGTTTAATTGCTGGTATTAATGCTTCACAAAAAATTTTAGCAAAAAAGCCACTTATTTTAAAAAGAGATGAAGCCTATATAGGTGTAATGATTGATGACTTAGTAACTAAAGGCACTAAGGAACCATATAGATTATTAACATCAAGAGCGGAATATAGATTGTTACTTCGTCATGATAATGCAGATTTAAGATTAAGAGAAAAGGGTTATGAGGTTGGTTTGATTAAAGAAGAGCAATATAAGAGATTAGAGGCTAAAAAAGCTGCGATTGAAAAATTAGTTTCTGATTTTAAGATTGTTAAGGTTAAACCAAATGATGAAACAAATAGGGTTTTAATTAATAAAAATTCTTCAGCTTTAACTGAAGGTGTTAGTATTGAGTCACTTATTAAACGTCCTGAACTTGATTATAAAGATATTTTAGAGATATTAGCTAATAATCAAATTGAAATTGATGTTAATTATGATGATATGAATGAAATATTCGAGCAGGCTGAAATTTTTTATAAGTATGATGGTTATATTAAAAAGTCGCTAGAACAGGCTAAAAAAATGAGAAGCTTTGAAGATAAAACTATTCCGACTAGTATTAATTATGACTTAGTTGATAATATAGCACTTGAAGCTCGTGAAAAATTAAAGAAGGTTCGCCCACAAACAATAGGACAGGCCTCAAGAATTAGTGGTGTTAATCCTGCTGATATTTCTGTTTTAGTTGTATATATTGAAAAGATGAATAGAGGAGCTTAAATATGAATTTTGATAAGGAATTGGAAAAATTGAATATAAATTTAACACCCGAAATGGCTAAAAGGTTTGATGTTTATTATGAAACGCTTGTTGATGTTAATAGATATATGAATTTAACAGCAATAACAGAGTATGATGACGTTTATATTAAACATTTTTTAGATTCCTTATCAATTAATTTAGCATATAGCTTTGATAAAAAAACAACTTTATGTGATGTAGGAAGTGGAGCAGGATTTCCATCGATTCCTCTTGCTATTGTTAATAATGATGTTGAAGTAACAATAATTGATGCTTTAAATAAAAGAATTAAATTTCTAAATGATTTATCTTTAAAGCTTGGTCTATCTAATGTTAAGGCTTATCATAAAAGAGCTGAGGAATTTGCTAAAGAAAAAAGGGAGTATTTTGATGTTGTTACAGCTAGAGCAGTTGCTCGTTTAAATGTTTTAGCTGAGCTTTGCTTGCCACTTGTAAAAATTGGAGGTTTTTTTATTGCAATGAAGGGTCAATCAGCACTAGATGAAATTGATGAAGCAAAAAGAGCAATAGAAATTCTTGGTGGAAAAATAAATAGGATTATTAAATTTGATTTGCCATGTGAGGCTGGTCATAGAGAAATAATTGTTATTGAGAAGATAAAAGCGACAGGCACTAAATACCCAAGAGCATTTACTAAAATAAAGGAGAGACCATTATAATGTATGAATTAAACCAAATCATAAAGACTAAGAAAAAGCATGTATGTGGTAGTGATGAATGGAAGATTATTAGAACTGGTGCAGATTTGAAGCTTGAATGTCAGGGTTGTAAAAGGATTATTATGCTTGCATCATACGAATTAGATAAACGAGTAAAAAAATAGAATTAATGTAGTACATAGTTGATATTCTTTTATTTGATTTGATTACTAATAAAATGACATTATTGTATTTTTTGTTGTATTTTTTATTGATTTTTTTCATTAGGCGACACCCCTAGGGGTGTTGTTCTATAATTCTAACTTTATTTTACAACTAAAGGGGATAAAAAAATAATAAAAAAGATAAAATAGTTGTTGACATTAAAATATATGAGTGATATAATGAAAAAGCGCTGAAACGAAAGCGAAAATATAAATATGGTCGGGTAGCGAAGAGGCTAAACGCGGCAGACTGTAAATCTGCTCCTTAGGGTTCGCTGGTTCGAAACCAGCCCCGACCACCACTTTAAAAAAGTGAAAAAATATGTTGACAAATCAATGTTGGTTTGATATCATATTTGAGGTTGACAAAAATCAACAAATAAGTCTTTGAAAACTATATATGACGAAGCGAAAAACGAATGAAAAAAACACGCAATTCAAATAAAGAGTTTG
>CAKQEA010000014.1 GCA_934229785.1 uncultured Anaeroplasmataceae bacterium
TGCTTGTCTAAATTGATTATATCAAAATAAAGAAGTATAATATATGTATGAATTGTTCGTACTTTTATTATACGAATAACAGAAGGTGATTTGTTCATTAAATATTTACGATATCAAACTAATTTTGAAAAATGGATCAGTTATGCCTTGAATCACATTTTTGTTGCCTTTGTTGAACTAAAAAAATATAAAGAAGTTTTAAGTTTCTTGAGAATTCATTATGTTAAAGATTATTTAATAGGTATTGGTGCAATATGTGTTTTAATAACACTTTATGAATTGAAAAAAACAATTGATGAAGTTAATAATTATTTAGCTGATGCAATATCAACAAAAAAGGTTGGTTTAGCTTATCGTGCAATTTATGGAAAAAATAAACTTACTGAAGATGAATATAATAGTAATTTTGCTAATTATAATTATTCGTATGTTTATGAAAAATATTTAAAATGAAAATAGATAAATAATGTATAGTTTATAATTTTGATGTTAGCAATAATTATAAACTTTTTTTATTCCATTAAAATTTTAATTTTGGTTTAAAATGCTTATTAAAATAACATCTGTTATTAAAGAAAAATAAGTAGTGTTTGTGATAAGATAATCCAAGCTTAAAAAACAATAAGCTTTTTATAGTGAAAATATAATTTTTTACTTTCACTCTAAATGTTTATTATTATACAAGAATATAGTATAATTAACTAAATTGACTTAGGGAGATGATATTGATGATTGAATTGAAAAATGTTAATAAATTTTATAATTCAAATGGAGTTACAAATTTAGGTTTAAGAAATATTAATTTGGAATTTAATAAAAATGAAATTGTTGCCATTACAGGTGATTCTGGAAGTGGTAAATCTACCTTATTAAATGTTATTACTAAAATTGATACTTTTGATGATGGAGAAATTTATTATAAAGGAAATGAAACATCTTATTTTTCAATTTCAGATATGGATGATTTTAGAAAAAATAAGGTTGGGTTTATTTTTCAAAATTATAATATTATTGATTCATATACTGTTTTGGAAAATGTTATGGTTCCACTTTTACTTAGGGGATTTTCTAAAAGTGAAGCATCCATTAAGGCAAAGGACTTGATTGATAAGGTTGGATTAACAAATAGAATTAAAAATAGAGGTAGTAAGCTATCAGGTGGTGAAAAACAAAGATGTGTTATTGCTCGTGCTTTAGCTTCTGATTGTGAAATATTAGCTTGTGATGAGCCTACAGGTAATCTTGATAGTAAAACTGGTAAGGAAATTATTGATTTAATTAAAGAAATAAGTAAGGATAAGCTTGTTTTAATTGTTACGCATGATTATTCTCTTGTTGAAGCGATTGCGACTAGAAAAATTAGGATAAGTGATGGTGAGGTTGTAGAGGATACTAGGTTTAAGGTTTTTCCTAAGGATGAGGATGAAGTCTTAGATTTGGATTATAAGCCTATGGCTAAGAAAATTAAAGCTAAGATTGCTAAAAATAATGTAATTTTTACACCAAGAAAAACTATCTTTACTACTTTAATTTTCTTTGTTATCTTCTTTATTACTATTTTTTTATTTCAATTAGTCTATTATTCAAATCAATCTATGGATGTTGATAATATTTATTTGAATCACCAAAGTGATAGATGCTATATCTATACGAAGGATAGATGTGAAATTGATAAGAATGAAATTTCAAAAATTTCAGATAAATATGTTATTAATCCTTTTTATGAGGATAAGGATACTATATTGGATTTTTCTAGTGATTTATATAGTTACTATTCACATAGAGGCTTTTACGCTAAATATCCTACGAATTATAAGATGATAGATGGAAGACTACCAAATGATGGTGAAAAAGAGGTATTTCTTATTATTCCTAAAGGATATATTAATTCATTAGATAATATCAAAAGTTTTAATTATCTTAATGTATGGAAAGATAAATATCATGTTGTAGGGTATGCTCAATCAAATACTTATGATGATAATTTTGTTGTTAGTGGTAATGATGATTTATTAAATACTATAAGAAATTCATTTACAACTATTCAAACAACAATTAATATTGATAAGGAGACAATTAATGTTAAGGCCTCTATATCTAATAATGTTGATTTACTTAAGATATGTTTACCTAAAAAATATGAAGGTATGAATCTAAGTATTTTTTCAACTATTAATGATTTATATAATTTTTCAGACTATGAGGTTAAGTATTACAATGGTAGTTCAATTTCTGTTGAGGCAAATTTTACTAATATTTTAAATAAGTATAGCTTTGAAGCAAGTATTTATAGTTCAAATATATCTAAGGTTAAAAAATCTATTAAGGCTTTAGGCTATCAAATTGATATTCCATCAAAGCTTGATAATGGTGAAACCATTAATACATTTGTCAATAATTTAACAGGCTATTTATCTATTATTGCTTGTAGCCTGCTACTTGTCATTGTTTTCTTTATTACTTATTTTATTTTAGCTAAGGTTTATTCTTCTAAGAAAAATGATTATGAGATTTTAAGAACTCTTGGTATTACTCAAAGCGATATGAAAACCATAGTATATTATGAGGTATTTATGGTTGGTTGTATGGGACTTGCATTAGGCTTTTTAAGTGCTTTAATTATAATGTATAGTATTATAGAGTTAAACGTATTGGTCCCTATTAAATTTGTTACTATTATTATTTATTTGTTAGTTTCATTACTATTCATTTATAAAATTGGTAAGAGATTTAATAGAAGGCTATTTAAGTTTAGTGTTGTTAGCAGCTTGAAGGGAGATGATTTCTTTGATTAAGATTAATAATTTAAATAAATATTATAATAAATCTAAGAACAATGAAATTCATGTTATTAATGATGCAAATCTTGAGCTTCCTTCAACAGGACTTGTATGCTTTATCGGTAAAAGTGGTAGTGGTAAAACTACATTGTTAAACACTATTGGTGGTTTGGATAAGACAAATAGTGGTAGTATTTTTTATGATGACTTAGACTTTAATAAATATAATATGCATACTATTGATTGTTATCGTAAGAATAATATTGGCTATGTATTTCAAAATTATTTACTTCTTGAAAATAAATCTATATATGATAATTTAAGAATAGCTTTAGAGGTAATTGGAGTTTATGATGAAATAGAGCAACAAAAAAGAATTGAGTATGTTTTGAAATCTGTAGGACTTTTTAAATATCGAAAGAAGCTTGCTAGTAAGCTATCAGGTGGACAGCAACAGCGTGTTAGTATTGCTAGATGCTTACTTAAGGAATGTAAGATTATTATTGCTGATGAACCAACTGGAAACTTAGATAGTGAAAATACAGTTGAAATAATGAATATTTTAAAGAAAATATCGCAAAAAACCTTAGTTTTAGTTGTTACACACAATAAGGATGTCGCAAGCTTTTATGCTGATAGAATTATTGAGCTTAAGGATGGATGTATTATTAGTGATACAGAAGGCGAAAATAAAAATGAGTTAAATATTCAAAATGATAGAAAAATATATTTGCAGGATTTAAATCAAAGTAATATTGAAAATAATGATATTTCTCTTAGCATATATAAGGATGATTCTATAGATAACTTTGATTTGAAGGTTGTTGTAAAAAATGGTACTATATTTTTAGAATCAACAATGCCTTTAGTAATTGCTAGACAGAGCAATATTGAGTTAATTGATGATCATTACAAGCATTTAGAACAAAATCAAATTAAAGATTATGATTTTGATATTTCATTTTATAACAGTGATAATAAAAATAATGTCTTTAAATTGTTTTTTCAAGCATTAAATAAGTCCTTTATTTCTTTTCTTAATGTTAGAAAAAAAGAAAAGGTATTTCATGTGTTTTTCTTTTTTATTGGTGTTTTTCTTGCTGTTTGTGCAATTTTGTATAAGGAATCAAGCTATTTTGATGATTCAGGATATAGTAGTGAATCTAATGTTTATTGTATTTTAAATACTACTCCAAAATATTATGGCTCTCAATATGTCAGTCATGTAGACATTGATAATATTATTGACAATAATTATATTTCAAAAATATATGATGGAGATGCTCATCATAATCTTTTTTCTTATAAATATAATTCAAGTAGAACAGAAGAGGTTATTTTTACTACTTACTATTATCCATTATCAAAGGTTAGTTCAAATAAATATCTTGCTTTTAATAATGATATTGGTAATGTTGTTGTTAGTAAAAATATTGCTGATAAAATACTTAGTAAGGTTGATATATTAACTGATTATTCTAGTTTAATTGGCTTAAGCATTGGTGATTTATATGAGGAAACATTTGATTTTGTTATAAGTGGCGTCATTGATTCAAATGCTAATTCTTTATATTTTGATGATTTCTTTTATTATTATAAAATATTTAGTAATCCTAATTATAGTTATTCTGAAAGTAAATTTAATCTTGTAGGATATAGAAATGCATTTGATGTTACTATAACAAGTGGAAGAGATATTGAAAATGAATTTGAAATTTTATCAAATGAAACATTTGCTAAAATAAATGATCGTATTACTTATGGTGACAATACATATTTAGTTGTTGGGCTATATAGTGATTTAGATGATTATAAAATTTTGGCAAATTCAAATGAAATAATTGGTTGTACTGTTAATTTTCAAGGAAATTCAATAGCTCAATATTTAAAATATGAAAGTGTTATTAGTAATAGCGTTTTTGATTATGAAATTGATAAAACAAGAGATCCTTTATCAAGAGATGCTATAAATGATAATGAGGTAATTGTTGATGTTAATTCAAATTTTAATATAGGCGAACAGGTTTTTGTTAATGGCCTAACCTTAAATATTGTTGGATATTTTAAATCAAAAGATATGTCAACCTTAAATTGTTTTTTTATAGCTAATAATAATACATCTATGAAGGTGCTAATGCACAATGTTTATGTACCAACCTTTGAAATTGTCTCTAATGCTAAGGCAAATATTTCAAATCAACTTATTATAACGCAATATGAATGTATGCGTTTAATTGATTATAATTACTCAAAGGATACAAAAAATGTTATTCTTATCCTAACTATTATTTTGTTTGCAATTTCAGTGATTTACATTTATTTTTCAACTAGAAGCAGAATGATATCTCAAATTAAGGATATTGGAGTATATCGTTCAATTGGAGCAACTAGGATGTCTATTATTAAAAAATATATTGCTGATATATTTACTTACACAACGCTTACAACATTATTAGGCTATGTAATAACTATTGTAATTTATTCTTTAATAGATTCTAAAATGTCTATATTACTTAGTAAAAGCATTTATTTACCAATAGGTGTTTATTTACTTGGTGTTTTAGTGCTTTATTTAGTTAATATTATTTTTGGAATAATCCCTGTTTTAAATTTGCTAAGAAAAACACCTGCAGAAATTAATGCTAAATATGATATATAATTAAAGAACAAAAGTTTTTTGTATTTAATTCATTTGCCTATAAAGTATGAACTTTATAGGTATTTTTGTTTTATCTATCATATAATTAATAGGTGATTATATTGAATTTAAAAACATTAACTAAAAGAATAACAATTGTTATATTTATCTTTATTTTTTTATTTTTAGCTATAGTTATAAAAATGGGCTATATTTCGTTTTTTCAAGCAAATTGGATAAATAATAAGGCTTATAAGCTTTGGAGTCGAGAAATACCTGTTTCTACATCAAGAGGATTAATTTTAGATCGAAATGGTAAGGTAATTGTAGGTAATAAGCTATACTATACAATTTGTTCAATCAATAAACAAATAAAAAATAAAGAAGATGCTGCAATAAGGATTGCTAGGGTTTTAGATTGTGATGATGATTTAATTTTAAAGCATTTAAATAAAAATAATTCAATTGAGGTTATTAAGCCTGAGGGTAGAAGAATAGATGAGGAAAAAGCAAAAGAGATAGTGAAATTAAATATAGATGGAATATATATAACACCTGATGAAAAAAGAGATTATCCATATGGTAGTATGCTTGGTAGTGTTGTTGGCTTTTGTGGAATAGATAATAATGGATTATCAGGAATAGAATTAAAATATGATGAATATTTACAAAGTCAAAAGGGTGCATCCTTAATATATACTGATGCTAAAGGAAATTTAATGCATGATATGATAAATGAATACAAGGATCCTACAAGTGGGATGAATGTTTATTTAACAATAGACATAGAGCTTCAAAAAATAATGGATGCAGTCATTAATGAAGCAATAGATATGTATAATCCTGATTCTGTAATGGGACTAATGGTATCAGCTAAAACTGGTGAAATACTGGCAATGACTTCATATCCGTATTTTGAACCATCACATTATGCTGATTACGATCCTGAAATTTATAATAGAATTCTACCAATTTTTAAACAGTTTGAATTAGGATCTACATTTAAAATTATTACCTATTCAGCAGCATTAAATGAAGGATTATTTGATTTGAATGAGCATATTTATTGCACAGGAAGTAGAGTTGTTGGGAATAGAAAAATAAGATGCTGGAAAAGTGGAGGTCATGGCTCGCAAACATTTTTAGAGGCAATTCAAAATTCATGTAACTGTGCTTTTATGGAGCTTGGTAGAAGATTAGGAACTACTAAATTCTATCAATATTTAGATTTATATGGAATGACTAAAAAAACAGGAATAGATTTAGTAGGTGAAGGAACTCCAATTGTCGTAAAAAAAGAAAATTGCAATGAGGTTGAGCTGGCTACTCAAAGTTTTGGGCAGGCTAGTGCGTATACACCTATTGAATTATCTATGGCTGCGATAGCTAGTGTAAATGGTGGAGAATTATTAAAACCATATATTTTAAAGCAACTTGAGACTGCAGGTGGAGAAATTGTCTATGAAAATAAAAGGGTAGTAAAAAATGAGGTAATTAGTAAAAAAACATCAGATTTAATGAAATATGCATTAGAATGTGTTTGTGCTTTAGGTACAGGAAGAAATGCCTTTATTGAGGGATATCGAATTGGTGGTAAAACCGGTACAGCTCAGGTTATTAGCAGTACTGGTGGTTATGAAAGTGGTCATTATATATTATCATTTTTAGGCATGGCACCAATGAATGATCCAGAAATATTATGCTATTTAGCTATTGATAAACCAAAAGGCTGTACTCAATATGGTGGAGTTGTTGCTGCCCCGCTTGTTGGTAAAATCATGGAACAATCACTTCAAGCATTAGGGATAAAAAGAGATTATGAAAATCAAATAGATAAAAATTTAAGGTGGTTTTTAGATACGCCTACTTATAAGGTTGATAATTATATAGGTAAAACTAAAAAGGAAATAAAGCTTAATCAATTTTATAAATATGTATTTTATGGTGAAGGAAATAATGTTATTTTTCAATCACCAGATGCAGGGGAGAAGATAAAGGAAGGAGATACTATATTACTTTATATGGGATAAAATTATAATATGATTTTTTGGTTATATTGCCTATTAGGTATAACCAAAAATGTTAAATAATAATGAATTTATTGCTTATTTACTATGATTCCCCTTTAAATTAGACTAAAATCTTTAGATAAATTGCTTATTTTTCTTTTATTTTGAGTTTAAATATATAAATGAGTACTAATATTTTTTTGTGGGTTATATATATGGATTTAATAAAGATAGGTGCTTTTCTTCAATCACTTAGGAAAGCTAAAGGCTTAAGACAAGCAGATGTTGCTGAATATTTTGGTGTCAGTAATAAGACGGTTTCTAAATGGGAATGTGGGGAATCCTTACCAGAAATACCACTTCTTAAAGCATTAGCAAATTATTATGATGTAACTGTTGATGAAATACTTAATGGTCAAAAAAATGGTGAAATTAAAAATAATTATATACATAATGATGAGTATTTTGCTAGAAAAGCTTAAAAAACAAGCTTTATGGATAAGGATTCCATCATTTGTTTTAGCATTTAGCTTTATTATGTTGTTACTTTTGGGATACACATTATATAGAAGTGATGTTGGATGCTTTAGCGGATTGGTCATCCTATTTATTGCACTTTGTTTATTTATTATAGGCAAATACAATGAACCAGCAATTAGTGATTTATCTGATAATGTTATTTCTAAAATTAAAAGAAGGAAATATTTATTTAATCTAATATTCATTTCAGCAACATAGGTTTAACTATACTTTATATTTTATTTTATTTTCTCTCAACAAATGGATTTATGGTTTTATTATTCAGTGACTTCTTAAGCGTAACAATCATAGATGCTATAGCCGTTATAATTTTTGATTTTTTAATTTATTACCTATTGAAGATTAAAGACAAAAGTACTTTTAATTTTATGTCAATTCATGATGTTATTGTAGTTATTATAATTTTAGATATTATAATGATAATAAGAAAGAAGAAATTGTTTATTTATGAAATTGTTACTCTAGTTATTCTATTATTTTGCTATGTAGTATGGAAACTAAATTATTATGATAGTGATTATTATTTGTTTGGTGTTATTTTTTACTTTGTTTTTATTCCCATTGTAATAGCATATAGAGTTACTTTTGAAATAATAGATGTTAAGAAAGAGAAACAAAATAAAGAATAAGTTAAAAAAATAAATCATTATCTAATATAGATTAAAAAGTTTGTGGTGAATTTGGTTTTATTAATAATATTATTTTACGCCATTTTATAGTGACCACCTAAAGAGACTTTAAGTGTTCACTTTATTTTTGGCTTTTTTTAATTATTTATTATTATTTTAAAAAGATTAAATATATGTTATTATTAATATCGGTTTAAACGAGGTGTTTAATTTGAATATTTTAGTTACAAATGATGATGGAATAGAAGCCATTGGAATAAAAATACTTGCTTCAAAATTGAAAAAATACGGAAATGTATATGTTGTTGCCCCAAATAAGCATATGAGTGGTGCTAGTCATTCATTTAAGCTTAGCCCAATAAGCTGTGTGCCTGCTAAATTTGATGATGAGATTATTGCTTTTCATTCATCAGGTACACCTGTTGATTGTGTTAGAATTGGTAATGCTTTGATTGATGTTAATTTTGATGTGGCTTTTTCTGGTGTTAATAGTGGTTTAAATGTTGGGACAGACATTTTGTATTCTGGTACAGTAGGCGCTGCAAGAGAGGCTTTAATTGAGGGGATTCCTAGTGTAGCAATTAGTACTGATTTTGATTCCTTTGAAATTGTTAATTCTGAGCTTGATGATGTTTTAAGATTAATTTTTGAAAATAAATTGTATTCTAAAAATTATGTTTTAAATATTAATTTTCCTACTAAAGAATATAAAAATTCACAGGGAGTAAAAGCTGCAATTCAAGGTATTAAAGTTTTTAAAACAAAGTTTAATATAGATATTGATAATGTTTATAAGCAGGAGGATCAAGAATGTATTTTAGATGATAATTCATTAACTGATGTTTATTTAACAAAAAATGGCTTTATTAGTCTTACTCCACTTAAAATTGAACAAACTGATTTTGATAGTTTAAGTATAATCAAGAATGCAATTGAGTAGTTTATTATAGATATATTTTAAGTTTTCTTTATGAGAAAAATTTGATTTTATCACAAATATAATCAATAATTTAGTATATCTCAAATAATTATAGCAGCGGAATTTACTTTTACAATTAAAGAAAAATTAAAAGATGCAAAATTTGCATCTTAATAGTTGGAATTTTTTAAAAATCGAATATAATAAAAGTGTAGGGGCCAAGATTTGGCTACTCTAAACTTTAAATATGATTTAGAGAAAAGCACCTGGCAGTGCTTTTTTTCTTTCTGTAAATCATAATAAATTACTTCAATTTATTATAGATATATTTTACTATATCCTAAGTAATCTTTAGTATTACGCCTATTAGGTATAACATTGATCTGAAGCTCTCTTTATAGTATACGGAGAGCTTATTTAATAAAATCATAAGCATCACCGCCTTTAAAAGCAGCACTGTTAATCTTAACTTCTACAGCCGAATTATATATTATAAATTAGTATTTAACAACAAAAAAATACGTTATTTTTAATATTTATTTTTGGTTTAGAAAATCAATAAAATTACACTATTGTAACAACATTTTTAATTCATTTTTTTCAAATATTTTTGTAAATTTTAAATGATTAGTTTACTTTTTAAAATTCTTTAAATAAAATTTATTTAATGAGTTTGTAGAATTAGATTATTTTTGGTATAATCTTTAATGTTATATTTGTTCTAATTTGATTTAGTTTAAATATTCAAATTTATTGTGATAAAAATAACCTAAATTATATTTGTAATAAGGAGTTTTGGATGCTTAGATTCATTTTAACTATCATTATATATTTTCCATATTGTATTTATTTTTATTTTAAATTAAAAAAATCTTTGAAAAATAAAAACTTAACATTGCAACAGCGTTATGATGTTGCTAGAAAAATAGCATTAACAATTATTAAAAAGAATAGATGCAAAGTCAAGGCTTTTAATACAAAATATTTGGATGATATTAATGGTTATATGCTAGCTTGCAATCACCAGGGAAGATTTGATGGACTTGCCTTAATTAGTGCATCAGCTAAGCAGTTATCGTTTTTAGTTAGAGAAGATAGGAGTAATATTTCAATTGAAAAGCATTTTTTAGATTTAATTGGTTGTAAAAGAATTATCCTTGATGATCCACGCCAAAGTGTTAAAATGGTTAGTGAATTAAGTAGTGAAATTAGAAATAATAAAAATTATGCTGTATTTCCTGAAGGAAAGCATGATAATAATAAAAATACACTCTTAGATTTTAATTCTGGTGTTTTTCATTTTGCTTTAACAGATAAGTACCCAATTATTCCTGTGTGCTTATATGATACTTATAAGGTTTATAATGTTAATTCAATTAGAAGGGTTGAATGTGAGGTTCATTTTTTAAAGCCTATATTTTATGATGAATATAAAAATTTGAATAAAAAGGAAATTGCTTTGCTTGTAAAATCAAGAATTCAAGAAAAGCTTGACGAACTTAAGGAGAATGTATGAAAAAAAAGTATTTACCACATATAATTGTTGCATCTGTTTTTTTCACTTGTTTTATTATTTTTTCAATTCTTGTTAAAAATAATGTTTTTGATAGTATTGATAAAAATGTTGTAGATTTTGTTGTGTCATTTAGAGGAGAAAAATATGGTGCTGTTTATTGGATTTTTAGGATTTTAACGGAATTAGGTTTTGTTTATTTCATGATTTTTATATTTTTATTGTTTTTTATATTTACAAAAATTGATTTAAAGAGTTTAATTTTATCACTTGGTACCCTAACAACCTATTTATCTAATTTTATTGTTAAAATTATAATAAAACGACCAAGACCTCTTGAGGAATTAAGGTGGATGAGTGAAAAATCCTATTCTTATCCATCATCACATACAATGTGTTCAACATTTATGTATGGATTTTTAGCATATATTATTTATAAGTCTAATTTAAAAAATAAATATAAGTATCCTCTAATGTGCTTAATGATTATAACTATCTTTGTTATAGGCATAAGTAGAATTATACTATCAGTTCATTTTTTCTCTGATGTGCTTGGTGGGGCAATACTTGGTGTTGTGTTTGTTAATTTGGCAATTATTCTAGATAATTATTTAACTACTAGAGGTGTTGATGGCTTTAGGAATTTAATTATTAAAAAGAAATAATTATATAAAATAGAAAGAGATTAGATTTTTGTATTCTAATCTTTTTTCATTTGTTGTAAAATCATAGTGGTGATGATTATATGATATATACAGTTACTCTTTCACCTTCGCTTGATTATATAGTTGAGGTTGATAATTTTAAAATAGGCGCAATTAATAGAAGCAAAAATGAGAGGTTTTATCCTGGTGGTAAGGGAATAAATGTTTCGATTGCTTTAGCTAATTTAGGTGCTAAAACAAAGGCTTTAGGCTTTGTTGGTGGTTTTGTTGGTGATTTCATTTTAAATAAATTAAATGAATTTAATGTTGAATGTGATTTTATTAGGGTTGATGGTGTTTCTAGAATTAATGTTAAAATACCAGGTGATTGTGAAACTGCAATTAATGGTAGTGGTCCTACTATTTTAAGTGATGATATTAATTTGTTAATTAGTAAGCTTAAAGAATTAAAAAATGGTGATGTTTTGGTTATTTCAGGAGCTGTCCCAAAATCAATAAATCAAAATATATATGAAGAAATTTTAAAAAATGTCAATAAGAATGTTAGGGTTATTGTTGATACGACTAAGAACTTTTTAATTGATTCTTTAAAATATAAGCCTTTTTTAATAAAACCTAATAAGGAAGAATTAGAAGAGGCCTTAGATATTAAAATAGAGAATGATGATATGTTAATTTTAGCAACTAAAAAATTAATTGATATGGGTGCTGAAAATGTTATTGTATCATTAGGTAGTGATGGAGCAATTTTAATGAATAAGAATTGTTATTTTAGGGTTAATGCTATAAAGGGTAAGGCCATAAATACTGTAGGTGCAGGTGATTTTGTTATTGCTGGATTTATATATGATTATTTAAAGAGTAATGACTTAGCTAGTGCATTAAAATTTGGGGTATGTTGTGGTAGTGCTAGAGCTTTCTACTATTTACCAACAAAGGAAGAAATATTAAATATATATAATAAAATGTGAGGTTTGTATGAATGAAAAATATTTAAGACAATTGTCAATATCATTTCCAACTATTAAAAGTGCTAGTGCTGAAATTATTAATTTATCAGCTAATTTGAATTTACCAAAGGGAACTGAGCATTTTGTTTCTGATATTCATGGTGAATTTGAAGCATTTTCACATATAATTAAAAATTCGAGTGGAAATATTAGAAGAAAAATAGATGATGAATTTAATGATGAATTAGATGATAAACAAAAAAGACTTCTCGGAACTTTAATTTATTACCCAGAGGAAAAATTAGATTTAATTGAAAAAAGTAATGATAATATTTTTGATTTTTATAGATGGGCTTTATATTGCTTAATTCGCGTAGCTAGACGTACAGCTACTAAATACACAAGAGAAAAATTAAAAAAGGCTGTAAAGCCAGAATATGAATATATTGTTGAGGAATTGTTAAATGAGCGTGATGATACAAGTGCCAAGGAGTTGTATTATAAGGGAATTATTGAGGCAATTATTTCAACTGATTCATCAAGAGAATATATTGTAGTATTATCTAGATTGATTCAGCATTTATCGATTGATAGATTACATATTATAGGTGATGTTTTTGATAGAGGAAGTAATGCTGAAGGGGTTATGGATTTACTTTGTAAGTATCATTCAGTTGATATTGAGTGGGGAAATCATGATATTGAATGGATGGGAGCTGCATGTGGCTCTTTGGCCTGTATAGCTTCTGTTATCCGCATTTGTGTTAAGTATGGGAATTTAAAAACCTTAGAGAATGGATATGGTATCTCTTTAGTGCCGTTGGTAACATTTGCTTTAGATAAATATAAAAATGATCCTTGTGATATTTTTAAAATTAAAATGGATAATCTAAGAGATTCTAAGGTTTATTCAAAGGTTCATAAGGCTATAGCAATTATTTTGTTAAAATTAGAAGGAGATATTTCAAGGCGTCATCCTGAATTTGAAATGCAAAATAGAGTTCTTCTTGATAAACTTGATTTAACTAAGGGAATAATTGATATTGATGGTAGGGAATATGAACTTAAGGACAATAATTTTCCAACCCTAGATATTAATAATCCATTTAAGCTATCAGATGACGAGCAATATGTAATGGATAAGCTTCTAGAGTCCTTTTTATCATCTGAGAAGCTTCAAAGACATGTTGATGCTTTATATAACAGGGGAAGTATGTATAGAGTTTATAATGGTAACTTGTTATTTCATGGCTGCATCCCATTAAATGAAAATGGAAGATGTATGTATGTAAATATTGATGGAAAAAAGGTTAAGGGTAAGGAATTATTTGAAACATTAGAGCGTCTGGCAAGAAATGCAAGGTATTCAAAAAATAAGCATGATAAGGAGTATGGACTTGATGTTATGTATTTTATGTGGGCATCTCCTGTTTCTCCATTATTTGGTAAAGAAAAAATGGCAACATTTGAAAGGTATTTTTTAAATAATGATGAAATAAAATATGAGGCCAAGAATAGCTATTACACCTATTATGATGATCCTGTTGTTGTTAAAAGAATTTTCGACGAATTTAATATTGATTTTAAAACAGGTCATATTATAAATGGTCATGTGCCTGTTAAGCTTGGTTCATCTCCGATTCATTGTGGTGGAAGAGTTATAATTATTGATGGAGGTTTTTCTAAAGCTTACCAGCCTGTTACTGGTATTGCTGGTTATACATTAGTTTCAAATTCTCATTGCTTAAAGCTTGTTTCCCATAAACCATTTATTTCAACAAGTGATGCGATTATAAATGAAACAAATATTCATTCGGATTCAGAATTAATTTCTGTTTTTCCAACAAGGCAAAGAGTTTTAGATACTGACAAGGGTAAAGATATGGTTGAAAGAATTAACGATTTAAATGAACTAATTGAATGTTACAAGAATGGTAGTATTCATGAGCATCAATAATTAAAATTATAATTAGCAATAAGAATAAATTTTTAAAAAATATATGAAATAAAAAATAAATTGTGCTACAATAATTATGATAACGTGTAACGAAAAGTGTAAATCCAGTTGATTTGGATTTGCACTTTTTTGCGTTTAGGATATATGGGAAAAATTATTGAAGAAGCGTAGTTTTAAGAATATAGTTTTGCTATATTCTTTTTTTTAATTTTAAAAATATGAGGTATAATATAGAAAAAGGAGGAGATATTTTGCAAAGTGTATTTATATGTATTGATTTAAAGAGCTTTTATGCATCAGCAGAGTGTTCTAAAAGAGAGTTAGATGCATTAGATACTAACTTGGTTGTAGCTGATACCTCTAGAACTGAAAAGACTATTTGCTTGGCTGTTTCTCCTTCACTTAAAGCATTAGGTGTTCCTAGTAGACCAAGATTATTTGAGGTTTTACAGAGGGTTAAGGAAATAAATAAGGATAGAAAAAGAAAAAATGGCGGAAGAGCTTTTGTTAAAAAATCTGTAAGTATTAAGGAGTTAAATGAACATCCTGATTACGAGCTTGATTTTATTTGTGCTACACCAAAAATGAGTATGTATATTGATATAAGTACTAAAATATATTCAATATATTTACGCTATATTGCGAAAGAGGATATTCATGTTTATTCTATTGATGAGGTTTTTATGGATGTTAGTGGGTATTTAGCTACCTATAAGATAAAGTCAAATGAGCTTGCTAAAAGAATGATTAATGATATTTTAAATGAAACTGGAATTACTGCTACAGCTGGAATTGGTACAAATATGTATTTGGCTAAGGTTGCTATGGATGTGCTTGCTAAGCATGTTAAGCCTGATGCTTACGGAGTAAGAATTGCTTGGTTAAATGAGGAAAGATATAAAAGATTATTATGGGATCATAGGCCATTAACAGATTTTTGGCGTGTTGGACATGGTATTTCAAAAAAACTTGAAAAATATGGAATGTTTACGATGGGAGATATTGCAAGATGTTCACTTGGTGGTAAGGATGATATTTTAAATGAGGATTTGTTATTTAAGCTGTTTGGAGTTAATGCTGAATTGCTTATTGATCATGCGTGGGGATATGAGCCATGTAGAATGATTGATATTAAAAACTATAAGCCTATTAGTAATTCTCTTAGTACAAATCAGGTTTTGCATTGTCCTATGCCTTATAGAGTGGCTCGTTTAACATTACATGAAATGTGTGATCAATTTGCTTTAGATATGGTTGAAAAGAATCTAGTAACTAAAACAATGATTTTAACTATTGGCTATGATAAGGATAATATTGATAATGGCTATAATGGAGAGATTATGTATGATTATGTTGGAAGAGTTCTTCCTAAATTTGCACATGGAACAATTAGTTTTGATAAATATACTTCAGCTGAATCTTTAATAATATCTAAGATGGATGAACTTTATTTAAGGATTGTTAATAAAAATCTTACAATAAGAAGAATTGGTATTGGTTGTAATGTTATTAATAGAGATTTAGTAAAAGATGAAAATAAAGGTTATGAGCAACTAAACTTATTTATAGATTATGATAAAAAGGAAAAAGAAAGACTCGAGAATGAAAAAAAGCTTGAAAAAGAGCATAATGCTATGGTTGCTATTGTTAAGCTAAAGAAAAAATATGGTAAGAATTCAGTTTTGAAGGGAATGAATTTAGAAGATGGAGCAACTCAAATAGAAAGAAATAAGCAAATAGGAGGACATAAGGCATGAAATATGATGATATTATCAATAAAACAAGACCATATTCTAATTATCCTAGAATGTCTTTAAATAATAGGGCAAGTCAATTTTCTCCATTTTCAGCTTTAAGTGGTTATGATGAAAAAATAATTGAAGCATCTAGAAATACTTGTAGTATGATTGAACTAAGTGATGATGAAAAAGATGAATTAGATTTAAAGCTTCAATTTTTATTAAATAATCATGTAAAAGCTTCTTTTAAATATTTTGTTCCTGATAGTAAAAAAAGTGGTGGAAGCTATAATGTAGTGGACGGAATTATTAAGAAAGTAGATTTTGTTAATGATTCCATTATTTTAGATAGTAAGGTCATAATAAAACTTGCTCAAATTGTTGATATTAATTTGTAAATTATTGTAAAAATTATTATATTTTTGTATAATTAGTTAAAAGATGAAATCGGGGGTACTTGTGATGAGAAAAAAAACATTTGTTATAAAAAATCAAACAGGGGTTCATGCTAAGATTGCAACTGATTTAGTTGATGAGGCAAGCAAATATGATTCTGATATTCTAATTGGTCATAGAGGTAGAAAACTTGATATGAAATCTATTATTTGTGTTATGGGCTTAGGTATTAATTACAACGATGAAATAACAATTCAAACCTATGGTAATGATGAATCTGAGGCAATTGATGGAATTGCTAAATATATAGTAGATACAGGGTTAGGCCAATTAGTTGAATAAAATGATAAAAATTCTCATATAATTTAAATATGAGAAGAATAGAAGATATAAAAAAATTTTTATTTAATATTGTTGTACCATTACTATTAGGAGCATTATTTGGATATGCTGCAAGAAATGATTTTTCATATTTGAGTGAGCTTAATAGAACAATTAAGCTTCCGGGTATTGTTTTCATTATTGCTTGGAGCGTTCTTTATATTTTAATGGGAATTTGGCAGTATTATAATGAGCTAGATGATGATAAATTTAAGTCTAATATTTATTATGTAGCATTATTTGTGAATTTATTATTTACACCAGTTTTATTTACGTTTCATCAGCTTATTTTTGCTTTTGTAATTGTTATAGTTTTATTTGGATTAATATTTTATTTATTTTATTCTAGTTTAAAGGAGAAAAAAAGATATTCATATTTACTAATTCCATATTTAATATGGTTAGTCTTAGCATTTGTTTTAGTGCTTGATTTGGTTATAAACAATTAATATAGTTATAAAGAAAATGGACCTATGAGATTTTAAAGCCTCATAGGTCCATTTTTTAGATTAATTTAATGTTATTTGATCAAACTTAATAATTTCACCAAATTTATTACAGAATTCATCTAGTGTAATTTGTCTATTTTCATTTAAGTACCATTGCTTGTATGCAAGCATTAATCCAGTGATGTAAAAAGTAAGTGTGTAGCCAGTAAATTCAGAGTATTCAATATGATTTTTTTCGTAGTCTTCCTTAATGCTGTTAATGAAGCGTGTGCTTAGTTGTCTAAAAAAGCTTGATTCATCATTTGACATAAGCATTTTAGTAAATGCTTGGTCCTTTTGAAGTGTATCAGTTAAAGACTTGAAGAAGATATATGGATTTTGTTTAATTTCATTAACGTCAAATTCCTTTAAATAGTTAATGAAATCATCAATCATTTGATTTTGAAGCTTATAGATAAGATCATTCATATCAATATAGTTTAGATAGAATGTCTTTCTACTGATGTTAGCTAAATCTGCAATCTCCTTAACTGTTATTTGATTGATGCTTTTTTCAGAAGCCAAAGCAATGAATGCTTCTCTAACTGCTTTTTGTGTTTTGACTTTACGTCTATCAAGTTGCATTTTTTTCACCTCCCCTATATTATAAAACATATTTTGCTATCACACAATATAATATTTTGTATATTTATGTGCTATTGTGTACTTTTATTGTTATTCTTTACAAAAAAGTTATTAATGATATAATTAAATGGATGTTATTATAGGAGAAATAAATGAGTAGGAGACTTTTTAATGCAGCATTTAAAAATTGCTTTTTATTGTTATATATTAATCACAAACTAAAAAAATTTATAAAAAACCCTAATATTAATTTTGATGATAAATTTGCATTTGCAGTAAAATATTTAAAAAAGTATCATAAGGATATGCATGTTGATGTTAAATATTATGGACTTGAAAATATTATAAGTAAGGATGTAGGCTGTATGTTTATCGGTAATCATCAAGGTAGAAATGATTGCTTAACTGTTTTGCAGGGATTAGAAAAGCATCCATCATCATTTGTAGTTGACGATAAAAGAAGCCATATGTTTTTATTTGGAAATATTTGTGATGCCTTTAGGGCAAAAAGAATTTGTTTTGATGATTTGAGAAGTCAGCTTAGAGTTTATAATGAAATGACTTTAGAACTTCAAGAGGGAAAAAGTTTTGTTTTATTTCCAGAGGCTGGATATAAGAATAATAAAAATACTCTTTTAGAGTTTAACACTGCCTGTTTTAAACCAATTATTAAATCTAAGTGTCCAATTGTTCCTTTTGTTTTATATGATTCATGGAAGGTATTTGGCACTAAGGGAATAAAGCCTTTGGATGTTAGATGTTATTTCTTACCTGCAATTCATTATGAGGAATATAAGGATATGGATAAGGCTTGTCTTACTTCATATGTTAAGAGTAAAATACAGACTAAGCTTGATGAGATAAAGTCACAGGGGGATGAGTAGTAGATGAGAATAGTTATTATTGGTGCAGGAAAAATTGGTGAAGCAATAGTTAAGCATGTTTCTAATGAGGAGCATGAGGTTGTAATTATTGATAATAATCCTGATGTTATTGAAAAAATGGTCAATAAATATGATGTAATGGGAATATGTGGTAGTGGTGTTAGCTATGAAATTCAAGCTAATGCTGGAGTTGAAAAATCTGATTTAGTTATTGCTGTAACAGCAAGTGATGAAAGAAATATGCTAGCTTGCTTGGTTGCTAAAACTATGGGCGTTTCAAGAACGATAGCTAGAGTTAGAGATTATAATTATACAAAACAAATTCACTTAATGAAGGATGCTTTAGGTATTAGCTTAACAATAAATCCAGAATTAGAATCATCAAATGAAATTATGAGAATTATTAATTTCCCTGAGGCCTTAAAGGTTGATACATTTGCTAAAGGAAATGCTGATTTAATTGAATTATATATCCCAGAGGGGAATCCGTTAGTCGGCCAGCCTCTTTATTCAATTGCATCAAAATATCAGGTTAAGGCTCTTGTTTGTGCAGTTTGTAGAGGAAATGAGGTTTTTATTCCATCAGGTAGCTTTGTTTTACAGGCAAAGGATAAAATTCATGTTACAGCAAGTAGAGATAATGCAAGAACATTGATTAGTAAGCTTGGTTTAAGTGAAACAAAAATGAAGGAAATTTTAATTATTGGTGGTGGAAGAATTGCCATGTATTTAGGTGCTGAGCTTTTAAAAAATAGATATCGAGTTAAGATAATCGAACGAGATTTAACTCGTTGTGAGGAGCTTAGCCAGGTTTTAAAGGATGCCACAATTATTCATGGTGATGGTAGTGATCAAAATCTATTAGCTGAAGAGGGAATTGTTCAAAGTGATGTTGTTGTTTGTATCACTGGTATCGATGAGGAAAACATTATTATTTCAATGTATGCTAATAAATTGAATGTAAAAAAGGTAATTACTAAGGTTAACAAGCCTTCGTTTGCTGGACTTTTAGAATCAATAGAAATGGCATCAGTTATTTCACCACAAGAAATTGCTGCAAGTCAAATTGTTAGGTATATTAGAGCCTCTGAAAATAGTAGAGGTAATAATATTAAAACGTTGTATAAGTTAGTTAATAATCAGGTTGAGGCTATAGAATTTAGCGCAACTAAGAGTAGTAAGGTGCTAAATGTTTCTTTAAAAAATATGAAGATTAAGCCTAACATGCTGATTGCTGGTATAGTCAGAGATAATGAGGTTATCATACCAAATGGTGATAGTATGATTTTAAATGGGGATAGCGTTATTGTTGTCACAACATCACATGCTTTAAATGATTTGGATGAGATTTTGGTATAGTATATGAATTATTCAATTATTCGTAATCTTATTGGTAAAATTTTAATATTATTGGGCTTGTTAATGCTACCATCTGTAGTAGTAGCATTAATTAATATTAAGGCTGAAAGCTATAGGAATGTTGTTTCATTTTTAATTCCAATAGCTACTTTGCTTATAATAGGTGCATTATTTTCTTTTAAAAAGGCTAAAAATGCTAGTTTTGGGGCAAGAGAGGGTTTTGTTATTGTTGCTTTATCTTGGATATTAATGTCTGTTTTTGGTTGTATTCCTTTTTTAATTTCAGGAGAAATTGATGATTTCTTCACGGCATTTTTTGAAATTACCTCAGGTTTTACAACTACTGGCGCCTCAGCTTTAACCTCAAGTGAGCTTGAGTCTTTAAGTAAAAGTATGTTATTTTGGAGAAGCTTTTCCCATTGGATTGGTGGAATGGGAATTCTAGTTTTCATTTTGGCTGTCATTCCTGAGAGTAAGGAAGGCTCTGCAGTGCATATACTTCGTGCTGAATCTCCTGGACCTCAGGTTGGTAAGCTAGTTTCTAAGATGCAGGTAACATCAAGAATTCTTTACTTAATATATATTGGATTAACAGTATTAGAAACTATTATTTTATTGATATTACCAGATGAAAAAATAGGATTATTTGAGGCTTTGATTTATTCGTTTGGTACTGCTGGTACTGGAGGCTTTGCCACAACTGCCGCAAGTATTGGTGCTTATTCAGCATGTACTCAATATTGTATAGCAATATTTATGATAATATTTGGTATTAATTTTTCAATGTTTTATTTTGCTTTAATTGGTAATTGGAAGGATATAATTCAAAACGAGGAATTACGCTGGTATTTAATTATTATAGTTTTATCAGTTAGTGTTGTTTGTGCAAATACTTATTCTATTTATAACAATTTTGAGGAGGCCTTCCGTCATTCCTTATTTCAGGTTGCATCCATTATATCAACTACCGGATATTCAACTACTAATTATGAAACATGGCCTGTTTTATCAGTAAGTATTTTGATAATTTTAACTGTTTTTGGCTCATGTGCAGGTTCAACCTCTGGTGGTATAAAAATGTCAAGGTTTATTATTTTAACTAAGGAATCTAAAAGTAAAATTAAGAATATGATTAGTCCTAGAAAGGTTGAGGTTGTCTGGATGGATGGTAAGCCATTAGATAAAAATGTTATTGAGTCAGTAAATGCTTATTTTATTATCTATATAATGACATTATTTGCTTGTAGCCTACTTATTTCAATTTATAATCCAAATATTGAAAATCTAGATCCGTTATCTTCAATTACTGCCTCACTTACTTGTATTAGTAATGTAGGACCTGGTTTAGGAATTGTTGGACCTTCAGGAGGATTTGCTGATTTTTCTGGCTTTTCAAAGATTATTTTATCATTTGAAATGATTGCAGGAAGGCTTGAGCTTTTCCCTATGTTTATTTTGTTTTCTCCTAGAACTTGGAGAAAAAGAATTTAAGGTGACTTCAAGTCATCTTTTATTTAGTTTAGAAAGGATGTTTTTATGAATAAGGATTTATTAACAGGCTATTATCAGCAGCAGCATTATTTAAAGCTTGGTATTTATTTTATCGGTTCTATAATTTCATTGCTTGCTTTTTTGCCGATTGGTGAGGTTAGATTTGTATTTTTAGTGTTTTTATTATTTTTAATTCCTTTGTTTATAGAGTTTTATGTTTATCATAAAATTAATATGGAGTTTATTAATGATATTTGTGAAACAGGAATCTTAGAAATTGGTAAGATGGAAATTTTTTATTTAAAAAAAGAAGAGGCCGGAATTGAGTTCATAGGAAGGATAGATTCTAAAATAAAAGCCTTTAAATGGTATTCCCTTCAAAGAAATCAAAAGAAGATAATTGAAAGGGTATCAAAATATAAAAAAATAGAAATTACTTATTTTAAAACATCAAGAGCTATTAAGGAATTTCATACAATAAAGGAGTAAAAATGCAGAGAATAGATTATATCCCTAAGCACAAGGATTTGAAAATAATTCAAGATGATGAAATGTTTTGTATTAATACGGATACAGAGGTATTGGGTGAATTTTTAAATATTCATAGATTTGATACTGTCATGGATATGGGCTGTAATACGGGTGGGCTTATGCTTTATGCTTCACTGTTTAATCCTAAAATGATTATTGGCTTAGATATTAATTCTAATGCTTTAAAGCTTTGTAAGAAAAACATGGAGTTAAATGGTATTTCAAATTTTAAGCTTATTAATGATAATTTGGTTACATATAGTGGAGAATTAGTTGATGTTTTGATTTGTAATCCTCCTTATTTTAAAACCAAAGAGGATAATATGGCTAATAATGAATTTAAAAATTTAGCTAAGCATGAATGTAATTTAACTATTACTGATTTAATCTCTTCAATTAATAGAAACCTAAGAGATGGTGGAACCCTATATTTTTTATATTTAACATCAAGATTAGATGAGGTTATTATAGAACTTAAAAAAAATAATTTAATTATTAAGGAAATGAAATTTGTTTATGATAAAAATAAAGATTTATCTAATGTCTTTATTTTAAGAGCAGTTAAAAATGCTAAACAGGGTATGGTTGTTAAAAAGCCAATAATTATAGAAAGACAGTGATTTTATGTATGCGTTAATAACAGGAGCATCATCAGGTATTGGCTATGAGTTTGCCATTAAATTAGCAGATTGTGGCTATGACTTGATTTTAGTTTCAAGAAGAGAAAATAGACTAAATGAATTAAAAAATAAACTTAATTGTAAATGTGTTGTTATTCCACTTGATTTGACTAGTAATAAGGCTATAGATGAGCTGATTTTAAAAATATCAACACTTGATATCAAGCTTGTTATAAATAATGCTGGCTTTGGTGAATGTGGCTATTTTTTAGAAACTGATATTTCTAAAGAAGAAAGTATGATTGATTTAAATGTCAAAGCAATGTATTTATTATTTAAAAAAATGGCTCAAAAAATGAATGATGGTTACATTTTAAATGTTGCCTCAATTGCAGGCTTACTTCCTGGTGGAGCTTATATGTCACAATATTATGCTACAAAGGCTTATGTTACATCACTTACCCTAGGAGTTAGTGAAGAGCTAAGACAAAGAAAAAGTAAGCTTCATGTTGGATGTTTGTGTCCTGGTCCTGTTAATACTGAATTTAATGATGTAGCAAATGTTAAATTTGCGTTAAAAGGAATTTCAAGTGAAAAATGTGTGAGCTACACTTTAAAGAAAATAAAGAAGAATAAGACTATTATTATTCCAGGCTTTACAATTAGAATGGCCAATTTATTTTCAAGGTTTGTACCTAAAAAAATGCTAATAAAGATAGTTTCACATCAACAAAAAAAGAAAATCAAGGAGTAATATATGATAATTGCTGTAGCGTATGAAAATGGAAATGTGTATAATCACTTTGGAAAATGTGGTGAATTTAAAATCTATAATATTATAGATAATAAAATTGTTTCAAGTGAAGTTAAATCAACTAATAATAGATTTCATAGTCAAATAATTGAATTCTTAAAGGAAAATAATGTTGATGCCTTAGTTGTTGGTGGAATTGGTAGTGGAGCTAAGAAATTCTTAGATGAGGCTAACATTTCACTTTATTCAATGGTTAGTGGCAATGCTGATGAGGTTGTTATTTCTTTATTAAATAATACATTATCATATTCAACAGAATATACACATGAATGCCATCAGCATTAAAAAAAACACCTATTGGTGTTTTTTTAACTATCTGGATTAGTTAAATAATCAATTATGTCCTGGACGTATTCCTTTAGAAGAAGAAAGTCTTCAGTTTGGTCAAAATACTCATTTAATAAATGTTCACCCGTCTTTTTGGCAAGTTCATTAATTTTATCAACCTCTTCATCTGATGCGACTATTTCTTTAGGGTAAAAATTTTTAAACCAATCGGGATTTTCGGCTCTTTTTAAGGCCTCATCGTATTTTAATATCATATTAGTCCTCCGTTTTATATTTATTTTAATAACCTTAGTCAATTATAGCATATTTGTCTTCTTAAATTAATATTTTTAAGATATAATATTAAAAGATACGTATTTTGTATCAATAGGAGGCTCTAATGAATTTTATTGATATGCATTGTGATACTATTATGGCGTTAATGGATCATAAAGAGAAAAATTTGAAGGATAATGATTTAATGATTGATTTAAATAGATTGAAGAAGTCTAATTACATGCTACAATGCTTTGCGATGTTTGTTCCATATCGTGCTTTTAATGGTGATGAAAATTATTCTTCATTTGAATTTTGTAATAAAATGATTGATAGGTATTATAATGAGCTTGAAAATAATAATGATTTAATTTTACCAGTATATAAGTATTCTGATATTGAGGATAATATAAAAAATAACAAAATGTCTAGCCTTTTAACTATTGAAGAGGGTGGGGTATGTTTAGGCAATATTGAATTTTTGAGAAATTTTTATAGGTTAGGCGTTAGAATGATGACACTTACTTGGAATTTTAAAAATGAAATTGCTTCACCTAATATTGATTATTTGAAAAATAAACATGTTGAAGTTCCTAATACTGTAGATGGTTTAACTTTATTTGGAGTTGAGGTTGTAAAAGAAATGAACAGATTAGGTATGGTTATTGATTGCTCCCATTTATCGGATAAGGGATTTTATGATGTTATTAAATATTCTAAAAAGCCTATTGTTTGTTCACACTCTTGTTGTAGGAACGTATGCAATCATGTTAGAAATTTAACAGATGATATGCTTATTAAGCTTAAGGAAAATGGTGGCGTTTGTGGTATTAATTTTTGCCATGATTTTGTAAAGAATGATAATAGTATTGCTTCAATTAAAGATGTTGTTAAGCATATTAATTATATTAAAAATTTAATTGGTATTGATTATATTGGACTTGGATCAGATTTTGATGGTATTTCAAATGATGACATTGAATTGAAGGATGCTTCATATTTACCTAAGCTTGTTTTAGAATTAGAAAATGAGGGTTATAGTAAAATGGAGATTGATAAGATAACCCACTTAAATGTTTTAAGAGTCTTTAAGGCTAATTTTTAAGGAGATAGTTGTTGTGAAGAAGAAAAATATAATATTAAATATAGTTTTTTTATTAGTTGTTACAGGTTTAACAATATACTATCTTGCAGCATCTGGCTTATTTGATAATTTAGGTGAATTAAAAAATTTAAATTTAATTGGCATTATTGTTATTTTGCTATTTATATTGATTTATGTTTGTTGTGACTCTCTTATAATTAGAAGCTCAATGAAAATTGTAAATGATAAAGCAACATTTATTGATGCCTTTGGTGCTTATGCGGTTGGCAATCTAGGTAGTAATGTTACACCATGGAAGATTGGGCATTTCCCATTTTCATCGTATTATTACTATAAGAAGGGATATAATATTGAAGAAATTTTAACGATTGTTTGCAATAATCATATGATATATTCAACATGTTTGATTTTTATATATGGTATTTCAGCAATTATTGCTTTAGTAAATAATTTTACAGTTACACTTTCAGATGAGAAAATTCAATTATACATTGTTGGACTTATTGGGGCTTCAATGAATGTTTTATATTTAGCAGGCTGCATTTTATTAATGTATAATAAATCTATTCAAAGGTTTGTTATGCATATTGAGGAATTTTTCTTAGTTAAACTTAAAAAAATTGATTCTGTTGAAAAATTTGAACAAGAAAAGCTTCTTAAAATGGAGGTTTATAGAAAATGCTTTTATAGATATACCCATGAATTTTATAGGTATATAATTCCTATGCTTTTTTATTGTATATTTATTTTATGTTGGTTGGGATTGCCATATGTTATTTATTTAACTTTATCTAAAAGTTCATTTGATTTTAAAACATTTGCGTTATTTTTCTCACTTTGTCAGGGCATGAGCTATGTTACAAACATTATCCCTGTTCCTGGTGGTACTGGTGTTGCTGAATTCTCATTTTTGAAGATATTTGCATCTGTTATGGGTAATTTTGTTTCATCAGCTATGTTTATTTGGAGAATTTTAACTTATTTTGCTTTTATTATTGTTAATTTTATTTATTTGGTTGTTTTTATTATTATTAATAGTAGAAAAGAAGAACATAAAATTTAATTTTATGATAAAAATGTAAAAACTAAAATATTCTAATAATTATAGTAGTGCTAATTGTAAAAAATTGGCACTATTTTGTTTTAAATTTATTATTTCGTGATAAAATAATTGTTGTAAAATAGATAAAGTTTTAATATAATTGTTTCGGCATAGAAGGGAAGTGGTTTTATGGAAAGTAGTCATATAAATATTTTAGATTATCCATCGAACCATTTTATATATAAAGGAGATTTCTATGCAGAAGGATTTAGAAAATGAATTATTAGAATTGTTGAATTCTAATTTAAGTAAAGAAGAGCTTTTAGATAAGCTTGATAATTATCATGATAGCGATATTGCTGATGCTTTAGAAAAAATGAGTAAGGATGAAAGATTAAAGATTTATTCTATTATAGGTACAGTAAGAGCGTCTAAAATTTTTGCTTTCTATGATGATGTTGAAAAATATATTGATGAATTGACACCAGATATGGCTGCTGATATTGTTGAAAAAATGGATTCAAATGATGCAGCTAATGTTTTAAATGAGCTTGATGATGATGATAAGGATGAAATCATCGATTTAATGGAGGATGAACAGGCAAATAAGGTTAGTAAAATTGATTCCTATGATGAGGATGAGATTGGATCTTACATGACTGATAATTATATTTCGTTAAATATAAATGATACAATTAGTAAGGCTACCTCTAAAACGATTAAAGAGGCTGGTGAGCATGACAATATTTATACTTTGTATGTTGTTGATGATAATGGTATATATTGTGGTGCAGTTAATATTAAGGATTTGTTTGTTGCAAGAAAAACAGATTGTCTTAAGGATTTTATTATGGAGTCATATCCTTATTTTATTGATACTGAGCATATGAGTGAATGTATTAATAGATTGAAGGATTATTCTGAGGATTCTATTCCAATTTTAAATAGTGAAAAGAAGCTAATTGGGGCAATAACAAGTGAGATTGTTATTTCTGCTACTGAGGATGAGATGAATGAGGATTATGCTAAGCTTGCTGGTTTAAGTGAAGAAGAGGATGTTGATGAATCTGTCTTTGCTTCAATAAAAAAGCGTATTCCTTGGCTTGCAATTTTATTGGTTTTGGGTCTTATTGTTTCTTCTGTTATTGGCTCATTTGAAACTGTTATTGCAACAATTCCGGTTGTTGTGTTCTTTCAGTCAATGATTTTAGGTATGTCTGGTAATGTTGGTACCCAATCTTTGGCTGTTACGATTAGAAATTTAGCAAGCGGTGAGTCAAAAAAGAAGCTTCTAAAGAGTATCTTAAAGGAAATTGGTGTTGGCTTAATTAATGGTTTAATTATTGCCGTTATTTCGTTTTTATTTGTTATGTGTTACTTATTTATTACTAAGCAGGAGATTGTAGGTGGTAATAGTTATAATGTACATGATTCAGTTAAGGTCTCTTTAATTATTGCTTCAAGTATGCTTATTGCCATGACTGTTAGTAATTTAATTGGTGCTATTTTCCCAATTGTTTTATCTAAATTACATATTGATCCGGCTGTTGCCTCTGGTCCGTTTATTACTACAATAAATGATATTGTTTCAATTGTTATTTATTATGGTTTAACTTATTTATTATTTATTGCATTGTAGGAGGATAGTATGAAGGATTATTTATTAAAACTAAAAGAACTATTACTATCTGATATAAGTAAAGAAGAACTAGAAGAAAAACTTGAAAATTATCATGATAGTGATATTGCTGATGTACTTGAAACTCTTAGTGAGGATGAAAGATTAAAGATTTATAAGAAAATAAGTATTGAAAGATTATCATATATTTTCAGCTATTATGAGAATGTTGAAGATTATATTGATGAGGTAAGTCCTGATTATGCGGCTGATATTATTCAAGAAATGGATTCCAATGATGCGGCTGATGTTTTAAATGAATTACCTGATGATGATAAGGATGAGATTATTTCTTTAATGGATAAGGAGCCTAAAAATGAGGTTTTAAAGCTTGATTCCTATAATGAGGATGAAATAGGTTCTTATATGTCAGATAATTATATTTGGGTAAATTGTGATGATACAGTTGCCTCTGCAACAGCTAAGATGATTCGTGAGGCTGGTGAGCATGATAATATTTTTACAATCTATGTTGTTGATAGTGATGGTAGATATTATGGTGCTATTGATTTTAAGGATTTAATTCGTGCTAGAAAAACTGATAATTTAGATGATTTAATTAAAAAGTCATATCCATTCTTTTTTGATACTGAGCATATGAGTGAGTGTATTAATAAGTTAAAGGATTATTCTGAGGATTCTATTCCTATTTTAAATCGTAATCATAAGATTGTTGGTGTTATCACAAGTGATATTGTTATTGATGCAACCGAGGAGGAAATTGCAGAGGATTATGCTAAGCTAGGTGGTCTAAGTGAAGAGGAGGATATCGATGAATCAATATTTGCCTCAGTTAAAAAGCGTATTCCTTGGTTGATTGTTTTATTGTTTTTAGGTTTTATTGTTGCTAATGTTACAGGAAGCTTTGAACATGTAATCGCAGCTATGCCTGTTGTTGTTTTTTTTCAATCAACTATTTCAGATATGTCTGGTAATGTAGGAACTCAATCATTAGCGGTTACAATTCGTAATTTAAGTGATGATGAGTCTAAAAAGAAATTAAAAAAAGGAATTTTTAAGGAAATTAGAGTTGGTTTTTTTAATGGTTTGATTATTGCTGTTTTAGCATTTGGTCTTGTTTTAGCCTATCTTGCGATTAAGCATCAAGAGATTACTCCAGGAATGGGTTATCATTTGGGTGAATCAGTTAAGATTTCAGGTATTATTTCCTTAGCTTTGTTATGTGCTATGACTGTAAGTAATTTAATTGGTAGTATATTTCCGATACTACTTGATAAGATGCATATTGATCCAGCTGTTGCTTCAGGACCATTTATCACAACTGTAAATGATATTGTTGCGGTTTTGACCTATTATGGGTTAGTTTATCTTTTCTTTATTTTGTAGATTATAAAACATAATTTCATATTTATTTCATATAATTAGACAGGTAGATTGCCTGTCTTTTTTCTTGGGGGAAAATATGGAAAATTTAGATAATTTGTATAAAACAGATTTAAAGAATGGATTAAGTAGTAATGAAGCATTAAAAAGATTAGAAGCTAATGGTTATAATGAGTTAAGAAAAAAGAAGAAAACTAGCTTTATTAAATATTTTTTTTCTGAACTAGATAATCCTATGATTTATGTGCTTTTAGCTTGTGTTCTACTGACTCTTATTGCTTCATCATATGATACTTATATCTGGTTAAAAAAAGGTGAGGAATTTAATTTTTTTACTGTTGGAGATTGGCCTGATATTTGTATTATTTTACTTGTTATTATCATCAACTCGTTTATTGGTGCTATGTGTCAAAAAAGATCGGAGGTATCGCTTGAGGCTTTAAAAAAAATATCACCATTAGAGGTTTATGTTATACGTGATGGAAAAAGATGTAAGATTTTAGCAAGAAATTTATGTATTGGAGATATTGTTTTACTTGAAGAGGGGAACACAGTTGGTGCTGATTTAAGATTAATAGAAAGTGTTAATTTGAAAATAAATGAATCATCACTAACTGGTGAATCAGTTCCAGTTTTAAAAAATGCTAATTTTTCAAGCTCTGGTTTGCAATCGTTTGATAAATTAGAATATGCCTATATGGGAACAAATGTTGTTTCAGGTCGTGGTAAGGGTGTTGTGGTTTCTTGTGGTATGGACACTGAAATTGGAGTTATTGCTGCCTCTTTAGATGATAAGAAGGAGGCAACACCACTTGAGTTAAGCTTGGCTCATTTATCTAAAATATTAGGGCTTATTACTATTATTCTTGTTTTAATTGTTTTTATAATGGAGTTAGTATGGATGTATATTGATAAGGATTTAAATATTCTTAATTCCTTTGAATGTATTTTATCAGCAACCTCTTTAGCTGTAGCTGCAATACCAGAGGGTCTACCAGCTGTTGTTACTATTGTTTTAGCAACAGGGGTAAAAAGAATGGTTAAGGCTAATACAATTGTAAGAAAATTAAGCAGTGTTGAAACACTTGGGGCTGTAAGTGTTATATGTAGTGATAAAACAGGAACATTAACAGAAAATAAAATGACTGTTGTAGATGGTTATGCCAATGGAATGTATTTTAAGGAAAAAAGAGATTTTAAGAAAATGGCTTTAGGTATGGCTTTATGTAATAATGCAAGTATTGATGATGGTGTATTTGGAGATCCAATGGAGATAGCTTTACTTGAATATGCTAAAGGGTTAAATGTTGATTGTAGTGATTATGTAAGAGTTGATGAAAAAAGCTTTGATAGTGATCGAAAAATGATGTCTGTTTTATGTAAGCTTAATGATGAATATATTGTCTATACAAAGGGTGCTATTGATAAAATTATAAATAATTGTAAATATATTTTAGAGCATAATATAGTAAGGAAAATTTACAAAGAGGATATTTTAAAAATTGAAGCAGCTAATACGGCGTTTGCTAAGCGTGCTTTAAGAGTTTTAGCCTTGGCATATACTAAAAGTGATAAAATCGAAGAGCATGATATGATTTTTGTGGGAATGCTTGCGATGATGGATCCGCCAAGAAAAGAGGTTAAGGATTCAGTTGGCATGCTAAAAGCTGCTGGAATTAAAACAGTAATGATTACTGGAGATCATGTTGAAACAGCCTTTGCGGTTGGAAAAATGCTTGATATTTGTAAGGATAAGGATGAATGTATTACTGGAAGTGAAATTGATAAGCTTAGCCCTAGTGAGCTTATGAATATTGTTAGTGAAAAATGTGTTTTTGCAAGAGTTAGCCCTAAGAATAAGGCTGATATAGTATTGGCATATCAAAAAAATGGAAATGTTTGTGCTATGACTGGTGATGGTATAAATGATGCGATTAGCTTAAGAACAGCCGATATAGGTATTTCTATGGGACTTAGTGGAACGGATGTTGCTCGTGAAGCCTCAGATATGATTTTAACAGATGATAATTTTTCATCAATTGAGCTTGCTGTTGAAGAGGGAAGATCTATTTATTCAAATATTAGAAGAACAATTATTTTCTTGCTTGGTAGTAATTTAGCTGAGGTTTTAGCTATGCTTATTTTAATTGTTATTGGCCTACCGCTTCCTTTAATGCCAATTCATTTATTATGGGTTAATTTAATTACTGATTCCTTGCCAGCAATTGCTTTAGGAATGCAGCCTAAAAGTAATGAAGAAATGAAAAAGAAGCCTAGAGGAAAAAATGATAAAATTTTCTCTGATGGTGGATTAAAGCTTACTGTTATTTATTCAATAATTATTACCATAGCTGTTATCATATCCTATTTGTCACAAGGATTTATTCATGGTGCAAGAAGTGTATCTGATTTTTTTAATATTTATGATGATTCTTTAATTTTATTAAAGGCACAAACTATGGCATTTACTACGTTAGGTATTGCTGAATTGTTTCATATGATAGGTATGAGTGATTTAAATAATAGCTTTATTAATGTATTTAAGGTTAAAAATAAAATGCTATTTTTAAGTTTTGTATTAGGTATTATTTTACAATTATGTGTTATAGAAATTCCATTCTTAGCTCTTGTTTTTACAACCTGTAGTCTTAATTTAGTTGAATGGCTTATTGTTGTTTTGTGTTCAATTTCACCACTTATTGTTCATGAATTTATCTATATTTGTAAAAAATAATTTCGTAGTATAAAAAGTCTAAAAAAATTAATTTTAGACTTTTTATAGTTATTTATTTTAAATATTTTATAAAAAGATATTAGTAAAAAAATATAAAATTATAATTAGTAATAGCGGAATTTACTTTTACAATTTAATAGGAAATTTTTCTCAATTCTCTTACAAATATATGTAATATATGATATAATTTTAAAGTAAAGTGTCGAAAAAAAGGGGGATAGCTTTAAGTTATTATGAGCGATGTAAGAATTATAGAGATTAAAGCTAGTGTTTTTGAGGATAACAATAAGGAAGCCAATGAGCTTAGAAGTTATCTTAAACAAAAGGGTGTTTATTTATTAAATGTTATGTCATCACCTGGAAGTGGAAAAACAACTACCTTATCTAAGGTTATTAATTTATTAAAGGATGAATTTCGCATTGCAGTAATGGAAGCTGATATTGATTCAGATGTTGATGCGAAAAAGATTAAGGAAGCTACTGGTGTTGAGTCTATTCAGCTTCATACAGGGGGTATGTGTCATTTAGATGCAGGTATGACAAGACAGGGACTTGAAAATCTTGATTTAGATAACATAGATTTAGTTATTTTAGAAAATGTTGGAAATCTTGTATGTCCTGCTGAATTTGATACTGGAGCTTGTAAAAGTATTACTATTTTATCTGTACCAGAGGGAGCAGACAAGCCTTTAAAGTATCCATTAATGTATTCTATTTGTGATGTTGTGCTAGTTAACAAAATTGATGTTATGCCTTATTTTGATTTTGATTTAGATGAGTGCATAAAGAATGTTCATATGCGCAATAAAAATGCTATTGTAATGCCAATTTGTGCAAAAACTGGAGAGGGTGTATTAGTTTTTGCTGATTGGTTAAGAAAAGAAATAAAAAATATAAAGGGGTAAGAAGATGGCAAAGAAAAAGGGAAAATACGATGTCGTTTCGATGTATGAGAGTATAATTCCACCTCATATGAGCGATAAAGAACCAAGTCAAAAGATTATTAAGCTTGGAAAGAAAATTACAGATGTTATGGAACATAAGCTATTTGGTGTTAAGGTTGAAGATCCTGAATATTGGGGACTTGCTGAAATTTTAACTGAGGATATGGCTGATGTTGGTTTATCAATGAAGTTAAGAACACCCTATACATTTGATGAAATGTGTAAACTAAATCCAGATAAAGCTAAGGATAAAGAAAAATTCCGTAAATTACTTGATGATATGCTTTATGTTGGTTTATTAGAATTTGATTATGGTAATCACTATGATCATAATGGTAGATGTGCAAAGCAAACAGAAAAAAGATATATTTTAGCTATGTTTGTTCCGGGATCTGCAGAAATGTTTAATATGGAGGAAACTCCTGATTGCGTAAATCGTAGAATTATTGAACATCCAGCGGTTGCTTCATTTTTTGAAAGAATGACATATTTGCCTTTGGCTGGTGTTACTCAAATGGTTCCTCCTGGAGGCTCTGGAGTAGGTATGCATGTTATACCAGTTGAGTCTGCAATCTCAATGGAAAATGAATCAGTAGATTTAGAGCATTTATCTTATTGGTTAAAGAAATATAAGGATAAGATTGGTGTAGGTCAATGTTCATGTCGTGCATCTCGTCAAGCTTTAGGTGAAGGCTGTGGAGATGATAACTATGGTTGGTGTATTGGTGTTGGTGATTTTGCTGATTATTGTCGTGAAACAGGTAAAGGTCATGATATTACCTATGACGAAGCTATGGCTATTTTAAAGAAGGCAGAGGAGAATGGCTTCGTTCATCAGATTACTAACATTGATGGAGAAAATAAGATTTTTGGTATTTGTAATTGTAATATTAATATTTGTAATGCTTTAAGAACAAGTCAATTATTTAATACTCCAAATTTATCAAGAAGTGCATATACAGCTAAGGTTGATCCTAAAAATTGTGTTGCATGTGGAAGATGTGTTGAATATTGTCCAGCTGGTGCGGTCAAGCTAGGCCAAAAGCTTTGTACAAAGCAAGGACAAATAGTTTATCCTCGTCATGAATTACCAGATCATAAGGTTTGGGGTACTGATAAGTGGGATCCAGATTATAGAGATAACAATAGAAAGAATTGTTATGATAGTGGAACTGCTCCTTGTAAAACAAATTGTCCAGCTCATATAGCAGTTCAAGGTTATATTAAAATGGCTTCTCAGGGAAGATATAAGGAAGCATTAGCCTTAATTAAAAAGAATAACCCATTCCCAGCAATTTGTGGACGTGTATGCTATCATCCATGTGAGGATGCATGTACACGTGGTACAATTGATAAAGCTGTTTCAATTGATGCGATTAAGAAATTTATCGCTGATCAGGATTTAAATAGTGAATCAAGATATATTCCTGAGGTTGTTATGCCTGTATCTCCTGCAAGACAGGTTCCTTTAACACAGTGGAGCCAAAAAATTGCTATTATTGGTGCTGGTCCAGCAGGTTTAACCTGTGCTTATTTCTTAGCACTTAAAGGATATAAGCCAACAGTATTTGAAAAAAATAAACGTCCTGGTGGAATGATGGTATATGGTATTCCTTCATTTAAACTAGAGAAGGATGTTGTTGATGCAGAAATTGATGTTATCAAGGCATTAGGCGTTGAAATTAAGTGTGGCATTGAGGTTGGTAAGGATGTCACAATTGAGGAATTAAGAAATGAAGGCTATAAGGCTTTCTATGTGGCAATTGGTTGTCAGGGTGGAAAGCTTCCTGGTATTAAGGGAGAGGATGCAGTAGGTGTTGAAATTGCTGTTGACTTCTTACATAATGCCATTGAAGATGAAACAAGAGAACTTGATGGTGATGTTGTAGTTATCGGTGGTGGTAACGTTGCGATTGATGTTGCTAGAACTGCTCATCGTTTTAAGGCTAATAAGGTTTCTATGTTCTGCTTAGAGGCCAAAGATAGTATGCTTGCTTCTAATGATGGTATTGAAGAAATTTTAGCTGAGGATATTTCTTTGAATAATTCTTGGGGTCCAAAAGAAATCTTAAAGGATGAAAATGGCAATGTTAAGGGAGTTGTATTTAAAAAATGTTTACGTACAATTGATCCAAAAACAAAGAAATTCTCTCCAATTTATGATGAAAATGAAACTATGACTGTTGAATGTAAGCATGTCATTTGTGCAATAGGACAAACAATTAATTGGGGTGAATTATTAAAGGGCACTAAGGTTGAATTCTGGCATGGCAATTACCCTGTAGCTGATAAATTAACATTCCAAACTGCTGAACCTGATATCTTCGTTGGTGGAGATGTATATACAGGACCTAAGTTTGTAATTAATGCCGTAGCAGAAGGAAAAGAGGCAGCAATTTCTATTCATAGATTTGTTCAGCCAAATACATCATTAACAATTGGTAGAAACAAAAATGACTTTATTGAATTAGATAAAACAAATATTGTTATTGAATCTTATGATAATTGTAAACGTCAGGAAGCTGGCATGAAGAGTGATGATTACCATAATTCATTCCGTGATATGCATAACACATTAACTGAAGAACAAATTAAGAAGGAAACAGCTCGTTGCTTAGGCTGTGGTGCTTCAGTTGTTGATCCTAATAAGTGTATTGGTTGTGGTGTTTGTACTACAAAATGTGAGTTTGATGCAATTCATTTAGTTCGTGATCATCCTGAGTGTACAAAAATGGTTGTTGCTGAGGATAAGTTTAAGCATATTTTACCATATCAGGCAAAGCGTGCTGTAAAAATTGTATTTAATAAAAAATCAAAGGAAGAAAAAGAATACAATAAGGAATACAAGGCTTATCAAAAAAAGGTTGAAAAGGCTAAAAAGGAAGCTTAATAATGCATGAATTAGGTGTTGTTTTCCATATCATTAAAAAGGTAGATAAGGTTGCAGAGGAAAATAATGTTGAACATGTTAATTCAGTAACCCTTGAAATTGGTGAGGTATCTATGATTGTACCATCTTATTTTGAGGATTGTTGGAAATGGGCTGTTGATAATAGAAGTCAAAGAATGAAGGGCTGTAAGCTTATAATTAATACAATTCATGCTATAACAAGATGTGAGGATTGTAATAAGGAATACGATACAGTTGCTCATGGAAAAACATGTCCATACTGTGGCAGTGGTAATACCTACTTAGTTACTGGTAATGAGGTTATGATTAAAGAGATAGAGGTTTACTAATTCAAACTTTTATTATATTAAAGGGATTGGTTTAAATGCCAATCCTTTTTGTCTTAGTTTAAAAAAATAATGCATTTTGATAGCTATTCTCATATTTGCACCATTTCGTTTAACTAAATTGTTATTCTATTTAACACAGTGCTTACTTTTGAAATTAACATTTTGTCTATCAAAAATAGTAGCTATACCTGTGTACATGTAATTATTTAATAAAATTATGAACTTTTGCTGAATGTTTTTTATGTTATATTGAACTATATTCGATAAAAATAAAGTGTACTTTAGAAAACTCGGTGATAAAATGAAATATATAACAAGACAAATGGAAAATATAATAGCAAGATTAACAAAATAATATCCAGTAATTATGGCTTGTGGACAAAGACAAACATGAAAGTCGTCTACATATGGGAATGAAAAAAACTAGATAATGAAGCCATTTTTTAGTAGTGAGGCTTCATTTTTTGTGTCTAAAATGCCCTTTTAGATAAGACTAATACACCTTTTTTAAGCAAAAATATCCTATTTTTTACTTGTCGACGACTTATCTATATAACCTACTATTAAAAAACTTATTAATTAATGCTTTAGTTATATAATTGCCAAAAAATTTAGCTAGAAATAAAACATAAAATAGTGCGATTAATGGGGCGAAAAGTAAATTAGCCCCGATGCTCGTGGGTGATTGATGTGAAAATTGTTGAGATAAAAGAAATTGTAGAACATTTTTCTAAAACGAATATTATCGTTGAATCTGATTTAAAAAAATATATAATTGAAAAATATCCAGAAAAAAGTGAAAAACTATATCGTTATTATCTATCTGATTTATATAAAAACAAAATTTTTTATAGATATGATGTTGGAAAGCTAAAACAATGTAAAGATAGAGTTCAGTTTACTTTCTCTTACTTGGCTGATAATGACATAAGAAAAGTATTAGAATGCATAAATCCATCTATATTTATTTCGTATTGGCAATTAAATGATTTGAATAAATTTATGTCTTTGCAGTCATTTAGTAATATAAAGTTTATTGAAAAATACTCTTATGCCACTGAGATTGTGGTTGATAATCTTTTAAGCATTAACAAGAAAGTGGTTTTAGAAAAGGATTATAATACTTTTATTAAGTATAATTCTAATGAAGAAATATTTGTTGTAAGAGTTATTAATGATGAATCTCCAATTATTAGACAGAGATGTTCAAGAACTAGAGCCATAGGAAATGAATCTTCATATATTGTACAACCTAAAATTGAAAAAATTTTTGTTGATATAATAGTTGATGATTTTTTTAATACGATTTTATCGGGTGAAATACCACCAATATTAATTGAATTATTAAAAAAGTATCAAATAAATATGTCTACTATAAAGAGATATGCAACAAAAAGACATAATTGGAAGTTGGTTAAAGATGCTATTGAGTCATTAAATTTTAATATAGAAGAAGGAGAATTCCAGTTGTATTAGAAAATTGTTTTACAGATGAATTTATTTCATCTAGAGCAGGAAATAATATAGATAAAAAGAAAGTATATGAAAAAGTTGTTTATGCATTTTATTTATTAGAAAAAATAGCAGATCTTAATTATGATTTTGTATTTAAAGGTGGTACATCATTAATGCTACTATTAAATACTTTTAATAGATTTAGTGTTGATATTGATATATTAATGAAACCCAAAGAACAAGATGGAATATGCAATGATGTATTTAGTTTAAAAGATGATAAATTTATAAATATTGAAGAGGATAAAAGAAAACCAATAGATATTGTAAAAAGACATTTTAAGTTTTATTTTAAATCTATTTACGAACCAAATGATGAAAAAGAAAATCCATATATTTTACTAGATATCGTATTTGATGAAATGGAATATGTTGGGTTAACTAAGCATAAAATAAATAGTCATTTTGTTGAAACTGATAACCCATATTTAGAAGTAAATATTCCTAGTATTGATGAAATGCTAGGTGATAAACTTACTGCATTTGCACCAAAAACCATCGGTATATTATATACAAGACCTAATCAAATTAGGTCAAAACATGTAGAAATAATTAAACAATTATATGATGTTGCAAAATTATTTGATAACATGAACGATATAAGCTTGGTAAAAGAAACATACATAAAGGTTGCAAATGTGCAAATCAAAAATAGAAATTTATCTTTAAATTATGATGATACGCTAAAAGACTCCATAGAAGCATGTAAATTGATTATTACTCAAAATAGAAAAGAAAATGATAATGAGAATTATGCTATTCTAAAAAAAGGTTATGAAGGATTTAAACATTATACTGTAAATGATTTTAGGTTTCAAGAATTAATAACTAATGCTGTTAAAGTTTATATATTATCGATATCCATTTTATATGATGACGAATTTGATGAAATGGACAAACCAATTAATACATTTATAGGTAGAGATTGGAAATATATACGTCAAAATGTAGGCATAGAGCTATATGAGACTTTATTAAAAGCCTGTTTGATTGAAAATAAACATTCTAATTAAAATTAAAATAAATTATTAGGATATATTAAAATAAATAGATTGCTTCTACATCATGACTAATAATGGAATAACAACTTTCTGTTGCTGTAGATAGAAAAAAACAAGCCATTATTAGGCTTGTTCAACTATAGCTTTTTTAAGTTTCTTGTAAACTAAGAAATAGAAGCTTATAGATAATATCATTGAAATTGTCCAGCCTATTGGCCATGCAAACCAAATACCATTAGTACCAAAGGGCTTTGAAAGAATGAAGGCAAGAGCAACTCTTAGTATTAAATCTGTAAATGTTGCGATCATGAAATATAGCATATTTGATGTTCCTCTTAATATTCCATCGGCAACTAATTTAGAAGCTACTATGATATAGAATGGACTTACTATTCTTAAAAACATTATTCCAACATTTAAAGCTTCAGTACTTGTTGAATCCATAAATAGATATAGTAGATATTTACTAATTGTTAGGTATAGTATTATAAAAGGAATACATAAGATTATTACCATTTTTAATCCTGCAAAAAATCCTTCATGAATTCTTTTTAGTTTACCGCTACCTAGATTTTGGGCAGTATAATTTGAAATACCATTTCCAACTGTTGTTAGTGATGTAATCATTAAGTTATTTAGCTTTACTGCTGCACTATAACCAGCAATTGCTGAAGAACCAAATGTGTTTATTACGCTTTGAATGAAGATGTTACCGATTGAAATGAAGCTTTGCTGCATTGTTGAAGGGATTGCGATTATTGACATTTCCTTTAATAATGGGAATGAAAATACTTTTACTTTTTCATTATCATTAGGTAATTTTTTAATTCTTTTAATGACAATTATGAAGGCTAATACTGCACTAACAGCTTGACAAATAAATGTTGCCCAAGCGATACCTGCTATGCCCATTTTAAAGGCTGCAACAAATAAAATATCAGCAAATATGTTTGAAATTGATGAAATTGCAAGGAAAATAAATGGTGTTTTAGAATCACCAAGTGCTGAGAATATTCCTGTTGATACGTTGTAGATAAATACAAATATTAATCCATATATATAAATGTCAAGATATAATGCTGAATCATTTATAATATTATCTGGAGTGTGTATTATTTTTAATAATGGTTTTGTAAATATTAATCCTAAGATTGTTAATAATACACAAAGAATTATAGTTGAAATAATTGCTGTATAGATGCAGCTTTTAACATCACTATATCTTTTTTCACCATATAGTCTTGATGAGATGACTGAACAACCAATGTTACAGCCAAAGGCAAATGCAAGAAATATTAATGTTATTTCATAACCATTTCCTACTGCTGCAAGCGCATCCTCACCAATGAACTTACCTGCGACTAAGCTATCAGCTAAATTGTATAGCTGTTGAAAAATAATACTTCCAAATAAAGGAAGACAAAATAGCCATAAAACCTTTGATGGCTTACCTACTGTTAAATCATGTTCCATATTCTTACCTCTTTCTTAAAGAAGTATAGCATTGAAATTGCATAAATAAAAATATATAATATTGATGAAAATGATAACGGATGGTTATGAATTATGGAGCTTACACAATTATATTATTTTTATAAGGTTGCTAAACTTGAGCATATTACTAAGGCTAGCATTGAAATTAATATAGCCCAACCAGCATTAACTAAATCAATACATAAGCTTGAGGAGGAGCTTGGTGTTACTTTGTTTTCTCATTGTGGTAGAAATATTAAATTAACGTCTTGGGGAAAATGGCTATATGAAAAGATAAATGATCCTTTAAATTCTATTTTGAATTTAAAAAATGAAATTAATATTTTAAAAAATAATAAGCATATAAAAATAGGTGCCTTGGCTGCGTCGACATTTGTTACAAATGCCATTATAGAGTTTAGAAAAATAAATCCTGATGTAACATTTACTGTTTTACAAAATAATGAAACAGATTGTGATATTTTAGTTGAAAGCTCTAATTGTGGTTATTTTGAAAATATTTATGTTGGTAGTGGAAATCATTACAAAAATATAATTAAAAAATCAAGTGATTTAAAAAATATTCCAATTATTACTTTTACTCACTTTAAGGAATTAAGAGATACTATTGATCAATTTTTTAATGAAATTAAAATTGAACCTAATATTGCTTTTGAGTGTGATAATCTAAATTTGTTGCATGAGCTTATTTTAAACGATAATGGTATTGGCTTTATTCCTGAATTTACCTCAGGTGATATATATAAGGATTTAAATTTAACAAAGCTTAGTGATTATAATTTAAGTAGATACATTAAGGTAACTAAGAATCCTTATGGTTTAAATAATGGTGAAGTGGTAAATGAGTTTTTTAAATATTTAAATAAATGCTTTGAAAGTAAAAAAATATTAACAGATTAATTTCTGTTATTTTTAGATTGACATATACCCCTACTGGGTATATAATTACAAATGTAATTGATACCCTATGGGGGTATATGGAGGTAAAATTATGGCATGTGAAATGTGTGAAAATAAAAAATTGACAGAAAGAAGTGATGATAGTAAGAAAAAGCTTATTTCAAGAATTAATAAGCTTACTGGACAAATGAATGGTATAAAAAAAATGATTGAGGATGATAGATATTGTGATGATATTTTAATTCAGCTATCAGCTATTGATAAGTCTATTAAAAGCTTAGCTAATGTTATATTAGATGAGCATGTTCATTCATGCTTAATAGAAAATATTCAAAAGGGTAATGTTGAGGTTGTAGATGAAATAGTTGATTTATTTAGGAGGTTCCAATGAAAAAAAAGTTTAATGTATCAGGTATGACATGCGCTTCATGTCAATCTCATGTTGAGAAGGCTGTTAGAAAACTTGATGGTGTTAGTGATGTTTATGTTAACCTACTTCAAAATAACATGGATGTTACCTTCGATGAAAAAATATGTTCTATTAGTAAAATAGAAGAAGCTGTTGATAAGGCTGGATATAAGGCAACTTTGCCTGAAGAAAGGGGAGTTTCTAATAAAAATAAGGATTATTCATTGTTTAAATTAATATTTTGTATAGTAGATTTGCTTGTATTAATGTATTTTTCCATGGGAAATATGATGTGGGGTTGGCCATCACCTAAGGTGTTTGATATGCATCAAAATCCAATGGGATTTGCTTTAGTTCAATTTATTTTGGTTTTACCTATTTGCTATATTTATCGTAATTATTTTATTTCTGGCTTTAAAAAGCTATTTAAACTATCACCTAATATGGATAGCTTAATTGCTGTTGGGGCAACATTCTCTCTAGCTTATGGTATTTATTGTTTATTTATGATAAGTCTTGGACATACACAATATCATATGTATTTATATTTTGAATCTGCAGGTATGATTTTAGTGTTTGTAAGTATTGGTAAATATTTAGAAGAGCTTTCTAAAAATAGAACCACTGATTCTTTAACTAAACTTATGGATTTAAAGCCTAAAACAGCTATCATCCTAGATGGTGATAATGAGGTTTTGGTTAATGCAAATGATGTTAAAATTGGTGATGTTGTTGTTGTAAAAAAAGGAGATTTAATTCCTGTTGATGGTAAAATCATTAAGGGTGAGGCTTCAATTGATGAGGCTAATATTACAGGTGAATCTATTCCTGTGTTTAAAGGTGTAGGTGATGAGGTTTATTCTTCTTGTATTTTAACTAGTGGCTATTTATATGTTGAAACTACAAAATCAAGTGAGGATACGACTATAGCAACAATTATTAAGCTTGTTGAGGAGGCTTCAAATTCAAAGGCTCCTATATCAAGGCTTGCTGATAAGGTATCTGGTGTTTTCGTTCCTATTATTTTTAGTATTTCATTGTTTGTTTTTATTTGTAATATTATTTACATTATGATAGCAAAGCCTGCTTATGTTAATAATGCTTTTGAAACAGCTTTAAACTTTGCGATTACAGTTATTGTTATTGCTTGTCCTTGTGCATTAGGTCTTGCTACTCCTGTAGCTATAATGGTTGGAACAGGTAAAGGAGCTCAAAATGGCTTGTTGATTAAAAATGCAGCTATATTAGAGGCTGCTCATAATATTACTACAGTTGTTTTAGATAAAACAGGTACAATAACAAAGGGGCACCCTGAGGTTGTTGATTTCATAAAATACAAGGATTTTGATATGGAGTCAATTTTATATAGCTTTGAGATAAAATCAGAACATCCATTAGCTTTAGCAATTGTAGAATATACTAAGGATAAAAAAATGTTTGACTATAATATCTTAAATTATGAGGCTATAGATGGTAAGGGTTTAAGAGGTATTATTGATAATGATTTATATGAAATTGGCAATTTGAAGCTTTTACCTAATAATGATTTAGCTTCTGATATTGTTAATAAAATGTCTAATGAAGGTAAGACAACCTTAATTGTTTTAAAAAATAAGGAATTGTATGGTATTGTAGCAGTTAAGGATGAAATAAAGGAAAATTCTAAAGAAGCAATTCATTTACTTCAAAATAAGGGAATAAAGGTTGTAATGCTTACTGGTGATAATGAAATTACTGCTAATGCTATAGCAAAAGAGGTTGGTGTTAATAAGGTTATTGCAAATGTTATGCCAACCGACAAGGCTAATGTTATAAATGAATTAAAGAATAAAAATGAATATGTTGCGATGGTTGGTGATGGTGTTAATGATGCTATTGCATTATCAAGTGCTAATTTGGGTATTGCAATAGGTGCTGGAAGTGATGTGGCAATTGAATCAGCCGATATTGTACTATTAAGAAATGATTTACTTGATGTTTTAAATGTTATTTCTTTAAGTAAAAGGACAATTAATACTATTAAGCTAGGGCTATTTTGGGCATTCTTCTATAATATTATTTGTGTTATTTTGGCAACAGGAATATTCTATTATACTTCAAATGGTAGCTTTAAAATGGAACCAATGTATGGATCAATAGCTATGAGTATTTCAAGTGTGTCAGTTGTTTTAAATGCTTTAACTATTAATCTTTTTAAGGTTAAGAGAAATAAAGAAGAGATTATCAAAAAGGAGGAAAGAAAAATGAATCAGTTAGTTTTAAACGTTGATGGTATGATGTGTATGCATTGTGTTAAGCATGTCGAGGATGCTTCTAAGAAGGTTGTTGGCGTTATTAATGCACATGCTTCACTTGATAATAAAACTGTAACTATTGATTATGAAGGTAATATTGATAAAGAACAAATTATTAAAAATATTACTGATGCAGGTTACAGCGTGAAATAATATAAACATATGTAAAAGGCTATGATTAGCCTTTTATTTATTAGGAAATTGTAATCTTTGTTTAAAATGTCTGACATAACTACAAAAATCCTAGACAAGGTATAATTTTTTTTGCCTAGGATAAAAATATTTAGTTATATGACATAGTATATAAATTTGATATTTTTTTGTTAATATCATTTATTACTTTTTTTATTTGTTTTTCTTTTTCCAAACATCAAGCGGTACAAATTGTTGTTTGCCGCATTTAGGACAATACATTCGTGGATAATCAATTTTATTCCAACATTCATCTATTTCATTCCAATCTTCATTTAGTTTTGTAATCGCATTTTAGGCATTTTAAATCAATTGTTTTATCATATATTTCTTTCTATAAATTCATAAATTTTGACCTTTGTCATATCATCAAATTTATTTATAATCAATCAATGTCAACAAGTACTTGATTATATTCGTCTTCTTCATATTCCCCATTAACATATTCAATATTAAAATCAGGTAAAGCATAAGCAAAGAAGAATATAGCACGTCTTAATTTTTCCTCTTTTTTTATAATCTACATTTAATGTTAAATTCCATTTTATCCATCCTTAGAATAACCTACGAAGAAACAAAGGTCACAAATGATAACCATTGTAGCTCCACAATGACAAAGTAATGGATCATAGTAATAATAAATGGTTTTATTTTCTAATCATATTTTATTATCCTTGATTCACTCATTGCAGGATGACCAGCATATCTGCAAACATAATTAACAATGCGTTTAATTTGTTTTGAACTTTTACATTGAATTTGAGGAGCATGAACATAATATGCTTTAGGCTTTATTTCTATTGGTAGAAAATCAGTCACAATTGAAGTCATAAAATCATCAATACTATTTTACATTAATTTTTACATTAATTTGAATAAAAGAAAAAGAGGGCATCGCCCTTTAGAAGAATGACAAAAAGATTAAAAATCATTTTGTCATTCTATTTTTTAGCATAATTTGTCATAAACATTAGCATTTTTTGATATTTTGAATTGTTTTGTTTAAAAGTATAATAAATTTAGAAAATGAAAAAACGTTTTCTATTGAGGAGGTATTATATGGAAGGGAATGTTCAAAATAGAGCTAAGCAATGGCAAATTATATTATTTCCATTTAATAATGCAGCTACAAATGTTTATTTAACTTTAATGTCATTTGTTTCATACTATGCTGGTTATTATTTATCTGGAAATTTTTTAATTGGTTTTGCTAGTGCAGCAGTTAGCGCAGCGGTTACTGTCACTATTTCAACAATCGTTACAGCAATGCGTATTTTTGATGGTATTACTGATCCAATTTGTGGTGCAATAATGGATAAGACTAATACTGTTTTTGGTAAATTTAGAGTTTTTATGGTTATAGGTAATTTATTACTTGCCATATCATGTATTTTAATGTTTTTTGTTATTAGACCAATTCAATCATCAGTGTTTAGGTGGATAGCATTTATTTTTACATATGTTATTTATGTAATAGGCTATACTTGCCAATGTGCCTGTACAAAGGCGGGACAAACTTGCTTAACCTCTGATGCTAAGCAAAGAAGCCAATTTGTTATTTGGAATATGGTTGGAATGGTTATGTCTATTGTAATTATTAATTTATTGGGAAATGGATTATTACCTATTTTATTAAAAAGTAATGAAGGTACATTAGGTGTTTTATACAATCCTAAATTTTATGATATTTTAGTTCCAATTGTGATTGTTCTATCAGCTATTTATACTTTACTTGCTGTTTTAGCAATTTGGGAAAAAGATAAACCACAATATTGGGGAATAGATGCTAATCAGGGTAAGACAAAATTTAAAGATTATGTTAAGGTTGTTAAGGATAATAAGCCTATTAGATGGTTGGTTGTATCATCAGGCTGTAATAAGCTTGCCTCAACAATTGCTACATCAAATGTTGTAGCAGCTTTAATCTATCATATAATGATGGGAAATTATAATGGACTATATATTCCTTTGTATGCGTTAAGCTTTATATTTATGGGTGTGTTTTTCTTGCTTGGATCAAAGACAGCAGCCAAGAAGGGTCAGAAAAGAGCTATTGTTCAATATACCTTAATAGCATTTATATTTTACATAGGATTGACAATAATGCTATTAATTTGGGACCCTAATAATAGTAATACTCATCTATCTTTACTTTCTGGTGGCTCTATTGCAATTAATGCATTTACTATTGTTTGGATTGTCTTATATGGATGTGGATATGGTGCTTATAATTGCTGTAGCGAAATGTGTATTCCTATGGTTGCTGATTGTTCAGATTATGAAACCTATCGTTCTGGTCAATATGTTCCAGGTATTTTAGGTACTATATTTTCATTGATTGATAAGGTAGTGTCTTCACTTTCAACAACATTCTTATCACTATTTACTGTTTTATTAATCCCTGGCTTAAATGGAGCTCAACCAACTCCTAGTATGGATTTAATGGCAATTATTGAATCTAATTATCAAGGTGTTAGAATTTCAGCTTTAATTTGCTTTTGCTTTTTACCAATGATTTCTTGGCTAATTACGCTATTTTGTATGAAAAAGTATTCATTATCTGGTGAAAAGCTAAGAGAAGTTCAGGCTGTAAATTCTGTAAGAAAGGTTGCCATTTCTTTAGGAATGCCAAAGGAAGAGGCAATGGAAACTTGGAAGACAATTGATCAGGTTCCTAAAAAATATATTCCAGAGGCTGTAAATATTACTCAAAATAAGCTTTTTGATAAAATTGATTTAGCTTATGAGCATATTTGGGAGAAGGAAAAATGTGTTAATGAGGAAGCAATCAATGCAATTGAAATTCCTCAAAAATATTTAGATAATGGAGAAAATAAAATATGAAGATGACTTTTAGATGGTATGGCTATGATGATAAAAATACTTTAAATTATATAAGACAAATTCCTGGAATGTCAGGCGTTGTTACAGCATTATATACTGTAGCAGTTGGCGAGGCTTGGCCTGAGGATGAAATAGTTAAATTAAAAAAATACATTAACTCTTATGGCTTAAGTATGGAAGTAATTGAATCAGTACCAGTTAGTGAAGACATTAAGCTAAGAACAGGTGATTATCGTAGACATATAGAAAATTTTAAGGAAAATATTAGAATGCTAGGTCGTAATGGCATCAAATGTATTTGTTATAATTTTATGCCAATATTTGATTGGACAAGAAGTCAGCTTGATCACAAGCTTAAGGATGGCTCAAAGGCTTTAGTCTATTATGAGGAAGATGTAAATAAGATGGATCCTACTAAGTTGAGCTTACCAGGCTGGGATTCATCATATAAACCTAGTGAAGTTAAAGAGTTAATTGAGGCTTATAAAAAGCTTGGTGAAGAGGGTTTGTGGAATAATTTAAAGCTATTTTTAGAAGAAATTATTCCTGTTGCAGAGGAAAGTGATGTTTTAATGGCTATTCACCCTGATGACCCTGCTTGGTCTATATTTGGGATTCCTAGAATTATTACCTGCGAAAAAAATCTTGATAGATTTTTATCACTTGTTGATAATCACTATAATGGATTAACATTTTGTACAGGATCATTAGGCTCAACTAAGGACAATGATATTGTTAAAATGATTAAAAAATATGCTTTAATGGATAGAATTCATTTTGCTCATTTAAGAAATGTTTTACAAGTTGGTCCACATTCTTTTGAGGAATCAGCCCATTATTCATATTGTGGTTCACTTGATATGGTAGAGATTACAAAGGCTTTACATGATGTAGGATATGATAAGTATATAAGACCTGATCATGGAAGAATGATTTGGGATGAAAATGCGAAGCCAGGATATGGACTATATGATAGAGCCCTTGGTGCTATGTATATAAATGGAATTTGGGAAACATTAGATAAAACTACTAGAAGGAAGGACTAAATATATGAAATTACCTTTTGAAATTAATTTAAAAAATAAAGTTGTTGTTATAACAGGTGCAGGTGGTGT
>CAKQEA010000015.1 GCA_934229785.1 uncultured Anaeroplasmataceae bacterium
TAAAAGGACCTTATATACTTTAGTATATAAAATCCTCAAAATTTAAGTTTATGTTTAATTTAAGTGTCGAAAACCCGAATTGATTTTAAATTTTATATGTTTTCGCTTATAGAATTTATTTTTGTTATATTATCAAGTATAATTTCTTATTTTATTTTTAAAGGTGCAAAATTTAAAGTATAGAGTTTTTCTATGCTTTTGTTCTTTGAAAAATATGTAAGATGTGATATAATACAATTAAAGAACCAGTAGATTTATCTAACAGGCTTTACTAATTATTTATTTAAGGAGGAAGCCTATGAATATAGATTTACGGCTTAAAGTTTTTTCTGATGATGCAAAAAAAATGATTAAATGGTTAAATAATAAAAAAATAACCAAATATTTGAATGAGGATCCTAATACTGCATATGCGCTTGATGATATTATATCATCAGGTAGAGCAGATTTATTAACCTATTATCTTAATAAAAATGCTAAATTTTTTCTAATAGATACTGAAGAAGAAAAATGTGTTGGCTTTATAACCTTAGTTGAAAAGAAGCGTATAAATGCTTATGAAATAGTTGTAGCTATTGGTGAGGTAAGAAATTGGGGGAAAAAGATAGGCTATAAGGCTGTTTCAAAAATTTTAAATGAGGTTTTCTTTAATTTTAAAATAGAGAATGTTGTGAGTAAAATTCATGTTGAAAATAAAAGAAGTATTATGCTATTTAATCATTTGGGTTTTGAAAAGCTATGTGAAAAAAATAATCATTATGTCTATATTTTAAACAAGGATGATTATGTTAAGGCAATTTTATCTAAGGCTAAGGTGTGTGCACTTTAGCTTTTTTCTTTTTAAATAATAATAAAATAAGTTTAATTTCGTATTATTTTTTTTAAAATTAATTAAAAGTAATGAAAACGATTTTAGATGTAATTTTATATATTTACACATTTTAAAATTGTAGTATAATTTCTTTGCTAGAAAAAGAGGGGACAAAAATATGCTAAAAAAATTATTTGAACCTATTGATTTAACAAAGGGATGTATTTGGAAGGTAATTGTTTGGTTTTCAATTCCAATTTTATTAAGTTATATATTTCAACAAATTTATACAATAGCTGATGCAGCAATTTGTGGTCAGTATTTGAATGCAAATCAGGTTGCAGGTGTTAATAATACTGGTAATATTGTATTTATTGTTTTACAATTTGCATTTGGATGTACAGCTGGTTTTTCAGTTGTTACATCTAATTATTTTGGACAAAAAAACATGGATGGAATTAGAAAGTCCTTTGCTACTCAAATTGTTTTATCATTTATTATAAGTATTATTTTAACAGTAATTGCTGTATTATGCATTAATCCATTATTAAAATGGATAGGCCTTGAAAAGTCAGCCAATCCAGTTCAAAATGAGATATATGAATCAGCATATATTTATGTCCTTATAATATTTTTGGGTACAATTGCCCAAATATTTTATAATTTGATATGTTCTTTTTTAAGAAGTGTTGGAGATTCATTAACTCCACTTGTCTTTTTAATTTTTTCAACTATTTTAAATATTGTTTTAGATTTATTGTTTATAGCAGTTTTTAAAATGGGGGTAAGTGGTGCAGCAATTGCAACTGTAATTGCCCAGGCTATTTCTGCAGTAGGCTGTTTTGTATATACATTTATCCACTATAAAGAGTATAGATTAAAGCCTAGTGATTTTAAATTAAGACGTGAACAATCAATTAATCATTTAAAGCTTGGATTACCACTTGCATTTCAATTTTCAATTCTATGTATTGGACTTATTGTAATGCAATCTATTATTGTAAAATATGATACATCAGAGCTTGGTGAAGTAATAGCTTCTAATGCTCAAAATGGATTTGGCGCTGCTACAAAGCTTAATAATTTCTTAATGTGCCCCTTTAATGCTTTAGGTACAGCAATGTTATCATATTGTGGACAAAATTATGGTTCTAATGATAAAGAAAGAGTAAAAAAAGGTGTAAAGCAAGCATTTGTTATTGCCTTCTTTATTTATATAATATTTGCAGGTATTGGCTTACTTTTAACAATAAATGGTTTTTATCTTTATATTTTCTATTCAGCTGATAAGGTTAATAGTGAAGCAATTCATTATGGAAATATATATTTATATTGTGATTTGTCACTTTATTATATTTTAGGTATGCTATTTATCTTAAGAAATTCTCTTCAAGGAATTGGAAAAGCTCTATTTCCATTTTTAGCTGGTATTGGTGAGCTTGTCGCCCGAACTGTGTTATGCTTAACATTACCTGCTTTAATTAATCACGGTCCTATTACAATAAATGCTAGTTCAAATTCATTATTAGGATTAGCATTTGCTGATCCACTTGCTTGGGCTGCTGCAGTATCTATTATGATTTATGGAGCAGTAAAATATATTTTTAAAGAAAATGATTAATTTTCAATTTCTATTAAACCTATCAAGTAATTGATGGGTTTTTTACATTTTTTCTATTTTGTCTAATTTTTTGACAAAATAAGTAGTATATACTAAAAAAAATCAAAATTAAATATTTGTCTAAATGTTATACAAAGTTAAGCTTTTGACTATTTAGTATTCTATTTCTTTGGATTATTATATAGTTGTATTTAATACAGGAGGTAGATATTATGTATTACAGTGCAGGAACTTATGAAGCATTTGCTCATCCTGAAAAACCACAGGGAGTAGATAAAAAATCTGCTTACATTATTGGTACAGGACTTGCCGGTCTTTCAGCAGCATTCTATTTAGTACGTGATGGACAAATGAAAGGCGAGCACATTCATTTACTTGAAAAGCTTGATTTAGCTGGTGGATCTTGTGATGGTAGAAAGGATATAACAAAAGGATTCTATATGCGTGGCGGCCGTGAAATGGATAATCACTTTGAATGTATGTGGGATATGTTTAGAGATGTACCATCAATTGAAAATCCTAATGTTTCAGTACTTGATGAATATTATTGGTTAAATAAGCATGATCCTAATTATTCTTTATGCCGTGCATCAGTAAACTGTGGAGAAGATGCTCACACAGATAAACAATTTAAGCTTGATAAGGCCTCAGCAATGGCTTTACAAAAGCTATTTATGACACCTGAGAAGGATTTAGAGGATAAGAAAATATCAGAGGTTTTACCGGAATCATTTTGGAGTACTAATTTCTGGTTATATTGGCAAACAATGTTTGCGTTCCAACGTTGGTCATCAGCTTTGGAAATGAAGAGATATTTATGTAGATATGTTCATCATATTGATGGCTTGCCAGATTTTACAGCTTTAAGATTTACAAAATACAATCAGTATGAATCTATGATTTTACCTTTAACTAAATATCTTGAAGCACATGGCGTTAAGATTTGTTATGGTGTTGATGTAAAAAATGTTATTTTTGAAAATAAAGGCGATAAAAAAATTGCTAAAAGAATTATTTTTGTTCGTGATAACAAAGAGCAATCAATTGATTTAATTGAGGATGATTTAGTATTTATTACAAATGGTTGTTGTACTGATACATCATGCTATGGTTCACAAAATGAAGCACCTGATTTAACTCATTTGAAAAATGGTGTTGGTGAATCATGGGATATGTGGAAAAATATAGCTAAGCAAGCAACTAATGGTGAATTTGGTAATCCTGATAAATTCTGTTCAGATATTGAGGCAACAAATTGGATGAGTGCAACAATTGCTACATCTGATGAAGAAATTATAAAGCATATTATAAATATTTGTAAGCGTGATCCTAGAGAGGGTAAGGTTACAACTGGTGGTATTGTAACAGTTAAGGATTCAACCGAAAATTGGTATTTATCTTGGACAATCAATCGTCAACCACAGTTTAAGAGTCAAGATAAAAATATGGTACTTGTTTGGGTTTATTCTTTAAATACTAATAAACCTGGTAATTTTATGAAGAAGAATATGAAAAATTGTAAAGGCTATGAGGTATGTGAGGAATGGTTATATCATATTGGTATTGATAAGGATAAGATTGAAGATTATGCTAAAAATAGATGTAATACTACAACTTGCTATATGCCATATATTAATGCTTTCTTCCAACCAAGAAAAGAATCTGATAGACCACTTGTTGTTCCAAAATGTGCCGTTAATTTCGCATTCTTAGGTCAATTTGCAGAAACACCAAGAGATACTATTTTTACAACTGAGTATTCAATTCGTACAGGTATGGAAGCTGTTTACACTTTATTAAATGTTGATAGAGCTGTACCAGAGGTATGGGGTAGTAAATATGATGTAAGGGAATTATTGAAGGCATGTTATTATGCATTAGATAAGCATAGCTTAGATGAATGTCCTTTATCAGTTAAAGAAAAAGCATTACTTAAGATTGTTAAAAAGAAAACTAAGGGTACAGATATAGAAATTCTTCTTAAGGAAAGCGGATTAATTAAATAAATTTAAGATAATTGTTAAAATCTCTTCATTTTTTGAAGAGATTTTTTCAACTTTGTGGTATGATTATATCAAGGATGTGATTTATTTTGAGTAGCTTAACAACTAAAAAGGCAATAGCCTATTCATTAAAGGAGCTTTTAGTAGAAAAGCCATTATCAAAAATAACAGTTAATGATATAACTTTAAAATGTGATATTAATAGACAAACCTTCTATTATCATTTTCAGGATATAATTGACTTAGTTGAATGGATTTGTATAGAGGATGCTGATAAAGCATTAAAGGATAAGGATACATACGAAAATTGGGTTGATGGGTTTTTGTCAATTTTTAAGCTATTAGAGGCAGATAAAATTTTTATAACAAATATTTATAAATCTGTTTCATTAGAGCTATTACAAAAATATTTATATAAGCTAGTTTATCCTATAATCTATTCAGTTGTGGATGAAAAAACGAAAAACAAACCAGTTCGTGAGGATGATAAAAAATTTATATCAAATTTTTATATGTATTCATTTGTAGCTATTGTGCTTGAATGGGTAAAGAATGATATGAAGGATGATCCTAAGCAAATAGTTGAAAGAGTATCATCTATTGTAAAGGGTACAATAGATCAAGCAATAAGTAATTTAAAGTAAGTATAAATGCACTAGATTAATAAAGTGAATCAACAGTTGAATTCATTTTATAATTCTAGTGTTTTTTAATAATTGAATGGTTGACTTGTCAACTAATTAAAACTATAATACTAATTACAAAAAGGAGAATATTATGGAAGCTAGAGATTTAACAAAAATTGTTAGAAATATGATGCTTTATAAAAATTCTGTTAACAAAGAAAAAATTAATTTAAACGAAACTGAATTTGAAATGATCCGTTATATTTCTAAAAGAGAATTTAGAACATTTACAGAGGTAAAGGATTATCTAAATGTCGATAAAGGTTTAGTAACAAGAATGAGTAAAAAATTAGAATCACTTGGATATTTAACGATTACAACTGATAGTGATGATTTAAGAAAAAAGCTTTTATGTCCAACTATGAAGGCATTAGAAATTAAAAATGAAATATATGATGAAGAGGTTTTATTTTATGATGCCTGTTTAAGTGTATTATCTAATGAAGAAAAGGAAGTATTCTTAAAGTTAGTTGATAAGGTTTATTTGGAATCTAAAAGATTAAGAAAATGTGGATTTGAGGGACTAAAATGAAAAAGTATGATTATTCTAAAATTAGTACCTATTTTAAATTAAATAAGCTTTCATTTATACTCGCAACAATTACAGGTGTTATCTATAATGTTTTGATGGCTTTTGTTCCTATTGTTCAAGGTAAGCTTATTGATTTATATATGGAGCAGGGTGATGTTAAATATATTATTTATTTTGCATTATCATTTTTAATATTTGTTGTATTTATTCAGGTTAATCGTTTTTTAAAGAGATATTATGTAAGAGATTTTTCTAATAGAATGGTCTTACAAATGCGTAGGGTTTCATTTAGTAATTTATTATATAGTAACATTGAGGATTTTAATAATAGTACTAAAGGCGATATAATGAATAAAAATCTTTCTGATATAAAGGATAGCTGTGAGGGTGTTAGGAAGGTTTTAACTGAGGTGTATGATAGTATTATTTTAATGATTGGTTATTTTGTATCTTTAATGGTTATGGATTATAAAATATCACTTATTATTACTTTATTTATTGTAGTTTCAATGATTTGTGCAAATATGTTAAAAAAAATTATATATAAAGCTACATTAGATTATAAAAAGTATTTTTCTAAATCAAAGGATATTACCCTTAATTTATTAAAAAATGAAATTTATTATCGAGGCTTTGGTGTTTCTAATAATTATTATAATAAATATGAAAGTGTTCAAAATGAATTGGAGAAAAAATCAATTAAATCAATGATTTATAAAGGTTCGCTTGAACCAATTTATCAAGCAATTGCCCTTGTTGGACTTTTCTTTGTTATGTATTTGGGTGGTTGTTATGTTATCGATGGTATTTGGCTAATTGGAACATTTTCAGCCTATTTAACTACTTATATGCTAGTAGCTAAAAAGGCATCAAAGGTTGGTAAGGTTTTTAATGCGGCAACAACACTAAATGTTTCTTGGCGTAGGTGTCTTCCATTTTTAGTTAATAAGGATAATACAAAAGAAATAATTTGTGATGATAAAAATAATAGTTTGATTGTAGATGATTTAACGTTTGGCTTTGATGAATCATTTCAGGTTAAAAATATATCATTTAAGCTTAATGGTGGTGAGGCCTTGGGTATTTGTGGTATGATTCATAGCGGAAAATCTACATTAGGTGGAGCATTATCTGGTTTATATAATTATGATGGAAGTATTAAGCTTTATGGAGTTGAACTTAAGAATGTTAGAAATGCAAGGAGCGATAATTTTATTTCCTATCTTCCAAGTAATTGTGAAATATTTAATGATACCTTGAAATATAATATTTCATTTACAGATAGTGATGTAACAAGAGAACTTTATATCTCTTGCTTAAATGAGGATATAGATGATTTAGAAGACAAAGAAAATGAAATATTATCTCATTCATGCTGTAATTTATCAGGTGGAGAGCAAAAGAGACTTCAAATTGCAAGAGGTGTATATGGTAATCCAAGACTTATAATAATGGATGATCCATTTAATGCGATTGATATTAACATGAGTGAGGAAATTACTGATAATATTAGAGGAGAATGTAGTTCATCTATTTTAGTTATCATTAATAATCAGAAGGAAATACTTAAAAAGATGGATTTTATTTTATTTTTGAAAAATGATGGCTATATTTATGGTAAATATGATGAGTTATTAAATGATCCTGATTTTTCTAAGCTTGTAGGTGTTAAATATGAGTGTAGGTAAGTGTATTGTTAATTATTTTAAAAAACATATATTTGTTTTCATATTTTCTATAATTGTTGTTTTAAGTGTTACTCTTTTATCGCTTGTACCACCACAAATATTAAGAATTATAGTTGATAAAGTTATTCCATCTAAGGATAAAAATAAGCTTTTACTTGCTGCAATATTTTATGCTTTAATATTTATATTTATTGGTATTGTTGATTTTTTAAAGGAGGTATTACTTGTTATTGTATCACAGGGAGTAGGAAAGAAAATAAGACTTGAAATGCTAAGTAAGGTTAATAGATTAGCTTATGTTAATTTTTCTAAGTATGACTATGGTACTTTGGAGGCTTATTTTTCAAATGATGTTGATGAAATTAATACATTAATTACATCAGGTGTAATATCTATGGTAATTGATTCATTTAAAATGATAGGTATTGTTATTTCTATTTTTGTATTTTCTTATTTATTTGGTATTATTACTCTTTTAATAATTCCTCTTATTGTTTTATTTACACTATGGATTAGAAAAAGAATGTATAAGGCTCAAAGCATGAATCGTAAGCTTGAGGGTAGTGTAAATAATCTTGTTTTGGAAAATTTAGATAATATTGTAACAATTAAATCATTTAGAATCTATGATAAAATTAAAAATAAATATGATAATGTTTTGAAAAATCATTTTAAAACTAATCAACGTGCGAACACATATGATGCAATTTTTTCTCCAATTATGCAAATTTTAAAAACAATTTTAATTGTTGCTGTTATTTCTATGTCAACTGGCTTTAATAATTTATTTGGTGTAAGTGTTGGTGTCTTAGTTAGTATGATAGATTTAATTACAAATTTATTTACGCCGATTGAAAATTTAGGTATGGAGCTACAAACTATTCAAAAATCTTTGGCTGCTATAGATAGAATAAATGAATTTTTCAAGCTTAGTGAGGATGATATAAAAACTAAATCATGTAATGTGGACTCTGATATCACATTAGAATTTAAGGATGTAACATTTTCTTATGATGGAGTTGTAAATGTATTAGAGCATTTTAATTTAACAATTAAAAATGATGATAGATTGACATTAAAGGGTAGAAGTGGTAGTGGAAAATCTACTTTATTCAAGCTTGCTTACGGATTAATTAAGCCAACAAGTGGTAGAGTAACTATTAATGGAGTTGATACTTATTTATTAAATGATGAAACTAAACGTAGGATATTTGGTATTGTTTATCAGGATTATTATTTTTCAGGTGGAAGTATTAAAGATGAGGTAACCTTATTAAATAACAATATTTCAGATTCTGTTGTATATGATACCTTAAGGCTTGTAGGTCTTGATAGAATTACAAATATTAATGAAGAATTGAAGGTTACAGATTATTCAACTGGTGAACTATCATTATTTAATATTGCAAGAGCAATTATCCTTGATAGTAGAGTTTTATTTTTAGATGAAATGAATGCTAAAATTGATGGTGTTACAGCTAAAAGGATAATTGAGGTTATTAACAAAGTTAGTAAGGATAAAATGGTTTTATCAATTAATCATTATGGTGATTTAATTGAAAATAGTATGATTTTAAATTTAGAAAAGTAAGTGATTTAAATGACTTTAAAGAAAAGAACTAAAATCTCAAACTTTTTGATTATAATTCCTACACTAGTCATTCTTATTGTTTGTTTGATATTAGCTTTTATTGTTATAAAAAATAAGGGATTTGAAGTAAAAGATAGCGATTTTTACTTTTAAAGATTTAAAAATAATAGACTTTTTCAAGCGAGTTTTCGATATAAAATTAGACTTTTTCAAACGAGTTTTATAATTTAATATGATAGGTAATATTTATAACATCTTTAAAATATTTAATCATTTACATTTTATAAGGCCACTTTCTAGATTGCTTTTGAAAGTTGATTTTATTGTAAACTATCAAAATGATAATTTTTGTCAACAAAAGCCTTTGTAAAAGAAATAGCAATTCGCTTTGTTAGAATTGATGGCTATAAAACTCAAAATGTTCATTTTAGGGAATTGATTTCATTAATTACATTTATCTTAAAAATTGGCTTTATAAATAAAATATATAATTTACCATCAGTTTTAAAGATTGGAAAATAAGAAATGGTATATAAAATGTATAAAATAGTCGAAAAAATGAATTAAATTTTTGACTATTTTTTTTCTTTGTAATAAAATTAATATGTAGGAGTGTGATTTAAAATGGAAAAAGGAATATTATCAATTTTTAATATTTTAGCAATTATACTTATACTTTATGTTATATTTTTATGTTATAGAAAAAATACTAAATATAAGAAGCATTATATTGCAATACTTATAATTGCACTTGCCTGCAATTTAGCATATTGTATTTATTTATGGAGTAATAATTTTACAATAATGAGTGTTGCTCTTAATATTAATTTTATGCTTGAAGCATGGACTTTATATTTTCTTTTAGCATTTACTAATTTTTATACTGGTCATATAAGAAATAAAGTATTTAGTGTTGTGCTGTTAGCTTTGGTTATTGTAGATAATATTTTATTTATTGTAAACATTTTTAATCCTATAATGGTTTCTTATGATGTAGTTGTAAAGAATAACAGTACTTATTTAAATGATAAGCAAACAATGCTTTTCATTTATCATCAAATACTTGATTATTTTATGTATGCTTGTTCAGCAGGGTTATTAATTTTTGAAGCAGTTAAGGTTCCTTCATTATATAAAACAAAATACATTTGTATCTTAGTTACAACAACAATTGTTGTTATATTAAATAGTATTTTCTTTTTTATTTCATCTCCAATTGATTTCTCTATTTTATTATACGGAGCAGTTTCTATAATTGTTTATTTATTTGGAATTGATTTTTCACCACTGTTATTAAAACATAATATTGAAGATTTAGTTATAAATGAAATGGATGATTTTTTAATTGTATTTGATTATAATTCTAAATTTTTTTATGCAAATAAAGGAGCCTTTAATTTATTTTCTAATTCTATTAAAAATAAAAGCTTTGATGAATTTATTCTCCAATATCCAGAATTAAGAGATACTGCAAAATCAAAAAAGGTTATTGTAAATAATAAGGAATGTTATTTTGAAATTGTTAGAAAATCATTTATGGATAGTCATAATAAGCTACAAGCTGAGGTAATTTTAATTCATGATATTACCATAAGTGAGCATGAGAAGTGCCTAAGAGAATATCAAAGAACTCATGATATGTTAACTGATACCTTTGATAGAAACTATTTTATTGAGAAGTCAACTGAGGTTATTAATAATACTCCAGGAAATTATTATGTTATTGCCACAAATTATACAGGATTTAGATTGGTTAATGATTTATTTGGCGCTAATAAAGGAAATCAAGTATTAATTGATACTGGAAAAGTACTTCATTTTCTATTTGATAATACCAATATTGTTTATGCTAGAATGGGGTCTGATAAGTTTGCCATTTTAGTTAATCAAAGTGATTTTGATGATAATATTATCGATACTATATATAATAAAATTAGTGAATGTATAAAGATGCTTCCTATAACACTGAAGCTTGGTGTTTCTACTGTAGTTAATAATTTAGTTGTTGATGCTTATGAAAAATGTATAATGACTATTCACTATATTAAGAATGAATATGATAAAAAATATGCCTTCTATGATACTAGTGTAGGTGATAAGGAAATTAGAGAACATATACTTTTAAATAGTTTAGAAGATTCAATTAAAAATCATTATTTTGAGCTTTATTATCAGCCTCAGGTTAATTCATATGATGATACTGTTGTTGGAGCTGAAGTACTTATTAGATGGAATCATCCAATGCTTGGCCGCATTTCTCCAGGCGAATTTATTCCTTTATTTGAAAAAAGTATGGTAATAACATCGTTAGATTTGTTTGTTTGGGAGGAAGCCTGCAAATTTTTAAAGAAATGTCAAAATACAAAGCTTTCTGATTTATCAATTTCAGTAAATATTTCTCCAAAGGATTTTTATCTAATTGATGTTGCTTTTGAGATTATTAAGCTAGTTGATAAATATGAAATTAATCCAAGGCTTTTAAAACTTGAAATAACTGAATCAGCCTTTGTATCTGATCAAAATAAATTGATTAATACTATTAAGTCATTACAAAGAAAAGGTTTTATTATTGAAATGGATGACTTTGGTTCAGGCTATTCTTCATTTAATTCCTTGAAGGATATTCCAATTGATGTTTTAAAGCTTGATATGAAGTTTTTAAATGGAGATATTAATAATGAAAAAACATCTGAAATTTTAACATCTATAATTGGTATGGCTCATAGAATTCATTTACCTATTATTGCTGAAGGTGTTGAAACTAAGGAGCAGTTAGATTTATTACATGAATTTGATTGTGACATTATTCAAGGCTATTATTTTGCAAAACCTATGTCATTAGATGATTTTTTAAAATATTTAGATGGTAAAAAAATTACATCATTTATTGGCTTTTGGACATCATGTGATGAAAATAAGGAAATATTTTCTACATTTAAAGAAATTCATCATTGCTTTAATCAAAGCCCAGTAGCTACTTTAATATTAGGACCAGTATTTGATGATAAGAAAAAATTTAAGGATATGATAGTTTATTATTGCAATCCATCATTTTTAAAGAATGAAGGATTTAAGGCAAAGGATATCTCGCTTAAAAGTATAAAAAATATTTATAAAGAGTTTGATGAAAATTTAGCAAATAGATTTTTAAGTTTAATTAATAATAACACTGAATTTCAGGATACAATAAATAGAAATGGACGAAAAGTTCATGTACATTGTTATTGTATTAGAAAAAGATATGTTGCTGTTATAATAACATATTTAAATTAGGAGGATTTTAAGATGGCATGTACAACAATTTTAGTAGGAAAAAAGGCAAGCTATGATGGATCTACAATGATAGCTAGAAATGATGATGGCTTTTTTGATGAAAAAAAATTAATTATTGTTGATCCTAAAAAACAACCCAAAAAATATAAGAGTGTAATTTCTCATTTAGAAATTGACCTACCTGATAATCCATTAAGATATTCAGCATGTCCAAGTGTTGATAGTAGTAATGGTATTTGGGCTGCAACAGGTATTAATGAGTGTAATGTTTCAATGAGCGCAACTGAAACTATCACTTCAAATGCTAGAGTAATAGGCGCTGATCCTTATGTAAAGTATGTAAAGGGTAAAGGCAAGGATAAGGATGTAGCTGGTGGTATTGGTGAGGAGGATTTGATTGTTTTAGTTCTTCCTTATATTCATTCTGCTCGCGAGGGTGTCTTAAGGCTTGGTGAGTTACTTGAAAAATATGGAACATATGAGCCTAATGGAATAGCCTTTAATGATGAAAATGAAATTTGGTGGTTAGAAACTATTGGCGGACATCACTTTATTGCCAAAAGAGTTAAGGATGAGGAATATGTAATAATGCCAAATCAATTTGGTTTAGATAATTTTGATTTTGAAGATGCCTTTGGCCAGCAAAAGGAAAATATTTGTTCAAGTGATTTATTAGAATTTATCAAAAATAATCATCTTGATTTGAACAATAATGGCATATTTAATCCAAGATGGGTGTTTGGTTCTCATGATGATTCAGATCATGTTTATAATACTCCAAGAGCTTGGTATATGGCTAAATATTTTAATCCAAGAACTTATAAATGGGATGGACCTGATGCCACATTTACACCTGAAAGTGATGACATCCCTTGGTCAATGGCACCAGAGCATAAAATTACAGTTGAGGATGTTAAGTATATTTTGAGCTCACATTATCAGGGTACTGATTATGATCCATATTCAAAAAGTAGTAAAAATAAGGGTATATATCGACCAATTGGTATAAATAGAACTGGTGTAATGACTATTAATCAAATAAGAGGCTATATGCCCAATGAATTAAAATCGATTGAATGGGTTTGCTTTGGTCCTAATCCATTTAATGTTGTTATTCCGCTTTATACCTCTGTAAAAAAATTTCCAAAATATGTTTCAAATACTACAATGAATGTATCAACTGATAGCTTTTATTGGGTTTCAAGATTAATTGCTGCATTGAGTGAGGCTTCATATGCTCAATCAATTCAAGTAATAGAAAGATATCAAAAAAATGTTGCAAATGAAGCTCATAGAATAATTAATTTTTATGATAATCAAATGATTAATGATAATAATTATAGTTTGGTTGATGAGGCTAATAATAAAATTTGTAAAATGGCAGAAGAATTAGCTTCAAAAACTTTAAGTATTGTTTTAAAGAATGCTAGTATTAATATGAAATGTGGATATAATAGAGCTGATAATTAATATGATTGATAAAGAGATATTGTTAGATATTTTAGACATTATATATGAATACAATAATGCTCCAAGTATTGATGATATTAAAGATGAGCTTAAAATATCAGATTATGATTTGGATAAGGCAATTTCTATATTATATTCTTATAATGTTATTGGATTTGAGGATGATTATTTAATTCCTAAAATGGAATATGAAAAAGCAGAAATATTAATAGAAAATATTGATTATGCAGGTGTTTAATTATGAAGGTTTTAATTTTAAATGGAAGTCCAAGAGTAGATGGTAATACATCAATTGCTATTAATGAGCTTGTAAAAACATTTAAAGAAAATGATGTTGAAACTATTGTTATGCCTGTTGGAAATCAGCTTGTAAGAGGCTGTATGGCTTGTGGGTATTGTAGTGAAAATGGTAAATGTGTGTTTAATGATATAGTAAATAAGATTGCTCCAATATTTGAAGAGTGTGATGGTTTAATTGTGGCATCTCCAGTATATTATGTCTCAGCAAATGGTACCTTAATTAGCATGCTAGATAGATTATTTTATTCAACAAGCTTTGATAAGAGCTTTAAGGTTGGCTCATCAGTTTGTGTGGCTCGTCGTGGTGGTTGTTCTTCGACATTTGATGAGCTTAACAAGTACTTTACGATTTCAAATATGCCTATTGCATCAAGCCAATATTGGAATAGTGTTCATGGTAGAAATAAAGGTGAAGTAGAGCTTGATTTAGAAGGATTACAAACTATGAGAGTCCTTGCTAGAAATATGACATTTCTTATGAAAAGTATAGCTTTAGGTAAGAAGGAGTATGGCTTACCTGTTAGAGAAAAAAGAGTTGGAACAAATTTTATTAGGTAGGTTTTATATGAAGGATAAGGTTATTAAGTGGATTAGGGAATATTTTAATAAAAATGGTAATTGTAAAGCGATTGTAGGAATAAGTGGTGGCTGTGATTCGTCAGTTGTAGCTTCATTATTATGTGAGGCAATCGGAAATGAAAATGTTATAGGTGTTTTAATGCCATGTGGCATTCAACATGATATTGATGTTTCTTTGGCATTAGTAAAGTATTTAAATATTAAATACCATATTATAAATATTGAAGAGCCTGTTTTGAGTTTAAAAAAAATAATTGGCGAAAAGCTTCAATTAGATCCTAATGAATGTGATGCTTATAAAACTAATACACCATCAAGAATTCGTATGACTACTCTTTATGGCATTTGTGCTTTATATGGTGGTAGAGTTGCTAATACTTGTAATTTAAGTGAGGATTATGTTGGTTATTCAACTAAGTTTGGAGATGCAGCTGGTGATTTTTCACCTATTTCGGCTTTTACTAAAACTGAAGTTAAAGAATTAGGTAGAGAGCTTGGCTTACCTTCAATTTTTGTTGATAAGATTCCTGAGGATGGTATGAGCGGTAAATCAGATGAGGAAAAGCTCGGCTTTACCTATGATGTTTTAGATAAATACATTAGAACAGGAGAAATTGCTGATTTAGAGGTAAAAAAGCGTATTGATTATTTACATAAAATCAATATGCATAAAATTTTACCTATGCCAGCATATAGAAATTATGAATAAAAAATATAAGCTAGGAATGGTTTTAGGTAGATTTCAAATATTTCATAAGGGACATGAATCTATCATTGATATGGCATTAAGCTTGTGTGATGAAGTTTTAATTTTAATAGGCTCAGCTGATAAGAAGGATACTTTTGAAAACCCTTTTGATTATGAATTTCGTAAGAATATAATCAAAGAGGTTTATAGTGATAGAGTTATTATTGCCCCACTTAATGATTTAGGAGTTGGTAATGTTCCAAAATGGGGTGATTATGTTATTGAATCAGTCGTTGATATTTGTGGTATGCCTGATTGTATTATTTATGGAGAAGAGGATAAATGTAGGTCTTGGTATAATAATTATCCAACCTTAAATTATTTTTGTGTTGATCGAAGTAAAATTAAAATTTGTTCATCAGATTTAAAGAAAATTATTATTGATAATGATTTTGATAGCTATAAGAAATTTACAAATCCTAAAATAATTTATCACTATCAGGAAATTAGAAATAAGCTTTTAAAAGTAGGAAGGTTATAATTATTAATTTTCCTACTTTTTTCTGCCTATAAAGAGCTGATTTCTTTTCATATTTTATAATGGGTGGTTATATGCAGTTATTTATAGGAATTATTTTGCCACTTGTTGGCACAATGTTAGGCTCATTAATGATTTTAATTTTTAAAAATATTGAAGGAAAACTATATAGACTATTATCTGGAATTGCCTGTGGAGTAATGTTATCGGCTGTGTTTTTTAGCTTTATTACTCCAGCAATTGATATAGTTAGTGATAATCCATTAGGGTGTATTGGAATAACCTTAGCCTTTTTATTTGGTTTCTTTTTACTACAAATATTTGATTTGATTTTTGGGGAAAATAAAAATATAGGACAAATTGCCTTTATTGTTCATAATATTCCTGAAGGATTTTCATCAGGAGTAGCTCTTGTTGGTATTGCAAGTGGTAATAGTGTGTTTGCTTCAACATCTATTTTAATTAGTATTGGTATAGCTATTCAAAATATTCCTGATGGCGCAATTGCATCATTAAATTCACTTCTTGATGGTAATACAAAAAGAAAATCCATTATATTTGGTATCACAACTGGTCTTGTTGAGCCACTTGCTGCGATACTTGCAATGATTTTAGTTAATTTTATTACGCCAATAATTCCTTTTGTTTATTCAGTCTCAGCTGGTGTAATTATTTATGTAATTGTTGATGAACTAATTCCTAACTCTAAAGGTGTTTTCGGTAATCTTGGATTTGGATTTGGATTTTCAATAATAATGATTTTAAATTTAATTCTTTAATTTTATAATTGTAATTTTTTAAAATTAAATAACGTAATATATAAGGGTGATTATTTTGAAATCTAAGTTTTTTTTAATCCCTTTTTTATTTATACTTCCTTTTTTAACATCAGGCGCTAGATATAATAAAGCAAGTGCTTATATTGTTATGGAGACTACATCTAATCGTATTTTAGAAGGTGAAAATATAAATGAACAGCTGCTTGTTGCTTCAACTGCTAAAATTTTAACTGCAATCGCTTCAATTGAAAATTATTCATTAGATGAAGAAATTAAAATTTCAAAAAATGATGTATCACAGCTTGGAAGCAGAGTTTATTTACATGATGGTGAAGTTATAACAAGGTATGATTTGCTTCATGCGTTAATGCTAAGATCGGCTAATGATGCAGCCTCAGCCTTAAGTGGTAATAATTCTAAGGATTTTATTTTTAAGATGAATGAAACTGCTAAAAAGATTGGTATGTTTAATTCTGTATTTGAAAATGCATCTGGTCTTGATGAATATGAATATAATTTATCAACAGCCTACGATATGGCTCTATTAAGCTCATATGCACTAAAAAATGATAATTTTATTGACATTGCTTCTAAAAAATATTACAAATGTAGGACAAATGCTTATGAATATAATTGGTATAATAAGCATAAGCTTGTTTCAGCTGATAATCACTATATTTGGGGCAAAACAGGATATACAAAGAAAAGTAGTAGAGTTTTAGTTAGTAATTACGTTAATGATAATATGAATGTTGTTATTGTTACTATTAATTATAGTGACGATTGGAATTTTCATAAAAGCATTATTAAAAAGTTAGATGACTATAGCTTTATCAATGTTTATAAAAAGGGTGTATATAAGGTATATATTGATCCTAATTATTATTTAAGGATAACTAATGATATTGTTATTCCATTAAGAAAAAACGAATATGATTTAATTAATTTAAAGTTTATTATTAAAAAAAGCTATGCTTATTTATATGTTTATAAATCTAATGAGATTATATGTAAGTATAAAATAGAGGTAATAGAAAAAAGTGATTTAGATATAGGTGATTACTTGAAAATATACTCGTAAATTTATAATCATATTTGTTGAACTTGAAAAATATTATGGTATAATTGATATGAATTTGGAGGTTAGTTATGAAAAAATATAATGGTTTATTTTGGGTAATTGGTCTATGCGCCTTTGTTGCCTTGATGTGTAGTGGTTTTACTTGGCTACTTGGTGTATGTCATATTCAAGCAGCATTTTTAGGAACAATTAAGAGTGTAGCAAATATCATTTTAATTGTTATTGCTGTTGCATCAGGCTGGATATGGATTTCATCAACTAAAATGAATAAGACAGTTAAATTAGTATTAGAAATTTTCTTTATTATTTTTGCTGTACTTGCAATTTTAGGCGTAATTGGTCTTGGTATTTAAAAATAAAGCTCTTAGGTTATGAAGCCTAAGAGTTTTATTTTTTTAAAAAAATAATGCAGGAATATCCTGCATTATCAATGTATTATTTTCTAATTATACGTAGTTCATCATTTATAGCATCAAGAACATAAGGTACACCTGGTTTAATTTCTCCTTTTATAATCTTTGTTGCAATAAATGTTTCTACATATTTTTGAATGAAACGTTTAATTGGTCTAGCACCATATTCCTCATCAAAGCTTTGATTTAAAATATAGTTCTTTAAAGCATCTGTATAAGTAATGTTAATACCTTGAGCAATTAATCTCATATCTAGATTACGAAGTAATTTAGTTACAATCTTAAATTGAACATCCTTATCAAGAGGATTGAAGGTAATTATTTCATCAATACGATTTAAGAATTCAGGCTTAAAGTTTTCCTTTAACAAACGAGAAACCTTGGCTTTGCTATCTTTATCATGGCTAAGTAGAAGCTCACTACCTAGGTTAGATGTCATTATAATTATTGTGTTTTTAAAATCAACTGTACGACCCTGGGAATCTGATAATCTACCATCATCTAGAATTTGAAGAAGAATATTAAATACATCATGATGAGCTTTTTCAATTTCATCAAATAAGACAATAGAATATGGATTACGTCTTACCTTTTCTGTTAACTGACCACCCTCATCATAACCAACATATCCTGGAGGGGCACCAATTAATTTAGCGACACTATGTGGTTCCATATATTCAGACATATCAAGTCTTATAATATGGGATTCACTATCAAATAGTGCATCCGCTAAGGCTTTAGCAAGCTCAGTTTTACCTACACCAGTAGGACCTAAGAATAAGAATGAACCGATTGGCTTATTTTCATCTTTGATACCTGCACGTTGTCTAATAATTGCATCTGAAATTAATTCAACTGCCTCATCCTGACCAATAACTCTTTCCTTTAATGTTTCTGCAAGATGAAGAATTTTTTCTCGTTCGCCTTGCATTAATTTAGAAATAGGAATATTAGTCCATTTTGCTACAACCTCAGCAATGTCCTCCTCACCTACAGATTCTGATAGTAGATGATCATCCTTTGATTTTTCTTGATATTCTTTAATTTTAGCTTCAAGAGAAGGAATCTTTGAATATTGTAATTCAGAGGCATGCTGATAATTTCCTTCATTAAAGGCTTTCTCTAATTGGAATTTACTATCCTCTAATTCCTTTTTAACTTCCTTATATTTAGCAATTTCTTGTTTTTCATTTTGCCATTTTGTAGTTAAATCCTTAGCAGTAGCTTCGTTATCCTTTAGCTCCTGTTCGATTACCTCAAGACGCTTTTTAGATGTTGGATCATTTTCCTTCTTCAAAGCCATTTGTTCAATTTTTAACTGAGTAATTTTACGATCAACATCATCTAGGGCTGTAGGCTTTGAATCAATCTCCATCCTACAAGAAGCACAAGCTTCATCAATTAAGTCAATTGCCTTATCAGGTAAGAATCTATCTGTGATATAACGATTAGACAAAGATGCTGCAGCAACAATAGCATTATCTTGAATTGTAACACCATGATGAAGCTCAAATCTTTCCTTTATACCACGAAGAATAGAAATAGTATCTTCAACAGTAGGCTCAGAAACTAATACCTTTTGGAAACGACGTTCCAAAGCAGTATCCTTTTCAATATATTCACGATATTCCTTTAAAGTAGTAGCACCTATACAATGTAAATCACCACGCGCAAGCATTGGCTTTAGCATATTAGATGCATCCAAAGCACCATCAGTCTTACCAGCACCTACAATTAAGTGAATTTCATCGATGAACATAATAATATTTCCATCTGATTCCTTAACCTTATTAAGTACGGCCTTTAATCTTTCCTCAAATTCACCTCGATATTTAGCACCTGCAACTAAGGCACCCATATCTAGCTCAAATATTGTTTTATTCTTTAATGATGAAGGTACATCGTTTGCCACAATACGACGAGCTAAGCCTTCGATGATTGCGGTTTTACCAACACCTGGTTCACCAATTAAAACTGGGTTGTTTTTGGTTTTACGAGACAATATTTTAATTATTCTACGTATTTCCTCATCACGACCAATAACTGGGTCGATTTTACCAGCTTTGGCAAGTGCAACAATGTCACGTCCATATTTTTCTAATACATTTTCATTTTCTTGATTCATATCTTCGTTTTGCATATTAATCACACCTTTCGTAGCTCTAACTACACTAATATTATATCACTAAAATTGGCACTGTCAATAGAAGAGTGCCAAAAAATAAAAAAACATTTTTTCCCTTTGACAAACAAGTATTGCTTTGCTATAATATGAATGTTCACGTAAATGGACCCGTAGCCAAGTGGTAAGGCACGGCACTGCAACTGCCTGATCGTTGGTTCGAATCCGATCGGGTCCTCCATCCTGAACATATTAAGCTGATGCAGAAATGTATCAGTTTTTTCTTTTAAAATGAAAAATACATATATGACTAATTGTTTTTCTTGTAATGTGTGTCGAAAAATGATAAACTTAGTAAAAAGGGGGGATAACTATGGATGATTTAAGGAGAATGAAAAAAGATAACATTCTTGTATTTTTAATAATTCTATTTTCATCATTTAGTTCTTTTTTCTATTTTATTAGAACTGATAATGATTTAGGGCTATTCATTGCTTCTATAATTATTTTACTCTTAGTATTGTTGGCATCAATTTTAAGATTTAAAATTTTAATTGGTTATTCTGATTATTCAACAGTTAATGCCCTTATATCAAATTTTGTTATGCTATTATGTAATGCGCTATGCTTTCTTTTCTCATTGTTTTTAAGTAAAGGTAGTTATCCTAAATATATCTATATTATAGCAATTGCCATTGCTTTAGTTTTATCTTTTATTTACTTGTTGATAGATGATAGTAAATTAAGAAAAAGATATCTTAAACTAAGAATGGAAGTATATAAATATTAATTTAAGTTAGAGTCTTAGTTAAACTAAGGCTCTTTTTAAGTTTAAAAAAGTTTATAAAAACAACAAAAGTTTATAAAAGTTTATAAAAATAATAAAAGTTTACAAAAGTTTATAAAAATAATAAAAGTTTATAATAGTTCATAAAATAATTGATAGATATTTAACTTAATATATGATGAAATTGATGAGTAAAATTTTACTTTATTTTCCAGTATTTAAATCACCTTGATGGCTACAATAATGACTGAGGTGATTTTTATTTTGGAAAATGATCAAAAGAAATTTCAGATTCCTCAATTTTATGAATATGAAAAGTTTAAGCTTATTCAAAATGATATTGTTAAGGGATCTAAAAATTACAATTATGAATTTTCAGCTGAATTTTACCTCTTAGAGCCTCATGACAATGATTTATATGTTCAAAATTGATCATGGGCATTTGGAGGTGAAAATATGAAAAAAATTACATGTAGACCATGCAAGGAACAAAATAATTGGGAGATTGTTGATCAAAATGGTAATGTATCAGCTCATCATTATCAGACAAAAGCGTCATGCGTTCGTGCTGGAGAAAAAATGGCACATGAATGTGGTTGTGAGCTTTGCGTTTGTGATGTAAATCCTGAAGTTTTAGATGAGGAATAAGTATTATACTTATTCCTTAAATACTTAAGAACTAATTTTTGGATTAATTTTTAAGTATTTAAGATGTAAATATGATTTGAAATACTACTTTTATTATTTTTCTTTTGTTAAACTTGATTAAAGGTTTGTTTAAGTATATAATTTTTCTAAGCGAGGTAGTTTATGGAAAAATATAAGAAGATATGTACAAAATTTGTTGAAGACATTAAATCTAATGTTACTATTTATGAGCATATTAAGTCTAAGGCTAGAATATGCACAATTGAAAATGATGATAATAATAAGGTTTTTACAATTGCCTTTAGAACACCACCAATTAATAATGGAGGATTAACCCATATATTAGAGCATTCTGTTTTATGTGGTTCTAGTAAATATCCTGTAAAGGATCCGTTTGTTGAGCTACTTAAGAGCTCATTAAATACTTTTTTAAATGCATTTACTGCACCTGATAAAACTATTTATCCAATTGCTAGTGGAAATGATAAGGATTTTAAAAATTTAATGAGTGTATATATGGATGCTGTTTTTTATCCTCAAATCTATAAGCATAAGGAAATTTTTATGCAGGAGGGCTGGCATTATCATTTAGAAAATGAAAATGATCCTATTACCATTAACGGTGTAGTGTATAATGAAATGAAGGGAGCATTTTCTGATCCACAACAGATTTTGTTTAGAAATATTATGCACTCATTATATCCTGATAATGCTTATGGCTTTGAATCAGGTGGAGATCCAAAATATATTCCTTCTTTGAGCTATGAGGAATTTTTGAATTTTCATTCAAAATATTATCATCCAGCTAATTCATACATTTATCTATATGGTAATTGTGATATGAATGAAAGAATGGAGTGGTTAGATAAGGAATATTTATCAAAATTTGAGTCAATTAATTTTGATACGAATATCAAATATCAGCCTAAATTCTCTAATCCTGTTTCAAGCTTTAGCTATTATCCTATAGATGAAAGCCAAGAGCTTGAGAATAAAACATTTTTATCATATAATGTCGTATTTTCAAGCGCATTAGAAACTAAAAAAATGATAGCTTCTAAGATTATATTAGAAATATTATTTAATAATCCTGGTGCCCCATTAAAACAAAAGCTTCTTGATAAAGGCTTATGTGATGATATTTTATGTGATGTTCAAGATGATATTTTACAGCCATTTATGACTATAATTGGTTTGAATTCAAATTCAAATAAAGAATCAGAATTTATAGATACAATTAATGAAGAGTTCAAAAATTATATAATAAATGGTTTAGACCATGATGCTATTTTATCTATTATTAATTATCAAGAATTTAAGGTAAGAGAGGCTAAGTTTGGTCGTTTTCCTAGAGGACTTGATATTATTTTAGATTCATTATGCACATGGTTATATTCGACTGACGCAACATCACGTCTTGAAACCTTAAAATATTATAAGGAATTAAGAGATGATTTAAATAATGGTTATTTTGAGGATATAATTAAAAATGATTTCTTGAATAATAATCATAAAACCTATGTTAGATTAGTTCCATCATATGATGCTTTAAAGAATAATGAAGTTGAGCTTACAAATAAGCTTGCTGATTTTAAAAAATCACTAACAAAGGAAGAAATTAAAAAGATAGTTGATGATACAAAGGCCTTAGAAATATATCAAAGAACACCATCAACAAAAGAAGAGCTTGATACCTTGCCAAAGCTTTGTCTTGATGATTTAGATAAATTACCACAAAAGCTAAATTTAGAGGTTTCTAATTCAAAATTTAAAACATTATTTTCAAATTATTTTACAAATAATATTGATTACATAAGATATTCTTTTGATTTAACTAATATTGATACAATTAATTTACATTATGCTAATCTTTTAACTGATTTATTGCGTAAGGTTTCTACAAAAAATCATTCATATAATGAATTACATCAAATGTGTCAAAATTTAACTGGTGGATTAACATTTAATGTCATACCATATTCTGATATTAATAGAAACGCTCATTGTATGCTTACTGTTGGTTATTCTTGTTTAAATGATAATTTATCTAAAGCCTTTGATTTGGTTAAAGAAATTATGCTAGAATCAGTATTTGATGATTTTAAGAGATTAAAAGAAATACTAAATGAGGTAAGTATTGATTTAGAAATGGGAATACCTAATCGAGGCCATGTTGTTTCATTTATGCGTGCTGCTTCATATATTAATGAATTTGCATATTTATCAGATCAAATTAGTGGAATTGGTTATTTGGAATTTATTCGTGATATTTTAAAGAATTTTGATGCTAAAAAATCTGAAATTGTAAATAGTTTAAATAATGTTATTAAATTTGTATTTACAAAGGAAAGATTTTTAAATAGATTTACTGGTAGCAAAGAATGCTTTGATAATTCTTTAGCTAAATCAGAATTACTTTATGAATTACTACCAAATAATGAAGTTACATTAAAGAGTGATTTTAAAGCTGATTGCAAAAACGAAGGTTTTAAAAGTCAATTTGATGTAAATTATGTTAGTAGAGTTGGAATGTATAATGAGAAATTTAATGGCGCAATGTATGTTTTAAATAACGCCTTAAGTCTTGATTATTTATGGAATGAGGTAAGAGTTCATGGTGGAGCTTATGGTTGTATGCTTCAAACACCACCTACCGGTATTATAGGCTTCCTATCATATAGAGATCCTAATATTAAAAGAACTAATTTGGTTTATGAAGGTGCAGTTGACTATATCAAAAACTTTAATCATAATGATGAGGAATTACTAAAGTACAAAATTGGAGCAATTGGTTCTTTAGATAGTGTTATGCATAATTCTGTTAAAGGAGATACTGCCCAACGAGATTATTTATGCGGTAATTCCTATGAAATCAAAGCTAAGTATAGGACTGAGGCAATTAATTCGACTAATGAAGATTTACGTAATCTTGCAGGTAAATTTAAAGAGGCTTTAGCTTCTAATAGTATTTGTGTAATAGGTAATGCAAATAAGATTGAGGAAGAAAAAACGTTATTTAAAGAAATTAAAAATTTATAAGATTGTATAATTAAAAAGAGTCATATAAGTAATTTATGCTTAATAATATGGCTCTTTTTTGTTTATTTAAATATGATATCAAGTAAATTTTTGCAATTCAAAATAACTTTGTAAACCATTTAAAATTACAAGACGCAATTTTATGTTTTGCAAAACAAGTGATGGTGCAGATGTAACAGGCAAACTATTTTCAATCATTCAAACTGCTCGAGCAAATGGTCTAAAAACGGAATTATATATAAAATATGTAATTGATAATATTGGTAGAAAAGATATAAATACTCTTTTACCATGGAGTGAAAATATAAAGAATAAGTTTAAGATTTAGCAAACTCCCGGCAACTCCTGACATTTACCGGGGGATTTTGGTGTAATTCCCGGGTAAAATATAAAATTTCCCCCGGATAAATTGAAAAAATCCGGGAGTTTTTTTATTTTGGTGTAATTTAAATTTTTTGATGGTAATAAAAAGTATAGTTAACCCACTAAAAATGAGGTGGGGACATCTTTGTAGTTTACTTTACAGTTGGAAGGTATATGCCTTCCTTTTTTTGATTTTTACACATAACAATAACTTGACAAAAATATGCGGGGGGGGGGTATAATTTTACTAGAAAGATGGAGGTGTAATTATGTTTGATAGAATTGAAGATCTTATATGGGGTATCAAAGATTTTAAAAGGGAACATAAAGCTAAAAAAGAACTTAAGGAAGCTGAAAAAAAATATCCAAATTTTTGGGATGAATTTCATAAAGAAAAATTTTTTTATAGAATGAAATATTTTAATCTTAACGGTCCACAAGCGATTGAAATTATGCGCTTTTTAATTAGAGAATATAAAGATGGGTATGAAAAGGAAACAAAAGAAAAGAGAACAATAGCATGTGGCCCTAACCTATTTTTTTATTTAAATTATAAGCCAAAGACAAATGATTTGTCTGTTAGTATTGAAATTAAAGATGGTTGGTATGTTAATCATAAAGCAATTCAAAAGGTAACAGGTAATGTTTTCAATTTTAAAACAGGTGAAGTTTATTATAATTTTTCTTCTGAAAATTTTTGGAAGAAGTATTATAATGAAAGAAAGCAAGAACTTGCAAATCGTATATCAAATGGTTTACAGTATTCATCTAAAGAAGTGGAAAATTTTGAACATATTTGTAGAAAAGATTTTTGTGACAAAGCACCTTATAGTCTAGTTGGTGAAGGTTTTCCATATTTGCTTGACGGTATCAATCATGAGGATATTAGGATGAATATTGATGCTGAATATTATAATCCTTATTTAAATAAAGTTGAAAAAATGTCATTTCGTAATGTTTGGCCTTGCTGTAAGTGTAATGAGTATTCCATTAATAGGAATGGTTATGATTATCATTATTATTCATCTTTTGATGAAATTAAAAATTTGTATGGTGAAAAAATTCCTTTTTGGAAAATATTGGATAAGGATTTTGATTATCTAAGTTTTAAAATGAATCAAGAGGCTATAAGAATTAAAATAAATACTAAATAACTAGGAGATATGATATGAATAAAATAGGTATAATTTTTTGCATTGTTATTGTTATATTAGTGATTATACTGATATGCTTCCTTATAAAATTTGTTCACTTTAGGACCCGAGCTTTAAATTATTTGGAAAATATAAAAGAAATGAAATCAAAAATCCAAATTATAAAAACCAAAGGTAATCAAGTAATCAAAAAGATGTCTGAAGTTGTAGATGTGAATACTTTATCAGCAGATAAACTAGCATCTCATAATCAACTTTTAAATGAATTTAATTTTAATAGTCGACCAGGTGGTATTAATTTAGATATAAACAATTTAGATGAACATTCAAATAATTTAGGTGCAGGTCTTGCAAGAGAATTAAGTGCAGCAAGACTTGAATTGAATTCATTAATAAAAAAATATAATTTATATATAAAACAATTCTTTAATATACCTTTCGCTGCAATACTTAGATATAAAGAAATTGATTATATTGATGAAACTAATTTGGATGAAAGTACAAAATTAGAAAATAAGGAGTGGTAAGAATATGAATTTTAATGTTAATCCTAAGGATTTAAGCAACAACGCTTTAATGATTTTTAATTTTTATAAAAATCTTAATGATCAAAATATTAAATATAATAATACTTTTACAATATCAATGGACATGCAATATGGTTCAATTTTAAGTGAAGGAAATTTTATAGATGATGTTGAAAATGCTTTCGATGAATTGCAACAAAATAATATTATAAAGTCGTATTCAAAGGATTTAGATATTACAAAGAATAGATGTGTTTTTAGATTTGAATGCTAATTAAAAATTATTTTTTATTCAGTATTTTATTCAAGGTTAAAATAATTAAATTGATATTATAAATATAGGGTGGTGATGTGGATATGAGATTTATAGTTGATATTGATACGATGGAAGATGTAAAAGATGACATTTTTGATAGTGAAATTTGGTTTTTCGCTTTTAAAAAGGTTATTGATAGTGATTCTGTTGGTGGCAAAATTTTATGGGTATTAGTACTTTGGCCCTTTTTGCTACTTGAAATATGTTTAGGACTTATTATACTAGCACTCGGAATTTGTCTTGGAATACCTTATCTATTTTTTTTATGCATCTGCCCGATTTTAAATATTTATGTACTGAAGGAAAGTATAGATGAGGACTGTATTCCTCTTAAAATTATGGCAATTATAGGAATTATATTTGATAATATTGTGCTTATTTTTTGTATACTTATTTATTCTGGTATAATATCTTAGTGTAAGTAATTATTATAATTGATTAAAGATACATTTGAAAATTATTAAAAATGTATCTTCTTTTTTATAAAGATTCTTTAGTTTGAAAATTAGAGTTATAAAATAATACATAAGAATTATTTTTTAAAAATTTGTAGAAAAATAGGAATGTATTAAGAATTTATTAGAAAAGCTAATAAATGGATAGAATTAGCAATAAATCAGGGATATGATTATTCTGAATCTAGTTTAGGAGCTTGGGATCAAGAACAAGAATCAGGAAAAAAAACAATTAAAGAATATTGTTTTAAAATATGAAAAAAAAAGAAAGGGTTGTGCCAAGTGTTAATACTTGGCTTAAATTATGATAAATGAAGAAAAATTCTTTAAATTAATAGATAAAAATACAAATACAGCTGAAATTAAGGATGTTTATGAATTTATTCTTAAAATAAATGCTGTAAGCATTAATCAAATTCAAAAAGAATTTAAATATGGTTTTAATAAAGTTAATATATTTATTGAAATACTTGAAGCTTGTGGCTTAATTACATCTAAAGTACAAGGTGAAAGAAAAATTATCGGTACTTTAGATGACTTAGAAAAATCTTTATCAGAAATAACTGATTATATAAATGTTTTAGAGAACCAAGAAAGCTTAAATGAATATAAAAGGAATAAATTTATTAGTAATTTAACTCCAAATGCATTAAATGAATTAAAGAAGTATAATTTATTTGATGAGGTTTATAAAGCTACTCATGGTGCTATTGCTATTGATGCTACTGATATTAATACATTAATTGGTGATGAAAAAATAATTGCCTATTATAATGATTATATAGATTCAAATTATAATTTTGAACCTACAATTGTATCAAATGATAAAATTTCTAAAGGCCTTGTTATTATTGAGACTGGGTCTACTTTATCAACAGTTGATAGGATTATTACTAATATAAAAGATAAATTTACTGAAATTGAAATTATTTTCGCTTGTAGTGAGCGTAGCGATGAAAAAACTTATCTTACATTTATAGGTACTAAGTAATATTAGGTAGTAATTATTAAATTTATAAATAAAATAATAAATATGTATAATTTTTAAAAAAATAGCGTAGTTTTATATTCTCCCAAAAATTTATATAGTTTATGTTGATAAATATGTCTTTGTAGTTTCATCTTAAATATTCCATCGACAATTAAATATTTAATCGATTTTGTTAGTTTGATTTTAATTTCTTTTGAAAATTCAATGAAATGTAAATCTTTATGATAGAATATATTAGATAATAGCTAGTAAACCTAAATCGAATACATCTGAGAAAATATGATTAACGGCTAGATTACCAACAGTAAGGCGATTTTGACATCTATTTTTTCACCACTACGAAAACATGTTTTATACTTATATCGTGTAAATTTGCGTAATATTAGTATTTTTTGAGAAAATCTAACAAAATAATTCAGTAATCCATTTTGCATCCATATTATCGTCTTTTTACCTTTAATGGTCTTTACTCATTTAGGATTAGCAATGATTACGTTAATTTTGTCTTCTAAGATATTAAAAAACGAAATCCAGTATTTAGTTGTTGATTCCATATATAAAAAGAAACTATCATTAGAGATAAGCCATTTTTTAAATTCAATTAAGTCATTGTTAAAATTTGAAAATCTTTAATGATTACAACAACAAAAGATTTGTGTATATATCAACTCCACAACAAATTAGATATTTAATAAGTACCTCCTTAAATAATATCACAGGAGGAAAGTTCATTGACTAAGTTATCACACTTTAGAACGAACTAAACGTCATTGATTAGTCTACGTACTTTATGTTTGTGCATGAAAAGAATAACTTTGTCATTGGTTAATATGCTGGTTTAATCTGAGATGTAGAAGTCTACAACTCACCATACCGTGATATATGTTGTGAAGACGCTTATTTATAATTAGTTTATACTATATATTTGTTTTCAAAAATATTTGTACCTTTTAAAGTACAAGAAAGGCATTGACTAATATGGGATTACTAAAAGAAGAAATTGAAAATTTGATTGAAGAAGCCAATAAAGGTGACTTTGAAGCTCAAACTAATTTAGGAGATTGTTATTTTTATGGTGATGGTGTATCAAAAAATTATGAAGAAGCTGTAAAAATGTATACCTTAGCTGCAAATCAAAATTATGCTCCTGCACTAAAAAGATTAGGTAATTGTTATTATAATGGCGATGGTATTAAGCAAGATTTTACTGAAGCTTTAAAAAAATGGATGCAAGCTGCAGATCAAAATTACGTTCCTGCCTTTAACAATATAGGCTATTATTATGATTATTATGATGATGAAAGAAATTACACTGAGGCTATAAAATGGTATAAGCTTGCTGCCGAACAAAATTATGCATTTTCTCAAAATCATTTAGGAGATTGTTATTTTTATGGTAAGGGAGTAGATAAAAACTATAGTGAAGCTGTAAAATGGTACAAATTAGCTGCAACCCAAGGAAATGATAAAGCTCAACTAAAATTAGGCTTTTGTTATAATCATGGATTTGGTGTTAATAAAGATTATAATGAGGGTGTAAAATGGTATAAATTAGCTGCAGATCATGGCAATATATCTGCTCAATATAATTTAGGTATTTGCTATACAAAAGGACAAGGTGTTAATAAAGATTATTATGAAGCAGTAAAATGGTATAAACTAGCTGCAACCCAAGGATATGCCTCTGCTCAATATAATTTAGGATATTCTTATTATACTGGTAAAGGAGTAGATAAGAACTATAATGAAGCTATAAGTTGGTATAAACTATCAGCAGACCAAGAGTTTGCACCGGCTCAAAAAAAATTGGGAGATTGTTATTATTATGGTTATGGAGTAGATAAAGATTACAATGAAGCTATAAAATGGTATAAACTAGCGGCAGCCCAAGAATATGCCTCTGCTCAAGCAAATTTAGGAGACTGCTATTATTATGGTAATGGTGTAGATAAAGATTATAGTGAAGCTGTAAAATGGTATAAACTTGCAGCTGAGCAAGCAAATTTAAAAGCTAAATTTTTATTAGGTTTTTGCTATTTTAATGGTTATGGAGTTTCAATAGACTATAAAGAGGCTGTAAGATTATATAAAGAAGCTGCAGTAGAGGGTGATGGGCCTGCCCTAAATAATTTAGGCTTTTGCTACGAATGTGGAAAAGGTGTAGAAAAAAATTATAAAGAGGCTGTAAGATTATATAAAGAAGCTATAAAAGAAGGTTATGAGTATGCTTATAGCGATTTAGGACAATGCTATAAATATGGCAAGGGAGTAGAACAAGATTATACTGAGGCTTTTAAATGCTTTGATTATCTAGCTAATCAAGATGACGCATTAGGTCAGTATGAATTAGCTTGGTTTTATTTTTTTGGATATGCAGTGAAACAAGATTATAAAGAAGCTTTTAGACTTCTTAAATTATCAGCTGATAAAGGTTATGGAGATGCTCAATGTTTTTTAGGTAATTGTTATTATGATGGTGAAGGTGTAGAACAAAATTATGAAGAAGCAGTAAAGTGGTATAAACTTGCTATCGATAATGATAGTTGTGAAGCACAAAATAATTTAGGAACTTGTTATGCAAAAGGTTATGGAGTAAAACAAGATTATAAAGAAGCTATTAAATGGTATAAATTAGCAATCAAGAATGAAAATTATTTAGCATATTTTAATTTGGGATGCTGCTATTCAAATGGAGAAGGTTTAGAAGAAAATAAAGAAGAAGCTATAAAATTGTATAAAATTGCTGCCGAAAAAGATATTGAAGAAGCACAATGTGTTTTAGGTTCGTGCTATTTTTTTGGTGATGGAGTAGATAAGGATTACAATGAAGCAGTAAAATGGTATAAACTTGCAGCTGAACAAGAATATCCAGAAGCACAATGTAATTTAGGCATTTGTTATAAATATGGCTATGGTATTGATAAAGATGAAAAAGAAGCTGATAAATGGTTTGAATTAGCAAAGAGTCAAGGATTTGATTATGCTAAATCTAGGTTGACTGGTTGCAATCAAAATCAAGAATAATATATAGATTGTTAGAAGTAAAAGAAAAAATATACATAGGACTTACGTAAAATCAAAAAATCAAGTTGTAATGAAAAAATTACAACGTACAGTGACACATTTACTAAATAAATAAATTAGCCTATATAAACACAAAAATTGGACAGTATAGGCTTTTTTTGCTTGATTTTTATTCAATAATTATTCTAAAAAAATTGATGTTTTAGATGGCTTATAATAAAATTTCGTTGCTTCAATTTTTGTAAAACCTGATAGTAAAACATATATTTATCATGTTGTTGAGAAAAATTATAGGAAAGTCAAAGAAATTTTTATTTTCGGATGGAATTACATATGCTCAAACAGCAGTTATTTATAATCCTTTTGATAATATAGTTTTAACCCCAACATAAAGAAATAATTTTGATATTGATAAAAATAGTAATATATTAATAAATATTTATCGATTATATCATATCCACATTTTGCAAGAAATAATTTAATATTAGGAGAAAAAATTAAAATGATACTAAAATAGAAAATATCCTTTTGGTCTGTAAACACTCTATTTGCCAAAGCCTCCATCAAATTCACGCCAAAGTCACCATTGATATTGGCTTATTTGGCTTCGCAATATATAATGATATATTGAGTTGATACTATTTATGAATGATTATAAAAAGAGAATTATTGATGATATATTAAAAGAGAAACTAGAAAGTAAAGGTGCCATTTAAATAGAAGGACCCAAATGGTGTTGTAAAACTACTGCAGCTGAACAGGTTTCAAAAAGTATTTTATATATGTCAAATCCAAGAATAATAAAACAAAATTTAATGCTTGCTGATTCGAATCCGGAAATTCTTTTAAGAGGAGATACACCCAGATTAATTGATGAGTGGCAAATTGCTCCTAAATTATGGGATGCTATAAAATTTGAGGTTGATCAAAGAAGAATGTTTGGTCAATTTTTTTAACTTGTTCAGCTGTTTTAGAAGATACAAGTGAAATTATTCATACCGGAACAGGTAGATTTACGTGGGTCAAAATGCGTCCAATGTCTTTATTTGAATCAGGAGAATCAAGTGGAAGTGTAAGCCTTGAAGAATTATTTAGTGGTAATGATAATATCTATGGAGAATCTATGCTTTCCTTAGAAGATATTGCGTTTTTAGTGTGTCGAGGAGGTTGGCCTATTTCTACATATTTAACAGGTAAAAGTGCTTTGTCTTTAGCAATTGATTATTATGATGTTGCTGTGTATTCTGATATCTCAAGAGTTGATAATGTTAAAAGAGATTCTGAAAAGGTTAAAAGAATTATGGCTTCTTATGCTAGAAATCAAGGTTTGCAAATAGGTGATGATACAATTGTTAATGATATAATAACGAATGAAGAAGAAAATATAAATGTTAAAACTGTTCATTCATATATTTCAGCATTAAAGAAAATTTTCGTTATTGAAGATATGAAAGCTTGGAATCCTAATCTAAGAAGTAAAACTGCAATTAGAACATTAGATACTAGATACTTCATAGATCCATCGATTGCTGCTGCATCCTTGGGATTTGGCCCAGGTGATTTAATTAATGATTTAAATACTTTTGGATTTATGTTTGAAACATTAGCAGTAAGAGATTTAAGAGTGTATGCAGATGCTCTTGGTGGCATGGTTTATCATTATCGTGATAAAAATAATTTAGAATGTGATGCTGTAGTTCATTTAAGAAATGGTAATTATGGATTGATTGAAATCAAACTCGGTGGTGATAAGCTTATTGAAGAGGGAGCAGAAAATATGTTAAAGCTTAAAGGTATTATAGATTTAGATAAAATGAAAGAATCATCATTTTTAATGGTACTTATTGCTACAGGGAATATTGCATATAAGAGAAAGGATGGAGTTTTAGTAGTTCCTATAGGTACTCTTGGTAAATAATTGTATTAGTATTAAAACTAATAATTTTAATCTAAGAAGATATAATTTTAATATATTGTAATTATATTAAAAAAAATAACACTATAGGTTATAAATAATATATAATATAATTGATTAAGTTATATTGGAGGTAGATAAAATGATATTTGAATTAACAGAGATGGAAGTTAAATTAACTAAAATGCTATTAAATGAAGAGTTAGATCAAATTGAAGAATTGATAAAAGATGCAAATGAGTCTGATAAAAAAGATTTAATTTCTCAAGCTGAAATGATGAAGAGTATTTTAGCTAAACTATCAAAATAATTATTAATTTGAAAGCTTTATAATAATTTAATATGATACTTTGTAATTTGACAAAATATAAAATATAAAATATAATTATTTTATTGAATGAGGGGTGTTAAAATGCTATATTTAGGCTTATTTGTTTCAATATTCATTTTTTCATCCCTATTTTTGTTGTTGATACTGTATTTTATATCTGTCTTTAAAAAAAGATTTGATTTAGCCAATATCTTATTTCCATATACTTTTTTACACTCTTTTTTTACATTATTAATATTATATTGGTCATTAATAATTATGAATAGAAGCTTTAATATTGTATATAGTTTGAATATTAATTACAATTATACATTATTTTTTATAATACCCATTATGTTACTAATTGGAGTATGTGATTTTTTTGTAAGAAAAAATTTAGCTTGTAAATCTAAAGTAATTAGGTTTTTTAGGTTTTTATTGCCACTAGCTGTAATAATATTATATACATTATGTGCAATATTGTTTTTCTTTAATTGCAATTATTTTTATTTTTTGAAATAATGTTAAAATGTAAACGTTATCAATGATTGTTGTTTGTTTAATTTCTTTAATTAATGAATTTAATATTGTAAAATATTTATAATGTTAATATTTTTTAATTAATTTTATTTTAATGAAAATAATGCATTAACATAATTAAATTTTAAGGTAAGAGGTATTGAAGTATGAATGCGGTTTTGTCTGTTGTAGGTAAGGATACAGTTGGTATTCTTGCGAGTGTTTCTGGAAAGTGTGCTGAATTTAAAGCTAATGTTATAGATGTTAGCCAAACTGTTATTGATAATTATTTTGCGATGTTTATGATTATTAATATTGATAGTTTAACAATTGAATTTAATGATTTTGTTGATGTTTTAACATCTGTTGGAAAAGAAAAGGCTTTAGATATTCATGTAATGCATGAGGATATTTTTAATCTAATGCATAAGATTTAATGGTGGTGATTGTATGTATAATAAACAAGAAATTATGGAAACAATCAAGATGATTCAAGAACAAAATCTTGATGTACGTACTATTACTATGGGTATTTCACTTATTGATTGTATGGATACAGATATAAATAAATCATGTGAAAAGGTATATAATAAAATTTATAATTATGCTAAGGATTTAGTTAAAACAGGTGAAACTATTTCTAAAAAATATGGTATTCCTATTGTCAATAAAAGAGTCTCTGTTACTCCTATTTCTATGCTTGTTGGAGTAAGTGGAGGTGATCCTGTATTATATGCAAAAACCTTGGATAGGGTTGCTAAGGATATTGGTGTTAATTTTATTGGTGGGTATACAGCGTTAGTTCAAAAGGGATTTGCTCCTGGTGAAAGGGAATTGATTGATTCTATTCCTCGTGCTCTTAATGAAACTGATTTGGTTTGCTCATCTGTAAATATTGGATCTACTCGTGCTGGTATTAATCTTGATGCAGTTAAGATAATGGGACAGAAGGTTATTGAGGCTGCAGAGTTGACTAAGGATAGAGAATGCATTGGTGCATCTAAGCTTGTTGTTTTTTGTAATGCTGTAGAGGATAATCCGTTTATGGCAGGTGCTTTCCATGGTGTTGGTGAAGCTGATTGTGTCATTAATGTTGGTGTATCAGGTCCCGGTGTTGTTCGTGCTGCTATTCATAATGCACCTAAGGATGCATCTATTGCTGAAATTGCTGATATTATAAAGAAGACTGCCTTTAAGGTTACAAGAATGGGTCAGCTTGTTGGTGTAGAGGCGTCAAAGATGCTTGGTGTTGAATTTGGTATTGTTGATTTATCGCTTGCGCCTACTCCAGCTGTTGGTGATTCAGTTGCTCACATATTAGAAGAAATTGGTCTTGAGCAGGTTGGTGGTTGTGGTACAACTGCTTGTCTTGCAATGCTAAATGATGCTGTAAAAAAGGGTGGAGTTATGGCATCTAGTAGAGTTGGTGGATTATCAGGTGCCTTTATTCCTGTAAGTGAGGATGCTGGTATGATTAGTGCAGCAAAATCAGGCTCTTTAAAGATTGAAAAGCTAGAGGCCATGACTGCTGTATGTTCAGTTGGACTTGATATGATAATAATACCTGGTGATACTACAGCTGAGGTTATTTCAGCACTTATTGCAGATGAAGCAGCAATTGGTATGATAAATTGTAAAACAACTGCAGTACGTGTTATTCCTGCAATTGGTAAAAAAGAAGGAGAAACTCTTAATTTTGGTGGATTATTAGGCTATGGTCCTATTATGCCATTATCAAAGCTAAAGCCAAATACATTTATTAATCGTGGTGGTCAAATTCCAGCACCACTTAATAGCTTAAAAAATTAAAAATATATTTTTAGATTTGAAGCCTTTAGGCTTCTTTTCTTTTTGGAATTCAAAGTGTTGAAAGTTGCTACGTATTGATTATTTAAATTATTTGAGATATAATTTATTTAAAGAAGGAGCGTATAGAAAATGAATTATTTAGAAAAAGTTCAATTATGGAAAAATAATCCAAATCTTGATGCTAATTTAAGAAAAGAATTAGAATCAATGAATGATAAGGAATTAGAGGATGCATTTGCAGTTGATTTGGAATTTGGTACTGGAGGACTTCGTGGAGTTTTAGGTGCTGGAACTAATCGTATGAATATTTATATCGTTGCTAAGGCTACTTTAGGCTTTGGTAGATACTTGGCTAAACAAAGTGCAGATTCTTTAACAAGAGGAGTTGCAATTTCTCATGATAATCGTCATCAATCAAAGGAATTTGCAAGGATTTCTGCTGAGGTATTATCTTCATTAGGCTTTAAGGTTTATTTATTTGAAGATTTAAGACCTACTCCAGAGTTATCATTTGCAGTTCGCCATTTCCACTGCATTGGTGGTATTATGATTACTGCATCTCATAATCCTAAGGAATATAATGGTTATAAAATTTATGATGAAACAGGATGCCAATTGGTTCCAAATGATGCTGATAAGGTTATTGCAGAAATAAATAAGATTGATGATTATTTTAATATTGAAACATCAAAAAATCATGATTTAATTCAATATATTGGTAAGGATGTAGATGAGGTTTATATTAAGGAAGTTAAGAAGATTATTCTTCGTCCTAACCTTAAAAAGGACTTTAAGCTTGTGTATACTCCACTTCATGGTACAGGTCAGGTATTTGCACCACAGGTATTACAAAGTGTTGGCTATGATGTAACACCACTTCCTTGTCAAATGACACCAGATCCTGATTTTTCAGGTGTTAAGACTTCAAATCCTGAAAATAAAGAAGCATATGATGAAGCAATTGAGCTTGCCAAGCAAATTGGTGCTAAGATTGTTTTAGCAACTGACCCAGATGCTGACCGTTTAGGTATTGCTGTTGAGCATAATGGTGAATATGTATTATTTACAGGTAATCAAACTGCAGCATTAGTATTTGACTATATTTGTAGAACTAGAAAAGAATTAAATACATTACCAAAGAATGGCTATATGTTTACTACTAATGTATCTTCAACTCTTCCAATCGCTATTGCAGAAAAATATGGCTTAAAGACTGAAATCACTTTAACTGGATTTAAGTTCATTGGTGAAAAGGCAAGAGAAATGGAATTAACAGGTAGAGGTACATATGTATTTGGCTTTGAGGAATCATATGGCTGTCTTATTTCTGATTGTGTAAGAGATAAGGATTCAATTCAAGCAATTTTAATGCTTTGTGAAACTGCAGCCTATTATAGAGAAAAGGGTATGGATTTAGTTGATGCCTTAAATGCTATTTATGAAGAATATGGTTATTATAAGGAAGGTATTACAAATATCGGCCTTAAGGGTCTTGAGGGTGCAGCAAAAATTAGAAGAATTATGGATTATTTCCGTAATAACGAAATTAAACTTCAAAACTTTAACATTTTAGCTAAGGATGATGTTAAATTATCTGTTAAGAAAAATTTTGTAACAGGGGAAGAATCTAAGATTAATTTACCTACAAGTAATGTAATCAAGTATTATTTAAATGATAATATGTGGTTCGTATTACGTCCATCAGGAACAGAGCCTAAGCTTAAGGTTTATTACGGAGTAAAGGGTGATACTCAGGCTCAGGCAGATAGTAAGCTTAATGAATTAACAAAAGAAGTACTTGCTATTGTTAATGTTATAGAGTAATATTTGCTTAAAGGATAAATTTAGCGTGTTGATAAAATTCAGCACGCTATTTTTAATTCATTAGGAAATGATTAAATGCATTTTAAATTAGAAAAAGTGTAAATATAGTGTTAGTTTGGGTTGAAAAAAGTGTAAACAAGTAAATATTTTGGGTAGAAAAAGGTGTAAATGGTAGTTGAAAATAATTATAAAAAAATGTAAAATTGAAATGTTGATAGATTATGTATAAAAGAAAAATTATGAATGAAATTTTAAAATGGGAAAAATCACTTATAATTAAAAAAAGAGCACTTGTTATTAGAGGTGTTATTGCGTAAAATGTAACCCCAATTGATTTTTTTGCTAAAAAATATTCTGACTCAATTAAAAATTTATATTTATTATCACAAAAGGATATTGGAAAAGATGGTGCATTATTTTTAAAGCCATTTTATTTAGTATTTTTCCTTCTTTAAAAATATTTATTATAGGTTTGATACAAAAACAAAATGTATCAAGCCTTTTTTTTCAAAAAGTGGTTTTGTAATATTCATTGTGGCTATCTTTTCAAAAGTTAAAGATAGTTAAAAGAGCTTTAGTTATACAAAAATTGACATATTTTGTTGATTTTTTTTTATTAAGTGTTATAATATTTTTGACGAAAACGCTTTTTGAAATTTATATAAAACGCTTACAACAATGAAGGGAGGTACTATTTGTGAAGAGAAAACATCATATTATTTTTGCTATTTTTCTTTTTTTATTGTTAATATTTTTCACAACTTTTTTAATTATTACACTTATTTTAAACTCAGGTTACATTTCATCTTCTTTATTATTTTTGATAATTTTGTTAGCTGTTTTGCTTGTTTTATGTTTTATTGTGGTTTTTTGTATTACTGAAGTAAATATAAAAAGATATGAAAATTTATATGAAAATGAAAAGAATAAGGCTTTTGAGGCACAATTTGACAAGCTTACTTTAATTTATACTAAGGATAAATTTAAAGAAGAGGTTTGTAAACGTGTCGAAGGTAAAATGCCTAAAAACAGCTTTTATTTAATTAGGTTTGATATGTATCATTTTGCTATATACAATGATTTATTTGGTAGTGTATGTGGTGATGAATTGTTAAAGTATATTGCTCAGGTTTTAATTAGTCTTGAAGATAAATATAATCTTGTTTATGGTAGATTATATAAGGATGTATTCATGGTTTTTGTTGATACAGCATATGATGGTTTATGTTCTTTATGTAATGAGATTAGTGAAAATGTTAAAAGGTTCAATCCTAACTTCAATATTAATTTAGTATTTGGTGCTTGTGAGATTAAGATAAATGATGAATTTAATATTGCTAAATGTATTGAAAGTGCTAAATTAGCTGCATTTCCACTTAAGGGACGCATTGGTCATAATTTGGGTATTTATAAACCTGAAATGAAGGAAACAAGATTAAAAGAACAAAGTATTTTAAATGAAATGAATCAAGCATTAGATAATGGTGAATTTATAATTTATTTTCAACCAAAATTTGATATTTTTACTGGTAAAATAGTTGGTGCTGAGTCTTTGGTTCGTTGGTTAAAAAATGGTAAAATTATTTCTCCTGGTGAGTTTATTCCGATTTTTGAGAAAAATGGTTTTATTGCTAAGCTTGATTTGTTTGTTTGGGAGGAAACTGTTAAGTATTTAAAACAAAGACAAGATGATAATAAATCAATGTTTCCGATTTCGGTTAATGTTTCAAGGACTATTTTAGGTAATAGTGATTTTATTGATTTTGTTGTTAATCTTGTAAAGAGGTATAATATTCCACCTAGCTATTTAGAGCTTGAAATTACTGAAACTATTTTTGCTGATGTTGATCTTGTAAAATCAACAGTAAATAAGCTAAGAGATAATGGCTTTAAGGTATTAATGGATGATTTTGGTTCAGGCTATTCATCTTTAAATGTTTTAAAGGAAATTGAGTTTGATATTGTCAAAATTGATTTGAAGTTTTTCTCAAAATATGATGAAAAATCTCTAAAAATCATTGATTCTGTAATTAAGCTTTGTAATAAACTAAATATTCCAGCGATAGCTGAGGGGGTAGAAACAAAGATTTATGTTGACCTATTAAAGAAATTTGGCTGTAAATATGCTCAAGGCTTTTTCTACTCTAAGCCTATAGGCGTTAATGATTTTAATTTGTTAATTGAACAAAATGAACAAGTATCACTTAATGCTTGAAAAAAATGTTAATAATTAGGTTATTAATCATCGAATTGTGTTTTATAATTCGATGATTTTTTTTGCTTATTTTTTATATACTTAGACCATGAAATATATAGAAATAATTGTTCTAATTAATTTGGTAATTCATTTATGCTTTGTTAAGTTTTCTAATTATATTTTAAGAAATAAAAGAAATGCTTGGCTTATTGGATTATCTATGATATTAGATTCACTTTATGTAGTTTCTTATATTTATTTTCCATATCATATAGAAAAGTATAGGTATCTTATTATATGGATAATATCAGTTGTGCCGTTCATATCAAAGGGAGTGAATAAAACGTTGTCGAGGTCTGTTGTATATTTAATGTTTAATTTTACTTTAGGGGGGATTTCTGAGATAGTTTATCAGCTTGTTTCTAATTTTTGGGCAGTAATTATATCTTTAATTTTATTTTGTTTTATATTTTCTTTGTATTCTATATATAAAAGATTTCATTCATATAACAATAATCTTTCTTATGATGTTATTCTTAAGGATAAAAATCGAACATTTTATTTACAAGGATATTGTGATACTGGTAATTTTTTAGTTACTGATAACAATATTCCAATTGTTTTTGTCAATTCTAAAATTAAAATTGGAAGCTTTGTAAAGCAAATTGAGGTTCAAACTGTTTCTTTAAAAAGGGTTATTTCTTTATATGAGGTTAAGGATTTTAAAATAAAAATAAATAAAAGATATGTAAAAAAGGATGTTTATATTGCATATGCAAATATTTCGCACATGGTTATGTTCGGCTTAAATGTTTTGGGAGGATAAAAATGATTTTTTTTAAGATTATTAAGAAGTTTATACGAACACCTGATGAAGTATGCTATCTTTACAATCAAATGTCTTTACCTGAGCCTTTAACAGAAGAAGAGGAGAGGATTTATGTTGATAAGGTAATTGCAGGTGATATAGTGGCAAGAAATTATTTGATTGAACATAATATGAGATTAGTTGTTTTTATTGCTAAAAGGTTTGAATCTCCTAAGGTTTTACTTGAGGATTTAATTTCAATTGGTTCAATGGGGTTAATTAAAGGAGTGGAAACATTCAGACCTGATAAAAATATTAAGCTTGGTACTTATGCCTCAAGATGTATAGAAAATGAAATTTTAATGTTTTTACGTAAGATTTCAAAGCAAAAGGTTGAGGTTTCTTTAGATGAACCACTCAATGTAGATGGAGATGGTAATGAATTATTATTGTCTGATGTTATTCCTACTCCTGAGGCTCATGCCTTAGATGAGGTTTTAAAAAATGAAAAGGAAAAAATTATGTATCAGGCTGTTGAAAATTTAAAGATTCGTGAAAAAGAAATTATTATTATGAGGTTTGGTCTTTATAATCAAGAAAGCTTCACTCAAAAGGAGGTTGCTGATAAGCTTGGGATTTCTCAATCATATATTTCTAGGCTTGAGAAGAAAATAATGAATCATTTAAAGGAGGAAATGGAGAAGAAGCTTACAATAGCAAGCAAGTAATTATTATTTTGTTTAAAGAAAATGTATAAATTTTAAGGAATTCTTCCATATTAAATAACGAAAGGGAAGATATATAATGCACAAGGTAGAAATAACTGGAGTAGATACATCTAAGCTTAAAACTCTTTCTCAAACTGAGATGACTAATCTTCTTTTAGAGGTTAAAAATGGAGATATGAAGGCTAGAGAAAAAATGATACAAGGGAATTTAAAGTTGGTTTTATCTGTTTTAAAAAGGTTTAATGATAAAAAGGAAAGTCTAGATGATTTATTTCAGGTAGGGTGTATTGGATTAATGAAGGCTATTGATAATTTTGATTTATCACATAATGTTAAGTTTTCAACCTATGCTTGCCCAATGATAATAGGTGAGATAAGAAGACATTTAAGAGATAATGGATCAATAAGAGTATCAAGAAGCTATAAGGATATTGCCTATAAAGCAATAAGCTATAAAGATAAATTTTCATCTATTCATCATAGAGAGCCAACAATAAATGAAATTGCCTTAGAGCTTGGAGTAGATAGTGTTGATGTTATTATGTCACTTGAGGCGATTCAGGATACAATTAGTATGTCAACGCCGATTTATGATAATGGTGGAGATGTTATAGAGCTTGAGGATCAAATTAGTGATTCAAATGATTTATTTGATGAGTTTTTAAAATCTAATATGTTAAAGGAAGCTTTTGCAAAGCTTTCAGAACGAGAAAGAACTATTATTTATAAAAGGTATTATTTAGATAAAACTCAAATGGAGATAGCAACTGAACTAGATATTTCCCAAGCTCAGGTATCAAGGCTTGAAAAAACAGCCTTGAAGGAAATGTATGATTATATGAAGTAAATTGATAAAAGCTTTTCATGATTTTGATTAAAAAAATTGAAAAGCTTTTTATGAATTTATTGTTTTAAAATAAAACCATTTACAATTTATATAGCTAAACCTAAATAATTACCTACTTATGTATTTTTGTCACACAATTTATCAACTATATGTTTAAAGCGTTCGCTTAAGTATATCTAATATAATAAATGAAAGAATGTTATGGTTACTACTCTTAATTGATGTTTTAGTATAAAGAGATAATGTTTTTTTAAATATTTATATTTGTAACCGAAAAAAACTTGAAATAAAAAAGTTTTCCGATTATAATTTGGTTGGTGATATATTATGATTAAAAGAGATTATTATTTAAATAAGTTAATTGACTATAAGGATAAAGATATAATTAAAATTATAACAGGAGTTATTGCGTAAAATGTAACCCAAAAGGTTATATTATTATATAATATAAAAAATCAGGTTTGATCCAGATTTTCTTATGAAAATTTGAATTAAGCCTTTTATTTTTTCCAAAAATTGGTTTAGGGTGAACAATAGTGGCACCACCCCTAGCGTATAATAGTACGTGAGGTGATGTGATTGAAGACATACGAAATCAATGGAAAAAAATATAAAGTAGAGCGTGTTAGTGCTGATAGCAAAACACAATTAATTGATAGATTAGTTTACTTGTTAATTGACTTGCGAAATGAAAGGCTTAATTCTTCAAATCAAGGAGAAGACAATGATACAAAAACAAGCAAGTGATTATGTAGTAGCTATTTATTGTAGACTATCAAAAGATGATGGTCTTGATGGTGATTCATCATCAATTCAAAATCAAAAGGAAACATTAATTAAATATTGTAATGACAATAATTATTTAGTTGGTGGAATTTACTGTGATGATGGATATTCAGGTACAAATTTTAATAGACCTGATTTTATTAGAATGATTGATGATATTAAAAGAGGAAAAATCAATTGTGTTATCACAAAGGATTTATCACGTCTTGGAAGAAATTATATTCAAGTTGGATATTATCAAGAAGAATTCTTTCCATCTCATAATGTTAGATATATTGCGATTAACGATAATGTTGATAGTAATAACGATAATAATGATTTTGTAGGAGTATTCAAGAATGTAATAAATGAATACTATGCAAAGGATGTATCAAAAAAGATAAAATTTACAGTAAGAGCTAAGGCAAAAAATGGAGAATGTCGTGTAGCACCAAGACCACTTTATGGTTATATGTATAACGCTAAAGGTGAAAGAGTTCCAGATCCTGAAACTGCACCAAATGTTAAAATGATATTCCAATTATATGCAAAACTAAAAAGCTCTTCAAAAGTAGCAGAGGTATTGAAGGAAGAAAAAGTTTATTCCCCTAATTATTATAATTATTTAAAAAGAGGAGATCATTCTGCAAGATATTCTAATTGTGCAGAAGAAGAAAAGTATAATTGGTATGGTGATCGTATTTATAGAATGGTTGATAATCAAGAATACCTAGGTCATTATATAACACAAAAAACTTTGAAAAATTCATTTAAAAGTAAAAAAATCACGAAAAATAAAAATCCTTATATTTTTGAAAATAAATTTGAGCCCTTAGTTACTCAAGAGGAATTTGATGCTTGTCAACAAATTATTAATATGTATTCATGTTTGCATAAGTCTGAAGAAGAAAATAATTATAAAAGATTAATCGTTTGTGGTTGTTGTGGCAAAACCTTATCTTTTTTAAAACGTAAAGATAGAAATACATCAGCTAGTAATTATCGTTATTATTGTAGAAACAAAGAGTGTGAATCATCAGCTTACATTAATCGTGAGGATTTAAATGAAATTGTTAAGAAGGAATTATCTGAGCTATTTGATATTGTCTTAGCTAATAAAGATAAATTTATAGCTTACGCAAATGAATTAACCTCTCATTATGATGTTAATTACCTAAATTCTATTGAAGGAAAGAAGCGTTCTTTCTTACATCAAAAAAAAGAATTAGAAGGTAAACTATCACGTGCAAAGGAACTATATATTTCTGGTGACTTAGATGTAAATGACTATAAAACATTTAAAGCTGATACAGAAGATAAAATAGGAGCCTTAGTAATTAATTATAATAATTTGTGTAAGGATTCCGAAACGAGGAATTACACTAATGAAGCCTACGCACTAATTAATATTTTAGAATCATTAAAAGATGATGAGCTAACAAGTACTAAAGTCATTGGTTCATTGATAACAAAAATTGAAGTAACTAAATCTCCAAGAAATAAAGATGTATCTGTAAAGATTCATTATCCTAAAATTAATGATATGGTGGGAGGATTTATTGATTATGTTAACAATGAAAAATAATGTTAGATTTGCATTATATGCTAGATTATCAAGAGAAGATGAATCTGACAATGATGAAAGTAGAAGTATTGAAAATCAACGTAAAAACATTAAGGAATATTTATCTTCAAAAGGACTCATTTTAGTAAATGAATACATTGATGATGGAGTATCAGGTGCCACACTTAATAGACCAGGCTTTAATGAACTTTTAAATGATTTTGAACAAGGCTTATTTGATGGAATCATTGTAAAAGATTTATCACGTTTAGGAAGAAATTTAATTGAAGTAGGTAGATTTGTAGAAGAATTTGCTATAAATAATAACCTACGAATTATTTCAATTCTTGATAATTATGATTCAGCAATTAACCAAGATGATGATTCAATTGTATTAAAATCATTTGTAAATGATTACTATTTAAAGGAATGTAAGAAAAAAATAAGAGCCGCAATCAAAAAGAAAGCCGAAGCTAAACCTTTAGCAAGGATTGGTTTATATGGCTATAATGTGATTGATGGTAAATTAGTTATTAATGAAGCTGAAGCTCAAATAGTTAAATACATTTTTGATGAATATTTAAAAGGTAAAATGCCAAATGAAATTATTGATACATTAAATAAAGCCAATGTCCCAGGACCTGGACAAGCCTTATATAACAAATGTGGTTATATTACTAAAGAAAATAGTAATTTAACTTGGAAGCGTCGTAATGTATTTGATATAGTTCATAATTTATCCTATAGTGGCACTTATATTAATTGTAAAAAGGTATCCTGTGTCGTTCCAAGTAATATTATTAATATTGATTCGATTATATCAAAAGAAACTCAAGATAAAGCTATTGCCTTAGCTAAATCAAGGGCTAATGTGCGTGATGAATATTTGTCTCATTTTATCTACAATACTATAGAAAATAAGTATTTTAAATGTAAGCGACCTTATTCATATTTCAATACCAATGAAGGAAAAATTGTAAATGTAAAGGGATATATTAATTCAAAAGGAATGTCCTTTAAGCCAGATGAAATTAAGGATATTATTCTTAAAGAAACTAAAAGAGTTATTAAGGAATTAAGAAATAATCGTGATTATATAAGTGAGCTTTTAAATGGAGCTTCAAAGGATAATAAAGCCAATCTATCAAAGATTAATAAAGATATCCTAGAAGCAACAAATAAAAAGAAGAAATTAACTGAAAATTATATATCAGGTATCATTGATAAAGAATCCTATAATACAAATAAAGAAGTGCTTAGTATTAAATTAAAGGCTTTAGAAAATGAAAAGCAAATCATAGAACAAAAGATAAATAATTCTAAAAATGATAAGAGTTATAATAATTTTGTTGATGAGATTCTTTCATATAAGAATGTTGATCTATCTTTAGCTAGAGTACTATTCAAAAGAATAGATGTATCATTGGATGAGAAGCAAAATAAAGTACTAACATTTGTATATAACATTTAGTTTGTAAAAAAATACATGAAGAATGTCAGAATAAACGCATAATCTTGCTTTCATTTTTTATTTACTTGCAATTTTATGCGTTTATTCTGCTTTTTATAAATTTACAATTGCGTAATTATGTAAAATATGCTAAACTTATATAAAGTTTAATTTGCATTGGTTAGGGAGGGTGAGTTTAATAAATGCTAACTTAATAAAATAAAGGAGAATTTTTGTTTATGAAGTTTAAAAGGATTTTGTTAAGTATTAATTTATTGTTGATTGTTTTTGTTACTGTAATTGTTGGACATGCTAGCGTTCAAAAGAATGATAATCTTAAACAAGAAGCGAGAACTGTTTCTTACGATGAAAAAGCAATTGATGAAGAAACGTTATTTGATGGATTTGATACCCATAAAGTTGAAAGAGAAGAAGATAATTTAAAAGTTATAGCTGAGAAAAAATTTGATAAATCTTTTTTTGAAGAATTAGATTTTGTTGATTTATCTGATAATCAAGAAAAAGTAAGTGTTAATTATGAAGCGAAATTTATTGATGAAGAAAGTACAATGTACCTATCTGTTATTATAAATGACGATAATGGTGAAAATAACATTATAGAAATTTTACCTGGGTTAGTTACATTTAATAAATTAGGTGATGCTGATGTAATGTTTATGGATGAAGAGGGAGAAATATGGCTATCCGATTTACAAAATTCAGATGTAATTAATAACACTGGCTTTTGGAATTTTATTAGAAAAGTAATAAATTATGCTATAGAAATTAACCCAATTAGAGAAGTTGTAAATAAAATTGCTGCAATATGTGCTCCATTTATAAGAATTGGAACTACTACTCTTTATTTAAGAGGTTATGGTTCATTTGCAGCCTGGATTGGTGCACAAATTTTAAATATGAAGCAAGAATATAAGGTGACCAAATATAATAATGGCACAGAAGTTTCAGTACCAACTGGAATATATCATGCAAATTTTAATTGTTGGCAAAAAAATGTTGGTTATGATGATTTATATGATGAAGTTTTTGATAATGGGACACAAGTTTTAGGTAGAAAAAGAATGGAAAGACATAAATATGAAATAGATATTGATCCTAATGCTAATAATGGCACTGATTATATATTATGGGCATGGAAAGGTGATTATTATAATTTAGGAGCCGGATGTGAGTTAGGAGTTTATAAAAAAATTTATACTTCAAATTTTGGATTAAGATGGGCTATTGATACTAGTAAAGCTTTTTCTTGTAATTTGAATTTAAAATATAATAATAAAGAAATAATAAATTGGAATAATGATGGAAATAAGCATTGGTGGTTTACAGGATTTAATTCTAATTATCAATATCCAGTTTTATGGGATGTAAATGATTTAAAAGCGACATTTACTGTTACATTTAATTCATTTAATACTCAAAGTGAAAATGATGCCTTTTTTAATGATTTTTATAGTAAATACACTAATTATAAATATGATAATAATGAAGATTGGAAATATTGGAATGCCAGCAAATCATCATATGTATATTACAATGGTATGAAGTGCTATAAAGCTACATTATCATTCTAGTTCTAGAGGTTTAATATGAGGAAAATATTAGTTATATTATTAGCTATGTTAAGTATAAGCTTATGTAGTTGTAATTCTTTATTCAATTCGAAGCATATGGATGATCATGAATATTGTGATATGATAATGAAAAATCTTACTACCTA